>DATIIC010000014.1:0-146075 GCA_035480095.1 Saccharimonadales bacterium (SeqCode) | reverse complement strand
CCTGAGCGGCGGATTCCACCTGATTTTTGCCGATTTTGGCACCCAGGACCCGCGCGCGCCGGGCGACAACACCAAGCGCAACCCCCAGCCCACGTTCGTGTTGCCGTTGGGCACCAAAGTCCGCTCGCTGGTGGACGGTGTGGTCGTGGACATCAAAGACTTGTATAGCGGCGACCAGACCATCTGGGTAGCTGCCAGCCCTAGTTCCAAGTACATCTACGAAACCGAGCACATCAACAACCCGGTGGTCAAAAAGGGTGACCATGTGACGGGTGGCCAAGTGATCGGCGAAGTCAGCTCGCACGACTCGCAGTACCACCCCGGCTTCGGCATCGTAGAAATCGGCATTTTACACTCCAGCAGCGGTCAGGCACAGCACATCTGCCCCTTCCACTACCTAGACCCCAGCATCAAGGCCGACATCCAGAAGGAAATCCTAAACGTACACCAGGCATGGACAACCTACACCGGCCTGCCGAATCTGTACGACGACGCCAATGCCGCTGAACCAGGCTGCGCCGTCCTAGACCCCGTAAACGGTTAGCGGACCAGATATAGTACACCTGGAGCAATCTGAAAAGAGGCGCACCCAGCACGGCCTAGTTGACCCTGCCGCAGCAGAAGCGCTATGATGCTGCTTATGAAGAAACGCAGCATACTTTCAATTCTCTCGTGTCTCAGCTTCATCAGTTTAATCGCTCTGCAAGTGCCGGTTGGCGCCCATGGCAACAATTACGTGCCGCACCTGCTCAAGGGCAAGCACCAACGGGTTTGCGATGCGGCAGCCGCCAGTATGGCCGGGTGCTTTGCGCGTGTTGAAACCGACAAATCAAACAACCCAGCCGTCACCACACTGCCAGCCGGTTACGGCCCGGCCCAGTTCCACGGCGCCTACCAAACGCCCGGCACCAGCTTGAACCCCGGCACGATTGCCGTCGTGGCGGCCTACGACGCTCCAAACATCGTTTCCGACCTCGCCACCTACAACAAAACGTTCGGCCTGCCAGTGTTCCCCAGCTGTTCGCGCACCGTCACCGCTGCCTGTTTCCAGAAAGTCGACCAGAACGGCGGCACTAACTACCCACAGCGCAATAGTGGCTGGGCACTCGAAATTTCGATGGATGTCGAGATGGCCCACCAAACCTGCCAGAACTGCAAACTCATCTTGGTTGAAGCCAGCAGCGCCAGCTACACGAACCTGATGAAAGCCGTTGACCGCGCCCGCCAAATGGGTGCCACGGTCGTCTCAAACTCATACGGCTCCAATGAATTCAGTGGCGAGACTGCCTACGACAACCACTTCAACTTCCCCGGTGTTGCGTTCGTGTTTAGTTCTGGTGACAGCGGTTACGGCGCCAGCTACCCCGCGGGTTCACCATTCGTGACCGCCGCAGGCGGCACTACACTGAACATTACTGCTGCTAATGCTTGGCAGGCCGAAACGGTCTGGAACGGCAGCGGCAGCGGCTGTAGCGCGTACGAACTCAAGCCCAGCTTCCAAACCGACACTGGCTGTCTGCGCCGCAGCATCGCCGACGTCGCCGCCGATGCCGACCCGAACACCGGCGCCGCCGTCTACGACAGCTACAGCTACCAGGGCATGCGCGGATGGTTCCAGGTGGGCGGCACCAGCCTGTCTGCCCCGCTGATTGCCGGCATGTATGGCCTGGCCAACAACGTCGCACTCCCGGCGTTTGCTAACTCCGTCCCTTACGCCAACTTCAACTACGCTTCCAACTTGCACGACGTTACCGTCGGCACCAACGGCAACTGCGGCACTTACCTCTGCCAAGGCACCGCCGGCTACGATGGCCCGACCGGCCTGGGCTCACCCCTCGGCCTGGGCGCACTCTAGCCAAACAAAACGCGCTGGCATTACCCAGCGCGTTTTTAGTTGTGTTGTTTTATATACAACAGCGGGCTACTTCCCGGCTGGCCGGCTCGCTTCCAATATCTTGTTGACCATTTGGTCTAGCTGGTCGTCGGTTAGGTTGGCCTTGACGGCATAGCCCTCTATGCCATCAGCGCGCAGACCCGCCGGCGCGTCGGCTTCATTTAGGTTGGAAATTACCAAGACTTTTATGTTCTTACCCCATTCGCTAGCGCGCATGCGCCGCAAAATCTGGTCACCGGCCACACCCGGCACCATCAGGTCGAGCAGCACCAGGCTGGGCTTTTCCTGTTCTATCATTGCCAGAGCCTGATTGCCCTCGTGTGCCACAAAGCAGATGTAGCCAATCATCTCCATGTGCGTTTTGTAGATGTCGGCCAGCGCCACATTGTCTTCCACCACCAGAATCTTGGCCCACGAACCAAACTCCACGGAATCGCCAGCCGGCGCTTTGGAGGCTGGCTGGGCAGCTGCTTCTTCGGCAACTTTCGGCCGGTACACAACCGTCATGGCACCGGAGCGGTACGGCGTGGCACTCACGAACGAAAGTTCGTTACGACCGTCAAATAACTTTTTGCCCGTGCCAAGCACGACTGGGCAAATGTCTAGCACAAACTCATCGACCAAGCCGTGTTTTACTAACGTCTGGGCCGTTTGCACACCGCCGTACACTAGCAGGTAGCTGCCGGCCTGTTCTTTCATGGCGGCCACTTTTTTTACCAAATCGTCACTGTCTGCAACCAATAGCTGTTCGGCATTGCTCCAGCCCAGCGTTTCTTCCTTGGTGCTCACGACGTACTTCTTCATGCCGTTCATGAGCTTCGCGAAAGCAGCTTCCGGCACCCCCGGCGTCTTGGCAACTTCGGGCCAGAACCTGGCCATGTCACGGTAAACTTCGTGCCCCATGATGGCCGCATCAGCACCCTTGGCCAGCGCAAAGTGGGCTTCGCCGAGCGTCGGGTCGGTGTCTATCCAGTCCAGTTCATCTTTCTCCCCCGCCACGAACCCGTCCACCGATATCATCATCTGCAGTATTAGTTTGCGCACCGCCTATCCCTCCTAAGTAGATTTATCCTGTCGTTTTCGCATGGAACACTTACAGCACATTGTACTCCGTGGGGCCGTGCGCAGCAAAGTCCAGTAGCTAATAAAGCCAAGCGAAGCACTATGTCAAACGATTTGTTTACAGTTTTGTACAAATTGTGCTTAAATGAAGCTTATGATTACGCCGCAAGCAACGGCTCCCAGTGCAGGGAGCGGAATTTTTGACGTTTACGCCCGTACCGATGAAACCGGGCAGTTATTTTTTGCGGCCGGCTTCCCTAGCTACCCGGCAAATTTCTCGCGTGATGGCTTCATGGCCGGCATCATTAGCGGCAACCCGCACATCCTGCTGGCCCAACTGCACATGAGCGCCCGCTTCCAGGGCACCCGCAACGACCCCTCTACCGGCGAGGAGCCAGGTCGCATCCACCACGAACTGCCGGGTGCCGTCCTGCCCGCCCGGGACGGCACCACCACTTACAACGCTTGCGATACGACATCACTGTTCCTAATTGCCGCCGAAAGCCTGGTTCACATCGACCGGTTAGCCGGGCTTGAGTTCGTCACACACCACCGGGCATCGCTGGTCGCAGCCGCCCAGTACGTTGCCGCCCGCCTGGACAAAGACAGCCTGTTCCAAAAGGCCCCGCCGCCCGGCGCCGAACACTACACGCTGCGCGTTACCTACTGGAAAGATTCCATCCTGCCCACCGGCGACGGTGCCGTCGAACCCATCTACCCCGTCATTTACCCGCAGGCGCACTTTGTGGCCGCCCGCAGCATGCTGGCTGCCAGCCGCCTGCTAGGGAACAAGCGCTACGCCCGCCTGGCAGACCGTATGTACCGAAGCGGCATTCGGCATTTCCTGCGGCATGACGGCTACGTTGCCTTCCGCGACGCCCGCGGTGAACAACTGCAGCCGTCATCCGACGAACTGCACGCACTGGCATACATCCCGTCCGAGTACGCCGGCCTGCTGCCGCTGGACAACATCAAAGCCCGCGCCGCACGGCTAGCCACGCCATTCGGCTTCCAGTGCACGCCCACCGAAGTTGCAACTACCCTGAGTGACCGCTACCACGGCGACCGCGTTTGGGTCATCGACCAAGCCTTCATCCACTACGGCGCCCAGCGCTTCGGCCTGGACGGCGAAGCCTTCACGGCCGCAGCAGTTGCACCGTACATCGACGAAGGCCAAGAACTGTTCAAGGTCTACGCGGATGACGACGGCAAACTCTTGCCCATCCCGGACGGCAACCCCCGCCAGCTCTGGTCGGTCGCTGCCGCCGAATATTTCGCCGGGCGCTCTCCGCTCGCCGCCGGGCAGTGGCTCTAAACCCTTTCGAACTGTGCTAGTATGGGCGATATGGCATCATCACAGCGGTCGAAATTAGCCGCCAGCAGCACCTTCATCTTCAACCTGCTCATCCGGTTAGCCCGGCTAGCCACGCTTGTCGTCATCTTGGCGCTCATCTACTTCGCCTACCGCTACTCGCTCCACAACATCCTGCACGGCAGCTTCGTGCTGGGCCTGCTGTTCCTGTGGGCATTGGCTGCCTATACCACTCTGCCGCGCGTCCACCGTCTGCTTAGCAAAATCTACCTGCCCGACTACTACATGGGCCGGGCACGCACTAGCGATGGGCTGCTAGGCGACCCCATCAACGTGGCGGTGCTGGGTTCGGCACGGCAGCTGCGCCGTACCATGCTGGCCGCCGGCTGGATTGAGGCCGACCGGCCAACGTTCCGTAGTACCTTGCGCATCATCCACGCCGTCATTTTCCGCAAAAGCTACCCGGCCGCGCCGGGCAGCACACTTTACCTGTTCGGCTACCGCCAAGCTTACTCATTTCAGAAACAAATCGGCGACAATCCGCGCAACCGCCACCACGTGCGCTTCTGGAAAACACCCGGCGATTGGTGGCTACCCGGCGGCTTTACAGCCGATTGGCTGGGCGCCGTGCATTACGACACGCACGTCGGGCTGTCGCTGTTCACCGGCCAGTTTACGCACAAGATTGGCGAACATATCGACGAAGAACGCGACCTGCTCGTGGCCGACATAACATCGTCCGGCGCCACGGCACGCGTCGAAGTTGTACCGCACTTCACCAGCGGTTTCCACGCCCGGAACGGCGGCGGCGACCGTATCCGCACCGACGGCGCCATGCCGTTTGTGGACCTCAGGCAGTCCAGCTAACTCTTTAGCCGCTCCAAAATCCACGGGATTACCTTGGTCGGGATGGTTTGGTCATCCGTAACTTCAAAGACCTTTCCACGGCCAGCAATCTGCGGCCTTAGCGCTTCCAAATCCTGTATGTCACGCTCAATGAACGCCCGGCGCACCCGCCTGCTTTCCTCCGAGTCACCGCGGACTTTCATGCGCGCCTCCAACAAATCGCTGTAGTCTGCAGGCGCCTGCAGACCAACCACCAACAAGCCTTCGAGCCCTAGGAACTTCGGCACAAAAAATGGCGGGGCATTGGTAATTAGGTGCCTCCCGGCAGGTTTTAGGTCATCGGCACGGTAGCCGTACCGATTACCGGCAAAGCGTTCGTGAATAGCGAGTTCGCCGCTCTGCACCATTCGCTCGAATGCATCATCCGAAACAAACACACGGTCACCCCGCTCCGTTTCGGAAGTTCGCATTGGGCGAGTGGTGTGGACCCTAACACACGCAAACAGCTCAGGCCAAACAGCCATAAGTCGTTCCACGGCAAACGTTTTACCAATTGCGCTGGGGCCAACTATGACAATCGTGGAATACATGCTTGAGCTATTGTACGCACCTATGCCAGGACGGCTTTGATGCGGCGGATACCAGCGCTGCTTGATTCTTCCTTTTGGATTTTGAAGTGCTTGTTGTCTTCGGCCAGTTGTAGCGTGTGGTCCACGTGCGGGCCGCCGCAGATTTCGAAACTGAATGGTTTTTCGGCGCCGCCCTCTATCATTTTGTAGACTTTTACCGTGTCGCCGTAGCGGTCGCCAAAGGCACCCAGGGCACCTAGCTCGCCGCGGGCCTGCTCGGTTGGGTATTCGGCATAGCTAACTTTCAGGTCTTTCTGAATCTGCTCGTTCACGATGTCTTCCACCTGCTTAATCTGCTCCGGCGTCAGTTTGTCCGGGTGGCTGAAGTCGAACCGCAGCCGCTCCTCGGTGATGTTCGACCCATGTTGAACCACGTGGTCGCCCAGCACTTGCCGCAGCGCCTGGTACATCAGGTGCGTCGCCGTATGGTACTTTTTGTGAATATCACTCTGACCGCCTAAGCCACCTTTGAATGTCCCTTTAGCTGCGGTTTGTGACCGTTCACGCTGCATATCCATCTCATAGTCAAACTTGTCTTTCCAATTTGATTCTAATTCGATACCTCTCTTGAAAGCTTCTTCAACGGACAACTCAACTGGGAAGCCATAGGTGTCATATAGCCTGAAGAGTTCGGTCCCAAATATGACTGCCCTCATTTCTGGCGGCGTAGTGCCGGTGTCGTAGTCTCCCGTCATCTTCTGACCTGCAATAGAGTCAAACTCTTTGAGACCCTTGCGTAGGGTTTGACGAAAGACTTTTTCTTCCTTCACCAGCACGTCAATCACCTTATCGCGGTTGGCTTTGACTTCAGGGAAGTCGGCTTCGTACATATCGGCAATCACCGGCACCACTTGCTCCACAAAGTTCTGCTCCACGCCTAGGTCGAACGCAAACCGAATCGCACGGCGCATCAGCCGGCGCATCACATAGCCTTGCTCTTTGTTGCTCGGCACCACGCCGTCGACGGCCAGGAAAGCGGCGCCGCGCAAATGGTCGGCAATCACGCGCATGCTCGTTTCGTTGCTATCGTACTTCTTGCCTGAAATCTCTTCCAGTTTCTGCACAATCGGCCATAAAATGCTTATTTTGAAGGCATCCGAGCTATCCAAGGCGGCCATCGCAATTCGCTCCAGGCCACCACCAAAATCAATATTCTTATTTGGCAACGGCTCAAAGCCCTTTTCGGTACGCACATACTGCATTAGCACATTGTTGCCAATCTCCACGAACCGACCGCAATCGCAATTGGGGTGGCACTTTGGCCCGTATTCCGTATTGTGCTCTACATAGTCGAACTCGTAAAAGATTTCGCTACTTGGGCCGCCCGGCTCGCCCACTGGCATATCGGCAATGTTTTTGCCACGATACCACCAGTTTTTGTCGGCTGCATAATAAAAGATGCGAACACCTGGTGCCATACCTTTTTGGTAGCCATCCGCTTCGGTGCCAATCTCTGCTTCGCCAGCTTCAATTCCCTTGCTCTCAAATAGCTTTTTCCAAATTTCCCCGGATTCGGTGTCTTTTGGTATGCCAAACTCCGCATGACCCAGGAACGTGGTGACATACAGTTTTTTGGGGTCAAGGCCAACTACCTCGGTCAGAAACTCGAACATCCACGGGAACTGCTCAGCTTTAAAATAGTCGCCCAGGGACCAGTTACCTAGCATTTCAAAGAATGTGGTGTGTCGGTTGTCACCCACTTCGTCAATATCTTGTGCGCGGATGCACGTTTGGCTGTCGACCAGACGGGTACCTTCGGGGTGCTTCTGCCCCAGCAGGAATGGCATGAGCTGTTGCATGCCGCTGCCGGTGAACAGCGTCGTTGGGTCATTCTGCAGCACTAACGGTGCCCGCGGAATCACCTTGTGGCCGCGGTCTTCAAAGAATTTTAGGTAGGCGTTTCGAATGTCTTGGGCATTCATAAGATGGTTTTACCTTTCTGTTGGTACTAAAAAACTCGTTCGTACCAAACACTTTAGAATTAGTGTTTAGCAAGAACGAGTCTTCATAGATTATCTACAGCCGTCTCGTGTTACCATCTTGCCTTCACCGGGATATCGCTACCCGCGGCCTCTGCAGCTGACCAGTGCCAGCCTCTCCATTTTACGGTTGAGATTTCCGTCCATGCTCATCGCAGGCAGCTCCGGGGTGGCAAGCCCTTTCAACGCTTTATAGTGCCATCATACGGCATATGCTAACAGATGTAAAGCGCTTCACAGCCGTCCGCCCCCGAGCTTGCTACAGTAGGTTTGCTTCGCCAAGTAGGCGGACGTCCTGAAAGCTGATGGGGGAACCGTGGTACGGTTGTACATCCGAGCAATTTCCGAGCTGACCGGCTTTGTAGTTACCCTGTACCTATTTCACCTGCTCCTGACTGCACCGTTGCCGATTCCGGCCGATACCCCGCTCTGGCAGCTAGCCGCAGTACTGGTCTTGTGGGTGATAGTGACAGCGGCCATCTTCATTGACTGCATCCGGAGTGTCGCAAGCATCGTCCGCCGGGATGCCCAGAAAGACTGGTCGATGATGCTCGCCAGTAACGCTTCAAGCCAAGCCTCCAAACAGCCCACCAGCACGTAGCCTGCTGCCGAAGCCCACAGTCCTCTGTGATACAAACCGCTCCAGGGGACTGGCCGCATGAGTAACCGAGTTGATGCCATCAGGCATCCTTAACAAACTGATGCGGCTTTTTCTACATGCCAAACGAACCTAGAGGACAGTCCTCTAGGTAGCCCTAGGTAGCAGGTTATAGGCTGCTAGCCAGGGCTTCTAGCAGCTCGCGGGTGCCCTGTTCGCGCCCTTCCGGCCTGTCGAAGTCATCTAGAAACGCGCCGTCTTCGTGCAGTACCAGCTTAGTCTTGCCGCCTTCGCTAGAAAATTCCATGGTTGTCAGCGACACCGAAATCCGCTGGTCGTCCAGGTACATTTCGTAGGCGTACACTATGCGTTCGTTCGGTACGATGTCGTAGTACGTGGCCTCGAACCGGCTCATAACCCCATGAATCATGCCCTCGCTGTGCTCATGCCCGCCAACCTGGAAGTCCATGGTGTGCTCATCCTCCGGCCCATCCGGCCCATGGAACCACTTTTGCTTCGCGTCCATGTCGGCAAACGCTGCCCAGACTTTTTCGACCGGCGCGTCAAACATGCGCTCCAGCGTAAAACTGCCTCGTGTAATTGTCCGTTCGCTCATACGTCCTCCTTTAGGATTATTTCTAGTCGGTCGAACCGCTCGTTCCATTGCCGCTCGTATTGCTTCAAATACTGCGCGGCCTGGCGCATGGCCTTAGCGTCCAGGGACACAATCCGCTCTTTGCCGGCCTTGCGCTTGCGAATCAAACAAGCCTGCTCCAGTATTTTCAAGTGTTTGCTAATTGCCGCCAGCGACACCTCGTACACCGCGGCAATCTCGCTGACGTTCATTTGGCTTGAGCTGAGCCGGGACAAAATATCCCGCCGTGTGGGGTCGGCCAATGCCCCAAACACCCCATCCAGCTGCATAGTATATTCAACCATATGGTTAAATGTTATTACAGATGAAATCGGCTGTCAAGACTCCTTCTACCCCCGCAGAGCCTCTGCTATGATAATGGAATGCCGACCATCGACTTACGCTACACTGTGCTGAACCAACCAGTACCACCATTCATTTACGAGGCCTTAGAGTCTTACTCCACCGCCAGCAACCATTACTTTCACCAGCCCGATGCCCTTCGCGAAGCAATCGCCAAGCACCACGACGTCCCTATAGACACGGTGCAACTCATGGCCGGCACCGATCAGTCCATATTGCTGCTGAGCGCAATCTACGGCCAGCAAACACACATCTTTACCCCTACCTACATCAGCTACGTGGATGCTAAGCGTTTCGGTGGGGAGCTGCATGAACATTGGTCGCTGCAAGATGGGCTCTACCAGATCCCTACAGAAACCATTCCGGGTGCCTCATTAATCTTCCTGGCCAACCCCAATAATCCGGCCGGCATGACATCTCGCCGCAAGGTGATGGAGTTAGTGCGGAACAATCCCGATACAACCGTGGTCGTAGACGAAGCTTACGGCGATTTTGCGTCCGAGTCGGTGATTGCCGAAGTTGCCTCAAACCCCAACCTGGTTGTTGCCCGCAGCTTTTCTAAGGGCTTCGCACTGGCGGGCTTCCGGATTGCCTACCTAGTTGCCCAGCCGACCCACTTTAAGAAACTGGCGCTTGAAACAATGTGGTTCAACACGGCATACACCTCTGTGGGCGCCGCCCTCACTGCCTTGCAGCACCAAGACCACTACATCGCAGTGCGTGCCGAACTGGTCGAAACCCGTACCGCGCTAGAAAAGCGGCTGCAAACTGCCGGGTACAGCCTAATCCCAAGCAGTATTAATGCCGTGCTTATCGATTTTGGAGATGAGTCGGACGCCCAACACTTCGTAGAGCATTTGAAAGCAGACGACATATGCATCCAGCAGGGTGGTGGCGATAGCAACGTGGGGCTAGGCCAGCAGTACGTGCGGATGAGTATCGGCACCAAAACCGAAATGGAGCATGTTTGGGAGGCCATTCAAACCTTCCCCTTGGCTAAGTAGCGCACCGATGAGTAGAACACATGGTACTATAAGCGCATGAATTACTGGATTGCCGGAACCCTGGTCCTTTCCCTGATTTCCCCCATCTTTTACACCAAAAGCATGCTGGCCGGCAAGGCCAAGCCGCATCGCGTAACGCGTCTCATCGTTTGGCTGGCCTCGATTGCCGGCTTGCTAGGCGTATTACACTCCACAAATGTTGCGGGCATCATCTTTGCCGGCATCTTTCTGACACGCGCGACGTATCTATTGGTGATGTCGTTTCTGTACGGGGTCGGCGGGGCGTCGCGACTGGACAAGCTCTGCTTGGTCATTGGTTGCCTGGCGGTCGCAATCTACGCACTAACCGCAAACGGACTGTTGGCCATCCTTACCGCCATCCTGGCCGATTTGATTGGTTACATCCCAACCTTCGTAAAAACTTGGCGCAAACCCGAGACCGAAGACCCAACGTTCTTCATCATCGAGGGGCTGGCAGCATTGCTCGGCATTTTTGCCATCTGGCAGGTACGCGTGGACATACTGCTGCCCATCTACTTCACTGTTTGCTGCTTGGTGATTGTAGTGTTCATATACCGCAAGCGGCTAGCGCATAAGCTGAAACTGCTGGGCACCGTGCAGGTTGACTCACCAGAATAAATACAGCAGGAAGGGAGAGCCATGAAGCCAACTGTTTTAGTAACCGATACCCTGTTTATTTTTCCCGAACATGAAGAGCGCCTTCGTGCCGCCGGCCTTGAAGTAGAGCGTATTGAGAATGCCCATATGAGCGAAGATGAGTTAATCGAGGCACTTAGGGGTAAGTCAGGATACATCATAGGCGGCTTAGAGACCACTACTGAAAGAGTGGCCGAATCAGTGGGCGAAGAGCTAAAAGTCGTCACCTTTACCGGGGCTGACTGGGCGCACTTTATACCCAGGCACGAAACACTGACAAAAAAGGGCGTACGCATCACTAATACGCCAGGGAATACAACAACTGCAGTCAGTGAGTTCACCATCACTATGTTGCTGATGATGCTCCGCCGGGCACTGCAATTTGGCGGCCCGGGCACAGAGGCGCCCACGCTTACGCAGAGCCTGCCTGATGTCCATGTAGGTGTAATCGGCATGGGGCGAATTGGCGAGCGCGTTGCGCGTCTGCTGCTCCGGCTCGGGGCTGGCAAGGTCAGCTACTGGAACCGTCACCGCAAGCCAGAGTTAGAGGCAGAGTTGGGTATCGAGTATCTAGAACTGCCGGAATTAATGGCCAGTTGTGATGTACTAACTAACCATGTATCTTCGCAGGCCGAGCAGCTAATCGGCAAAGACCTGCTGGATAGCACCAAAGAGGGTGTGCTCATCATCAATGCCGGTGGCACGCCGAGTTTTAACATGGATGCATTGTATGAACGCATAACCCAGCATGGTGCCCGGGCCGCATTCGATGTTGAAGGTGTCAAAGACGAACGCTTCCAGAAGCTGCCGCTTGCTCAGTGGTACTGCACGGTAGACAACGCCGCCTACAAAACGCGTGACTGCTTGCGCACGGCTAGCGACATGGCAACGGAAAGTGTCATAAACGTACTTACCACCGGTGACGACCAGTACGTAGTAAACCGGACTTAGGTAAGGCCTGCGCAGAGTGCTGTAAGCGCGCTAACAGTTACGGTCCGCTGTTTTTATGGTAGAATAACAGATATGAAATGTACTAAAGCCATCATACCTATGGCAGGCTATGGCACGCGCCGCCTGCCGATTACCAAAGCGATTGAGAAGTGTATGTTGCCGGTTGGCAACCGCCCGGTTGTCGATTACGTGGTCGAGGACTGCATCCGGGCCGGGATTACCGAGTTCTTTTTTGTAGTGGGCGAAGAGTTCGACCAGATCAAGCGCTACTACGGCCAGAACCAGATTTTGGAAGACTACTTGGAAAACAAGGGCAAGACTAAGGAGCTAGAAGAAGTGCGTGCGCTCACCAAGCGTGCCCGCTTCCACTATGTAGTCCAGGACCAGTACCAACCCTACGGCACGGCCGTGCCCGTTATGCTCTGTACCCACATGATTCCCGAAGACGAACAGGTATTGGTGCTGATGGGCGACGATTTCATTTACAACCCCGATGGCTCGTCGGAGGTCAAACACCTGCTGGAAGCCACCGAAGCCGCCGGTGCGACCTCTGGCGTACTTGCCACGCGCATTCCCAAAGAGGAAGTCGAAAAGTACGGCGTCTTCGAGATGACTAATGTTGACGGCAAAGAGTACTTCAAGCGCATCGTCGAGCAACCCAAGGTCGAAGACGCACCGAGTAACCTCATAAACATCAGTAAATACGTGTTCGACCACAAGATGCTGCAAGCCGTGAAGCAAGTCTGCCAAGACCCGCCGGCCGACAACGGCGAATACCAGGTTATCAAAGCCCTCAATTACTACGTCGCCGACGGCTCGCAGCTGCCGGTCATACCCATCAACGGCGAATACCTGGACTGTGGCACTACCGCCGGTTGGGTGCACGCCAACAACCGCGTCGTTGGGGCGTAGTAGGCCATTTCACTGTCGGTTACACCATCTAGGCGCATACTATAGGGTCAAGCTAAACGACGGAAGGAGGCGCCAATGGGACTGATGGATGACGCCGACAACCTCGGCAAGGAAGTACAGCAGAAACGGGCTATACAGCAGGCGGCCAAAGAGGCCGCGGCCGAAAAGGGCAAAGCAGAGGCTGAGGAACTGCGGCGGCACGAAGAAGCCAAAAAACGGGGCGATTTACCTACCCCGTAACAAAAATGAGACCTACGCTAGGATGAGCGCAGTTTGTTTGAAAAATGAGCACCGCAAGGAAGCCGTACTAAAGTACGGTGAGCGCGGAGCGCAGGCTTTTCGGACAAAATGTGCCGTCCTAGCGTAGGTCTCGACAAAGAAAAGAGCCCCCGCGAATGAAAACGCGGGGGCTCTTGCTTTTGCCAGCCATTAGCCGGAGAGACGTTCTAGCAGGTCTAGAAGCGGGAAATGCGTCCTTCGAGCATCTGCCGCCGGGCCTTGTTCTGCCATTTCAGCTCAAAACTGGTAAGCACACTATGAAGTTCTGCGTGGGTCCTGGGCGTAAGGTTTAGTTTTTCGGTTACGTGCTTATCCATAAGCCTCCCCCTCTTCTGCTTACACTAGTAGTGTACTTCCCTTGAGGGAGACATTCTGTACGATTTTTTACCAAACGGAGCAAACTAATTGTCGCGCTCGTCGCCGGGGATGTCGGCACTGGAGCGGTCGCTGTCTTCGTCTTCGTCACCCTGGGCGCGCAGGTCGGCAATCAGTTCACGCTCTTCCTCTGGGGGCAGCTCGCCCGGCTTGTAGCCGTAGCGGAGCAGCAGCTCCTTTTCCTCGTTGGTGAGCTCGTTGTAGGTGTAGTGCGGGTCGTCTGGCGCCATGCCGGGGGTCTCCTTTTTGTTCAGATGCCACTACCCGTACATTATACGTTGTGGTGGTGCCGGCCACCAGTAAATAACCGTACAATGAACAGCAAGATGATGGCGCCCAGGATGGCGACTAGCAGGCCGCCTAGGCTAAACGTACTGACGCTGACACCGAACAGCCCGACTACCCAGCCGCCAATAATGGCGCCGATTATCCCGACAATGATGTTACCAATTGCCCCCTGCTGGGCGTTGGTGCCCATAACCATGGAGGCTATCCAGCCTGCCAGGGCGCCAAAAATTATCCATAAAATGATGTTCCAAATCATAAGGCAGTCCTCCTTATGTTATGCTGACGGTTCATGCATTTGAGCGCAGTTCGGGATGGTAGGCGAGCACCCGAAAAGCCAAAGTCTTGGCTTTTTGTAGGCGCGAGCAAAGCATCGCAAGTGCAACTATGTGAGGACCGGAGCCTAACGCCCGAAATGTGCCAAATTCATGGACCGTCCTTTATCTGCTTCCCCCTTTTCGGCCAGCTACCCTAGCGCGTTCGGGGTCATTCTTAAAGTTACCCGGGCTCATGCGGCCGCCAATGCGGCCGGCGGCGGCTGCCCGCTTTGGGTCATTCCGAAAGTTGCCCGAGCTCATCATGCCGCCTTTGCGGCCGGCGCGTGCGTGGCCGCCAGGGTCGCCGTGCCAACCTTTGCCTGTGCCTTGTGCCATATGCTTCTCCTTCAAATTACAACAGTTATATGGTACTAAGGCCGAAGCGAAGCATCTATGAAATATCTCACTCCTAGCCTGCAGGATTTTCCTCAATTTAACTGCCGGGTTTGTTGACACAAATTTGTTTAGTAACTATACTGTTTAGTAACTAAACTATTTATGATGGATGCCGCTGAACACAAACGAATGGTACGTCGCCTGTTTGAAAACACCGGCACCATCAAGCGTGCCATCAGCACGCGCCTGCACGCCGCCAGCCAACGCTACCCCATTTCCCAGTCGCAACTGGAACTGCTGTTCGCTGTAAAACACGAGCAGCCAGCCAGCTTTAAACACCTTGCCCAGCAGCTATGCGTTTCGGCGGGCGCCGTTTCCCAGCTGGCCGAAGGGCTGGAAGAGCACCAACTGGTAACCCGCGAGCCAGACCGAGACGACCGGCGCATCCAGTGCTTGTCGGTTTCACGGCGCGGCGCAAAGCTACTACACGACATTGAAAAGCGGCGCCAAAGGGTTATGGAGGCAATCGTCGAAGGCCTAACCGACGAAGAGCTGGTGGTATGGCTGCGGGTGCAAGAAAAAATGATTCAGCATTTTATGAGTGACCTAGACAAACAAACCAAGCAGGAGGAAAACTAGTGCTACAAAAACTACGGAACAAACTACGCCCCCGGGTGATGGCAAGCGTTGCGGCCGCCCCTACCACGCTCAGCCAGCCGGTGCACGAAGAGCATTTCGAGGAACGCAGCCACGCCGAAATCATGGTGGTGATTAGCGCGCTGATGCTAGCCATGCTGCTGGCCGCGCTAGACCAGACGATTGTTTCGACCGCCCTGCCCAAAATTGCCAGCGATTTGCACGGGCTTAGCAAATACTCTTGGGTGGCGACTTCCTACCTTTTGACGAGCGCCGTGGCCACACCGCTGTACGGCAAAATCAGCGACATGTTCGGGCGCAAGAAGATTTTCCAGATAGCTATCATCATTTTCCTGGTCGGCTCAATATTATGCGGCGCAGCGCAAAGCATGAACCAGCTGATTGTGTTCCGCGGCCTGCAGGGCCTGGGCGCCGGCGGGCTGATGGTGCTGGTGTTCGCCATCGTCGGCGACATCGTCTCACCACGGCAGCGCGGCAAGTACCAGGGCTACTTTGGGGCTGTGTTCGCCGTTTCAAGTGTCATTGGCCCGTTGCTGGGCGGCCTGTTTACCGACCACCTCAGCTGGCGCTGGGTGTTTTACATCAACATCCCCATTGGCCTGGTGGCGCTCGCGGCCATTGCGGCACGGCTGCACCTGCCCGTCAAACGTTCGCCGCACAAAGTAGACTACGCCGGCGCGGCACTACTGGCAGTGAGCGTAGTCAGTCTGCTGCTGGCTACCGTGTGGGGCGGTGTGGACTACCCGTGGGGTTCGCCGCAAATCTTGGGGCTGTTCGCCGGCAGCTTGGTAAGCGCCATGTTGTTCCTGTGGCGCGAACGCTTCGCCCGCGAGCCCATCCTGCCCCCCGGGTTGTTTAAGAACCACGTCTTTGGTGTGGCCAGTTTGCTGAGTTTCATCATCGGCATCGTCATGTTCGGCGCATTGATTTTCCTGCCGGAGTACCAGCAGATTATCCGCGGCGACTCAGCCACCAAGTCCGGACTGATGCTACTGCCATTGGTTGCCGGGCTGATGGCTGCTTCGGTAACCGCCGGCCGTTTGATTGCGAAGACCGGCCACTACCGCAAATTTCCCATCGTCGGTACGGCCGTGGTGACGCTGGCTTTCTGGTTGTTCGGACACATCGCCGTCGGTACCAACCGCGTGCTGTTGGGTGTTTGGATGGCCGTGCTCGGCGCCGGCATCGGTATGGTAATGCCGGTACTGACGCTAGCTGTACAGAACGCCGTAGAGCGCAAGAACTTGGGTACCGCCACATCATCAGTTGTCTTCTTCCGTACCATCGGCAGCACACTAGGGGCGGCCATCTTTGGGGCGATACTGCTCAACCGCCTAACTGCTCACGTCCAGGCCGTCCTGCCGGGCAAGGCGGCGGGTAGCGCCGTGAAGGGCTTAAGCAGCAGCGCCGCCAGCTTGCACAGCATGACACCGGATGTCGTCCAGAAGATTCTCACGGCTTTTGCCGGCTCGTTCCGTGACGTGTTCTTGATAGGCATACCATTCGCATTCGCCGCGTTTGTGGTGGCGCTATTCCTGAAGGAATCACCGCTGCGTGAGGGCGCTAAGGCTGAGGCCGAGGGCGAAGGCTTTGAGCCCAGCCACTAGCGCCTGGCCCTAAAGCCGAATGTCGATGCGGACAAAACCCTCGGCGTAGTGCACGCCGGACGCTTTGCCCGCGGCCTCTGCCCACGAACGCACCAGGGCACTGGCGCCTTCTGGGTTCGAGATCTGGCTGGTGTGGGCACACAAAGCGTCGAGCTTTGCCTGCATCACATCTGTAATATCGACATAGTAGTTCGGCTTTTCGAAATTTACGAGCAGCAACGTGGGTGTTTTGTGCGGCTCCAGGCCCCCTGCTAAGAGTTCCGGAAAACTTAAGTGGTCGCGGGCCAGTGGGTACACGGCATCCAGGGCCGCCTGGCCAGCCGCGCGGTGGTCGGGGTGGTTCACAATGCCGCGTTCGGCCGAATACAGCACGCTGGGGTCCATGGTAATTACTACGTCCGGTTTCACCTGTCGAATAACGCGGACGATGTCGCGCTTGACGGCCTGGCCACACTCCAGGGTGCCGTCGTCGTAATCACCGAAGAACACATCGGTAAGCCCCAAAATCTTGGCGGCGGCACGCTGTTCTTTGCGCCGTAAGTCACGCAAGGCATCTGGTTGTATGCTGCGGTCATCGCTGCCCTTATTGGCATTGGTAAGTATGAAATAGTATGCTTTGGCGCCGTCGGCCACAAACTTAGCAACCGTGCCGGCGGAGGTAAACTCCAGGTCATCCGGGTGCGCCACTACGCCCAGTACTACTTTTGGTTTTAGCGGCGGAAAATCCTTTTGTGCCATACGTTGCTCCTACAATTTTGGCCAGATGACTTTAGCGATGATGGTTTTGGCCTGCACCCAGCCGAAACTGCGGCTGTCGGTACTGGCACCAGCGTTGTCACCCAGCAGGTAAATCAAATCGCCCTGTTGTTTTTCGATGCGCTTTATTTTTTCGAGCCCGCCGTGACTGACAATCACCACGTCACCGGGCGACAGTTCGCGCGTCTGGCGGCCAACCACCAGCTGCCCGGCCTTCAGCGCAGGCGCCATACTGTCGCCCTGCACCTGCCGGATGAGGAAGTGTTTCTTAGGCCTTCTTAGTCGCCCAGAAAATTTCCGCGATTTCATCAATCATGTCCAGTAGTTTTTGGCCCTCAGCTGGTTCGCTGTGGTGCTTGCACTCGCCGGCTTGCTTGGTGGCTTTCCAGAATTTGTCGTGGAGGTCCGGATGACTAGCTAGGTGTTCGGGCTTGAAATAATCAGTCCACAGCACCCACAGGTGGTGTTTCACCATTTCCGCTCGCTGCTCTTTGATGATAAGCGCCCGTACACGATCGTCGCCCTCAAAGTTCGCCATTTTGTCCATGATGGCCTTCACGCTCTGCGCCTCAATCCGCGCCTGCGCCGGGTCATAAACCCCGCACGGCAAATCACAGTGTGCGTACACTGGTTTAATGAATGGCAATCTCATAGCTAATCCCTCCTTACGATATGCTGTATTATAGTGAACTATGAGTTCCAGCGTCCAGTACCGTCACCCATGGCTGTACCGCCTCACCATCCCGCTCATCCACACTAGGCCTGTTTTACGGGCGTTTCGCCGCGCCGTAGGCAAGCACGTCAGCGTTTTCGACGTAGCGGCCGGCTTCGGCGGCATGGCCGGACACATCGACCGCACCAACACCTACAGTGGCATTGACCTGAATGATGTCTATCTGGCCCATGCCCGGCAGCAGGGGCTGGATGTGCGACGGGGCAACATTTTTGACGCAGCGGCCTACAAATCTGCCGACGTATTCATACTGGTAGACGTAGTCCACCATATCGCCGAAAGCAAACTGCCGGAACTGTTCGACTTGGTGTTTGCGCATGCCAAACGGCGTGTGGTCGTTATGGAACCGTACTACATGAGCCTGTGCGAAACCTATGGCCCGGCTGCTCGGCCAATAGAATGGGCGCTGCGCGTCCTCGACAGTGACGGCACAAACACCATTGGCCGCTGGTTCACCCGGGCAGAATACGAAAGCATGTTCACGGCAGGGTTTTCGAGCCGCCATGCTGCGGATTTTACCGTTAGTGTACAGAAGGCGTACCCGTACTACATCGTTACCTACACCCGGAAGAGTTAGCCTAGGCCTTTTTAGCTTGGGACTGGCGCCACTTTTCGATTTCGGCATGGTGTACAGCGGCTTCGCCTTATGAGACAAACCTACGGTTTTTCTCATCGCGCGGGCAAAATGGAATACATTTTGTCCGGCTCTCTTTTCCCTTAGTCCGTGGCTTTATGTGCGTGCCTTTTTCGCCATTGCTCAATTTGAGCATGATGACCATTGAGGAGGACTTCGGGGACTTTGGCGCCGCGGAAATCTTCGGGGCGGGTGTATTGGGGAAACTCCACGCTAGCGTCGTCCTGCTGGAACGATTCGATTTCGGCGCTCATATCGCCGCCCAGCACGCCGGGCTTTAGGCGCACTACGCTGTCTATGATGGTCATAGCCGGCAGTTCGCCGCCCGTCAGTACATAATTGCCCATGCAGTATTGGCGGTCCACAAAGGTGGTAATACGTTCGTCGTAGCCTTCGTAGCGCGGACAGACGATGATAAGCCCTTTGGCGTCCGCCGCCAGTTCTTTGGCGTCCGACTGCTTGTACACTTTGCCGCGCGGGGTTGGCAGTAACACCAGCGCGTCGGGGTCGTTTTGCTTGGCGAGTTCAATTGCCGCTACAACCGGTTCGGGCTTCAGCAGCATACCGTCGCCACCACCGTAGGGTGTGTCGTCGACCTGCTTGCGTGGGCCCAGTCCGAAGTCGCGCAGGTTTATAAAGCTGTACTCCACGATGCCGCGGTCGCTCGCCTTCCACAGCATGCTATTGCCCAGCACGCCTTCGAACATTTCCGGGAACAGGGTAATAACTTGGATTTTCATTTAGTAGCCCAAAAACTGCTCGCTGCCCAGTTTTTTTACCGCTTCGACCAGTTGGCCGTGCAAATGGCCGTTTGAGATAATGGCGCCGCGGATGAGCCGGTCGTAGCGCTGCTCGTTGCCGTCCAGGTCGGTCACCTTGCCGCCCGCTTCCGGCACAATCAAAGCGGCCGCCGCAATGTCGTGGGCGCCCCGGCCAGGGAAAATGTGTGCGTCCATCAGGCCGCGGGCTACCAGGCCGGACCGGAACACGTTCCCCGGCGCCATTAGCAGCGAAGCACCTTGCTCGGTGAGCCAATCGCAGACGGCGGCGCGTTCCTTAATTTGGTGGTACGATGCAGTACTGCCGATGGTAGCCCCGTCCAGGGCCTCCCGTGCACTCACCTGGATCTTCTGGCCGTTACAAAAAGCCCCGCCACCGCGCACTGCGGTGAATGCCAGATCTTGGAACGGGTCGTACATGACGGCAACCTGCGGCACACCATCAACAACATAGGCAAGCGAGAACAGGGCCGTCGGTATGCCGTGGATAAATGCGTTCGTGCCGTCAATGGGGTCACATACCCAAAGTTCCCGGCGAGCCTGCTCGTGCGATTGCTCTTCGCCCAGAATGCCGTGGTCCGGGTACTTCGCGCGTATCCTGTCGATTACCAGCCGGTTGACCTGCGTATCCGCCTCGGTTACCGGTGTGCCGTTGTCTTTTGCGACGACGTCGGAGCGGTTGGCGTGGTAGAAATACTCGGTGATAATTTTCCCGGCTTCCTTGGCTATGCCAACGGCAAACGACAACATATCTTCGTTATTTTGCATAGTATTAGTATACCTTGCGGCCGTCCAAACAAAAAGACCAGCTTGGACGCTGGTCTTTTCGACACATAAAGCTCCCACCCTTTGGTGGCTCGCAGTGAGCTTCAAGTATTTGTTTTAAAAAGAACCGCTTCTTTAGAACGAAGCTTGGGCTTAACTATAGCGTAAGCACGTTAGGATGGCAAGGGCTTAGATGTCTAGGTCGTCTAAATCCGCTAGTTCTTTGCGGGTGCGGGCGACCGTGTCGCTTTCGCGCTTTTCGGCAGCAGGTGCGTCGTCGTCAGCAAGGGCGGTTATATCGTCATCGTCCTGCGCGGCGCTGGAAGTAGAGCCGGTGTCGGTGCCAGCGCTAGTGTCATCAGAGTAGCTGTCGTCGCCACCGTCCGTGGAAGGTGCCGGGCGGGAACCGCGTTCGCTCTCCGGGCGGTCGACGTCAACGATTTTCAGATTGTAGCGGGCCTCGTTCTTGGTGCCTAGGGCACGCAGCAGGGTGCGCAGGCTTTGGGCCGTAGCACCGCGCTTGCCGATGACGCGGCCGAGGTCTTCGGCATCTACCGTCAGTTCCAGCAGCACACCTTTTTCATCAATCCGGCGGTCTATAACAACAGCGTCTGGGTTATTTACAAGTGATTTTACGATGAATTCAACGAATTGTTGGTCGATACTGGTAGCCATAGTGGTAAGCCTCCTCGTTTCAGGTTGCTAAGTGAGCATTATAACAAAAGACGGGAAAGTGCTTAGCCTGAAAAGTTACATTTTATAAAGGTGAGAGGTGTTGTTACGCCTCTGAATCTGCCTCTTCGGCAGGTGCTTCGGCCGCAGCTTCAGCAGGTGCTGGGGCGGCGGCTTCAGTTGGTTCGGCGTCTGCTTCCACCGGAGCTTCGGTGGCCGCTTCTGCCTTGGCGGCAGGGGCTTCCTTGGGCTGGTTGCGGCGGAGCTTTTCGGGGTTACGGATAGCGCCGGTTTTCTTGTCGGCCTGTTCTACCCAGTTGGGTAGCTTTACGCCTTCATTTTTAAGCAAGCTAGCAATGCGAGGGCTCGGCTGGGCGCCGTTGGTTAGATAAAAACTAGCCTTTTCGTTGTCTAAAGCAACCGCTTTAGTGTGCGGGTCGTACGTACCAAGTTGGGCGACAATCTTACCGCTGGTTGGGGTGCGGCGGCTGTCTTGTACCACTACCCGGAACATGGCGTGTCCCTTGCGGCCGGTACGTTGCAGACGAATAGCTAGCATATGTTTCTAAAACTCTTTTCTTCCCTACCGCTTGGCTTCCAAGCGGCATTACTTACTTGCTTAAGTCTTCCCTATTTTACAGATAACGACCCCTATTGTCAAACGGTTTGTGGTGGCGGGTTCAGTTCGTCGCACCGTTTGGCCATGCAGGCATGGAAACCGTCGACGATTACGCCGTATTCGTCCGCAGTTATTGGCCGGAGTGAAGTGGGCACGTGCACTTCGAGCGGCTCGACGACGACATCTGCCCAGAGAGCGCGCCCACCAATGCGTTCGTCAGAAAACCTCTCGAAAAGATTGTCAGCCAGACGCAGCATGAGATGTTCAAGTGCACGGAACCTTAGGCCCTGCCTGTCCACCGACGCCCTTCGCAGCATTCTCAGCCCGGGTTCTGCGGGGCATGGTTTATTCGTAAACGGACAAAATTCGTACAGACGGAGGTCGGGTTTAGGCATGGTACTGCTGCAGCGCGTCAGTGGCGGCGGCAACCTGGGCGGCCTGCTTGCTGGGGCCGGTGCCCCGCCCCTTCTGCTCGCCGTCCACGAACACGCCCACCGAGAAAACTTTGTCGTGGTCCGGGCCTTCCTCGCTCAGCACCTTGTACTGCGGCGTGGAACCGCCCTGGCTCTGCACCACTTCTTGCAGGTGGCTCTTGGGGTCCATCCAGGAACCGCTCTTCAGGATGTCGTCGAAGGTGCTCAAGATGTTTTCGGTAATGAACACCTTGGCGGCCTCATAGCCTTTATCCAGGTAGATAGCGCCAGTGACGGCTTCGAAGCTGTTGGCTAGGATTTGCGGCCGTGCGCGGGCCGTGCCGCGGTTTTCACCGCGACTTAAGCGCAATAGCGGCTCAAAACCAAGCCGTGTGGCTGCCGCGCTGATGGATTCGGTGCGCACTAGGCTACTCCGCCAGTTGGTCAGGATGCCTTCCGGTTCACTGTAGTTGGCGTACAGGTATTCGGTAACCACCAGCTCCAGCACGGCGTCGCCCAGGAACTCCAGGCGCTCGTTGTGTTCCTTTACGGTACTGCGGTGTTCATTTAGGTAGCTGCGGTGGGTCAGCGCGGTTATCAGCAGGTCCAGCTGCGCAAATTCTCCGCCCAGTTTAGCGGCGGCCAGCTGTTGGTACGGTGTAGTGTCCATAGGTTAAAGACGATTTATCGCTTGCCGTTTTTCGTCTACCCTAGCTTGCACTAGCGATAAGCGATGAACGAGAAACTATAAACTTCGGTTATTCCTTTCTAGAGTTTATTATCCCTGATTTTCTTCATGCCAAGCAACATCAGCTTGCCGATGTCTTCGTAGGCGATGTCGTCAACGGCCTCAGTCGCCGGCAGCCACTGGATGTCGCTCAGCCAGTCTTCCGGGTGCAACCGGTCGGTCTGGCCCAGCGCTTGCACCAGGTAGATGTGCATGGTCATGAGCACCAGCGTGTGATTGCGGCGATAGCGGAAGTTGACTTTGCCCAGCCAGTCACGCACGTGCATTTCCTGCAGGCCGGTTTCCTCGCGTATTTCGCGCTCGGCGGTGTCCTTGGGCTCCTCGCCCTCTTCCACGTGGCCCTTCGGGATGGTCCAACGGTTCTTGGCGTCCTTAATCAGCAGGATTTCCAGTTCATTGTTCTTGGCGCTGCGGCGGAAAATAATGCCGCCGGAAGTGGTTTCATGCACTACTTCTTCGATGGCTGGCCGGCGCGTCACAAACTTACGCAGGCCTTCAATCGGCCGGCGGATGTTGTCCATACGACTTTTAGCAGGGCCCTGGCCGTTGTTTTCTGGTCGCGGGCGGCGTCTCATGGCAGACATACTTACGCCGCCTCTTTGCTTTCTGCCTTGGCTGGTTTAGTGATGTCTTCACCGTTTTGTTTTTTGAGTGCCGTACCCAGCACCCCGTTGATGAACTTGCTGGAGTTGTCGCCGCCAAATGCCTTGGCCAGCTCCACCGCTTCGTTGATGACTACCTTCGGCGGGACATCCTTAGCGTACTTGAGTTCGTACAGCCCCATGCGTAAGACAACACGGTCCATGCGGGCGATTTGCTCGATGGGCCATTCCGGCGCCAGCGGCCGCAGTTCGTCATCCAGTTCGGCCTCGTGCTTGGCAACACCCTTCACGAGCTCCTCGATGAAGAAGACGTCGTCAACGGTGGATTCGTAGCGCGTAATGTTGCGCTTCAGCACAACGCCCAGGTCGAACGAGCCATCACCGGCTTCACGCCGGAAATCCTGCTCGTAGAGCGTTTGCAGCGCTACTATACGGCCGAGGTGGCGGTTGCTTGCCATAACCTTACCCTAAACGGGATTATTTGCCAGCAGCAAGCTTCTTACCACTCTCACGACGGGTCGTGAAAGCTTTGATGGGAGACTTTTTGTTGACCGCGCGGGCCAGTTTTACGATGAGGTGGCTGCGGCGGGCGCCTGTGGCGCGCGGGCTAGTCCGTTTCTTTGGTTTACCCATGATGTGCTAACTCCTATTCCTAGTCGAGTTCGGTTATTTAGTTTGTGATTACTCCCTATTATACCCTGTTCGGTGAGCAATCTCAACCGCTTTCCTGTTGAGGGATTCACCGCCCGTGGGAGTGATAAATAGCACATAAAGCTTATGTTTTGCTGTAATGTTGCGTTTCGTAAGCGTACAATTTAATTACAATTTAATGAGAGGGGTTCGCATGAGGGTTTTTAGAAATATAATGGCCGCACTGTTCGTGGTAGCCACCATGAGCATAGCGATGGTGGCGCCAGCCAGCGCTTCGGGCTGCAAAGTAATCACCAATCCAGGGCAGGCCAGCCTAAGCTATTGGACGGCGCCATACCCAGACGGACGCACTTTCCTGATGGGCTTCAGCGGCACTCTATACACCGGTGACTCGTCATCGGCTTGCAACGACATCAATATGGCGTACATGTCAAATAGCGGTTTTTGCACCGACACGGGAGTCACTGATGTTGTAGTGCAGTACCTTTCAGGCGGCGTCTGGCATACCGACAGCCAGGGTGTAACAGAAGTCTACTGCAACTCACCGACCCTTCGCGTCATAGGAGCCGGTTACGCCAACAATACTCCTTTCAGAGTTTTAATTAACCGGTATGAGCACATAGACGATAGTGGAATCCCGGAGTACGCCTGGCCAACGTTCAAACTGTACGTGTAGCACCCGTAGCTTCACACGTTAAAGGACGCTCCTTCGGAGCGTCCTTTATCTTGCTCCGATACCACGCCTGTTGTAAATTTGTGAGGACTGTCTCTAGATTGGGTATTGCAGGGATTATTAGGGTCTGTGGCGTGCGCAGAAGCCCTAGGGCTGGCTTTACCCCTCAAAAGTGCTATTTGACAACGAAGTTTAGGAGTTTGCCGGGGACGTAGATGGCTTTGACTATCTGTTTGCCGTCCAGGTTGGCGGCGATTTTGGGGTCGGCTTTGGCGGCTTCGGTGGCAGTGGCTTCGTCGCAGCCGGTCGGTACCTGCACCGTGCCACGCAGCTTGCCGTTTACCTGGACTGCCAGGGTAACGGTGTCGGTGGCCAGGTACTGTTCGTCGAACTTCGGCCAGGTGTCGCGGTGGACGGTTACGCTGTGGCCCAGCTGGTGCCAGAGTTCTTCGGCGGCGTACGGGGCGAACGGTGCCACGCAGGCCACCAGGCTGGTTAGCGCTTCGTGCCAGACATCGTGCTGGCCGAAGGCTTCGGCCTTGAACTTGTACAGCTCGTTCACATTGGTCATGGCGGCGGCGATAGCGGTGTTGTAGCGGTTGGCTTCCAAGTCTTCGGTCACTTTACGAATCATGGCGTGGGTACTGCGGCGGATGGCCCGCTGTTGGTCGTCGTTTAGTTCAACTGGTTTGGCTTCGTTGTATTCACCCACCAGCGTCCAGATGCGGCTAAGGAAGCGGTGCGTACCGGGCACGCCCTGCGGGTCCCACTTAGCCCAAAGTTCCAGCGGCGCGGCGAACATCAGGTAGGTGCGCAGCGCGTCGGCGCCGTAGCCTTGCTCGATGATGTCCAGCGGGTCGATGCCGTTGCCCTTGCTCTTGCTGAACATCTGGCCGTCAGCCGCAGTTACCTTGCCGTTGAACAGGAACTGCTTGAACGGTTCGGCTTCGTTTACCAGCCCCAATTTCTTAAAGAAATGGCCGATGAAGCGGGCGTACAGCAGGTGCGCGGTGGCGTGGTCGGCACCGTTGTAGAAGTCGACCGGCTCCCATTTTTTGACTTTTTCAGGGGCAAACGCCTGCTGCTGATTGTGCGGGTCCATGTAGCGGTAGAAGTACCAGCTGCTGCAGATGTAGGTGTCCAGCGTGTCGGTTTCGCGCTCGGCCGGGCCGCCACACTGCGGGCAGTCCACCGTCAGCCAGTCTTTGGCGCGGGCCAGGGCGCTCCGGCCATCACCACTGGGGGCAAAATCGTCCAGTTCTGGAAGTACTACTGGCAATTGCTCATCTGGCACCAGCACCGTGCCGTCTTTGGGACAGTGCACGATTGGGATTGGCGCACCCCAGTAGCGCTGGCGGCTCACACTCCAGTCGCGCATGCGGTAGTTGACCACGCGCTTGCCCATGCCCTGGGCTTCCATGTGGTCCATCATCTTTTCGGTAGCCTCGTGGATATCTAAGCCGTCCAAAAATTCAGAGTTAACCATCTTGCCGTCTTCTTCTTGGACCTGTGAGGCGTCGGTGATGGGCGAGGTGTCGCCATCGGCATTCACAACCACACGCTCAATCGGCAAATCAAAAGCCTGGGCAAATTCGAAGTCGCGGATGTCGTGGCCAGGCACACCGACTACCGCACCGGTGCCGAATCCAGCCAGCACAAAGTCGGCCACCCAGATGGGCAACCGCTTGTTGTTCAAGGTGTTAACGGCGTACAACCCGGTAAATGCGCCGGTCTTTTTGCGGCCTTCCTGTTGGCGCTCCACTTCGCTCTTGGCAGCAGCGGCTTTGTTGTAGGCCGCAACCTCCCCCGAGTGGTCAACGCCGTCGGTTGCCTTCAACGAACCGTCTGCCACTGCCACAGCCAGCTCGTGCTCTGGCGATACGACGATGAATGTCGCACCGAAGTTCGTATCAGGCCGAGTGGTAAAGACCGTAACATCGCGCAGTTCCGGCGCATTGTCGATTTTGTAGGTGATTTCGATGCCAGTTTTACGGCCAATCCAGTTCTTTTGCGCTAGTTTGACACTTTCGGTCCAGTCCAGCTGTTCGGTGGCTTCCAGCAGCTCGTCGGCGTAGTCGGTGATTTTGAAGAACCATTGCTTGATTTCGCGCTTTTCGACCAGCGGGTCGTCGGGGCCGTCGTGGCGCCAACATTTACCGTCAATCACCTGCTCGTTGGCCAGCACCGTGGCGTCTTTTTCGCACCACCACTGCAGCCGTGAGTCCTGGTAGGCCAGGCCGTTCCGGTACATTTCGCCAAATATCCACTGCGTCCACTTGTAGTATTCAGGCAGGTGGGTGGCGATTTCCTTCTCCCAGTCATTACTCCAGCCCATGGCTTTGTACTGTTTGTGATAATCAGGAATAATCTGCGCCATGCTCTGCTGCGGTGAAACCCCAGCCTTAATAGCGTAGTTCTCGGCCGGCAGCCCAAAAGCGTCCCAACCCACTGGGTGGTAGCTCTCGAAGCCCTGCTGGCGCTTAAACCGCGCCTTTACGTCACTAATCGTGTAGTTCATGGCGTGGCCGATGTGAATCCCCGCGCCACTCGGGTAGTTGAACATGCTCATGGCCAGGTACTTGGGTTTCTTGCTCTGCAGGTCGGTGGTGTACACCCCTGTTTCGTCCCAAATGGCCTGCCACCGCGGTTCTATGTCCTTGGGGTTGTATCGTTTCATATCGACGGTTCCCTCGCGCCTACAGAAACAGTCCACTGGACTGTTCTGGGCTCAATGTCTTTAGGGTTATATCGTTGCATACTTACTATCCTACCAGCCCTAGCCCTTCAGGAGCGAGAACTTCTTGGTTAATCCACTTAGTTTGTCGGCCTCGCCGAACATCACGACCGCCCAATATTCCAGCTCGGCTTCCGGCGTCTCGGCAGTACGTTCCTGCTGCTCGGCGTAGGTACCCACGGTCATGGTGCTCGTAAAATCAGTAAAATACACCCCCGCTTCGGTCAGATTATTCCGCAACGTGCGCAGCTGGTTGCTGTTGTCGGCCTGCAGGATGATGAACGGGTTGTCGGAGATGTTGGCGTGCGCGTTACCGTCTTTGTCGGCGTAGTTATCTAGCCGCATTTCGGCCGGCGCCGGGTATGACCCCGCTAGACCGGCGGTGGCGTGGGCGAGCGCGTTCATTACCTGCCCGGCAGGGATTTTTTTGTTTAGGACAGCGACAAATTTGTGGGTTGTAGGGACATAAGTCATTAGTAAGGAACTCCTCGTTGGTTTTATGGTAGCTAAACTGGTGAAATAAATACATGCCCTAGCGGGCGAGGAGGAGGTTGAGCTGGGAAAGCTGCTTACTCATATCTAGCCTACTGTACCACAATTTTACACGTTAGAGAAGCTAGTATACTGGAAGGACATGACAGATGTTCACGTAGTTTGCGGCGGGCAGTCGAATGAACGGGAGGTTTCCCTGCGTTCCGGCATCGCCGTCACCCGGGCACTGGAGCGCGCTGGGTACAAGGTGGCCGCACTAGACACCACCACGGCCAGTCTGGACGAAATCGCCAACTGCGATGTCGTGTTTCCCGTGCTACACGGTGCCGGCGGCGAAGATGGCGCCCTGCAAGCCAAATTGGAGAAGCGGCATGTCCGCTACGTTGGTTCCGACGCCGGCGCGTCAGCCTTGTGCTTCGACAAATGGCAGTACCGCAGGCTCCTCACTCGGCACAAGCTGCCAATGGCGCCGGCGGCGCTAGTACAGGCCGACAACTACCGTACGCACCGGCTGGCCACTCGGCCATATGTACTAAAGCCTTTTGACGGCGGCTCCAGCATCGACACGTTCATCGTACGTGGGCCGGCGACTGCGCCGCATGACAAAATCGTGGATGCCTTTCATCGCCACCCGACCATGCTGCTGGAACAGTTAATCATAGGCACCGAGCTCACCGTGGGCGTGCTCGAAAACAAAGCCCTGCCCGTCATCGAAATCATCCCCCCGCAGGACGGCGAATTCGACTACGAAAACAAATACAACGGTGCTACCCAGGAGTTGTGCCCACCACAGCATGTTTCTGAACCCGTGCAGCAGGCAGCTCAAAAGCTGGCGCTGCAAGCCCACCAGTTGGCGGGCTGCCGCGATGTATCACGCACAGACATCATGTGCCAGACGGACGGTACCCTGTACTTGCTCGAGACTAACACCATGCCCGGCATGACCGACCAGAGCCTGTACCCGAAGATGGCGGCCGCCATCGGCCTGGACATGCCGGCACTGTGTGCCAGGTTAGTAGAAATGGCCCTTAGCCGTTAAATTGCCTGGCTTTGACGTTCAGCCAGTGGGGGCTTTGCCGGACTAGCTTTTCGGCGTCGGTGGGGTCGGCTAGGAGGGGTTTTAGGGCTTCTTCGGCAAAGACGCCGTTTTGGGAGCCTTTGGCTAGCACCACGGCGCCCTCGGCCATCTTGCCAGACACGTATGCTCCAGCGTCGTGGGGGCTTAGAAAGACCTGCACGTGGCAACCGCGGTCACGGGCAGCCGGAGCCAGCCACTTCTTGGCATCGTGGCCGACAGTCACCACCACCGCCAACTTTTTGGGGTCGCAATACTCGCCGACTTCTTCGTGTGCCTGGCGGCTGAAGTCACCGAGTTCGTTCATGCTGCCCAAGATAGCTAAGCGCTGCTTGGTTTTGGCGGCGTAGAGTACATCTAGCGCGGCTTTGACAGATTTGGGGCTGGCGTTATAGGTGTCATCGATGAGTGTTGTGTTTTTTACACCATCTAGGATTTGCATGCGGCCAGAAAACGGCGCCAGTTGCGGCAGGCCACTAGCAATCTTCTTCGCCGTTACGCCCAGCAGATTGGCCGTTGCGGCAGCAGCCAGGGCAGTTTTAGCGCCTTGCTGGCCCAGGTAGCGTACCTCCGCCGTGAGTTCGCCCTTTGGCAGCTGCACGGTAAGGTGCTGCCCTTTGAGGCCACTTGGCTTGGCTTGGGCATGGTAGCGGGCCTGCTCACTGGTGAGGCTGTAGTCGACGAATTCCAGCCCGGCCAGATACTCGCCGGCGATGTCATCGGCATTGACCAGCACTTGCTTGCTGTATGCAAACACGCTTAGCTCCTCGGCCGCTACGCCGTCGAGTGAACCGAAAAACTCCATATGTTCTGGCGCTACGGCCGTTACTACGGTCAGGTCGGGCTTTAGGTATGCAAATTCCGCTAGTTGGCCGGGGCCGTCGGTACCGAGTTCCAGCACCACAACGTCGTACGGATAGGGCAATGCGACCTCGGACTGCGCCACACCGAACGCTTTCAGCCAACCGATGACGTTATAAATATTCGGCTCGGTAAGCCCAAAAAACACTAGTGGCACCGTCACTCGGTCGTTGTAGTTGCCCACTTGGTGTCGCACCCGCAAACCGCTGGCAGCCAGTAAGTCCGCAATTGCCAGTTTGGTGCTGGTTTTACCAACCGAACCAACTACCGCCACCACCTTAACGTGATGCCGACGGCGCAAACGACGCACCTGCCATTCCAGCACGACACAGACCGCCGCTCGGCCCGCCTTTTTGGGGTGTTGAACCGCCCAGAGCAAGTTCCACACCCAAGCCAGCACCACAACCACATGCGTCCAAAGGAGCGGGTATGAAAGCACGAGTGCTACCCCGAACGCCAGCGCGCCGGCAGTGCCAAACCGCGCCCACTCCACCAAGAGGCCGATGCCGATCGCCAACTGTGCCACCATGCCCAGTCCCAGAAAGACCACAATTGGTCGCCCCGTTTCGGACGGCACCGCGTCGGTTTGAAACGTTTTGGTGTGCCAAAACCAGTAGAGTAACCGCCAGCCGGAATAGCGCCGACGTGCCAGTTCTGCTACCAAGCTAGCCGCGAACGTGGGGCTGTACAGCGCCAGCAAGGGTTTTAATTGCCGAAATTGCATATGCTTCATTGTGCCACAGATGGCGCCCGGCGTACCAGTACCCTTTTACATAAGCGGCACACATCAGGTACAATCGTAGCCAAAGGAAACACTTCACGAACACTCACAATGCCCCAACCAAATCACCACCTGCTCCCTTCTGCTTTTGAACTGTGGTGCGTCGGTCTTGCCGCCGCCGCTGTACTAGCCATTGGCAACGCCAAGGTGTTTTTGGAACGCTACGGGCTAGTTGGTTCGTCCGACGTAGTGCGTGGGCAGCTGTCGCACCAAGTGGGCAGCGGCCTGGCCGTGCTCGACACGTTCAAACTCACCGCGGCACTGGCCACGTTTGTGGCCTGGAGCATCTTTGGTCTCATCATATTTAGCATCATCTACTCGGTCGTACACACGACTAGGGTCATCCGGGAACAACACGAACTCGGTTCCGAGGCATACATCCACCCCCGCCATTTCGACCCAGCTGGCTACCGCCGGCAAGTTATACGCGCCGCCGTGGTGTCGTTCCTACTGCTGGGTGCGCTTGCTGTCAGCTTGCTAGTGTGCGTGCTGCTGGTATTCCCCATAAGCATTGCCTACACCCGCCATTTTCTGCTGCAAACCAGCCTGGCACACACATTGGACTTTGCCATTGGTTGTTTTACGGTGTTCGTAGCTACACTGGCGCTGTACACACTGTGTAGAGTCACACTCCGGCACTACCGCCAGAACACGCACTAAACCGCCCGGCTACTCAACCGTTACGACGTCAACTTTCCAGTTGAGTAGGCCGTCTTTGACGAGTGTGAGGGTAAAGGTGCCTTGCGTACTGCCAGAGGTAGTGGCTGGCAAGCCATCTTCGTGGAGCGTGTACTGGGCAGTTTGACCGCTAAACGTAGTCGCCTGGCTAAGGTACGACGGCTTGTCGGCCGCCAGGTCACCCAGGCTAGCTTCGAATTGCTTTTCGGTGAGGCGCTTTTGGGTGGCGGGCGATGCGAGGGCATAGGCCTTGGCATCATTGCCAGCGTTTAGGTAGGCCACAAACTGCCGGGCAGTGGTAGTGGCGTTCGCCTGCGAGGTCGTAGCGATGTGCCGGTTCACGTAAAAGCCGCCGATGAACGCAGCCGCTACTACTGCCAGTACTACCACGGCGATCACCAGCAGCCTGACGAGCCGACGACGTGCCGAGGACATGTCCGACATTGATTGGTGTGAATGCTCTGGCGTGGCGGGCGTGTGGTCGGACACAAATGGTGCCGAGGAGACCACTACAGAGCCTGGGTTTTGGGTAGGGGTGTTTGGTTGCATATGTCTATTCCTTCTTTGGTCGTTTTACGGTACCAGCCAACAATCAGCTATGGTTATGGTGGACTCGATACAGGCAGCGAGCTGTTGCTGGCCATTGCTATCATACTTGACACACATCTGGAACGCGGGCCGCGACGGGTCGAGCCTGCCACCCCAGTTTATGCAACTTGTGTTACTAGTTATGCCCGTAGTATTGCGTAAGTTTACAATCGGGGAGGGTGAGCACCAAGCATCCGAGCCGCTAACGTGTAGTACCATCGTGCTGACATAGCAGTGGTTTTTGCAGTCGGTCCCCTTGTAGCCGCTCCCGTCAGAGAATGGCTGTTCGGCACAAATGGTCGGTATGCCTGCCAGTGCCGAGGCCAACTGGCTTAGCGACTGGCCCGTGGTAGAAGTGGTCGTGGTCGTACCGCGACTGTTTGCCTTTGTGGCGGCAGCAGAGGCAGCGGAACTATCATCGGTCTTAAAGTTGCACGAGACTCCCGTAGAACTTTGGGACAACGCATAACCACTGTTGCAATGCGGCACGCAGCTTGAGTCTATATAGCCGTTGGTGAGCACACCACCGGGTGTGCAGCCGGGAATCTTGGTTCCGGTTGTGGTACTAGTGGTAGAGCCACTGGTGGTCGAGCCGCTCGATGTAGATGACGAGCTGGGGGTGCCGCCGCAATTGGGGTTGCGGGTAGTGTCGAGTATGGCCGTACCGCTATAGAGCGAGTACGCACCACCAACACTGGTGTCACATTTACAAACACTGTGATTGCCATCATTGCTCGGGCCGACATGAATTGTTTTCTTTGAGTAGTTGCTGGGAATTGCATCACTGTCCGCGTAGTCGTTGTAGTGCGTCGCGTAACCGCCGCAGCCGTCGTTATGTTGCAAGTACTCGGTCACTCCCACCGGGACAGGAGTGGCAGATGCCGACGTACAGTTCGGGTTGTTGTAGGCGTCGGAGTACACAGCCGTGGTACCGTAGGCAAATGTCACGCCGTTGTTACACACGCACAGGCTGCCGTCACCATAATTGGACTGGCCAACGTGAACCGTTTTACTGACGTCATAGTGCGTGGCGTTGCCGCCGCAGCCGTCGTTATGGGAAGTGTAGACCACAGTGGCCGCGTCGTTTAGGGTGCATGGGTTCTGCTGGGCGTTGCTCATATAGCCGTTGTAGGCTATGTACCAGACAGCCGTGCTGCTGTGGCACCTACAGACGCTATTTGCCCCATAGTTTACATAGTTGACGTGCGTCTGTTTGTCGCGGGCGTAATGGCTGGCGTTGCCGCCGCAGCCGTCAGCATCGGGACCAGAGTAAGCCACATAGTCTAGCGAATCAGCAAAGCTGGTGTAGAGTGCATATGCCCCAATGCCGCCAAATATAAGTGCGACCGCGACTAACATACCCCAGGCGTTCATAAAGAAGCCCTGGCGGCCGCCACGCTTGGGTTTGCCACTGCCCACCACCATGCCATGGCCGGTGCCGGTAATATTCATATGATGTTTCTCCCCTTTATGACTATGGTGATTCTGCTGACCATGATGCCGCCTACGGTGTAGAACGTGATGCATTTTTGTCTCTCTTTACACATTAGTGCTTATCTTTAATCATACCGGTTCTTTAAGCGGCGCAAAATGAAATTCGTTGTATTAAGTACAACTGCGTCCATTGACTCGACCCGCAAGGCACAGGGGGGTAGAAATCACAGCCAAAATAGGCTATACTCTCCCCTGTTGTTTTGTGGGTGCGATGGAAGCGACTTAGTTGCACTAACGACGCTTCGCTCGCGCCTACAAAATATGCCACAGGCATATTTTGGGGCTGTAGCTCAGTTGACTAGAGCGCTTCCATGGCATGGAAGAGGTCCAGGGTTTGAGTCCCTGTAGCTCCACCAAAGAAAATACCCTAGCTTTGGCTAGGGTATTTTCTTTGGTGGTCCCTTTGGGCGGCTCAAACCCGCGGAAGCGGCCGCAGGCCGCGCAGGGTGTGGTGGAGCGAAGCCACGCACAGGAGCTTGCTCCGAGCACGCCACAGCGGAAAAGGCCGCCAGGCCGCGTCCCTGTAGCTGATACGGAAGTCCTCTGGCCTAGGTAGATGATTTTAGAGCGCAGCGATTCCCGTAGCGGCTAGGTAATGCCGCAGCGCCCAAGGCCGCAGTTCCGCAACCTCGCCTTTCCCGAATCTCAAGGAAAAAGAGTAAGCAGCACAAGGAACAGAAGGGAGGAGATGGGGCGGCAGCGGTTGAACGCCAGTGCTGCCGCCCCTGTGGCGTACGTCAGTCGGCCTGTGCCGAGTCGGTGGTCTTGGCGAACTCCGTGGGGAGTTCACCCAACCGGCTACGGCCTAGTCCCAGCAGCCTACTGGCGGCGAAAACTCTCCGCCGAGGACGGCCAGGCCGGCCAGCATTGCCAGCAATCTCTTCACTGCATCCTCCACTGCACAAGGCGCACCGGTATCCACCAGCGCACCATCCAACGAAGTGTTCTTCGAGTCACACTCCGCGCCGTGCTACTTACCCTTACGGTCATCTCCGGGGGGAGTTACCGTGCCCGCAGTATACCGCTAGACTAGCCCAGCAATTACCCGGTTTGCATACAGCTTTATCGTGGATACATCGTTACGTCGCGCAAGTAGAAGCTGGTGGTGCTTTCGGCTTGGCCGCGCACAAACTGCGCCACGTCTTCCGCGGTCATAGCCTTGTCGTCTGGCGAGTCGGTAGCTATGTAGCTGGGGTAGAGGTTGGTAATTTGGTACTGCGCAGCCGGGAATTCATCTTGGAGCGCCTGGAAGAAATACCGCTCCGCCGCCTTAGCCGCACCGTATGCTACATTTTCTTTCTCAGGCTGCAAAGCACTCGATGAAACGATGTTGATAATTTTCGCCTTCGGCACCGCCAATGCCAGCCCGCGCGTCATATAAACGGCCGAAAAATAACAGCTTTGCATCTGCCCTGCGTAGTCTTCGGTGCCCGTGTCTACCAAGCCGCCACCGACATACCCACCAGCGTTATTGACCAAGCAAACTGCAGCGTCTGGATACTCACTAGCCAGCTGCTTCCAAAACGCCTCGCCCGCAGCAGCGTCACTGGCATCAAACTGCTGGTACACAACCCGCTCCGGCAACTCCGCCGGCCGCTCCGAACGCCCCGTCCCCACCACTGTCCAATCCGCCTCCGCAAACGTCTTAGCCAGCACCAAACCCAGCCCCCGGCTAACTCCAGTTATAACTACAATATTCATGTAGGTATCATACCAAACCAGTTAAAGAACCTACCGTAAACATTTAGATAGGTACCCGGTTGGCGCTAAATTTCTCCGCCTGCCCGCTGCAGTAACCCCTCCGCCCAATCTGCCGGTGGCAAACCCTGGGCCATCCTATCCCGAGCCTCGCCGTAAATTGCAACTGATGCCAGGCCAAATGCGGCATGGTCTTCCGGTGTCTTAAGCGATCGTGTAGCCTCCGGGTCAAACCCCCGGTCACCCATCTCCCGCCAAGGCACAACCATTCTCGGCTCCCTATCAATCGCATCCCGTCTCCCAAACATCGCCTACTCCGCCGTGCCTGCCTGGTGCGGCTTTTCCTTGTGTTTGGTGCTCTCGAAACCATGGTGCCGCTCAAAGAAATTGTGGTTAACCACGCTCGCCATCTTCCGTGAGTCGTATTTGTGGGCCAGGCTGTGGGCCTTGCTCTCCCCTTTACGCGTTAGATGACGGTGTTTCTCTGCCATAGACATAGCTGCGAGCCTCCATATTGTTAACATTTCTAATTATACGCGCCTGTGCAGCCGGAATATGTGACGTAGCTCACTCCAATGCTGCGACCATGCGCCGCGGTAATTCCGACGTAATGTCGTCTACCTCGCGGCTGTCGAAGATGTCACGCAGCGCCTGCCAGGCGGCCTTGATGCGCCGCTTGGCGTTTGGTTCGTCCACGTCCTCCAGGTACATCAGCTGCTCGATGATGTCCTCATCGATATGGTTGGCCGTCGGCACCATTTGGGCGGCGCTCTGCAGTTCGTCCGGCAGGGCGGCCGCGAACTCGCGGCGGGTATGGTCGGTTAGGTGTGCGGCTACGTTTTCTACTACCAGCTCGAGGGCGTCCTGTGACGCAGCGTCATCGGCGCCGACAGCATCTTTGATTCGACGTATGAGGTCATGATACTTCATAAGCAAATCCTCCTTTGCAAAGGCCTACTATGCCGCTTAAAGCTTAAGGTTCGCTATAAAGTTTCTTACATAAATAATCGTTGGTTGGGCCAGACGATGTTTTCAACCATCTGCTGGAACGGTTTTGCCCCGACGCGCGCTAGATTTTCGTGGTAAAACTTGTGCAGCACTTCGGCGTCGTCGTAGGCACGGTGACGGTGTTTCACCTGGTAGCCACTGCGGCGGATGACGTCGTCCAGCCGGTGGCTGCGCTCCGCTGGGAAGAGCGCCCGGCTAAGTTTGACGGTGCAGAGTTTGTCCATGGTAAATTTGCGGCCGGCCTTGCGGTACTCTTCGCGGAAAAAGCTATAGTCGAACGCGGCGTTGTGGGCTATGAAAATGGCGTTTTCGAACAGTTCGCTTAAGGCGGGCAGCACCTCTACGAACACTGGCTTGCCGACCGTTTCAGGTTGTTCGATGCCCGTTAGATTGGTAATCCACAGCGGCACCGGCTCCTCGGGGTCAAGCACCTGGTTCATGGTAGCCACCACCTTGCCGTTTTCCACCCGCAGCAGCCCAATCTCCAGGATACGGCTGCTGAAAGCCATCCCGCCGGTGGTCTCCACGTCCACAAATACCAATGGCCTCCCTTGCATGGTACCTAGTATAGCAAGCCGGACGCTAGGGACGACTCCCTAGACCTTAGCAACGTCTGCAAAAACGGCGGTGGTTATGGCATGGATGAGGTCGACCTGGGCATTGTATTGGCCGGAGGTGCCGGCTGCGTTGTTGGTGTATATCACCAATACGAAGTTGCGCCCTTGCCAGCTGATGATGGATGCGTCGTGCAGGACGCCTTCAATCTGGCCGTATTTGTGGTACACGGTGGCGCCAGCCGGCGTAGCAGCTTGGATCAAATTCTTTACCGTAGTGCGCGACATATAGTCCAAAACCATGGCTTGGTGGTCGGTGTTCATCAGTTTGCCTTGGTACAGCAGCTGCAGCAGTTTGGCCATCGCCCCAGTGGTAAACTGGATGTTTTCGGGAATCATTTTGCCAGCCACGCCCAAGCCGTCTAGGTAGGACTGCTCGCTCTTAAACTTTAGGTAGCCGTTTAGTTTGTCCCAAGCGTCGTTGTCGCTGTAGATAATCATGCGCATGATGATGTCCTGCGCGGTTTGTCCCTGGATGGACTTCTGTAGTGTGGTATGGCCTAACTCCACCTCGTGGATGTAGTCGAAAACGGCGACCAGTTTGCTGGTGCTGGCGGCTTCGTAGTATGTGCTGGCACCGGCGGTGTCGTATTGTTTGCCGGTGTCTAGGTCGATGAGCGTGGCCGCGGCGCTTACACCGGTTTGCGCGCTAATCACGGCGTCCATGTCGGCCGCCACGGTGCTAAGCGAATCCGTCACTGGCTCCTCGGGCGTGGCGGTGTCGACCAGTTTCGCCGCAACCGGTTTGGCTGAAGCCTGCACCGGCACCGGCCGGTCCAGTTGGTAGCCCATGTATACACTGATGACTAGCACCACAAACATGGCCATCATGGGCACTAGTTTGACTTCCCACGACGGACCACGAAAAAACGCAGACTGGCGGAGCTTCAAATGCCGCCGCAGCCTACGACCCACACCGGTCTCTCTAACCGTTGGTTCGTCCACTCTTATAGTATAGCGCTTACGCTCAGGGCGGCCAAGCCGCTACTGCTTCTTGGGCTTCGGAACTTTGCCGCCAATCCTGCGGGCTTCGTCCAGGCCAATTGCCACCGCCTGCTTGCGGTTTGTCACCTTTTGCCCGCTGCCGCTTTTTAGCTTGCCCGCCTTGAATTCGTGCATTACTTTTTCGACTTTGCGCTCAAGTTTTTGGTCCGTACTTTGCCATAGCCCGCTCCCTGCTTAACCCAGCCAGTGAGGCCTTCGTTGGGCTTGTTGCAGTAAATTCGATTACCCGATGTGCAGGGCGCGCTCGGTGATAATGCGGTGGAGCAGGCCGTCTGGAACAGGATGGTCGATAGTGAAATGCAAGCTGCCCTTGGTAGTTTCGAAACCCGCCAGTTCGCTCTTGGAAATAACGGTTTCTAAATTACTAAACGGATACAGGCTAAGGAACTTTTGGTTGGCCATGACGGAGATCAGCCCTTTGCCGTGGTACTTCAGGCACGGCATGCCGTAGGAAACGGACTGTTCGGCGTCTGGCACAAGTTTCCGCGCAAGGTCATAGACACGCTGAACTGCTTTCTGTTCCGCCCCGCTTAACATTGCAATGTATTCATCAACTGGGTGGCCGCCAAATTTGGTTTGGCCGTAGACGAACTGTGTCATAGCACCATTGTACCGTACCGTCCTACTGGTGCTAGCTCTGGTACCAGCGGACGTCGTCGAAGTAGCCGGACAAGCCGGAATTACCCACCACGATTACCTGCAGGCTGGCAGTGGCAACATCAGCCGAAGTGGGGGTGTAGCTGAAGCCGACATTGCCGTTCGCCACCGAGCGCACCCCGGTTAGGTAACGGCCGGAAACCCAGTTGCCGCTAGCGTCATACTCATCCATGTAGAAGCCCAGTTCGTTGCCATCTTGGGCCGTCAGGTTACGTACGTCGGCATAGTTAGCAATGGCATAGTTAGTGCCGAACGCGACCGGCACGTGGGGCGAAAACAAGTGTGTGTTGGTGGCCGTGGCCGTGAAGGCGACGGAATGTGCGGCGTTTGCCGGGCTGCCGTTGTTACTGCCATCAGCCGTGATGGTGTCGGGCGCATTTGTGGTCCAGCCATCGGCAATGCCATCGTCAAACGTACCATTTGCTACCAAGTTGGTGTGCGTGGCGGTCGACAGCGGGAACAGTTGGGCATTGTCCAGGTAGGCCGTCAGGCCGGTACCGCCGGCAATCACCTGCAACGATGCCTTACTAACCACCGCGGACGACGGCGTGTACGTAAAGTTCATGTCCTCTACAAAGGCCGAGGTTTCTTGCTTTAGGTACTGCCCGGAAATCCAGTTGCCGTTTATGTCGTACTCGTCTACATAGAACGCCACCTGTCCGCTGGTAATAGCCTGCACGTTCAGGAAGTTCTTGAACATATAGGTGGCGTAGGGGTCCACGTTAATTTTTGGCGAGAATAGGTGGGCGCTGCCGCTGGCGGGCGAGGCTAGTTTGACGGCGTTGGTGGGGTCTGGGTAGCTGCCGTTCGAGCCGGCATCTGCAGTTACGTCAGTGGCGTCGTCGGTTGTCCAACCCCCGGCAATGCCACTGTTGAACGTGCCGTTTGCGAGCAGGTTCGTGTCGCTCTGCACCAAGCCGTCATTGACACGGACCGACTGGAGCTGCCCCGCGCTTTGCTTGGCCGCTACGTAGGCCGCAATTTGGTCGAGTTCGGCAGCACCATATTGGTAATCATCGGGGTTGGTACTAGGTGTGGCGGCGATGTCATGGAAGGTCAGCACCAGCCAGGTGTTGTTGGCGACAGCTTCGTCGACCTTGGCCTCAATGCTAGCCACCGTGTCGACCGTTTCCTGCGGCGCGACGTTGTTTAGCAGATAGTCATCGTACGGCCAAACATTGGTGTTTTGGTCTTTGAAACCGCGCATGCTGGCGTAATATTTGGCAATCTGGGCAATCACGGCGTTGTTGTAGTCACCGTAGGGCGGCGCAAAGCTGGCCGCGTTTATGCCGTTAGTCGCCAGTGCGCTTTTACTGGCGCTAAGTTCGGTGTCTAACTGGGCTGGGGTGAGTGCGGTGCGCTGGCAATCATCGGGGTCTTGCAGCGAACTACTTGCCAGGCACTTGTGGTCCACGGTGTGCGAGCCAATTTCCCAACCGTAGGTATTTTGCAGCGCCTGGATTTGCGCCCAGCTCATGTACGGCGTATCGCCGTTAGCACGGCAGCTGTTCGGCACGGCGGTCTTGCCGACGCAGCCGGTAATTACGTAGTCGGTACCCACTAGGCCGTGGCTGGACAGAATCGGCTGGGCCTGCGTGAAGGTGCTGGCCAGACCGTCATCGAACGTAAACGAGACTTTGGCAGTAGGTGTGGCATTTAATGTTTGCGCCGCCACCGGGTGCGGCACATAGGCTAGTAGCAAACCAACAACCGACATACCGATGGTAGACTGACGCACGACACGAATAAGCAATTGCTTCATTTTCTGACTCCCCGCCCCACTTAGTGTTACTGATTTTTTAGCTCGGTTAAGTTTATACATGGGATTGTTTTCGGAACTGTGAAGTTTTTTACGTGGGGGCAAAACTTGTTCTGGTTATACTGGGCTTGTCGGAAGACTGGAGGAATATTTAAGGAGTTATTGCTGTCAATAAAGGAGCCAGACCATGTCCCTGCATGTGCCAATCGCCCTCGTCGCTAAGGCTGTAACCTTCGGCCGCCAAACAACCCAGTTCAAGCAACTCATCGCTTTTTTGGCCATTATCAGCCTAGTGCTTTGGGCTGGTGTGCTGATTACTTTATTTGCCCGGCTGGTACTCTGCCACCTGTGGTACCGCCGGCGTTACCCCCTGCCGGCAACCCTGCCCGTAAACAACCAAACGCCACCAGGGAACTGAACGTACATGCACCTGCCGCCAATCATCCAGGCATGCATCTTTTACGCATTCGCCTTCGTTAGCGCACTGTATGTCGTGCACTTGGGGCTGTACTTGATTACCGCCAACATGTACGACACCTGGCAGTACAAACGCCGCCGGCTGCATTTACGACGATACAGCGGACCAGGCGGTGCGGCCGCCAAAGATCCGGCTGAAAGCCTGCCGCTGGTAAGCGTCATCATCGCCGCCCACAATGAAGAACAGGGCATTGCCCGTACGCTCGATTCACTGCGGGCCAGCCACTACCCGCGCTTTGAGGTACTGGTGGCGGACGACGCCTCGCGGGATGTCACCAAGCAGCTGGTGCGCGACTACCAACTGCGCCATCCCGACTTTAACCTGCACGTCTACCGCATGCACCGTAATGTCGGCAAAGGCGGGGCACTGAACAGTTTGCTGCGCCGGCATGTCCGCGGCGAACTGGTTATGACGCTAGACGCCGACTCAATTGTGCGGGCAGACACCATCGAAACCGCTGTCGCCTACTTTGCCGACCCAACCATCGCCGGCGTGGCGGCTAACGTGCGCATCATGGACGAACCGACCATCCTAGGTGTGCTGCAAAAGTTTGAGCACATGGTAGGGTACCGCTCCAAAAAGATGTACTCGCTGCTCAACTGCGAGTTCGTGGTCGGCGGCGTGGCGTCCACCTATCGCATGGACATCCTGCGTCGGGTGGGTTTTTATGACACCGACACACTTACCGAAGACATTGGCCTCAGCATCAAAATCGTTAGCCTGGGCAACCGCGCCCACCGGATGGCGTACGGCGCGAATGTTGTTGCAATGACCGAGGGTGTTTCCACCTTCCGGCAGCTCATCAAACAACGCTTCCGCTGGAAGTACGGCAGCTTCCAAAACATCATCAAGTACCGGCAGCTAGTCTTCAACCGGCATTCGCGCTACACCCGCACGCTCACGGTCTACCGGATGCCTATGGCGCTCCTCAGTGAGTTCAGCCTGCTGCTAACGCCGCTGGCCTGGGCGTACCTGGTATACATCACCTTCGTGCAGTACAACCCCACGCTGTTCATCGGTGCCTACCTAACCATCACGGTGTACATGCTGATTACCATCTGGTTCGATGAAAACCTAAAGACCATCGGGCGGCTGCGCCTGACCGGTTACGCACTGGTGTCATACTTTGTGTTTTACCTGATGGACGTCGTGCAGCTAGTGGGGATTGTGAAGTGCTTGGCCCGCAGCTATGCGCTGGCAACCCAGAAAAGCAGCGGCGGCACATGGGTGTCACCACAGCGGCTAGGCAAGGAAGTGCAGCATGTCTATGAAGCGTAAGCTCCGCAGGCTGCTGGTAAACCCCCTGGTAGTCATCCCACCGTTTGTGCTGGTGCTGGCGTTCGGCTGGCACCACTACATTTACGCCAGCCGAGACTTGAGCCTGCCTTCGTCCGCAGGTAACCTGCTGCACAGCGGCCTGTTCGGCACTTTCGGGGCCGACGGTACGCCTATCGGCTGGCAGCTACAGCCGTACGGTGATTTGCACTACAGCGTGTCGCACAGCGATGGCTACGCAGCCGGCAACACATTCGCCCTGCAAGTCAGTGGCTACCATGACGGGGATTTGGCGTTCACCTCGCCCAAAACCGCAGCGTCAGCGGACGAAACCTATCTCTTCAAAGGCTACTACACCGCTACGGCCGGCTTCACGCTGCTGATGCGCTACGTTACCGGCGGCCAGCCGGGCGTCTGGACGGAAGCGGCCGCCTACCCGGCCAGTGTGCATGCCTGGACAACCGTAAGCCATGCCTTCCAGCCGCCAGCCGGGACGGACGCAGTGCAGTTTGAGTTCCGGTTGTCGGCCGACGGCCAGTTGCAGTTGAACAGCCTGTATATCCAGTCGGATGCCGACGTATCTGTGACGGCTGTGCCGGATGGGCCGAACCTAATCCCGAACTACCCGCTGGCAGCTACCGGCTATAACGCCCCGGACGAGTGGAGCACCTACCGCACCGGCACAAACAACGCCGCGTTTTCATACGAACCTGGCGACAGCAGCGGCGCCTACGTGCAGGCCACCGCCAGCGATTACCAAGACGGCGAAGCAAAGTGGCAGTACGTGCCGCAGGCCGTGCAGGCGGCCCAGTACTTCCAGGCGGGCGTCGAATACCGCTCGGACGTCAGTGTACCGCTGGTAGCTGAATTCAGCTTCCCGGATGGCCGCATCCAGGACCAGACGCTGGCCGACCTACCGCCTGCACAGGATTGGACCGCCGTAACGCGCCCGTTCGAAGTGCCGCCGGACGCCACCGGACTGTTTATCGCACTGCCCTTGCATCGCGACGGAACGGTGGCAAGTCGAAATTACTCGCTTACCGATATATCGAAACCAGTAACTCCACAGTGGCCGGAGCCAGTAGTATCGCTAACTTTTGACGATGGGTGGCAGCAAACGTTCCAGACTGCCGCCCCGCTATTACAACAGTTCGGCTATGATGCTACGTTCTACATTAACCCCCTGGCTATCGAAACGCCCGGCTTCATGACGGCCACGGAGCTAACCAGCCTTGCCCGTTCCGGGCACGAAATTGCCGCCCACGGTTACGAGCACGACGACTTAACGGCGGTCAGCAAAGCCGCGCTCGACTATCAGCTGCGCCAGGGCCGGGACTACCTGCGCGGCGCCGGTTTTAGCGTAACCGACTTTGCCCCGCCCTATGGCCGCAGCGATGCGGAGGTCCGTTGGTCGGCCGAGCGGTACTACACCACCCTGCGCGGCACCAGCCCCGGCCTAAACACCCGGCAGAACCTCGACCCTTACGACCTCAAGGTCATGTCCATCACCAGCTCAACCACCCCGACAGCCGTCAGCCAGGCGCTGGCAGCCGCCAAAGCCTATCACGGTTGGCTCGTTTTGGTGTACCACCAGGTGTCCAGCCACCCGGTAACGCAGCCGGACACCGAAAACGCGCCCATCACGCCGGCAGCACTAAAAGCCCAGCTGGCCCAACTGAAGGCTAGCGGCATCCGGGTGCTGCCGGTCGCGGCCGCCTACCACGAATTGCAACCATAACGGAGAAAATAGTATGAAACCCACTAGAGCAAAATTAGGAACAATCATAGCAGTCATTGTCGTTACCACAGCCGGCTTCAGCAGCCTGGCCTTCATGCGCGGCAAGCCGGCGGCTACCACGGCTGCGCATAAGGCAGCCAAAACTACTGCCAAGTCACCCTCGGGCACGATTACGCCGGCGCCCGACAGCAAGCCTAGCAATACGTCCTCCAGCACCAAAACTACTGCCGACATCAAAAAACCAGCCGAAAACGCTGCCTGCAAACTGCTCACCACCGCTATTGCCCAGCAACTGTTGGGTGCCGATGCCAAGCCCGCCGACGCCGGTAACGTCGGCAACCTGCAAACGTCGGCCACCACCGTCGCTACCTGTACCTACACTAGTGACTCCGGCGCACTGCAGCTCACCCTGCGCACACCTAAAAACTCGCTGGGGGTTTCCGAAAACGCCACAGTGTTCGGTTCGGAGCGCCCGTCTGGCGCAACCACGGTAACCGGCTACGGCCAGTCCGCCTTTTGGGATCCGGACGAGCACCGGTTGAACGTGCTGGGCCACAACACCTGGCACATCATTACCCGCACCTCCGCCGGTGGGCCCAGCAGCCTGGATGACACCAAGGCCGCCGCCAACCTACTAACCAAGGCATTTTAGCCATGCGGGCATTTCTTCTCATTGGACTGTTTGTGCCAGGTGCCTTGCTGCTCATGCCGCACCATGCAGCCGCTGATGCACTGGCTACCTGCGACGGCCTGTCTGCTACCCTTAGTGACGACAAAAACAACTACATCTTCCGGGTGGCGGCTTCCGGCGAAGATAGCGACATCCTGGGCTACACCTTCAATTTTGGCGACCACCAAACCTACCGCTTTACTTTTGGCAAAGACACCGGCCTCGACCGCCACACCGCCATCGTCACCCACACCTTCAAGGACCCGGGTATATTTGCGGCCAGCGTAACTGTCCAAGCCAAGTCCGGCGGACACACCACCACCATCCCATCGGAAGACTGTAAAACCACCGTCGCCATCAACCTGCCCGACGAACTACCCAACACCGGGACGCGTAATCTACTGGTGCTGTTTGTGGCCACAGCCTTGACCGGCTTTGCCTTCCGCCGTCTGCTTCAGCGCTTGAAAATTGTATGATTATCGACAGACGATATATCGTTTTCTGATATTATAGTTTTATGACTAGACGCACGCTCGGCCTTTTGCCACAAGTGTCCTTCAGTATTCTGTTCGCGTTGAGCTTGCGGCCACGGCATGGCTATGAACTGCTTCAGCAAATCGACGAAGACAGCCAAGGCAAGGTGCGCTTAGGTCCTGGTGCCCTCTACGGTGCCGTAAAGCAGCTGCATGCAGATGGATTGGTAGAAGACCTACCGTTTGAAGACGAACATGGCCGCCGCCGCTATTACCGCCTGACCCGCAAGGGCTGGAACCAGTTGCAGGAAGACCTGGAATACATCAGGCACATTGCGCGCATCAGCACCGAACGAAAAGCTTTCGGCGGTAGTCTTGACTCTGGCCTGTGAGTATACTGACTGCCGGCGCATACCCACGGCGCTACAGTAAGTGCTTGTGATACGACGATTGTTACTAGCAGTTTCAACTTTCGCTACAGCGGCCACACTGTCCCTGGCGGGCATAGCGAGCGCCACTACTGCCCCCACGCCCAACCCCATCCAGTGCGGGCTGAAGGCCGGTGCCAGCCTGGATGTCAACGCCAATAAACTATGTTTGCAGGGCAAAACCGCCTCGAACAGCGGTTCGGGCGCTTCCAATCCCGGCAATCCCACCCCGCAGCCCAGCGGCACCCCCGGTTTCTATGCCGCCATGGGCGACTCCGTAGCCGCTGGCGCCGGTTTGCCGCTTAGTCCCGACGCCTCGGCGGGCGACATCCAGTGCGACCGCACCCCACAGGCCTACCCGAACGTAGTCGCCCAGACACTTGGCATACCGCTCGTCTTCGTCGCCTGCACCGGCGCTACAGCCGGCGACATCGTCACCCAGCAGCATGTGAACGGCCCGAACCCGTCCGCGCAGCTCGGCCAAGCTTTTGCGAACGGCACGCCGCGGCTGATTACCATCACCGCCGGCGCCAATGACGTCCAGTGGTCTAACTTCCTAAACACCTGTTTGGTCAGCGACTGTTCCACGCCCGCCGCCTCCGCCGCCGCCAGTGCCGCCATGGCCATCCTGCAGGCCAAACTCCAATTTGTCTTTGCATCCATCCAAGCCCGCAGCGGCGGCGTGCCGCCCCGCACCGTCATCACCGGCTACTTCAGCCCCTTCTCGGGCAGTTGCGCGACCCGCCTACCACAAATCACCTCCATGGAAGCCAACCAAATCCAGCAGCAAGTCGCCAACCTCAACCAAACCATCGTCCGCAGCATGAACGGCTTTACCTCATTCACCCGCTTCGCGCCCGTTAGCTTCAGCGGCCACGACCTCTGCTCCACCCAACCCTGGGTGCAAGGCCTGACCGCCACCGCCCCGCTCCACCCCACGGCCGAAGGCCAGGCCGCCATCGCCCGTAGCGTCATCTCCGCCGCCCGGTGAGTAGCCTAGCGAATAGTCCCCATCATGCTAAAAGCTCTGGGTATAACGAAGGGCTCTAGTTGGAATTGTTTATTGGGCAGCCTGCCGTTCCATCATGGCCATAATCTCCGGGAACAGCCATCGAGGGTCTTGCCGCTTGTCATCGACCTTACCACCAACTGAATCCGTCAGCTCTCCAAGACCACCGTACAGCCTAACTTGAGTTGCCAGCGCAACACCTATGCCACCCAGCATTAGCAGGTAAGGTATGTCATCTTCCCTCTCGGCGGCAGAAAGAGCGTCCATAGTAACCACCATGTCTTGGCTGGCATAAGGGACTGCGGCAATTGCCGCCCAGTGGGATTGTGGAATTTCCGTAGAAGGTAGTCTATCTGTCATGGCGCCTATAATAGCATAATTTGCATACATCACAATGCATGCTTTGAACCAAAATAAAAACCCAAGCTTATGCTTGGGTCCTTATTTTGGTGGAGCAAGTCGAAAAAAGTTTACACCCCATTACTGAGGAACTAAAACGTTGGCAGTCTATTATCGGTGAACACTACATTGACCATAAGCTAGAGGAGCAGCGTAACAGCTTAGCTTATAAACCCGAAGGGTACACCACTACTAGTATATAAAGGGTGGGAGTTATTATTTACTAGAGACTATTCGCCTTTCGGTGGTGTGGTGTCTTCACCACTATCTTCTGCGGAATCCAACACAAGTGGCGGCTTCCCCAAACTCTCGCGACGCTGGTTAATTTTATGTGGTAGGTCATATACATATTCGAGCATGGTGTCCAGAAATTCCACAATGTCTTTGGCATCTTGTGGATCGGCTGAATAATCTTCATCTTCGGGGTGTGCGGAATCATTAGCCAGCTCACGAACCTCGTGTGCCAACTTGCTCATTACTAACGGAAGAACCCCTCGTTCTACGAGGTCATCTATTTCCGCTTTCAACTTGCCCTTTTTGGCTTTTTTATTTCGCACGATTGCTTGCACAGCAGACCGAGCCATTAGCACCGCGGCATCATAGTCATCCCGTGCTAATGCTTTATGTGCCTGTTTCCAGTTCCTTGTAACGTTGTTAGGCCAATAGTCGGCGCCCTCATAATCGCCAAGTGCGAAAGGTATCGTCCTATAAGCATGTAGACCATGTCCCCCGACGCTGTCCTCAGAGGGTGTCCAGAACACCATTATAAAATTCGCACAGCCTCCGCACTTGTATGTATCAAAGTAGAGTACTTTGCGACCGTTGGGCTTTTTCTTTGTTTCTCGATTAACTATTTCCCAATTGCCACGCTCTGTACAAAAAGCACACTGGATTTGATAGAGAGCAAGCTCAGTTCCAAATTGTCCCATTCCTTCACCGAATTGCCACCAACTATCTAAAGCCATGCCAATCATTATAGCCCATTCCGATGTCGCACAATGATGATTGTACGCGGCCTTTTAACAGGGGTAGCCACCATTTTTTAGCGACAAACGCGCCTGTCAAATACTTATTGGTTTCCCGCCCACCCCTGTTAGTAAACATATTATGCAATAATTAGAAATTGTACTGATAATCGCAACTTACGGCTGAGTTAGTAGTACTATAAACGTATGAGCAAACAAACCAAGTACGTAGTAGCGGTCGTCTTAAAGAACAAACAGAATCCCGACGAGTTCCTAGTGGTCAAAAGACCTGATGATGATCCCGACTTGGGAGGTCATTGGGGCTTCCCTGCCGCTACGATGAAGCCAGGTGAGCTGCCTGAACAAGCCGCCAAAAGAATATGTAAAGAGAAGCTGAACTGTGACGCAGAGGCAACTCGATTTCTGGGAATTATGTTCCAAAAGAGAAATAGCTACGACATCTTCCTGATGGACGTAGATATGGTTCTATCAGAGGGTACACAACCTGACGTACACGCCGCCAATACCGAGAATACAGCTTATGTAGACCAGAAATGGTCCACTGAACCTGAAGACCTAAGAACCTCAGCAAACGGTGGTTCATGCTGTAGCAGTATATTTCTTACTGACAGAGGACTACTGGATAAAGACAACTGGATTGCCTCTCTTGAGGGTTCCGATACTGTAGGTTGATTTTTTACCATAAAAATGGTAATATATAAATAATATGCGTATTGCCAGCTATAATCTGTTCGAAGGCGCACAAAATACTCAAGCCGAGCTAAGAGATTTTGTAGCCGAGCAAGAGCTTGATGTCCTCTGCATACAAGAAGCGAATGGGTGGGCCGAAGGTGAACCTACCCAGTTAGAACAGTTTGCTGACGCGACAGGTCTGAATACATGGGCGTATGGCGATAGCAACACTCGATTTAAGCTGGCTACGTTCTCTGGTTCACCGATGCTTGCTTCCGAAGCCCATACTGACGGCTTCTGGCACAGTGCCGTCCACTCAGTCGTCCAAACGAATGGTGAGCCATTGCACGTCTGGAACGTACATCTCAATCCTGGGAATGAAGACGAAAGATTAGCGGAAGCTAAGCTCCTCATGTCTCTCATAAACCAAGATGAACAAACTATTATCACAGGTGATTTTAACAGCTTAAGTCGCACAGACCAGTATCCAGAAGGCCTCATTGACGACCTAACGGCAAAGGGTATTACCAAGTTTGGAACGAACGCCTTAAGGTACGATGTTACCGATTTCTTCACCAATGCAGGGCTGATTGATATAGCTGTTCCACTGTCTAGTCGCACGAACACAGTTCCTACTCCTGCCAATCAAGATGTCTATCATGCGGCCGAGCTAAGACTTGACTATATGTTCGTGACGCAGGGGCTTGCTAAAGCAATTAAGAGTATAGAAGTAGTCAAATCACCTCTAACAGAAGTGATTTCAGACCATTACCCGCTGGTTATAACCCTTTAATTTCTGACACTGATTTTCTTAAAAACCTAGCAAAAGCATGGGAGTTTTCACCAAAATGTCAGAAAACTCATGACTAACTTGTCCTGGTTTGCTTTGGCGGTTGCCATTGTTTCGGCGAATACTTCATTATTCAAATGACGGTAGAATGTGTCTCTACTGATCCCTGCGTAGCGGCAAGCATCGGTGATATTTGCGTTATGCTGGATCGCATCTGCTAGCTTGATGATGACTTTGTAATTAACTTTCGGTGGTCTCCCTTTTTTCACGGTCATAGAACTCATTTAATTTTTATCCTTCTCCCTTATTTAATTATCTCAAATGAGGCTTTATGCAACATGCACAGGAAAACCAGTCCTAGACGCTCCTCCTGCGTTCCAGAGAGTATTCTCGTTCATTATTTAAGTTACTTGGAGTACAAGCATCCCTTCCCAAATTTTTAGCCCAGATATCGTTGTAAGGAATATGCACCGCAATCCACTTGCAAAATACTAAACATAAGCGTATAATAATAAGCAGAACTATGTCCCTAGGTACTTCGGTACAACTCTATCTTTAGGGACGAACAGCATAAAAATCCTATATCAGAACCACGTCGTTCCACGCGGTAAACGATTGGATTTTTATGCCCATCTCTGGACAGGCTAACAAGCCCTTAGAGCCAAAAGCTCAAAGCAAAAATACACCCGTACTTACTCCTAAACAACAGCTGAAGCAGGACGCTATGCTTTGGGCGGAATTTCTGTATAGTGAGTTCCAACGTGAGAAAGCTCTAAGGGAGGGAGAGCAACAAATGCCTACACATTATGACAACTCAGAATCTTAAATTATTTGAGTTCAGTGAAGGCAGTCTCTGTACCGTGTCATACGGTGTAGGCCAGGGGCTGCCTTTTCTGTTGTGGGAGTCGTCATGGTAAAGGCTATCGCTATCCGCCGTGTATCGAGCAAGAAACAAAAGGAAAATAACCACAGCTTGCAGCAACAGGATACAAGCGTACAAAACATGGCTACCATTCTTGAATCTGAGATTGTCGAAGAATGGGCTATGGCAACTTCCGCAAAGAAGGGTAAAAATCTTAAGCGTAAAGATTTAAAGGAAGCCTTAAATTATTGCCGCTACAATCGTGGGGTCAAGTATTTGCTGATAGATAAGGTTAGTCGTTTTGCCCGCGAACTTAAAATGATTTTTTACTATATTGTTGAGTTCGAGAAACTAGGCGTCAAGGTAGTTTTCTGCGACCCAAATCAGCAGAAGTTCAATGCCGATACCGCCGAAGCGATGTATGAACTGGCTCGTAAAGCATACGACGCTGAAGCCGAAAACGAGGAGCGTTCTCAGACTTCATTTACCAAGATGAAAGCGAGAGTCGCATTAGGCTATTACCCCTTCTACCCTCATCAAGGTTACCAAAAAACCGATGCCGCTGATGGCTTACACATTCCCGATCCGCAACGCTATTACCTGCTTCAAAAAGCCCTCAAATCAACCGCCAGCTTTACGATGACACCCAAAGAAGCTCAGCTATGGCTAACGGCAAATGGCTATCGTACCCCTGTTATTTATCGCAAAGATAAAGACGGGCATAAGCACAGGAAGGGTGAACGTGTTTTAGACTTAAACCACTTTGTGGAAATAATGAAAGCACCTTACTATGCTGGCATACTGAAAGTAAATGATTGGCCCATAAATGAACATGGCCTTCATAAGCCAATGATTACAGTCGAAGAATATGAGATTAACCTTGCAGTTGCTAATGGTCGTAAAGTACGCAAGAAACAAAAGTACAATCCCGATTTCCCCTTAAATCTCTCCTGGCACGAGCCCTGTCGCGAGAAAAAAGGCAAACTAACAGGCATCGACCACGATAACGGTAAGGGTTGGATGCGTAAAGAATACGTTTGTCGTAGCTGTAAGAAACGCGTTCCTCAAGCTAAGGCTCACGCTGCTATGGATTACTTACTTACTCAGCTTGTAACTCGCGAGGACGGTCTCAATGAGCTTAAAAAGACACTTAAGCAAGTCTGGGGCAATAACGAAGCCTACCGTCTAGACCGCCTCGCCAACCACAAAGAACGCAAGGACACGCTAATTGCTAAGAAAAGTGAGTTCTTAGGTAGCTTGGCTGCTAATCCCGACTTAGTTGACGACTTCAAAGAAGAAATCAACAAAATTAAAGCCGAGATTACTAACATAGATGTTGAAATGGCAAAGGATAACAGTGTTGATGAGGAGTTTGCCGAATTCGCAGAATTTGCCATGAATTACACCGAAGACTTGCGCAGCCGCTGGTGGGAGCTAAAGGGCGAAAAACTCGCAGAGTGTAAACAGCTGCTGTTTCGCGGTGAAATAATTGTGCAGCCTGACGGAAATGTTTACACCCCCGAATTAAGCTACATTTACACCTTAGAGACAAATAAAAAAGACCTCGATGAGGTCAATTTTAGCAATATGGTGGAGCTGCCGGGTACTGCCCCCGGGTCCGTCGGCGTCTTGGTTAGTCGTCTACAGGTTTAGTTTGCTTTAGGGTCTTAGCGCGTGGGTTTCAAAACAAACGAACATTCCACGCGAGCAATCCTAGGCTTAGCGGCCGGGCTGGATGGTTCCGGCCGAGCAATCAGAAATATAGAACGCTGATTCACTATCTGATGTCGCGAAGGCGTTTCCGTAACATATAGTTACGAAGTTAGGCCATTACAGGGAGCGGGCTGCGCATAGCGCGAACCTTTTCCATGAAGCTAGCCAAAGTAGATGGTTTTGCATCTAAAAATTGTGCCTATAACGCTGACAAGCGACCTGCTGATATAACCGTAACGTACCAACGTCGAGCTTAAAATTCAGCCCCATAACGTTTTGTCGTAGGGGTATAACACCCCTACAATCGCCTAGTTTAGCATAATCACAAGCACTTTGTCAAGTCCTGTCTGCAACCTGGTACAGCCGGTGCCAGTCTTCGAGGGAGAGGGCTTGGGCGCGGGTGTTTTCCGGAATGCCCGCGCTTTCAAGCATACGGCGGGCCTGGTCTTTGGGGATGGCCAGGCCGCCGCTTAGGCTATTTACGAGGGTTTTGCGTTTTTGGCTGAAGCCGGCTTTTACCAGGCGGAAGAGTTGCTTCGTGTCCACGCCCTCGAAGAGCGGCTGCTGGCGGTATTTCAGGACCAGCACCTGGCTATCGACTTTGGGCGGCGGGGTGAAGAGTTTGGCTGGAACCACTATGCCCAGTGAGACTTCGCAGTAGAATTGTGCGCTGACGCTCAAAATGGACATGTCGCCAGGCGTTGCCGCCACCCGTTCGGCGACTTCCTTTTGGATTAGAATCGCTGCCTGGCTGAATGGGTTGGCGCTTTCACTTAAGACCCGAATGAGGTTACTGGTGAGGTAATAGGGGATGTTCGCAACCACTTTGTACCCCACCGGCAGTGTGCCCAAATCAAACCGCAAAATGTCGCTCTGCACCACTGTCAAACCACCACCTAGAGGACTGTCCTCTAGGAGAGTTTTTGCTAACTGGGCAGCGAGGGTTTCGTCGAATTCCACGGCGGTGACGTGGGCGCCGCGGGCAAGCAGCTGGCGTGTCAAGGTACCCAGCCCCGGGCCGATTTCGAGCACATTGTCGCCGGCAGAGACTGCGACGCTGTCGCAAATCGCCGCCAGCGTCGGCTCGTCGTGCAGCCAGTGCTGCCCCAGGGATTTTTTAGGGATGACATCCATTGACATTAGTTTACCACCGACCGGGAAAAGAGCAGCTTGGGGACTTCGGCTTTGCCGAAGCCCGGCGCGCCCCAGAAAAACCCGGAACGGGTTTGTCTCAAGGTTCTTACCAGTTGTGGTGGACGGTCCAGTGGTTGTAGGCGCCTTCCCAGCTGCCGTAGCGGGCGACGGCGTAGCCGGTGGCCCAGCGGATTTGCGTTACCGCGCTCGTTGCCCAGTCGGCACCTGCCGATGCCATTTTGCCGCCCGGTGTGGCCTGGAATATGCCGTAGCCGCCGTACGCCGGGACGTCGCTGGGGTTCATGTAGCCCGGGCAGTTGTGCGTACCCTGGATTTTGGTGGGACACCAGGCGCCCTCATGGCTGGCAATGTAGTCCACGTAGGGGAAGTCCGCTGTAGCGATGCCGGCCTGGCGCATCACGGCTTGCTTGTCTTCCGGAATGCTGACCGCCAGGCCGCGGGCCAGGACTTGCGGCACCGGCTGCACCGTAACGACCGTCTGCAGCAGCACCCGGCTGGTTTCGACACCGTTTTCGGTGTTTACCTGGTAGGTTAGTACCTGGGTGCCGTCGCTGCCCTGCTGGCGTACCGCGCTGGTGCCAAATGACAGTGAATAGTCGGTGATGATTTGCTGCGGCGCGGGGATGGTCTCAGTAACAGCCACAATCTGCGAGCCTTTGCGCGTGACGAAGACCTGCATGCCGGGCGTGATGGGCGTGGACACATCGGGTATCACCGTGTCCTGCGGTTGTAGTTTGATGCCTTTGCTGTCCAGTAAACCGGCGACCGTAGTGGCGTGGGTGCGGATGGACAGCATGGTGCCGTAATCGTTGAGCGTGAGCGGCACCGAGCGGTCGATGACGATGCGCTTGCCCAGGCTTTGGTCGGCCAGCAGGTTTTCGGACGGGCCGGCCGTCACGCCGTCTTCGGCATACAACGGCAGGCCGGCGTCGGCCACGATGCTGCGGGGCGTAGCGGCGGCACTATAGGCGGTGGTGACCGTGGTGCCGTCGGTGATGGTAACCGGCACCGAACGGTAAATGTTGATGCGGAAATTATCCTGCTCAATGGCAGTGTCCAGGCTGGGCTCCACGCGGTCACGCGGATTGAGCGGGATGTGCAGTTTGTGCAGCAAATCGCCCACGGTTGGTTCTTTGGTGGGCACGGTTTGGACTTCGTTGTCGTGCGAAATAATCGCGATGAAGCTGGTGTCCGGGTGGAACGTGGCCGTGCGGTGGGTTTTAGCCAGCACTAACAGCACGCCCGCACCCACCAGTACTAAGCCCACGAACAACGCAATGGGCAGCCCAAGGGGATGCTCGTGCCAGCGGCGCCAGAGCTGGGAGCGCACACCATTCGGGCGCGGTGGTTTCTTCCAAAATGCTTGCATAGCAGGCCGTAGGATGCATCCGGCATTCGAACCGGAACACATCGGACAGTGCTCTTAGTATAGCAAATCAGCGCCTGCCGGCGGCCAGCTCTAGGCCGCGCCGGACATCAGCCTTCACGGGCAAGGTATGGGCTTCGGTGATAGGCACCCACACCATAGCCACAATTTCACCGTGGGGTTCGGGCAGGGATGGTTTTTGCTTCAGTTGGACTACAAAAAAATGGGCGTAAAACGATAAGCCGCCGGCGGTGCACCATTCGCTCTGTAGCAGCCGGAGGCTAGCCGGGTCTAACTGCAAGCCGGTTTCTTCGAATGTTTCGCGCACTGCGCCGGCTTCGGACTGTTCGCGCCAGTGCAGCCCACCGCCAGGTAACTGCCACCGCTCCCGGCTGAGCCAACCTTGCACCAGCAGTACCTGGCCCTCCGCCAGCACCACCACGCGCGTGCGCGCCCCAATCCGCAAATACACAAACAGCGCCGGCCAAGCCAGCACCGACAGCACCGTGCCGACCCGGCGCCATAGCCGGTTCACAATTTCTCCAACGGTGCGAACGAGATGTTGAGTTTCTTTGGCCCCTTGCCTTGGAAGTAAATGGTGGCGGTTTCGCCCTCCAGCTCCACGATGGTACCTTTGCCAAACAGCTGGTGTTTCACGCCATCGCCAATTTCGAAGTCTGGCACGTAGCGCGGTTCGCCGTCGTCCGCAGGTTTCGGTGGTGCCGGCGCCACATATTGCCGGTCGTCGTAACTGCCGCCGTGGAACTGCGAACCAAAGCTCATGGCCATGGCGGTTTCCTGCATGTAGGCGGCATCGATTTCGCTCAAGAACCGGCTAGGCACATTGTGCAGGATGGCACCGTAGAGCATGCGGCCAGTGGCATAGAGCATGTAGAGTTCTTCGCGGGCGCGGGTCATGCCCACATAGCACAGCCGGCGCTCCTCCTCCATTTCCGACTGGTCGTAGAGCGCGCGGGTGTGGGGGAAGATGGTTTCCTCCATGCCGGTCATAAAAACTACCGGAAATTCCAGGCCCTTGGCAGCGTGGAGGGTCATGAGCGTGACTGCATCACCATTCAAATCGGCTGTGTCTAGGTCGGTAATGAGGGCGATTTCCTCCAGGAAGCCGGCCAGGCCAAGGTCTTGGTAGCTCTGCGCCACGCCCATCAGTTCGCGGACGTTCTCCTGGCGGCTTTCGGCCTGGGGCGTGCCGTCATCCAGGTACTGCAGGTAGCCCACACGCCGGACAAGTGAGTCGATGAGCGCAGCCGGCGGCACGTCATCAGCCAGTTCGCGTAAGCCCGCAAACATGTCGCCCAGTTCTGCCAAACCATTTTTGGCTTTGCCCGTGACCGTGCCGCAATTAGCAGCCTGCGCCAGTCCTTCGGAAAGTTGCAAACCCAGCCCTTCGTACCATTCATAAAAATTCTGGATGCTTTTAGGACCAATGCCGCGTGCCGGTACGTTCACAATTCGCTCAAAACTGATGCGGTCTTCCGGCTGGTAAATCAATCGCAAATACGCCACCAAATCCTTGATTTCCTTGCGGTCGTAAAACCGCACCCCGCCAACGATGCGGTATGGGATGCCGTACTGGATGAATGTTTCTTCCACACTGCGGCTTTGAGCGTTGGTGCGGTACAGCACCGCAAAATCGCGAAACTGTCGCGATTTCATGTCCACGCCCTGCTTCACCCGCCGCACAATTGCTTCGGCCTCCGCCCGTTCGCTGCCAACCTGCAAAATCTGCACCGGCATGCCCTCGCCCGCGGCTGTCCAGAGTTTTTTTTCGGACCGCTGCTGGTTGCGCGTGACCACGCCGTGCGCGGCGTTTAAGATGTGCGAGGTCGAACGATAATTTTGCTCCAATTTAATAACGGTGCATTTTGGATAGTCGCGTTCAAAATTCAGGATGTTACGGAAATCGGCCCCACGCCAACTGTAAATGGACTGCCAGTCGTCACCGACCACGGCGATGTTATGCGCATCACCAGTCAACAGTTTCACTAATTTGTACTGCGCGGCGTTGGTATCTTGGTATTCGTCTATCATGATGTACGCGAATTGTTGCCGCCATTTTTCGCGGATTTGCGGCACGGTTTGCAGCAAATGCACCGTCCGGCCGATGAGGTCATCAAAATCCAGCGCGCCGCTGTCTTTTAAGATGCGTTGGTACAGCGGGTAGACCTCCGCAGCCGCACGAGTAGCAGGACTGCCGCCGGCTTTGTCGTAATCATCGGGTGTAAGCAATTCATTTTTCGCACTGCTGATGAGTCCGGCAATCACCCGCGGCGGGAAAGCTTTTTCGTCCAGCATCAATTGTTTACTAGCCTGCTTAACGGCCGCCAGGCGGTCAGCCTCGTCGAAAATAACGTAGGAGCGCGGGATGCCAATGTGCTCGCCGTCCATGCGAAGGATTCGTACGCAGATGCTGTGGAACGTACCCATGTAGGGCATGAAGCCGCGGTTGTCAGCGTCCTGACTGAGCAGTCTTGCGACCCGCTCGCGCATTTCGCGCGCGGCCTTGTTGGTGAAGGTTACGGCCAGGATGTTGTAGGGCGTGGCTTTGCGGGTCGCGATTAAATAAGCGATGCGGTGCGTGAGCGTTTTGGTCTTGCCGCTGCCGGCACCAGCCTGAATCAACAACGGACCATCGGTTGTTTCGACGGCGCGGCGCTGTTCGGGGTTTAAGCCCTCCAATAAATCACTCGGCATGTCCTACTATTTTACCAGAGGGACGTCCAGACTGAGCTAGCCCAGCCCTTTCTGGGTGACTCCTCCATCCCGAAGTGGAGCCGGCAAAGGCTGTCCAGCAGCGAGCTTTAGCTCGCCATGGGCACCTTACCGCGCGTGAACGGTCACTCAGAAAGGGCTGGGCTAGCTCCGTGGGGTATTACTACTTCACAAACAAATGGGTGTGCGGTACATCGACCGGCAAGCTGACCAGTCCGGCATCAAGCGCGGCATCGAGCAGCACCAGGCCAAGCATTACCGCGAGGACGCAAAACAGCAGTACAAACATGCGCGAGCGGTGGCGCTGCACGGCGTTAATAGGCACGTAGAATTTGCCGCTGGCAGCGAGCTGTTCGAGTTCATATTCACGGACGTTTTGGGCCTCCAGGGCGGAAGCTTCCTCGGATGAAAGTGCGGCTTCAGGGTCACGTTCGACTTGGGCAGGCTGGGACGACGTTTCGCCGGGGCCGCCCAGGGCTTCACCCGGCGTGCTTTTAGTGGGCGCGCTGTCCTGTTTGGTGACGGGCCCGGGCGTGGGCTCGGTGATTTCGGCGACCGGGCGTGGTTTTTCCTCGGCTTCTTCGCCAGTAGTTTCGGTGGGCGCCTCCGCGTCTGGGGCATCGGCAGGCTTGGCGTCATCTTTAGGGCCGTCTTTGGGTTCGTCATTCTCGGGCGCCGGCTCGGCAGGTGTTTTCGCCTCCAGGGGGGCGGCCACCACATCTACCTTGGTGCCCTTTTTGCCACTAGGCTGGGTTATCTCGGCCACCACAGAAGATTCGGACGGCTTGGGTTCGGGCATGGCAACCTCAGGAGCCTCGGGTGTTTCGGGCGCAGTTGGCTCTGTGTCTTCGGCGCCGGCTTCTTTTGCCGGCTCCTTGGTCTCTTTGGATGGTTCGGCCGGGGTTTCAGTCTCGGGCGCTTCAGCGGGCTCGTCTGGCTTTTCGGCGGGTTCTGGGGTTTCTGCCGGAGCATCCGAAGCCTTCACAGCATCGGCCGGCTTGCTGCCGGCACCGTACTTTACTAACTGCGGGACTTCCGGGGCAACCGCCTTTAGCGTGCTGTCCATGGGTTGGATGACTTTGCCGGTACGGGCCATTGGTTCGGCGGCCTTAGGCGGTTCACCGTCCGATGTTGCCGCGGGAGTTACCATCGGATCACTCTGCATGATGGGACGGTGGGTAACGATAATTGGCCGGCTGCTGGCAGTCGGCGTGACTTTTTCGGGTGGCTTGACGTCGTCGATTTTAGTCGGCTTGGCCATCTTCTGCCTCTCCAACACTCAGTTGGTACGCCGTTTCGACGATGGCCGAGAACTGGTGGTAGTTCAAACTAGCCGCACCAACCAGTGCACCGTCCACGCCTGGTACTTCCAAGTAACTGCGCACGTCGTGCTCGTTCACACTGCCGCCGTACAGTACCATCATCTTTTCAGCCGCCCGTTCACCGTAAAGTTCTTGGATTTGCATGCGCATGTAGGCGATGGCTTTTTCGACATCGTCCGGTTTGGCCATAATGCCGTCAAACGTGCTAATGGCCCAGGTTGGCTCGTACACCAGCACTACTTTATCAAGGTCGCGGCTGGTCAGGTTCATGAGCGCGCTGGTCAGTTGGTCGTGCACCACCTGCTTGCTTTCACCGGCGTCACGCTCCTGTTTGGTTTCGCCGATGCAAATGACGGGGATGATACCATTGCGCACCGCCGCCTCGACTTTATCGCGCACCATTTCCAGCGTTTCGCCGAAATAAATCCGCCGGGCCGAGTGCCCGACAATCGAGTACTTAACGATGTCGCCCAGCATGGCGAAGCTGACTTCACCGGTGTAGCCGCCCTCATCAGTCGGGTAGGCATCTTGGGCGCACAGCTGGAACTTACGGTGGTCTACCTGCTGGCTCAGGGGCTGCAGCGACAGCATACTTGGCGCCAGGGCAACTTCGATGTGGCGGTGGACTTTAATCCGCTCGCTCAAGCGGTGCAGCAGCAGGCTGGACTGGTGTACATTCAAGTGCATTTTCCAGTTGCCCACGATCAGGATTTTGCGCTGTAGGTTCATCTTGCTTACGCTTTATTGTAGCAGATTGCTGAAAATACAACGGTAAAATGTAGAAGCACCGGCACTTTCCGACGAACCCAGCGCTCTACGGGTGGCCGTACCGGCCAGCCCGTGGCGCTAGCAACTGGGTTCTTACGGAAAGTGCCGGTGCCTAACGGAGGCTATTTGTCTTCCAGGGCTTCCACGCCGGGCAGCTTGCGGCCGCTCATGAGGTCCAAGGACGCACCGCCACCAGTCGAAACGTGGTTAAAGGCTTGCACCAGGCCGCGGTTTTGGATGTAGCCGACGGTGTCGCCGCCGCCCACTAGCGTGAATGGCTTGTTGCCAAATTGGCCGGTCATGGCCTCCACCAGCAGTTCCGTGCCATGCGCAAACGGGCCGACCGGGCCTTGCAGGCCTTCAGTCTCCGTCACACCCAGCGCGCCGTTCCAAACGACCGTGCCAGCCAGCTGCAAGGTACCGGCGACGAATGCGGCACTAAACGGGCCGATGTCTAGAATCATCTCATCGCCTTTCACTTGGGCGTCGGCGCGCGGCGGACGCTTCGGGTAGTTTTCGATGGCCGCCACTACATGTGCGTCCCAGTCAACGATGCGCGTGTGGGCGGATTTGTCGATTTTGTTTGCCACCACGCCGTCTTGCGGCAGGTAGAACACAAACTTACCATTTTTGGCTTTGGCCTTAGCCAGTTCCAGGATTTCTTTGGCCAGCGGCAAATCTTCATCACTCGTCAGGCTTTTGCCAACATGGATATCGTGCGCTTTTAGAAAGGTGTTCGCCATGGCCCCGCCAATCGCCAGTACATCGGCAATGTCGATGAACCGTTTAATGACTTCAATTTTATCGGCGATTTTCGCGCCGCCCACCACGGCCACTAGCGGCCGGGTGGGGTTTTCCATCACATTCGTGATGGTGTCGACTTCTTTTTCCAGCAGCAGGCCAGCCGCACTCGGCAAGTACTTAGGCAGTTCCGAGACCGAAACCGCGCCGTGGTGCACCACGCCGAAGGCGTCTTGCACGAAAATGTCGGCTAGCGACGCTAGCTCGCGGGCAAAGTGTTCGTCGTTGGCTTCCTCGCCCGGGTAGAACCGGACGTTCTCCAGCAGCGCCACCTGCCCCGGCTTGATTTCCTCGGCCAGTTTCTTGGCGCGCTCGCCAATACAGTCCGGCACGAACTCTACGTCTTGGCCAAGCAGTTTTTGCAATCGTTTGGCTACGGGGAACAGACTATACTTGGGGTTTGGTTTACCCTCCGGCCTGCCTAAGTGCGAACACGCAATCACCGATGCGCCGTGCTCCAGCAGATACTTTACGGTCGGGATGCTTTGCTGGATACGGTAATCATCCGTAACCTCTCCATGGTCATCAATCGGCACGTTGTAATCAGCACGCAGCAGCACTCGCTTGCCATTCAGGTCGATATCCCGGATCGTCTTTTTGTTGAAGCTCATGCACCCTCCGTGTTTGCCGTCAGTATACCTTGGTTTTGCTTATGTCTTAATTTTATAATCTACGCTTAAAAATCCCTAATCTAGCTGGCGGACTTTGATGGTGTCGGTGGTACCGACCACGCCCGGATGCCGGCCGCTGGCCGTTACCACGATGTCGCCTTTCTTCAGGATGCGTTCCTCGCGCAGGAAGTCGGTTAGTTTGGTTGCGGCATCTTTGCTGACCGGCCGGATATAGCTTTTCACGCCGTATACAATGGCCAGTTGGTGGGCAGTACGGGGGTCGTCCGTGACGGCAACCACCGGGATTTCGGGGCGCTCGGCGGCAATTTGCAGCGCCGTAGCACCGGACTTGGTCTCGGCCACAATGGCGGTTGCCCGGATACTCGTGGCCAAACTGATGACTCCCCGGCTAATAGCCAGCTGCCGGGAAACTTCCTGCGCTTCCTGCGCCGGGAACACGGCGCGCAGCGGGGCGTGGTTTTGGGTATACAGAATAACCCGTTTCATGGTTTTGACTGACTCGATGGGGTACTGGCCGTTGGCGGTTTCATCGCTTAACATCACACAGTCGGCGCCGACCAGCACGGCCGTGGCGATGTCGCTGACTTCGGCACGGGTGGGTTCGGGTGCCTCGGTCATGCTAAACAGCATCTGCGTGGCTACGATGGTCGGTTTGGCATATTGCAGCCCCAGGCCGATGATTTGCCGCTGCACAATGGGCACGCTTTCCGGTGGTGTCTCCACCGCCAAGTCGCCGCGGGCAACCATTACGGCGTCGGCCGCCTGGACGATGGGCTCAAGGTTGTCCACCCCCAGTTTGGTCTCAATTTTGGCAATGATTTTCCGCGGCGAGCCCAGGTTGCCAATCAGCCGCCGCATGCGCTCAATGTCATGCGCCGTCTGCACGAAACTCATGCCTACGTAGTCGAAGTCGTACTGGCTGCCAAACGCTAGGTCGGACTTGTCTTTTTCGGTGATTACATCGCCGCCAAAGTCAGTGTCAGGCAGGTTGATGCCTTTGCGCGAAATTAAAATGCCGTCGTTTTCGGCTTCGGCATAGACCACGCCGTCTTTCACACTACTGATAGTGGTGCGCACCTTGCCGTCGTACAGGTACAGCCGCTCGCCACGCTTTACTTTGGTGCTTAGGTCGTACTGCGTCGGCAGGACGCCGCTGTCGTTCCATTCGGTCTTGTAGCCGAACCGCAGCACCTGTCCCTTTTGCACCTGCACAATACCATCAAAATCACCTAGCCGGATTTTAGGCCCCTGCAGGTCTTGGATGAGCGCCACGGGCTTGCCCAGCTCTTTGCTGGCCCGGCGGATCCAGCCAATTTGCTCGGCCTTTTCCTGATGGTTGCCGTGGCTGAAGTTGAGGCGCAGGCCATTGGCGCCGCTAGCAATCAGCTGGTGTATGGCCTCATAACTGTGTGTGGCCGGGCCGACGCTGGCAATGATTTTAGTACGCTTGTATGCGTGCAGTGGCACTGGCGGCCGGTTTTGCTCACCCATGATTACCTTTAGTGTACCCGCTTATACTTACCGCTTCAAGCACAGCGGCCGTTAAATGTGGATGGAGGTCGGCGAGGCGCCGGCTTCTTGGGTCAGTTGGTTCACGAAACCGTCAAGGCCGAGGCTCTTCAGCAAATCAGTGAACGAGGTAGCACCAGTCGGCGGCGTGATGGTAACCGGCTCTTTGGAAACCGTAGCGTCCAGGGTTGCGGTGAGGTCGTAGGGAGAGTCGCCGGTGTCTTTGGACGTTAGTTTTAGGTTGGTCGTTGAGGTGTCTAGGTTGATGTCGGAGGTAAACTTGGTGTCGTTGGTTTTGCTGTGGTACGTCACGAACGCGGACAGCTTGTTGCCGCCCTTGTACAGCTGGCCGACGTCAACATAGGTGTTTTTGTCCTCGGTGTCGGTGAAGCGGAGTTTGTGGACCAGTTTGTACTGTGTGTCCATCCAGAGCTCGAACTCGCCAGCGTCCTTTTCGGAATTTTTGGCAGTGTCTTTGCAGCTGTCGGTATTGGCCTTTTTGGCGTCGGCAATTTCGGAAGATGTACTGCCCGTGACCGCTTTGTAGGCGTGGGTGGAAAGGAATGCGTCGCCCAGGGCAATGCAATACGCCAGGGTGTGGTCGTTATTCAGCCCGACCTTGTAGTGGTAGGCCGTGATGCCGCCGTCCATTTTTTCTTTGCCGAGGTAGCTCTTTTGCACCAGGATGGCCTTGTCTTTGTCGGTCGTAAACACGTACTGCTTGGTGACAGCCATTAGGGCGCGGGCGGCGTCAGCAGCGTCTTTGCTGCTCAACTTTGGCGTGGTGTCGCTGCCGCCTTGCGGCGCAAAGCTTCCGGCGATGGACTTAAAGTAAGCAGCGTCAATCTTAATCCATTTACCGTCGTAGTTCGCAATCCCGGGCAGGAGGGCATCGTAGCCCAGGTCCTTGAAGCCAGTTACCTTAAAGTACACGTCTGGGTACAGCCCCGTCTTGGGAGCTTCACTCAGGACCTTAACGCCGACCGTGCGGCTTTCGGTGCCCGACTTCAGCGTTACATCAAGCCCGCCGTCCAGGCTGTCTTTGTCGAAAGTGGTGTTAAACGAGCCTTTGTAACTGACATCTTCCATGGTAGCATCGAGCGCGCCCTTCAGGGTGGCGGTGCTGTAGGCCTTTAGTTTGTCGGTTTTAGTGGCGGTCTGCAGCAGGCCGTCTAAGGCATCCCCGGAACGTTTCAGGCCAGCCTTCCAAACGCCGCTGGGCGTGTTTGGCAAATACAAGCCATATACCGCACCACCGCCTGCCAGTAAGAGCACCACGGCCACCGAGACAAGTACCAACCACTTGCTTTTACGGCGCGCCTTGCCGGGACTAGCCCCACCGCCTATAACTGGTTTAGCGTCCGAGACCGGGGGAAGGAATGCGCCTGCATCACCGCCCGGAGCGGGGGCATCGCCAGCCATGGCGTTTGACCCAAAACCACTTGGGCCTAACGTGCTACTAGCAGCTATGTCAGGCCTAGGTGCGGCTTGGCTGGAAGCAAAAGTAGGTTCAGGAGTAGGTGAGGCACCGGGCTGTGGTGCAAGCGGCGGACGGATGTCAGTAAATGACGCAGGGTGGCTAGCCGCCGGCGTTTCCTCTGGACGTGTTTGGCTGTCACTATCAGGTGTGCCCGTAGATTGGTCTTTGTTTGGTTCCATTGCTCCGCATACCTCCAACTGCTTTTAACGCTTATGTTTTGACGTTATCTGCAGTATAACATGCTACGCCGGGCTGGCAACGTAGGTGGGGCGTACTGGTGCCGGTTGGGACGGTGCACTTTCGGCCGCTGGCAGCACCAGGGTAATGCACGTCCCACCGCCCTCTGGCACCGAAGCGCTAATCATCCCGCCCAAGTACGCCATAATCAGCCGGTCCAGGTACAGGCTGAAGCCCATGCCCTCGTGGTTGAAGGTTTCGCTCCCTTCCAGCTTCTGGAATGGTATGAACAAGCTTTGCAAGCGGTCTTCGGGAATGCCGCTGCCGTGGTCGGTCACCGTAATCACCGCACTCCGCCCCATCAGCTTGTAGTCCAGTTCTACTTTGCCGCCGTCTTGGCTGTAGGCAACCGCGTTGTCAAGCAGGCTCGCCACCACGCTAGCTAGCAAATCTGGATTGCGGCTGGGCACTAGTTCGGCATTGCCCACGGGCAACACGATGCGCTTCTTGGCGGCGGCCTTAGCAATTTTGCCGGTTGCCTGCCGCAGCAACTCGTCCAGCGGTACCGTTTGTAACGGCCCGCTGCCGTGCGCACCGTGCAGGCTGCTGGCCAGCTGGACTTTTTCTATCAGTGCCTCTAACCGCACATGGCTATCGACGATGAAACCAGTCGCGTCGCCAGCCGGCAGTTTCGCCGCCAGCTTACCTAGTTGCGCAGTATCTTGCTGCAGCAAGGTGGCCGTTTCCGAAATTAGGTCATCACGCGCTTGTGCCACGGCGGCTTCGGCGGCCATGGTACGTTCCAGCTCACGGGCGTCGCGACGGCGCAGGTGCAGGTGGCGGAACAGCAGGTACGTCAGCACCACCACCGAACAAAACGCCAGTGCCTGGGTGATTACGTTCGTCTGCGACACGTTGAGGGCTTCTGCCCGGTGCGCCAGAAAGTCGAACAGCAGCGCAGCGCCGCCAATCAGCACAATCGGCAGGAACAACGCCGGGCGCCGCCAAAAATGTGCCTTTACTTCATTCACATCTACCGCCGGCAGCGTGTCTACCACCGCCGACTCATCCCTGGTTTGGGCAATCAGCCGCTCAACTTTCTCACTGAGCGATGCATGCAATTTGTTGAGCACTGTGTGTTCGGGGCTGGCCGTGAGCATCTCGACGCCGCCATCCAGTAGCGTCAGCGGCGTGCGGAAATAGTGCGAAATCAGCTCCATCAGCACTTTCTTGGCATTGGCGACTTCGCGTTGGCGCTCCAGTAACTGTTTAGCCACCCCTAATTCGTGCAATTCGTGCCGGGTCTGCAAACCCAAGATAATCATGTTGCCCGCCAAAATCAGAAACAGCAAATAGGGGAACGACCTAATGACAGGCTTCGGCAGCCTGCCGATAAGTCTTGTCGCACCATTCAGGGCGGCCTGCGCTGCCGCCGCAACTGGGTTGCTGCTACCCCTGCTGCCGCGCGAACTGCCGCTGCCGCGCGGGGTTGATACCGAGCGGTCAACTAGCTGCACATGGTACGTCGTGGTAACCGCTTGACCGTTACTGTCAGTGACCGTAACCGTAACGGTGGTGCCGGGGTTGGAGGAAACATCCCACACCCAGCGTACCGCACCCGTAACCGGGTCGGGCTGTACAGTGGCGGCCGGTGTGCCGTCAATTGAAAAGTCAACGTGGTCGATGGTAAGCGTTTGGCCAGCCACCGGCGTGACGGTGATGGCGTAACTGTCTTTGGGTATCTTCTGGCCGTCAGTTAGGTTGATGACGACCTGCAACCCACCGGTTGTTACGGTAGTGGTCGGTTGGGTAACGGCACAGTTTTCTTGCTCGGGGCAGTCGCCGTATTTGCCGCTACCGTAAGCCGCGTCGGCACTAGCCACACTCTGCAGCAGCACCACAGCCATACCGATAATCGCCAGGCTGCACAGTAAACGGCGGAACAAGCCTTTAGCCATTAGCACCATTGTACCGCATAGTGCCTGTTACCATGCTCAAGAAAAGACGCTCAAGTAGTATAGTAGTAGCAGTTTATGCTCACGAAACTGCGTACAGCCGTATGGTCCGTGATAGTCCTCGTCCCGGCATTGGGACTGGCGGGCATAGCTGCGCCATCTGCTTCGGCGGCTTGCAGCCAATTGCCGGCCGGCACTGGCCGGCTAGTCCATAGCATCACCGTCGAAACTACCGGCAATTACCGCCTCTGGTTACGCTTGCTGGCCCCGGCCAGCGACAGCAACAGCGCCTCCGTGCAAGTCGACCAAGAGTGCCCGGTTACCATTACCGTGGACAAACCCGGTAGCAGCTTCGTGTGGTTCAGCCAGCAAGCCGGCGGCATAGCGCCGCTTTCATTTACCCTAAGCGCCGGCCTACACACCATAACCATAGCCGGCAACAAAGCTGGCATCGGGGTCGATACAATCCTGCTGGCCCCGGGCAATGCCTGCCAACCGATGGGCGATGGCAGCAACTGTTCGCCGGCTGCCATAACTACCGGCCAAAAAACTGCCACCAGAGAAATCAGCCACGGCGCCCGCCTACTAGTCCTGGCCATAGCCGCTCTGATAGGCCTTGGTTCTGGCGGATTCCTGGTTTTGAAATACCTGGCCTTCACTGGCCGTGCCAAATTCCCCGGGGCAATCACCAAGGGCCTAGTAGTTGGCGGCGGGCCAGCCCCAGCCGCGGATGGCGATACTAGCATAGCCGCCTTCATCCGCCGCCACCCCGCCCCATTGCTCATCTGTAGCGGGGCCATCATCGCCGCGATTGTGGTCGGCCTGGTAGCAGCGGGGGCAAACAGCCTGGGCTTTGAGGCCGAAAACGCGGCACTCTCTGACGGCGCCAAAATCGTCAGCAGCCAAAGCGCCCTCGGCGGCAAATATGTGGAGCTGGACGCTGCAACAGCTAGCACCCAAACCACTCCCGGCGGCACTACAGCTGGCGGCAAGTCGGGGAATAACACGGGTGGCAGCAACGGCGGCGGTAGCTCCGGCCAAAGCGGCGGCAGTAGCTCCGGCGGCTCCAGTGGTGGAGGCGGCACCAATAACGGCAGCAGCACCTGCCCTCTGCCCAAATACCCCAACCCCAGTTGCACTGGCGTGCCGGTGGGCACTAGCCTTACTACCCACAATGGCGACTATGAAGCCCGCACCGACGGCGAAGTCATCAACGCCTGGCACGTTACCGGCAACATCATCGTCTATGCCAACAACGTCACTATTAAAAACTCCCAGGTTGATGGCGACATCGTCAAAGAAGACACTCCGGGCTACCCGCTCACCATCATGGACACCACCATCGGACTCACTACCGGCTGCGACCCCGACCCCGCCATCAACACCGATACCGACAGCGGCAACTACACCGCCCTGCGCGTGCTGCTGCGCCACCACTCCGACGGCTTCCGCACCGGCGGCGCCAACATCACCATCCGCGATTCCTACGCCCAAATTTGCAGCGTTTCGTCGGCCGACCATTCCGATGCCGTCCAGGACTACCCGGCCGGCAATCACCTCGTCATCGACCACACCACCCTCGACCTATGCCTGCCCTGGACCACCCCGCCCACGTCTTCGTCTTGCAACATCGCCGGCGCCAACGCGGCCATCTTCGTGGGCGATAGCCCCAATTCGGTCATCACCAACAACCTCCTGATTGGCGGTGGCTACACCTTCGATGTCTATAAGCCCGCCGGTTGGGTAGTCACCGGCAACCGGGTGCTCAACAATACTTGGGTCTACGCACCGTACAGCACCAACGCCGAATGCTCCAAAATCACCACCTGGTCCGACAACACTGTCGTCACCCTAAACGCCGACTACACCATCGCCTCCACCGTCCGCACCGAAAGCTGTCCGGCCTAGGTTCTACGCTTCGCGCCGAGCCACAACGTGGTACCATTCACCATTATTGTGGCCGGTTGTTCCTTCTTCCCAGAAAACCACACTAAAGCCATTGCTGGCTAGCAATTCCCGCAGTGGTTTCTCCTGCCAGTAAGTAAAAAATCGCCGGGCCTTGAGTTTGGCGTCCGACCACCCGGAACCCTCGCCAATTTTGACACTAAAGCTAAATAAACCATCTGGCTGGAGTGCTGACTTCACCTTTTGCAACACGTCGCCCGTCTCTTGAGTAGTGAAGTGTACCAACACCGCGCCTGCGTATACCATATCGTACGGGCCACCATAATCGTCGGTAAGTGCATTCAGCAACCGAGCGTGTTGGCCATTTTGATTCAGGTAATCCACGAAGGCCTGCGCGGCATCAGTTGGTTCAACATCGAAACCCCGGCTTGCCATATACTTTGCGTCGCGGCCATGGCCGCTGCCGAGCTCTAAGATATGCGCACCTGGTGGCAGCATAGCCAGGCCGGCATCAACCCATGTCTTTAACGAACCAGTTACTTCAGGTATGGCAACCGCATTGTAGTCGGCCACGCCCGATTCGTAGGCTTCAAGCGTCTCTGCATTCGTGTCTTCTTGCATACGCATAATCATAGCAGACTGAAGATATCTCCGTTGGCCTTCTCCGATGAATCTACACCCTAAACGGGCGCAAGTTGGCCTCAATACGTGGGCCGATTGGTTCGGTCGGGTCGAAGTGGAATGTGTTTCCTGTGAGTTGTTCGTAAATAGTAACGTAGCGGCAAGCAAGTTCGGCAACTAGCTGGGCCGGCGCGGCCGGAAGCACTTCGTCGGCATATGGGTCGCAGCGCTCCGCGAACCAAATGCGCAGGAATTCTTTGTCGAAATACTCCGGCTCTTGGCCGTTGTCCATGCGTTCTTGGTAGGTACCCAGCTGCCAGTACCGTGAAGAATCGGGCGTGTGGGCTTCGTCAATCAGGCGAAGCTCACCGTCTTTGCCCACTCCAAATTCATACTTGGTGTCGGGTATGATGAGCCCCCGTTCCGCCGCAACCTCCTGCCCCCGCTCATAGAGCGCCAGCGCCGCCCCGCACATTTCATCCCAAAGCGAACGCGTCACCATGCCCCCTAAAATTTCTTCTCGGCTTAGGGGCCGGTCATGGGCCTCGAACTTGGTGGTTGGGGTAATAACGGGCTGCTTCAGCCGTTCATTTTTGCGCATGCCATCTGGCAGCGTAAAACCGTCAAACTCCCGGCGGCCTTGTTCATACTGCTTCCACAGTGCCGTATTGGTAATCCCGGTAATGAACCCGCGCACTACCATTTCCACTGGCAGTACCGTCATCTTCTCGGCTACCAGTACATTCGGGTCCGGGACAGCCAGCACATGGTTGGGGATGATGTCTGCGGTTCGCTCAAACCAGAACTGTGCCAGCTGCGTGTTTACGGCACCCTTGAAAGGGATCAGCGCCAACCGGCGGTCAAACCCCGTAAAACGGTCGGTCGACACGATGATGATGCAGCCGCCCTGTGCATACACATCCCGCACTTTGCCGCTCGATTTTTCCCCTAGGTTTTCCAGCTGGGTTTCTTCCAGGACGTAGTCTAGGTGCGGGAGAACCTCGGCAGTCTGCAAAAGCTAATACTACCACCCCGGTTTAAAGACCCCTAGGCCTGGCATGGATTTGCAGCTACTTCCTGGGCACGCTTTGCGAGGGACTAGGGCAAGGCGTTAACGGCGTTTTGGTCGATGTGCAGGCGCACGCCAGTCAAGTGTGACGGGAAGGTGTCGGAACCTACAGTCGCCGAGGCAGGGCCATCAAACCCATCACCGTCATTGGTGAGTTCGACCTTAAAGCTTACTGATAGCTTGTCGGTGGGCTGGTGGTTGTCGGCGAAAGCGTTGAGCTCCTCAAACGTACCGACCACGAAACGGTCAGAACCATCCTGGACCACCTTCCATACGCCCATGCCAAGACTGTCGTTGGTACCGCCATGTGGCTGGCTCACGTTTTCCTGAACGTTTGTTGGATTAGTGCTGGTCATAGTGCCATCCTGGTGAAAGGTAAATAGGTGTGGCCGGTAGGGCGCAGCGGCGTCAACCTCCCATACACCAACGATATCTGCTGGATGAGCGTTCGCTGTAGTCGTGTAACTACCGAACACCGTTGCACCAACTGCCAATACTGCTACTGCTAGACCAGATACGATTAGTTTTTTAAGCATGTACCCTCCTTTTATACTCCGTACGTTAAGCTTTGGTGCGCTGTAGTGGCAGTAAGATTTTTTACAAATGAGCCATTCTTTGGTGGGTCCGCGGAGAGTATAGCTTTAGGCCTGGCCATCTTTTTCTTTTAGCGTAAGGATGGCTCGGCTTCAGCATAGGTTTGGGCCGCGGTCGCAGCCAAACAAGTTGGCTAGCCACTTCAACCCATGCTCGGAATAAATTCCTGCGCGTGGGTCTTGTGAACGAACTCCTCCGGAGCTCAGATTTTCTGCGAAAATCCACCAAAGAAAAAGCCCCAGCTTTGCTGAGGCATTTTCTTTGGTGACCCTAGGCCACCCGGTTTATAAGGCCGCGGTAGCTGAAATCGTGCGCTGGAACGAGTTACTTCGAGGTACAAACTGGGCCAATGAACAACTCTAGGCCGCCTAGTGACTGCAACCAGCCATACCAGGAACCATAGCGGCTGTTGAGCCAAACCTCAAGCGGCCGTAACTACAGTTCAGACAGATTCTGAATAAGGAGCTCAATAGCCTGGTCCTGGTAAGCAGGCTCTTTTTGCTCATTACGGTAGCTGTGATCAGCTTGTGGCATTTCTACTACTTTGGCTTCGACGCTATGCGTAGCCAGTTCATCCTTTACGGCCTGGGCATTGCCAAAGCGGTCATTCTCGCCTTGGATAATAACACGCACCTTGCCCTTTAAGGCTTCAGTCTTAACACTACCAATAACATAGCCCAATACAGTTACTTCGACTGCCGAGTCGGGATGCTGTGCCAGCCAGAAACTTGTAATGATGTTGCCGAGCGACTTTGCAACGATAACGATCCTTTCGTAGCCCTCACTTTTCAAAAACTCCACAGCAGTGTTAAGTGTAGTGACTTCCTCTGTAAGCCCTGGACCGCTAGAGTTTTCCTCGCCACGTTCGCAGTAGGGGAAGTTGAAACCCAAAACACTGTTGCCGGTACTGGTAAGTGAATGAATGATGTTTGAAATGAATGACGATTCGACCCCTTCTGGGCCTCCACCGTGCAGAACAAGGTAAACGGTCTTGGCACCGCGCTTGTGATAGTATTTGTAGCTTAAATCTTGCATTTCATTCCTCTCTTTCGGCTAATTGTAACAGATCAGCCGCCGGCATACTCGCACAACGGCAGGACACTCAAACCGGATTTTTTGCTCATGCTACAATCAACATACTATGCAAAATGCGATTATCCTCCATGGCAAGGCCAATCAGACAAAATATTATGATCCTGCGTTTGACTCTCCTAGCAACGCGAGTTGGCTTCCTTGGCTCCAAAAACAATTACTAATGCGGGATATTCTAGCCCAGACGCCAGAAATGCCCCTCCCATGGAAGCCAGAATATTCTGCGTGGAGTAAGGAGCTTGGGCGCTTTAACATTACGCCCGAGACCATCCTGGTTGGCCATAGCTGTGGCGCTGGATTTTTACTGCGCTACCTTAGCGAGCATAGCGACGTGTATGTTGGGAAAGTCGTGCTTGTCGCTCCATGGATTGACCCGGATCGAAGCGGTGGTACGGGTGAATTTTTTGACTTTACTTTTGACTCTCGCCTTCCAGATCGGACAATTCAAACAACCATTTTTGTTTCCAAGGATGATTTCGATGGTGTCCATATCAGCACTAAAATAATCAGAGAAGCTATTCCCAGCATCGGCCACCGAGAATTTACTAAGCATGGCCACTTTTTACAAATAACTGAATTTCCGGAACTACGCGACGAGCTGCTGACTGCGGCACGGTGAACGAAGTTGGAGTTTTAGTGGCGGGCTAGTCAACGCTCTGCAGGGTGGGTTTTCGATAAGGTCTTTATCATCAGAACCTGAAAGAAACGCTTGGTGTTTATAATCTTGCTGTGCCAAACAAAAAGACTTCCGGAGAAGTCTTTTACTGTGTTTATGCTTGGTGACCCCGCGGAGAGTCGAACTCCGGTTGCCGGGATGAAAACCCGATGTCTTAACCGCTGGACGACGGGGCCGCAACGGAGGCAGATATCTTTTGTGCGTGCACAAAAGTATCTGACGAGTAGCGGACCGGCGATTGCGAGGCAATCGTGGGGCCATATCTACGACGGCCTTTTCCGATATCAATTTCTGGATGCCATTCACATCCAAAAACAACCAGTAAATTTTACCACAACAGATAAGAAAAAGAAATCCCCCAAGCCATTCGGCTTAGGGGAAATCCACGAGCGGTCAGTCACGAAGCTCTCTCAAGTAGTTATTATCGTAGCATACTTTTGGTTAAAACGCCAGCGCTTATCCACAGCTAGCGGCGCCGTGCCAGCAGCTGCCGATGCAGCAGGAACCCGCCCAGCGTAACCGCCGCGAATATGCCCACCACGTTGCCGGCACCTGTGTTCGGCAGCACGGCCGGCACTTTCGGTGGTGTTACGGGCGGCGTGGAGGGAGTCGGCGGAGTCACCGGTGGCGTCGGTGGTGGCGTAACCGTGATGGGCGTCTGGCAAGTTGGCGACGTCGTTGTCACCTGCTGGTTTCCCGGCAAATTCACAAACACCGTGACCGTAACCGTGGCAGACTGGGTAAAGGTGTGCGCTGGCGTGGGCGTTGTGCCATCCGGCTCCGTTACCTCGGGGCTGCCATCGCCGAAATTGTAGACCACTTTAGCGATGGTAGCGTTGTTGGTCGCCGTAGCTTTGGTAGCGAACGTAAAGGTATTCGCTTGGCCCGAAACCTCATGCTTTTCCAGTAAGTCGCAGCTGAATTTTGGCACCACCGGCGTGAACTTAGTGGGGTTACCGCAGGTGTTCATAACGGCAAACTGCATAGTGCCGGTTTTGTCGAACAGGATGGTGACCGGCGTGTCTTGGGTGAGGTTTTTGTCGTTGGCGTTGCCCCAGATGGTGGTGGTAGTGCCATTGGAGTCAATATTCATCGACGTGGGGTTCGCGCCCTGGCAAGTTTCGGTCCGGCCGAAGCTGGAGGCGCCAGTACCAACCACCATGTCGCCGACTTTAATGTCGCCGCCTACCGTGTCAGTCCCCTGCACTGCTGACGAGGCAAAATTAGAAAAATCGCCCGACTGCAACCCAAACTGCGCAAAAATGGCCGCCAGGTCTTTGTGTCCGCTGCTATCGCCATTCTGCACCTGGCTTATGAAATTAGAGGGGCTGCTGAACCCATTGGTCATGATGTCGTTCGTGTTTGGGCACACGACAGCCGAGACCGACGGCGCGGCGGCCAGTAACGCCGTGCCTACCGCTAGCCCAAGTGCCAGTGCCGGCACCGCCAGCAGCGGCGTCTTTCTTTGGAACAAATCAACAAAGGTCCCTAGTCTAGCCATACTGTCCCCCTCGTTTGTAACCTTCCTTACGGTAGCACACGGGGCGGGGCTAAAAAGCATGCAATATTACAGTTTCCCAACAATTATTCATTAACCGCAACGCATCAAAAGCCCCGCATCATAGCGGGGCTTTTGGGTTAGTTAGAGCGGTCAGTCACGAAGCTCTTTCGGCTGGATGCGCCCGGCTAGAACAGGCGCTTGCGGCGGAAGTTACGCGACTGGCGGCCGGTGTCGTAGGGGGTGCCGGCGAGCGGGTTACCGTTCAGCGGGTCGCCCAGCGGCAGGGGTGATGTGCCCTCATCGGCAGCCACAAAGGCCGCGCGGTGCTTGCGGAACAGCAGCTGGCGATAGACCAGGAAGCCACCAATCAGTACCGCGGCGAAGATGGCGATGGTGTTGCCGGCGCCGGTGTTCGGCAGGTGGGGCGGCGTACACTTGGGTGAGTCGGCTGGCAGGCTGGAGTCGGACGGGCACGGGTTGCAGCGGACATCGCCAACCGGGATGCCGGGCTTACACTCGGGCGTAGTCTTGGTGGCAGTCACCTGTGCCTTGCAGGTGTCGGCTGTAGCGGTTCCACCGCCGTCCAGCATGAAGTGCAGCACGGCCGCGGCGTCAGCCGAAAAGTCTTTGTCGGCTGTAATGTTCGTATAGGTATGCGTCCAGGTGACGGTCAGGCCGCCGGCGTCTGGGTTAACACCAGTTTTGTCCGGGGTGCCGTCGCCAAAGCTAAAGTCACCGCTGGTCAGTTTGGCACCGCCGCTTACAGTAGCCTGGGCCACGAAGCGCACCACCAGCTTGGTCTTGTCGTCTTGGCTAAGGATGGCGCTGTTTAGCACCGTACATTCGAATGACGGCACCTCAACCACGTGCACACAGTCACCGGCAGCCACAATGGTTTTGCTCTTGCCGCCAGGCAGGTTGACGTACACGGTTACCTTGGCAGTGTACTTTCCGGGCTTGTCATAGGTGTGCGAAACGTTCGCGCTGGGGTTGGTCGATTCAGCCGTCTTGCCGTCGCCGAAGTCGTAGACTACCTTGGCAACCGAAACGCCGTAACCAGAAACCGGTGCGTTGGTGGTGAAGTTGTAGGTGTTTACCTTGTTGTTGTCGGGTGCAACATTCAGGGCCTTACAGCTAAACGAAGGTGTCACCGGCGTAAATCTGATTGGGTTGCCACAGACATTCATGACACCGAAGATGGGCACGCCTTCGTCGTTAAAGTAAATCAAGCTCCCGATGGTTTGGGTACCAGATGCAAAGGTTTTACTGAAAGTGTTACCCCAAAGGCCAGCAAATGAGAATTCGCCGGTACCGTGACAACCCTGGGTGCGGCCGAAGCTTTGGCCGTTAATACCCACGACATCGTTGCCGATGTACACGTTGCCATTGCGGTTAGCTACGCCCTGTACTGCGGTCTTCGCGAAGTCCGTGTAGTTTGAGGGGCTCAGGCCAAACGCCGAGTAGATGGTAGCGAAGTCGTGGTGACCCAGGCCGTCAGTGCCTTGAATCTTATTGATAAAGTCGGATGCACCACCTGAAAAACCCTTGTAGTATACATCGTTGCCATCACCCGAACATGTAGCTGCCAGAGCCGGCGACGGCGCCAACGTAGCCAGGCCGAATAACGACACGGCGGCTACGACGAGCCCTGCCACAAAACTTACTTTCTTTGCCTTTGGTCCACCGAAGATGCTGCGCAACATATGCTCTACCTGCCATCCCTTACACTATTTAACTTCATGTTCTCATAAAGCGGCACGGAGCGCAAGCAACCTGTTTTGGCCCGCAAACTCCCTCAGTGCCCCTCTGACGAGGATTGGGATGAAGTATACCAGAAGTAGGCCTAAAAGTCAATATTTAGGACAATCATGCGGACGGCTTCGCAAGGCCTTTGGTGGCTGCCGTTGCCTCGGCTGCCGGGGGTACGGCCGCCTTGCCCTTTGGCACCTGCACCCGCGCCTTAGAAAACCGGAACCCAAACGTGCTGCCCTTGCCTTCCACGCTGTCGAAGATGATGGAGCCGCCCTGCGCCACCACCACTTTCTTTACCATGAACAACCCCAGCCCCGTGCCGTCGGGCCGCGCCTGCTGGGCGTTGGCCGCCCGGTAGAATTTCGTAAACAGCTTGTGCTGCACCGCCCGGGGCACGCCAATGCCGGTGTCGTGCACGGTGTATTCCACCGCCGTGGGAGTTTCCTCTAGCTTCACCGTCACCTTGCCGCCAGCCGGCGTGTAATAAATGGCGTTGTCTATCATGTTCATGACCACTTGGTGGATTTTGGTCTCGTCCAGCATCAGCTCGGGGAAGCTAGCCGGTTTTTTGAACGCAAGCGTCAACTCCCGGGCTTTGGCGGTCTCAGCCAACTGCTCGACTTCGGCCTGGACTACATCGGCCAGGTTGACGCGGGTGGATTCAATCACGAACTTGCCGGTGTTTAACCGTGACAGGTTCAGAAGGTCCGAAATCAAATACACCATGCGCTGCGAACTCATGTACGATTGCTGCAGCAGCTTGCTCTGGTTGGGGTTCAGCTTGCCGGCATCGCCCTCGAGCACCATGCTTAGGTAGCCCTTCACGCTGGTCAGCGGCGTACGCAGCTGGTGTGAGGCCATGGTGATGAATTCATCCTTGGTTTCGTCCAGCGCCTTCAGCTTGGCATTGCTGTGCCGAAGCTGGGCGACCACCCGCTTGTTTTCCTCGAACAGCATGCGGTTGTCCAGCGCCACGCCCACTGGCTCGGCCAAGCGGTCCAGCAAACGCTTGTCGGCGTCAAGGATGGTCTCGGGCTCGCCATAAAATCCGGTGATGAGCAACCCTACCAACCGGTTCCGCGCTATCAGCCGCACCACGTACAACGAACGTACGGCGACCCGTTTTTTGATGAGCTTGGCCGCCTGCAGGCTGCAGCCCAGCACGGCCTGCAGCCATTCCGGTTCAAGGTCTTGCACCGACAGTACCCGGTTGCCCCGGTTGATGCTCATGCGTTCTTCGTCCAGGTGCAACCGGGGTGGCCGGTCGTGGCGGCCGCCAAACAGCGCCGCCATCAGCTTTTGGTCGTTCGACTCCCAGCCGCGCAGCTGCAGCCCGCCCAGTTCGCCCGGTTCGTTCGTGAACATTCCCACGATGGCGTAGTCGGTTGCTTTCACAATCTCCCGGGCAATTTCCCGGCAGATAACCGTCGGCGACATTTCGGGTGTTAGCGCCAGAGTATCAACCGTTTGCAACAACGACAGCATGCGGTTAGTGTCCGCCAGCTCACGGTTGCGCCGGTACATCTCCTGCGTGATGTGCTCGATGTCTTGTTCGAGCTGCTTACGGCGCTGCAACCGGCGCCGGACGCGGTGCATAGCAGAGGCAGACTTGTTTGTTTCTTCGCCCAACCGAATCCACCCCCGTTATTACTTTAGTGTTTGCGGTAAGCCGCTGGGCCCAAGCTTGCTCAGCAGCGGTGCGGCCGCTTCCTTGGAAACCTCCACGGAAATCTGTCCGAAGAGCTGTTTGTAGGCACCCACCAGGTCATCGATAACCGACGCCGGGTTGTGGTCGATTGATACTTCGTGTTTTGCCCAGTCAAGGTGTAAGTGCGGAATTTGCTGCGCCTGCTCCACTGCTACCGGCCCAATGATTGCCTCCTGGTGCTTGATGATACTTTGGGCAATCTGAGCATATATGTCCATATTATGCCTTCGATGTCTCCGGGCCCGAGGAGCTCGCTAATTTTACTTTCGGCCGGGAGGCGAACCCTAGGACGCCGTACGTCAGCAGGAATAGTCCGAATGTCAGTAGCAGGTCACCCCAGTCACCGTTATAGAACGTGCCGGTTGTGGTGGTGTAGGAAAACACGAAATCAGCTAGGAACATCACGGCCAATCCGGCCAACAGGCTGATGATGGACAAACGGAAGTAGCCGCCGAAGTAGCGCATGGAAAGCCCGAATATAATCACCGAGAGCATCAGCGCCACAAAGTCGCCCAGCGGGTAGGCAACGTCCAGTACGGTTTTCAGCGACGATTCACCCTCCGGCACAACCACGCCGCCGCGGGCGACGTGCACCAGTAAGTAATATGCCGCTGCCGGCAACAGCACTACCGCCGCGGCCACAAAGAACTTGGCAAACATGCTGGTGCGGAAGGCAAACCGCGCGCCACTGGCCTTAGACAGGAACACCGCGCCCAGCCCCCAGAAAAATATACTGGGCGCAAAGCCTAGGTCGGCCAGAGACGGGTAGGGCAACGAGTTTTTAACGATGAAGTTGTAGTACGACCACACCATGCTGCCGGCGCCCCACAGCAACAGGCCCAGGCTAAAGAAAAAGACTGATTTGCCAATGGCGCTTTTAAACCGGCCCCAAATGCCCGAACGGACCATGCCAATCAGCCCGCCGATTAGCGGCTGCAGGCTAAATAGCAGCGAATACGCATAGTTATAATTACTGGTTTGGTAGCCGCTATGGCGCAGCCAGAGCCAAAAACCGGCCAGACCCACCAAATACACCAGTAAGGCGGATTGGAAGGTATTTTTTGCAATTGGCTTCATGTGTTTTAAGCGTAAACCTGCGGTATCTTAAACCGCTACTGGTTACTATTCTACTGCATAGTACATGTAAGTCAAATGCGGCTGGCCAGGGCATAAAATATACCTAACCTAATTGCTTATTCGGCTACTCCGTGCTACTGTCAAGGGAGTTACTAAAAAATCACAAAGGTTTTATAAATACAATGGATACTGTTGAAAGCAGGAAGAAGATTGGTTTTCCCACGGAACTACAGGAATGGTGCGAAGCCCCGGCGCAGTACGACGACCACACCCTAAAGATTGCCGGCCACCCGGTGATGGAAGACTGGGAACAGGGATACATGGACATGCTGGCCATCATTGCCACCAGCAAAGGCGGACGGATCTTGGAACTGGGCTTTGGCATGGGGCTGTCGGCTGCGGCCATCCAGGCGCACGACATCGAAACGCACGTCGTCATCGAATGCCACCCGGACGTCATCCGCAAAGCCGTGACTGATTTCCGTGCTGCCATCGACACCGGCCGGCTGCACGTCTACAGCGGCTTCTGGCAGGATGTTACGCCCATGCTAGCCAGCAACAGTTTTGACGGCATCCTGTTCGATACCTACCCACTGAAGGAAGAAGAAATCCACGGCAACCACTTCTGGTTTTTCAAGGAAGCCTACCGCTTGCTGAAACCGGGCGGCATCCTGACGTACTACTCGGACGAAGCCACCAGCCTGCCTAAAAGCCACTTAAAGAAGTTGAAGGAAGCCGGCTTCCGCAACCGGGACATCCGCTACGAAATCTGTCCGGTCAACCCGCCGGCAGACTGTGAATATTGGCAAGCCAAGTCGTTTGTAGCGCCCATGGTGCACAAGGGCACCGGCATGCACTTACCGTTTGTAGGTCGGCGGCACCGGGAAGCCGTTAAAAGCGGTCGTTAGCACAAAACTGTAGGCACCCACGTCGCGCACCACCAAACGGTCACCGACTTTGACGTCGGCCGGCAGCATGGCGCTTTTATCTATCACATCCAGGCTGTCGCCGGTGGGGCCGGTGACGATGCACGGTTCTAGTGCAGCCGTGGAATCGCGCAGCAGTTCAATCCGGTAGCGCATCGAGCCCTGGTAGGCCATGGTTTCGAGCAGCGCGTTGTAAGCGCCGGCGTCAACGTACAGCCAGCGGCCGTTTTCGCGCCGGGCGTCGGCAAACACACCCACCACCAGCACGTACGCGTCGGCGACTAGGCCGCGGCCGGGTTCAGCCATGAAGCGGATGGGATAGGGCAAATCATGCACGGCCTTGCCGACCGCCTCGCCGATGGCCGCGATGCCCGGGAAGCCATCGCCCGGCAAATAACTAAACGGAAAACCGCCGCCCAAGTTCAACGCCTCCAGGATGATGCCTTTGTCGGCCAGTTTTTTGAGTATGGCGGCAATGCCGCGGATACCATTCGCCCAGGCTTCGGCATTCCTGGCCTGCGAACCTACGTTAAAACTTATGCCATAGGGTAATAATCCTAATTCCCGGGCTTGCACGAGCAGCTCAACTGCATGCTTTAGCTCCGTGCCGAACTTCTCGGACATGGTGAAGACACTGTGGGCTTTGTCGTTTACCAGCACCCGCAGGTACACGGCCGCACCGGGCGCCTGGCGGGCAATTTTGGCAAGTTCCTGCGCCGAATCAAACGCGTAGCGGGTGACGCCGTACTTGCGGAATGCAGCAATGCTGGCTTCCGGCTTCACGGATGTGCCGTACACAATCCTGCCTGGGTCGACGCGCAGTTTTTTGAGCATGGCCAGTTCGTGTTCAGACGCAACCTCGAAGCTGCTGCCGTGGTCGTCCAGGACCTTTAGCACCGCCTCTTCGGAATTGGCCTTCATGGCAAAGCAGATTTCGGTACCCTTCGGCAGGGCCCGTTTGTACGCTGCCAGGTTGGCTACGACGGCCTTAGAGTCAAACATGAAGTATGGAGTACCGTGCCCGAACTGCCGTAAGTCCTGGTTTTTGAATGCTTGGTTGCTCATAACGTTATGCCAGTGTTATTAGGACTATGCCAAGTAGTATGATGAGCGCCGCCACGACCTGCTGCTTGTTTATCCGCTCGCCCAGGAACAGCCGGGCCAGCAGGATGGTGGGCAGCGAGAACGTAGCACTCAGGACCGCAATCAGGCTGGGGAATTCGGTGTGGCTAAAGCCGTACGACACGAAGCCAAAGGCCGCCACGTCGAATACGCCAATGCCCACCAGGTATTTCCAAAGTGATTTGTCCTTAACCGGCAACACCACTTTGCGTGCCCGGCTATACAGCAGCAGCGTGGCCGATGAAAACGCCCGGATGAACAGCATGAAGAACACCCAGTCCTTGCCCTGCAAGAACCTGTCCAGGAACACCAGCCAAACGGAGTACACCACCACGGCGAACGCCACTTCGGGCAGCCCAGCCAGACGGAAGGCGTGTTTGCGGGCCGAAATCCGCAGGTCCTTTAGGTCAGTGCTTATCAACAAAATACCAAGGACCGTTATGGCGATGGCTACCGCTCGCCCGAGGCTCAGTTTCTCGCCCAGGAACAAGATAGAGATGCCTACTACCAGCACAGAGTATGAGGCGAAGACGGGGCTCAGCAGGCTCACCTGGCCCTTGCCAAAACCGGTGTACAGCGGCAAGTACGACAGCCCGCTAGTCGCGCCCAGCAGCACCATGAACAGCCAGTCAAACCGCGCTAGGTGCGGCCAGTACGGGTGGGCGGCGAATAGAATAATAAGTGGCGCAACGCCAATCAGCTGCTGCCAGAACAAGGTTTGGACATCGCCTAGTTTGTCTATGGTCTTTTTGGCAAAAAAGTCTGCCGTACCCCAGCCAACCATACTGCCCAATCCGGCGACGAGGGCGATTAGTACTGTGCTATTCATTGTTCATCCTTAGGGTTTAGCCTTTATGGTATAGTAGCAGGTATCGCCGTAACGTAAAAACTCTTTGAGGGGCAAACACCTTTATGCAAAAAATCGCGATTATCGAAGATGACCAAGCCATCTCGCAGATGTACCGGATTAAATTTGAGGCCGAGGGCTACACCGTCGAAACCGCCGGCAACGGCAAGCTGGGGCTGGAACTGGCCGAAAAGATGCGGCCGGACATCATCCTGCTGGACCTAATGATGCCCGAAATGAACGGCGATGACATGCTGAAACAGCTGCGCGCTACCAGCTGGGGCAAACACGTGAAGGTGATTGTGCTGACCAACGTCGGCGAGCAAGAAGCCCCGGAGGACTTAGAAAAACTAGGCGTCCGCCGCTTCATCGTGAAAGCCGAAATGACACCGCGCCAAGTTGCCGAAATGGTAAAAGCAGAACTGGCCGTATAATAATTCCGTATGGACGACTCCCCGTTTGTGTACGACCGGTTCAGCGTCAGCGACGACCGCCGGACGGCGTCCTTCGAGTACACCACCAGCCACGGCGGCCAAACCTACCACCTAGCCGAAACCCTGGAATTCCCCGTACCACTGGCCGACACCCCGCCGCAGCAACGCAGTTTGCGCGCCCTGCATCTGGCGCTTGGGGTTAGTTATTACAAAAAGTTCCTGGCGAGTACCATAGTACACCCCTACGCCATGGATGAAACCGAAGCCGAATTCTGGAACAACATGTGGCAGGGCGGCTACAGCGAGTTTATGTACGTAAACAAGCTGCCGTCTGAGCGGCTGGCCAAATTTGCGGCGCAGGAAGGGCTGCAATTCGAGGGCGGTCCGGATGCGGAGGCTTCGGGCGCACTGCTTGGCATTGGTGGCGGCAAAGATTCAATCGTGGCCGGCGAACTGCTGAAAGCGCTGGGTGTACCCGTAACCGGTTTTGTGCTGGCTACCGGTGAGCAACTGGGCCAGAGCGCCGCGGTAGCGGAAACCATGGGCGTGGAGCTATTGGCAGTGGAACGCACCATCGACAAACAGCTGGCGGGTCTCAAAGGCCAGCCCGGCGTCTACAGCGGGCACATTCCGATTTCACTGGTTTTTGCTCTCGTCGGCACCGCGCTGGCCATTGCCCGTGGCACTAGCTACGTCATTGTGGCCAACGAAGCCAGCGCCAGCATCCCGCGGGTGGAGTGGCAGGGCAAAGCCGTCAACCACCAGTGGAGCAAATCGTTCGAAGCCGAAGCCCAAATCCAGTCGTTTGTACAAACCTGCGTACACCAGCCAGTTACCTACTTTAGTGCCATCCGCCAGTTGACGTCACTCGGCGTCGCCAAACTATTTGCAAACTTTCCCAAGTATTTCGAAGTCTTCACCAGCGACAATTACATGTTCCGCATCGACCCAGCCAAACGGCCAACTGGCCGGTGGAGCCTGGAAAGCCCGAAGTCTTTGAGCAGTTACATTTTGCTAGCGCCGTGGCTTTCGGACGAAGACGTGTCGCGCATCTTTGGCATGCAACTTTTGGATGAACCGCCCTTGAACCAACTGTTTTTGGAATTGACCGGCGTGGAGGGCGAACAGCCGCTGGACTGCGTCGGCACGGTCGAGGAATTGGTACTGTCGATGAACTTGCTGGCTGGCCAAAACCGCTACCCTGACACAGCCCTGATGCAGCTAGCCCGTGAGCGCGGCGTAGTGAAGGATGGTGATTGGGAGGCCGCTTTGCATGAACTGCTGCAATTACAGCCGGACGAAGCCCTGCCCCCCGAGCTGCACACGCGGATAGCTACTTATTTTAAGGAGCGGTTAGCGGCATGACGTTCGACCTAAGTGAGTTTGACGGCAAAGATGTAATGTTTGTGGGCATGGGCCAGGGCCGCGCGGCGGCTGGCATCCAGCCGTTTTTGGAGGAGCATTCGAAGCTAAAAAGCTTTTCGGGCGTAGACAAACAGCCTGGCGACAAACCGCTCGACTTCCTGCTGGACTATGACCAATCGCAGACTATTTTTGTAAAAAATGAGGGCATCCCGGGTACCGAGATGCCGGTGCCGTACATCACCGCCCTGCAGCTGTTTTTCCGTCTGGCGAAGGCCAACGGCGTGACCATTGTGGGCATCACCGGCACCAAAGGCAAAAGCACCACCACGTCGCTGACGGCTGCCATGCTAGAGCACGGCGGCAAAAAAGTAGTGCTGGCCGGGAACATCGGCATCTCACCGCTGCCCGCCCTTTCCGAAGCCGCGGCCGACACCATTTTCGTGCTGGAGCTTTCTAGCTACCAGCTGTCGGACCTCACGCAGAGCCCGCACGTCGCCGCTTGCATCAACTTATACAACGACCATACCGACTGGCACGGCTCGCTCGAAAGCTACTGGGAAGCCAAGCGCAACATCATGCGCTTTATGGGTGCCGATGATGTGTTCATCTACAACCCCGATTTTGCCGCGCTCAACGAATGGGCTAACGCCGCGGCCTGCAAAACGGTTGCCATCGACCCCAGCGAGCAGGTTGATTTAACCGGCGCTAAATTGTTTGGCGCCCACAATGGCTTGAATGTGCTAGTCGCCCGCGAAATTGCCCGCCAGTTCGGCGTCCCGGACGAAACCGCCATGGAAGCCGTCCGCGACTTCGAACCGCTGCGGCACCGCATGCAGCGGGTGGCTACCAAAAACGGCCGCACCTACGTAGATGACGCCATCGGCATGACACCAGAATCTACCACGGCCAGCCTGGCAGCCATTACCCAAACCATTGGCCCGGTGGGCTGCCTGTTCCTGGGTGGCAAAGACCGCGGCTATGACTTCACGGACGTGATGCACGCCGTTGCCGGCTACAACATCCCACACCTTGTCATGTTCCCCGAAACGACTGCCAAAATGAAGGCTGCCATGCCACCGGACTACCACCCGGAAATTTTCGAAACCGAATCCATGGTCGACGCCGTCAACTACGCCGCCGAACACGCCCCCGAAAATTCCGTGGTGCTCCTCAGCACCGCCGCCCCCAGCTACATCCTCTGGAAAGACTTCGAAGACAAAGGCGACCGGTTCCAAGCCGCCGTCGAAGCATTATGAGTATACAAGCCGGTGATGTTGAACCACGGCTAGTCGAACTGGGCTGCATATATGTACCTGACAACCCGGGCACCTTGCCCTATCACTTCATCGGTGTCAGTGGTGCTCATTTAGGTGGATACGTCAATATTGATCCGGCGTTTCCTCATGTCAGATTCCTAAAAAGTCTCGCCGGTTTGCTCGTCGAGCCGCATATTGTCAGACCGGACAAACCAGAGCAACGACGAATCGGTGCGGTTGCCACGCCGGCAATCGGATCGATTCCATTGTCGGTCGTTTGCGCGGAAGTCATCATGGAAGCAGAGGGACGTGACGAGAACGACGAAGTTGTCGCGGTCTGGGCAGACAAGATAGAGCACGAAGGACAACCCGTAGACTTTGCGTTTACTCGCCCGGGCTTTGTTGAAGCCCTGCTCGGGGTCATCGCTAGAGAGGAAGACATTTTGGTTGTTGAAGACTACATCAACAAGAAGCACAGTGCCCTCCGGGTCGTAGATGCCGTACGCAAAGTAGCTGGCCCTAATGCCGTAGCGGGCGTTGCGACTATTGCCGCCAACAGAGGGGTTACTGCACAAGGCCTAGCTGTGCCCCACTACAAGCAGCTCTGCGAAGTTACGTATCCAACATGGACGCCCGATGAGTGCCGGCTCACAGGACCATGTGCCAACAATATACCTATTGTCGTTGATAAAGCGCTTGGGCATGGAGCTGAGTTCAGGGATAAAAATCCAACTTATCAGGGTGGCTTTGTGGAGCTTCGGGCAGCCTAGCCGATTACTGTGCTCCCGTGCGGGCGGCACGAATGACGTTTTCGAACAGCGCGCAGATGGTTAGCGGGCCGACGCCGCCCTTGCGGGGCGTGATGGTGAGGTCTTGGCGCTCGTAGACATCGTCGGCTAGGTCGCCGACGGTTTTGCCTTGTTCGCCAGCCACACCGGCGTCCACTACTACCGCACCTTCCTTAATCATGGCCGAATTAACCAGCCCGGGCATGCCCGTAGCCGTGATGATGACGTCCGCACTGCTTACCACCGCCGGCACGTCCGGTGTTTTACGGTCAACGACCGCAACATCGTACCCCGAAGCCCGGAATATCCGCTCCAGTGGCGCCCCGACCAATTTGCCGCGGCCGACCAACACGATTTTCTTGCCCGCCAGGTCGACGTTATAGCCAGCCAGCAACCACAGGATTGCCATAGGCGTTGCCGGGTCGAGCGTAGCGTCCTTGCCGAGCGCATCCACGTCTTTAGCCGGCGTGACCAAGTCCACAATTGCTTCAGTCTGCGACGGGTCTTCCAGCGGCAGCTGCACGATGATGCCATGCACGCTGTCGTCGGCATTTAATTGTTTGATGAGCGCCGGTACTTCGGCCTGGGCTACCCGGTGGACATCCACATCCACCAGCAGGTCCGCGCCGTAGCGTTCCTTCATGCGCATGTAGACTTCGATGGCCGGGTGCTCGATGGTCACCACAATCGCCAGCTTGGGCGTAACGTGCGCACCCTGCCGCAAACTCCGCACCTCGTGCGCCTGGCGCTCTTTAATAAATCCAGCTAGTTCTAGGCCGTTCAGTACTTTCACTGCAGCTATTGTAACAGATTAGAATCTGCCCTTGAAACCCGCTTCCGAGATAAAAATTGCAGATTGCTGGCCAGGGTGCCTGCAGCAGGAGGAGGCGTAACTATTGTTACGGCGACGAGTGATGCGGGTGCCATGGACGGCAAGTCTGCGGTTTTTAGCCGGAATGAGGTTTCAAGGACAGGTTCTTAGAGCACATTCACCGCGCGGGCGGTGACGAGCACCACAATCAGCAGTGACACCAGTGCTTCGATGCTCATCAGAAACTTGGCACGGCGCGAAAGCGGCAGCGTGTCGGTCGGGCTAAAGGCCGTGCCGTTGGTGACCGAAACATACAGATAGTCAAAAAATGTCGGGTACCACGAATGGCGCGCGCCGCTAGCTTGTTGGGGGAATAGAAAATCGCGCGTGTCGGCCGCGTCGCGGCGGCGCAAGCCAGGCCCGCCGTTGTCCATCTCCCAAAAGAACAACGCGAACATCACGATGTTAGTAATGTAAATGTTGGCCGAAGCCAGCAGCAGGTGCGGCGCGTCATTTTTACCGGCAGTAAACAACGCGTGCAACACTAACTGGAGCGAACTAACATTGGCTACTAGCACAGCGGCAATCAGCGTTAAAATGACGAGCCGGCGCAGGGGCGATTCAAACACCGCCCGCTTGGGTGTTACTAGCTGCAGCGTAGCGATGCAAATCAGTTCTAGTGCCGGCAGCACATAGCGCGGGAGCAAAATCAGGTTATCTGGCAACGCTAGTTGCAAAATAATCACGCCCAGCAGTACTAACTGCACATGCCACAGCGGATCCACCGCGTGGTGCCTGTCTCGAAACAACTGCATGTGCCCTACTATAGCCCTTTTGGTTACGGCTTGCAAAAACAGGGGTATTTTGCTAAAATAACCCCGTTGCACCTAGTTTTCCCCGTGCTCTGCAGCCCTTGCAGCCCGGGAAAAGAGCAGCCGGACAAAATGTATTCCATTTTGCCCGCGCGTTGAGAAAAACCCTTTAGGGTTTGTCTCAATACTTTGGGCCAGTAGCTCAGCTGGTTAGAGCGTCTGCCTCTTAAGCAGAATGTCGAGGGTTCAAGTCCCTCCTGGCCCTCCAAATAAAATGACCCTGTCGCAAGATAGGGTCATTTTATTTGCCAGGCGCGAGGCAGGGACTTGAACGACACAGCCAAGTCTGGCTGTGGCCGCCCGAAGCCCCGTAAGGGGTGCCCTGGCAAATTTTGTTTTTAATTTGCCGGGCAGGTCAAGTCCCTCTCCGATACACCCAGAAACTTGAACGCGAAGTTGCGGGCCTGCCGAAGGTAGGTCAAGGCCCTCCTGGCCCTCCAATACAAAAGACCCGTCCTGCAACGGGTCTTTTAGTTTGGCTCAGGTTGGCTTGGACATATCAGTAGCCGATTTTCCGTAAGAAAACGTGCCCTAGTTCCACCTGTCCTTTAAGGGTACTCGCTAATCAATGCCGCGCGATTAGTTATACACTTTGTACGAAGAAATCTTGTCATTCATGGTAGAGCCTATCCACGCCGAAGAGCTCACAACCGGGACCGCCATATATGGGTTAGTATCGCAGCCATTGACATAGAAGTAGACTAAGCGGCCTTCAATCAAGGAAGAAATGTAAGAGCTCATCTGGTCGTTAAACCCAGCAGGCATGTTGTAGCATACACCAACGGACGGCCATGCAACGTATAATGGGTCCCCGTAGTTGATGTTGGTATAGATGCAGAGAGTACCTGATGGACACTCCCACGCATAGGCATGTGCCTTCTGGCCGCTAACGCCTGATACGATTAACATCGCCGCAAACGCTAAACTTAATAGGATGAGTCCCTGGCGAGAGAACGCGGTGCGCGCCATACTTAGCGCCCCCGAGCCTACGGTTTTTAATGTTTTCATGACACCCCCTTAGATTGTTATGACGGTACTGACACTCTGACACTACTGACATTATTAACTATACTCCTTATGTCTAATACCGCTACCGTGGGGCGGCAAGTCCCTCCTACCCTACCAAGCACGGGCGCTCAAGTCTCCTTCCGTAGGGGTCTTTTGCTATAGTTAGAGTTATGCAAAACTTGGCTACGCTACTAAGCCTGGACGAAATAAAGCGGTTGGCCCTGCCATCGAATTTTAAGTACGGCGAGGCAATTTACATACGAGGCGGAGTTGAGATTATTGAGCGTAGTCCTACACAAGTGAAGGCGTGGGTAGGTGGCCTGGACGGGACGGTTTCGGAAGGCGCGGGCTCGCGCCGCCGCACCCAGCTAATCGCAACACCGGAAGGCCTAGCGTGGCACTGCACGGGCAACCCAAAGAACCACGACATTTTCTGCAAGCACTGCGTCGCCCTGGCCCTCACGCTACTGAAAAATCGGTAGCGTCCAAGGCCAACTATATCTATATTTGACATATGTCTTAGTTAGATATAGTCTAAAAGCATGAGCAAAGACTACAACCAATTGCCGCAGGTGGCGTTCAGCATTCTGCTGGCACTCAGCCTAAAAGAGCGGCATGGCTACGAAATCATCAAGCAAATCGAAGATGATAGCGACGGCAAAATAAAACTCGGACCCGGCGCGCTCTACACCAGCATTAAACAGTTACGCAACCGCGGCTTGATACTGGAAGTAAAACATGCGGACGATACCCGGCGGCGCTACTACAAACTTTCTGCTAGCGGGCTGGCGGCCCTAAAAGCAGAACTAGACTACTACGAAAACGCCGTCTCTCTGGCACGGAAGCGCCAAATTTTGCACCAGCCACACCGCCGCTATGCATAGGCAGCGTAACGCCCACCGAGTGTACCGCGCCCTGCTTCGGTTGTACCCGAAAGCGCACCGGAAAGAGTACGGCGAGCAAATGGTCCAAACCCTGGACGACATGCTGGCCGACCATCAAGACAAATTTACTATCTGGCTACGTGTGGGTAGCGAACTACCCCTGAACGTTATCGAAGAGCATATTAATAACTTGGAGGAAATTAAGGTGGGTACAATACTAAAATCTAACAAGCGCAGCGCCATTGTAGTGGGTGTGGCAATTATCATAGTCCTGGGTCTCGGCATAGGTTTGGCCCTGCGTTCGGGCGAGCACTACTCGGCGACTACCTACGCCCGCATCCAGCAGGCCAACAAAAGCCGGCCGGCTTGCTTGCAAACCAGCGACAACAAGCACCTCAGGGTTGATTCCAAAAACAGGACACAAATAGAGACCGAGATTGGGGGCAGCATAACCGACGCCCTGGCCGGCACAAACTACGATGTCTACTTTAATGCCTACGACGGCACAACCGCCACCGGCACCGTCAAGTACGGCAGTTATTACGGCAGCTACAACTACACCATCAAAAACATCAATAAGAACAGTGGCAACGTCTACGTCGGTGGCTGGAGAGTCACCCGCTTCCAGCCCTGTAAGGCCTAGGAGCTACCGGGAGCTACAGCGCCAGTGATACAAGCCTTGTAAAAAACCGTAAGGAATACCTTGGTCAGCGAAAATGTGTTATAATAGTTACCATGCTAAAGATACCCGAAAACCGTTTTCCCCTAGACCCCGTACCGCTTGAGAATCCCGGACAACAAGCCTACGAAGATTTAGACGGCAAACGCGAACACGTCACTACCCTCACCCGCGAAGGCCGGCTGCTAGAAGCCGGTGACTTCATGCCATTTGTGCCGGGCATCGAGTGGCAAAGACACGGCCTCTACATCGTGCAAACGGTGAACGCATTCGACACCGAAACCTGCGATAACTGCGTCGACGAGCTGGACGGCTTCCACCGGGCCCACCCAGAAGTACCCGTCTACTCCCTAACCAAGCAAAATCTGGCCGAAGTTAAAAAACAGTCCGCCGACCAAACCTTCCTGCAAATCAACCCAGCCACCGCCATCGCCCTGGGCACGGAACTCGTGCCCGGCGAGGGTGCCGACCCCGATTTCTGGTCGGGGGCCCTGCGCCGTTCCATTTTCGTCGTGGACGCCAGCGGCAAAATTGTCCATACTCAGCAGCCCAACGACCAAGAACAAATGCCCGACTTCGACCAAGTCTACCGAGCCGCCCTGGACGCCCTGGCAAAACAACAAGCCGCCGCTTCGTAAGCATACGCGCAGCGCCCGTTATGGCATCTGCTATACTCTTCGCCATGAGTTTCGAGATGCGCTTGCTACCCAGGGAATATCAGACCCTTGTCTTGCACGGCTCGGGGCCGTTCCCTGCCCCGCCGGAAGATGAGCAGGAAGCGTTTGCGACTACACATTACGGGGGATTGCTGGGGGTACTCTGTGCCATAGACCGTGCGCGGCACATCACACATGTAGCTCGTGCAACGGGGACCTTACAAAGCGTGGAGCCAGGCACGCGCCGGGTACTGGTGCGTGACGTGGTGCTGCCTGGCCTCGATAAACCGGTCGATGCCAACCCCGCCACCGACATCGGCAATACCGGAACCATGCTAGAAATAATTACATGTTTGGCTGCGGCCGGCGTAGACAAAATGCTGTGGACGGACCCCGAGCGATGTTTCCTGGCCGTACCCTCGGAACGCACGGAACATTCCGGTGGGCTCGAAGAAGCCATCGCCGCCCTGGAAGGCATTGGTGCCATTATCCCTCACTAGTTATCATGCCCAAGCGCCATCGCTTTACGCTGCCGAACCCACCAACACTTCAATGCCCCGTAAGCCCCGTTGCCCAACCGCATGCAGCAGGCCGCGGTTGATGATGGGTGCGGCCAGTCCACGCAGCTGGCGGTTGGCCGTTACCACTTGCAAGACTTGGGCGCCGGCTTCCATTACAGCCATACTATCATGCTAGGCAGCGGCCGGTTCCAGCAGGCCGTGCTTTTTGGCCGCGTCCAGCAGGCGGGTTACTCCGAAGGCGCCGCCCACCCGGGGGAAGAAGTCCATGCCCAGGAACTCTTGCAGTTCTTTTTCTACCCGGTCTTTGCCGAAAAGTTCGAAGAGTTTTTTAGCATATTTGCCGTCGCTGATTTTGTAAAACCCTTCCTTCATTTCAAGCGGGTCGGTGCTGCGCTCGGCGCTGCCGATGGTTTCGGCGCCGTGGATGATGACATCGATTTTATGCGCGTGGGTTTTGCCGTTTTTCTTCATGTTCCAGAAGGGCGAAGTGTAGCTGGGGAAGTTGCCGCAGAAGACCACCGGGCCGAAGTCGGCTTCCATGGCGTTTTCGTGCTTGTTGGTCAGTTCGCGCACTTTGTAGAATTTTTTCAGCCAGTCGTAGCTTTTGTAGTGGAAGTCGCTGCGCTTGCCGAAGCCCAGGTACTCGAGCATTTCGGTTTCGAAGGCTTGCAGGTCTTCAATGCTGCCCGGCAGTTCGAATTCGAACATCGGGAAGATGAGTTTGTGGCGGCCGGGCACCGGGTTCGGTTCGTTGCGGAAGCTGGTGTTTACCGTGAACACCCCCGGAAGTTTGGGGTTTTTGAGCAGTTCGTACTCCAGCCACATCTGCCCGGTTTGCGGCAGCGGCCACTTTTGCCCCATGTAGTCGTAGGTCGCCACGGTGTCGGGGTCTTCGCAGGCCGCCAGGATGCTCAGGCGGTCTTGGGTGTGGACCTCGGTAAAGCCTTTTGCGAGGCAGAACTTGCGCAGCTTGTTTACCACCGCGCTGAACGCTGCGGTGTCCTCTACCCCTTTGTAGTTGTTAATCATAATTCCCTCCTTTTAAGTTACGTTGCCGGATGCACAAAAAAACAGCCCTTTCGGGCTGTTCATTGGAACGACGGGATTCCTCTTTGGCACTTTCATGCCGCAGTTCCCCATCGCGTTTGCATCCTATGTAAATTACCACAAACGTAACCGCAACAATATGATATTTATCACTACGTTTTTTGACCCCAAGAAGCTACACGAAAATTCGTGAGCATGGGTTGTTTTTGGATGGTAGTTATATATAGTTGGCAGTGAAGGCACGGAGGCCGGATTGATATGCACAGTCACCTGGAAGAGAATAGAGGTTTAAGCGAAGAAGCACAGAAGGCCCTGGATGGGCTCTACCTGGTTTCTGGCAGCGGCCATCCGGAACTTGCCGAAAGAACTGCCAAGGAACTTGGCGTAGAGCTTGGCCAGGTTACACTCAAGACATTTGATGATGATGACCAGTATGTGCGCTTCCCGGAGTCAGTACGCGATAAGGATGTTGTCATCATACAGTCACATGTCAGAACGCCAACCCATGGGATGGATAAGCTAGTTTGGCAGACGCTGCTTATGGCCCAGGCAGCCCGCCTTTCGTCGGCAAAGAGCGTAACGGTGGTCATGCCCAAACCTGCCTACGACCGGGGGGATAGAATGGCGAAACCGCGGGAGGCCGTTCCGGTGGACCTATTCCTCCGTACTCTTGACGAGGTCGCTAAAGCCAAGCGTGTGGTAGTGGTCGACATACATAACCCGGTCAGCTTAAACTCGTTTAATGGCCCGCGCGATCCGATGACCGCCCAGGACATCATTTTTGACGCACTGCGGGAACGAATAAACGGCAGGAACGATGAGTTTACGATTGTTGCAGCCGATAGCGGCAGCTGGAAGGTTTCCGAGAACGCATCCGAAGCGTTGGGCGTCGATTTAACCTACTCGCCAAAGACCCGGGAACGCAGTGATTCGGCTATGGTACGAAGGCCTCCGACTGTCCCCGGCGTAGAAGGGCTCCACTGCATTATCGTCGATGACCAAGTGTCTACCGGCACTACCATGAGAGGTGCCGCCGACGTACTTAAGGATTCGGGCGCCGCCGACCTCATCATAGCCGCCACGCATGGTTTGTTCGTCAAGAATGGGCTTGAGCTCCTGGATGTTCCTTTCATTAAGGAGATTATCGTAACTGATAGCGTGCCGCCAGACCGCGCCAAAGCCGCGCTCGGTGACAAGCTTACGGTGGAAAGCATCGCGCCTTTGCTGGCCGAAACAATCCTTCAGATTATCACCGGCGGCTCGGTGACAGAGATTTTTAAAGGCAAGGCCCACCATTAGTTCGGGCTGTCACATCCTGGATTCGAACAGATTTTTATGTTATAAACCCTCTGTGGCTTATAAGAATCCCGAGGATCAACGAGCGGCAAGCAAGCGGCACTATCTGGCAAATCGGCAGCGATACCTAGACCGTAACAGCAGGTACCGTTTAGAGATAGTGAAATTTGTTCACGACATCAAAGAAAGTAAGCCATGCGCAGACTGCAACCAGCAGCATCCATACTATGTCATGGACTTCGACCATCTCGACGAGTCACTCAAACTCAACAACATTAGCTTTTTAGCAGCCACAGGCAGGATTGGCGCATTGAAGAAAGAGATTGTAAAATGTGAGGTAGTTTGTGCTAATTGCCACCGCATACGCACACATAACCGCAAACGTAAGCTCCCTTAGCTCAGTGGATTAGAGCGTCTGTCTTCGGAACAGAAGGTCGTAGGTTCGAGTCCTGCAGGGAGTACCACATCAGAAAAACACCAGACGGAAATGGCCTGGTGTTTTTGTTTGCGTCTCCAAGCGCCTACTGGTAGGTGCTGCTGTATGATTGGACGGGCGAAGGCTTGGAAATCTTGACCGACTGGTAGCTAAGCGACATGTCGACCGTGCCAGTGCTGGGGTCGATGTATTTCCACTGGCGCAGCAGGTAGTCGCTAGTGTCGAACCACACTGTTTGGGCCACGCTTGGCTGGGACGAGTCTGCCAGCGCGTACTTAAAGCACGTGCGGCTGCCGCACGCTTCTTTGCCCTCGGGGGTGTAGGTAAGGCCGGTACCTAGGACAAGGTTCAGGTTGGAAGCCGGGTCGCTGTCTTTGGCGGAGTTATCGCCGGCCGGGTATTCGTACCACACGCCGTCGGTTTCGATGTACGTCACATTGTCTAGCGCAACCATGTTCAGGGCACCCGTGATGCTGGTATTACCCTTGCCATCACTTAGGACCGTCATGCTAACGACTTTGCCATCAGTGTCGGTGCTAGTAAGCTCGCCCTTGAAGCCTAGCTTTTCGACGTCTGCGTTGGCCGAAAACTTACAAAGGTTAGCGTCGTGGTAGGTGGCTTCACAGCTGGTGGTTTTAGCCTTGGCTTCACTGTCGGCGGTAGTTGTGGTGGTGGCTGTGCTGGCTTTTTTGCCAGCGCCGCTCCGGTTGTAGACCGTGTAGCCGGCGAAGCCGATGATAGCCAGAACCGCAAGCACGACTATCATCAGGCCGAGGTGGGCGATGCCCTGCTCCCCGGTGGGCGTCAATTGTTTTTGAATCTTCACTGCCCTGGTCCCCCTAGCCGCCAATTAGTTGCTGTTGGTATTGTTCCATGGTAATCGCACCGGCCGGAGCGGCAATGGTGACAGAACCGTAGGTAATGTCCATGGTCATGTTGCCGAGCAGGCTGGCTTCGCCCGCCAGGGTGGTGACTTCGTAGTGGCGCGGCAGGTAATCTTTGTCGCCAAAGGTAACCAGGACGGTACTTTTGCCCAAGATGCTGCCGCTGCAGCGGTATTTAAAACATGTGTCGCTGCCGCACGAAACTTTGCCCAAGTTTTCGTACTTAATGCCGGCAGTCGTGGCCAAGGCCGGCGCGGCCGGGGCGTCTGGCGCCTGCGAAGTGCTGCCGCCAAAGTCTATCCAGGTGCCGCTAATGAGCACGTATTGGTGTCCGTTCAGGCTAATGCCGCCAATGTCACCGCTCTCGACCGAGTTGTTGCCCTTGCCGTCGAATTTTTCGGTCCAGGTTTGGGCGCCGTCACTGCCTTCCATGGTCACTTTCACGGTGGAAGCGTGCTTGTCTAGTCCGTCGATGGCACCTAGGTGGCAGATGTTTGCGTCATGCGTCATGGCAATACATTCGTCGCTAGCCGTCGCGCTGTTCTTGCCCGAGCCGTCGTTTTCCGTACTACCATTCGCGTTGGCGCCATGGCTGTTGTTGTAGCTGGAAATCCTCCACACCGCAAAGCCGCCCACGCCGCCGACCGCCAGCACCACCAGCAGCAGCAAAAACAGATGCGCGATGCCTTGTTCGGCCTGGCGCAAATTAGTTACTTTTATGTTCATACACCCACCTTTAGTTTAGCTTAAGCTTAACTATAGTGGCTTCGCTTCGGGCGTGTCAACGAGCAGGTAGTGATATCCGTCACCCAATCTGTTAGAATAGGTGACGTTGCCGCCCTTGCAGCCAAGGGAAAAGAGCAGCCCGACAAAATGTGAACCATTTTGCCGGCGCATTGATACAAGAATTGTATATGCACCGCAAAGCGGGCATACAAAAATTCTTTTATCAAGACTGTGCACCCGTAGCTCAGCTGGATAGAGCGTTGGTTTCCGGTACCAAAGGTCGGGAGTTCGAATCTCTTCGGGTGTACCAAGCATACTAAAAGACTTCCTTGTGAAGTTTTTTTATTTGGTATGATTTAGCCATGCAAGACATTACCGAACTCCTCCTATTTATAAAACGGGCCGAGAAATTAAAAACCGAGCTACGCCATTCTTGGCTGAGTGATACAGGCCGGCAAGAGAGCGTGGCAGAACACTCCTGGATGCTCTCGCTCATCGCAATGGTGATTTTTGACTCAATCGATATTGAAATCGACCAGCTAAAGGTGCTGAAAATGCTAGTCATCCATGACCTTGCGGAAGCAGTCATTGGAGATATTCCTTCCTTTGAGGTCTCTGAAAGGAAAGATAACAAATACGAAAATGAGCTCAAGGCTATGAAAGAAATCACGGCCGGCTTACCAGCGAAAGCAGCTACCGAAATGTTGGCTTTGTGGCAAGAAATGGAAGATAAGCAGACGCCCGAAGCAATGCTGGCCCAGTGCATCGATAAAGTAGAGGTATTAATCCAGCACATTATTGCCGACATAGAAACATGGGACGAGGGAGATTTTGGCCTAGGCCCCTATAACAAGGACGAGTTGTTTGACTTTAACCCATATATGAGAGCCCTGAAAGACAGGGTCAACGAGCTTTTTTGGCAAAAGATGGAAGAAAATAATACCCTTTCCCATATCAAACCTGAGCATATTGCCAGGCGGCATGTATCAAAGGCTTAGGCCTAGCCGGATTCTCGGGAACTATATACCGCTAATGCTATACTGTGGTTATGAATCCAACCAACTCACCAGACGCAGAACCAAAGCAACCCGAAAACCCCACTGAGCCAGCTGCGCCGGCTCCGGCCGCCCCAGAAGACCAGCCTGCTGCCGTTCCTAACGAACCACCCGTCACCACACCCGACTCCACGCCCGCAATGGTTACCGCTTCTGGCGCCAAGTCCAAAAAACCGCTCGTTATGATTCTGATCATCGTACTTCTGGTACTGGTTGCCGCAGGGGCACTGTACTGGTTCGTGCTGCGCGGCTAAGCGGCTTTGTTCGATATTGACTAAAACCGAATACAAGGACGTCTTCAAGGGCATTACAGCCGACAACGGCGGCTGCTTAGCCAGCAGCTAAACCGGGCCCGGTAGTACGGTAACATCCTGCTACTGCTTGTGATAGGGGATGTGAGTGGGTATACTCACCACCACTATGAGTGAGGCACCGCGCATTCCAACCGGCGACGAAGTTGCCGCGCTTGACCCCGGCACCCGCTTTGAGATTGCGGCTGCGATGCTAAACGGCCTGGATGCCGGCCTGCGGGCCAACATGCTTGCCAACTTGCTTGGCGAACTTACGCCCGGACGCTTGCCGTTGGCTGTTTTTAAAGAGTTTTGCCGCTTGGCAGTAGGCTCAGCCGTGGAGGTTGTGCCCATCCGCAACCAAGGCCGCGGGCCGGAAATCTGGCTGGAACAACGGAGCCATGACGACCCGTGGTGGCCAGACAAATGGGTTCTGCCGGGAGTCAGGATTTTGCCGACTGATGAACATGACACCGCGAATAGCCTAGGCGGACCGGTCGCACGCCTGTTTAAGCACGAGCTCCCGGGCATCCGGCAGGCCGGCGAACCCTCCTTGCTGCCGCCCCAATTCCGAAATGACGGCCGCGGCGAGGAAGTGGCCACCCAGTTCTGGGTACCCGTCGAAACCGGCGGCGAACCATACCCTGGCCGGTTCTTCAGCCTGAATGAGCTGCGCCGCAACCCGCCGGACGCCCTCCACGAAGGCTGGCTGACCATCAACCGCGCCGTAGCGGCCTACAAAGCCTCGGGCGCACTCGAAGCAACGGCGGCTGGCTAGCGCCAGTGGCTGAGGTCGCGTTCGAGCGGTGGGAACGTTACTGTGCCATCGGCGTCAATTTGCGGCTGGGTCTGTACTAGGCAGCTACCCAAGACTTCGCGGCGGCGTATGCCCTGCGGTGATACACCGCGGTCAGCCAGCCGGCTGCTGTTGATATGGTTCCAGGATGACACTGCCAGCTGCAGGCCGCCCAGGCCCAGCTCCTCCTTTAGGTCCTCCGGCAGCGGCAGGGCTTCGAACCGGGCGATGTCCGAAGGGTCACGGTCTGCAAACACCGCTTCGAGCCGGTCCAGCCGGTCCAGGATGAACTGGTTTGGCCGGCCGCCCTTTTCCAGCAGGAACGAACCAAGGCGCAAATAAAAGCGGAGGCCGGCACCATCGTACAACCCGGCAAGCCCCTCGGGGCCCAGTTCCTGCAACCGCCACAAGTGGCCCAACATTTCGGTAACCTTTCGCTGCTCATTACCAGCCTGGACTGCCTGTTCAATTTCGACCACCTCTGGATGAGCTGTAAAGAACGCATAGCCCGCGGTAACCATGATGTCCCGGACTCCTACGACGTGCGCAACCGCCAGCTGCCCAACTGTTGTACTGGCGCCGAGTGCTAGGTAGTTGCTGCCCCTCATTGCCCCATCGTTGTCATGGAGACTGACTGCTAGCCAGGCATTTTGCCCGTCCAGCCAGTCGTGCAAGCGTGCCGCTGCCCGGCGGTCTGGGTTCGGTGAGTTGGGGTCGCCAGGCAGTAGCGAACCCAGCTCGCTTTCATTGCCCAAAAAGCGTTCACCGGCCGCCAGGGCCTCCGGGTGGCCTTCGGTTGAAACAATGCCGGCCGTCGCAAACGCCGGGTCAGCCTGGATGGCCCGGTGCACTGCCTGGCCAAACGGTTCATTACCATGGATGGAGCCGACGACTGCAAGTGTTTCTGGATGTGTCATCCGGCTAGCATAGCACATACTACCTAATCACTAGGCGCCTATGGAGGCGATACGCTTCGAGACAAAACTAGTTACGATTGGCCTGCGTACCGAACCGACAGCTTCCAAAAGCGCCACCCTGTTCAATCCAGCAAAATGCCAGGGCTGTTGGCGTTACAGTTTAACAGGAGCTTCGGGGAAGCCCTTTTTTAGGGCGGTTACGATGGCTGCTTGCAGCCGCATAGTCAAGAATGGCAGGTTTGCAAACGACGAAACATCAACCCAAAATGGTTGGTGTAGATTGGTGCTGATTTGGTTTAGCTTCGCTTCGTCTGACGCTTCTTGGATGGCGATGTCGCCGTGGGGTGCTACCTCGCACACAAAAATGTACTGGTGGTTGTAGGGCTCGGCGTGTTCCTCTATGAAGACCGGCCGGGCGCTAGTTACCATTAGCCCCGTTTCTTCCTTAACCTCGCAGACCACACCTTCCTCGGCACTTTCGCCGTCCCGCAGTTGCCCACCCACCAGCGTAAAGTACTTGCTGCCGTTTTTGTTGCGGTGCATTAGGAGCATTTTGTCATTTTCGATAATAATTGCGCGTGCTGCGTTTGCCATATGGCACATCATACCATGCGTCCTGGCGTTTACAGCAGCCAGGCACACCCTAATGGTATAGTCGCTGGCGGAAAATACCGCCAACACCCGTGCCCTCATGCAGCCCTAACGGCCGACGCCAATGTATCGCAGCCCGGCCTTGGTGATGGCAGTGGCGTCAAAACAGTTCATGGCATCTACAAACACACCGTTCGGCATGAGTTTGGCGTAGTTTGCCGGTTTGCACCCGACAAATTCCGGCCAGTCGGTGGCAATGATGACCGCCTGCGCGCCCCGCACGGCACTGTCCACACCTTTTGCGTGCACCACCGCTTCTTCGAGTGATTCCGCCGCTTCCACCATGGCCTTCGGGTCGAACACGCGCACCGTTGTCCCGGCCCTAGTAAGTACATTGGCCATGCGTACTCCGGGCGAGCGGCGGGCGTCGCTAGTCCCGGCCTTGAATGACAGACCCAATACCGCCACAGTTTTTCCTTGCAGTGAACCACCAAACGCGACTTGCAACTTTTCGATGATGTAGCCCGGCATGGCGTCGTTCAAAGTTTGCGCGGCGCGCATGATTTCCAGGTTCACGCCGTTGTCCAATCCGGCGGCAATCAGCCCACTGACGTCTTTCGGAAAACAACCGCCGCCATAGCCGCGCCCGGCGTTTAAAAATGCCCGGCCAATGCGGGCGTCCGCCCCCGCCCCGTCCATGACTTGCAAAATGTCCGCGCCAACTTTGTCTGCCAGCTGCGCGATGGAATTCGCAAACGAAATTTTGAGCGCCAAAAATGCATTGGCGGTGACTTTGATGAGTTCGGCACTTTCCAAACCGACCGTCATGTAACGGCCAGCGGCGGGTTGGGTGGGCGGCTCCAGGCTAGCGATTTTTGCGATTTCGTCGCGTTTGGATTCAACGGTGCGGTACAAATCTAGCACCCGCTGAAGCGCCCGCGAATTATCCCCGCCCACCACCACCCGGTCAAACCACAGGCTGTCGGCCAGTGCAGTTCCTTCGCGCAAAAATTCGGGGTTCGAGATATATGGTATGCCCTGCTTGGCATCCCGGAATATTTTGCGTACCTTGGCGCCCGTGCCCACGGGCACCGTGCTCTTTTGTACATACACCGCGCCTGGTTTAAAATGCCCAGCCGCTTCGGTAGCGGCCGCAAAGACGTAACTGAGGTTAGAGCTGCCATCCGGGTTGTCCGGCGTGCCGACGGCCGAAATCACGATGTCACTATCCGGCACCGATTCCGCGTAGGACGGCGTAGGCACTAACAAACCCTTCGCTACCCCAGCCGCAACCAACGGGTCAAGCCCCTCTTCGTAGAAAAACGACTTGCCCCCGCGGACACTTTCCAGGCGCACGGGGTTAGGGTCAACCACATACGTTTTCATACCTGCAGCCGCCGTCAGCGCAGCCGTAGTCAAACCCACATACCCCGTACCCAGGATGGTTATGGTTGGCTGCGCTCCCATAGTCCCTATCATTATAGCAGCCAGCTATAGGCCGGCAGCCGGGGATGATGCATACTAAGGGGTACGTAATAGGAGGAATCCACCATGTCCGTACTGCTAAACCCATACCTACACTTCAACGGCGGCAAAGCCCGGGCAGCCATGGAGTTTTACAAGAGCGTCTTTGGCGGCGAGCTGAATGTCTCAACCTACGGCGACTTCCCGAACCCGTCGGTGACTGACGACGTAAAAGACCAGGTTATGCACGCCGTCCTGGAAACCCCGCGCCTGCAGCTGATGGCTAGCGACAGCGGCCCAATGGGCGAGGGCACCGTCGGCGACAATGTCAGCCTGTCACTGTCCGGCGACGACGCCGACACACTGACTAACTATTTCAAGGGCTTAAGCGACGGCGGCAACGTCACGCTGCCTCTGGCACCACAGCAATGGGGCGACACCTTCGGCATGGTCACCGACAAATTCGGTGTGCACTGGATGGTGAACATCTCCAAGCCAAAAGTCTAAGCCTGCTCTTCAGGAACCGAACCGCTCAGCGCGGATGTAGGCTGGCATAACCCCTGCCGCTAGCAGTAGTGCACCCGCAGCCTCTACGAAACTTGTCATGCCGCAGACGTAGCACATCACCCGGCCGGGGTACATGCCGAGCAGCCGCATGACTACATCGGCTGTGATGCGCCCGGTTTCGCCCGGCCAATCCGGCGGCCAGTTGCGGGTTAGTGTAACTGTTACGGCGGGACTGCCCAGCAGCTCATCGCCAAAAATGATTTCTTCCTTGCCGCGGCAGCTCCACAGTAACCGCATGGTTGCTTTTGAACCAGCCTGTTTGTGCGCCTGCAGCATCGCCCGGAACGGCGACACACCTACGCCGCCCGCCAGTAACAAAACTGGCGCGGCGTCGGCCGGATTCCACACAAACGACCGGCCAAGCGGACCGCGTAGTTCTACACGGTCGCCTACTTTGACGTGGTGGTGCAGATACGGCGAGACCTCGCCGTCCACTATGTGGGCAATGGTTAACTGCACCGTGTCATCACCCGTTGCGGCCGACGACGCCGAATACAGCCGCGCCGCTTGGTAGCCATCCGGCGCCGTCAGGCGCAGTTCATAGTGCTGGCCGGGCAAATGCCGCACCGGGTGCGGCAGGCGGAACGTGAATGTTTTCGTGCAAGGCGTTTCATCCGCCACCCGCAACACCTCGGCGTCGTACCAAGAGCTATCAGTCGGTGTCATACCGCTGCTCACGCCACGGGTCGCCGTAGTTGTGGTAGCCATTTACCTCCCAGAAGCCGGGCTGGTCTTCGGCCGTAAAGGTCAGCCGCTTCACCCACTTAGCACTTTTCCAAAAATACAAATGTGGCACGAACAGCCGGGCCGGGCCGCCGTGTTCGGCCGTCAGCGGTTCACCGTGGGCGCGTGTTGCCACCATGGCCTGCTCGCCCAGCACGTCCATAACAGGCAGGTTGGTGGTGTAGTCGCCCTCGCTTTCGGCAACCACGAACATGGCCTTGTCGGTCAGGCCGCCGGCCTGGGCAATCAGTTCGTCCACCGTTACACCCTCCCACGCCATGCCCAGCCGGCTCCAGCGTGTCACACAGTGGATGTCAGTGAGCATAGTAGTTTTAGGCAACTTGTTGAACGCCTGCCAGTCGAGTGTGACCGGTGTCTTGACTTCGCCATCAATGGCCAGAGACCACCGGTCCGTGCCAACATGCTGGGTCGGGCCATAGGTAAGCACCGGCCACCGTGTAACCGGTGACTGGCCGGGTGGCAGGCGCTTGCTGCCTGGGGGTTTGCCCTGGAATCCTTCATTTACTGCCATGGCTACAGCCTAAACCCCTGGGGCAAAGGCCGCTGTATAGAAAGCTACTACTTGCCTGTTGGGCTAATTTCGCTCATACTTATACTAAGATAAGGGTAATGGATATATGGACTTTACCAATCCCTCCAGAGGTCATACGCCCGGGCGTTCACCGCAGCCGTCGCCGCAGCGCCGGGTTTTTAATGATTTTGGCGCACCCCGGCCAGACCAACCCCCTAAGCTACATCAGCCAACGGCCAGCCTAAAACCGCCGGCACCGTTTTCGGCCGCCGCACCGCTGCCAAAGCCCCCATCCAAGCCGCAGCCGGCCTTCAGGCCTCCCCAGCCAACCCCCCCAAAGCCCACCGAACTCAACGACTTCGATGTGCCGCGCCCCTACGCCATGCCAGCCGAGCGAGGCCACAAGGAAGAACACCACGTCCACAGTGAAAACGCGCACGCCGGCATCGTCGGCCTGGTAGTCTTCGGCATCCTGGCAGCACTAACGCTTTCGCCGTTCATCCCGGGCAAAACGTTCGTCAGCTTTCCGGGCATTTCACAGACCACCGCCAGCGGCCAGCAGACGTTGGCATGTTTGACCGCACTTGGCCCGGTTACCACTACCGATGCCTACGGGCTGCGGCTGGGCACGCCCATCACGTACAAATATTCAGTCACTACCACCCAAAAAGCTGCGTGCGAGGGCCAGGAACAAACCGCCGTCATTGCCGAAACCGGCCAGTTCAACCCACTTGGGCTGCTCATCAACCTGGCTAGCGCGTTCGTGCTTGCGGTTGTGGTCGCTAAAATTTGGGCACTGATTTTTCGCTCCCGCGTTTAGTCGTACAGCACTGAGCCCGGGTGGACTTCCGGCGGCTTGACCGATTCATGGCGTACATAATCTTGCAGCAGATGCTCTACGCCTTGCTGCGCGGCCAGCACAAAATTCTGCGGCAGCCACAAACTGTAGCCTTTGCTGGCCAGAAAAATGTCGACCGCTTCGAACGTCTGCACTGCCGCGGCATACAACGGTTGCAGCGGTTGCACGCCCGAGCCGTGGTAAGTGCTGATGATATTTACAACCAGAACGCCGTTTGTGCGCAAATGCTTCTGGTAGGCCTGGAATGTTTCGAGCGTCCGCAGCTCAGGCGGGATGGTGGTGTGTGTGAACGCGTCCACGAAAATCATGTCGTAGCGCGTGGCATGCTCACGCAAAAACGTCCGGCCGTCGGTATGGAACATGGTAATCCGTTCGTCGACCGGCAAATCAAAATAGTCGTAGGCCAGGCGCGTCAGCCCCTCGTCGGGCTCAACCACGTCGACCCGCACATCCGGCAGGGCGTCATACAGCGCCTTCGGCAGCGTACCCACGCCACCGCCAACCACCAACACCGACCGGGGCACTACGCCTTGCGCCAGTTCAAACATCCGCTGGATGTAGTCAAATAGCAAATCCCGTTCGCCGTCCGTGGCCACGCCGGACTGCGCTGCCTGGCGGTTGCCGCTGTAGAGCACCCGCGCCGGGCGGCCGTCATAGGGCGTGTCGACCACTTGGTAGTGGTCCAACCGCGTGTCACCTTCCCAAATCACTCGCTGCATGCGTGCAGTATACCGCTAGTGTGCCAATGTTTGCAGCATACCCATAAACTGGTTGTAGTGGCTGGCGAACAGCCAGATGTCGAAACCTATTAGGGCTGGCAGCAACACTAATGTTTCCATAAACTTACCGGTCGTGATGCGCAGGCGCCTGAGCGGCGGCAGGCCGAACTTAAACGGCACCGGCAACAGCCACGGCACACCCTCCTTGGTCAGCGTGTCCATCACCAGGTGGCTAACATAGCCAATAATAAACGCCCACCACACCAACTGGATGTCGACGTGCGGCATGATGGGGTGCAGCGCATGCAGCGCCAAATTGCACAGCCAGGCAAACAGCGCCAAACCCAGCAGTGAATGGCTGATGAACCGGTGCCCGCCCAGCAGCTTGCCGAACACTTTGCCCACGTAGTGCCCTTCCGGCAGGTTGCGCCACAGCGGCGCTGTGGGTTGGTCGATGTCCGGCGCAATGCCGCCCAGCTGGTTCGCCAGCAGCGCCACCAGCAGCGTGCTCAAACGCAGCGGCCCCGGCGCATACACCAGCACCGCCACGGCCAGTGCCGTAGCCGCCGCCAAATCATGCGTGCGCGCCGTCATGTACTACATGATACCACTTACGGTTTCGGCGGCGGCACCATGAGTGGTTTGCCCTGACGGCCCAGGTAGCCATAGCGCTGCTTCTCGCCTGGAGTCAGCCATACTCGACGTCCAACCACCCTCGCACCTAGCTCTTGTCTGAGACTATCAATTAGCCGCTCGCGCATGGTCGGAGGCCTAAACAGGATGTTCAGGCGTTTCTTATGCCCTTCTGCGTCCGCTGGCTCATCAACCAATTGACGGTACCCATCTGGCAGAGCCCTCGCCAACTCGCCCAGGTCAATCAGCTTTTCCATCGGACGATGCACCATAGTTGCCCGTAGCCCTGTGCCACCAATGGTACGCGTATAGTCCGAAAGCTCTGACGCATCAGTCACGAACTGCGCACTATCCTCTGGATGCGGCACCGACAGTGCTATGTAGCCCCGATATGCCAACGAGTAGTCGGAGAGTTCATACAGTAACTGGTACAGTTCGTAACGGTCAACGTACTGGGCGACCATTTTCAGGACAATGAGGTCAAACTTGCCATACTGACGTCCAAATGCACGCGGACTAGTCGCGTCGGACCATAGCGCGTAGCGACTTAGGGGGTCTGTGGGGTCGTTATTGGGCAGCATGGCCTCGGACTTATCGACACCAAGTATTTCAGCATCCGGGTAGCGTTCACGTAGGATGGTTGGGGAATGCGGCCCGCAGCCAAAATCCATAACCCGTCGGATGCCATTGCTTGGCAGTAGCGCATAGAATCTTGGGGCACCAATCTCGTTTTCGAACCGACTTACCGCATCCCGCTCGAATAAGTCGCGAAGCACAAGCCCAGACTCACCCTCGTACGGATTGAGGCTGGTTTGTGGGTCCGCCATATGATTACAGTATACTTCGGCATGCAACTAGCCGTCTGCTTGAGTGTCGTCCGCCAAGATCTTCTGTTCGATTTTGATGGGACGCAGGTACTGTTTTAGGATGGCGGCTTTCTTTTCGCCGAGCATCTGCACCAGCTCCATGTCGCGGGCCTGGAGGACGCCGCGCATGCTGCCGAAGGTTTTGATGAGTTTCTTACGCGTAGCCGGGCCGATGGTTGGCACGTCATCTAGCATGCTGGCAGTTTGGTGTTTTACTTTCAGAACTGAATGGTAGCTAACGGCAAAGCGATGCGATTCATCGCGAATTCTTTGCAGCAGTTTTACCACATTCGTGTGATGTGGCAGGTTCACCAAAATAAAGTCTTCCGACTCTGTCGCATACCCGCCCAGCTTGTGCATGGCCGGCACGTTCAAGCTCACGCCGCTTTTGTCTTTTTGAATCACAACTTGCTCTTCGCGTTTGGCCAGGCCGATGAATGGAATACTGCTCTGCCCCGCCGCATCGCGGGCCTGGATGGCGGCGTCCAACTGGCCTTTGCCGCCGTCTATCAGCACCAGGCTCGGTTTGCCCCAGTCCTTCAAATGCTTTTCGCTCAGGCGCCGGCCGATGGTTTCATTCATGTTGAAGAAATCGTTGTTGTGCTCCTTGCGGGTTTTGAATTTGCGGTATTCGCCTTTGTCGCTCACGCCATTCGTAAATACCACCATGCTGGCCACCACGTTGGTGCCCTGCATGTGCGAGATATCGTAGCCCTCGATGCGCCGCGGGAAGCCTTCCAGACTTAGCAAATCCACCAGTTCGTTCAGTGCGTGGTCTTTGGAAATGTCCGCGAATTCTTTGTCGCTAAAGATGACCTGCTCGCCCAGGTTTTGCAGCAGGAACAATTGGTTGCGATAGCGCGCGGCCAACTCAAAATCTTGCACCTTGGCAGCTTGTTTCATATCGTGCTCAACTTCACGCACAATGGCCGTTCGCTTGCCTTCAATAATTGCGATTAATTTGCGTAAATTTTTGCGGTAATCTTCCAGACTGGTTTTGCCCTCTTCCAGGCCCGGGTCGAGTCCCAGGTGGTAGTGCAGCGTGGCACGTTTTTGCCCGGGAATTTTGCGAACCGCAAACGGAAAAATCCGCCGCAGATATTTCAAAGCCTGCTTGACCCCCCATGTCGAAAAATACGGCCCAAAATAGCGCGCGCCGTCATCCAGCGGCCGCCGCGTAGTCGTTACTGTGGGGTAACTACTGTCGTAATCAATCCGGATGTAGCTGAGCGCTTTGTCGTCGCGCAGCAAAATGTTGTAGCGCGGCATGTAGCGGCGAATCATCTCCGCTTCCAAAAACAGCGCTTCCAGTTCGCTCTCTACTACCATCCAGTCGGTGTCGGTAATTTCCTCTACCAGCGCCTCGGTCTTCGGGTCGCGGTTGCGACTGGCCTGAAAATACTGCCGCACCCGGTTGCGCAGCACCGCCGCCTTCCCCACATATATAATTTCGCCATCCGCGGACTTGTGAAAATACACGCCCGGGTCCTTAGGCAACTGCTTTAGTTTGGTCTCCAACGCTTTATTCACCTCTTACATTATACGCGCGCACTCGTGGTGTCGCTGTTTGTAAATAGCAACTGTGTTGTTATAATCTGCGCATCGAGAGGCAACGAGACAACTTGAGTCAAGAAGTCACAGACGGCTTGCCGCACATACACAACAGTGATGTACCATGGGATGAATTCGACGCGAATGAGTACGCATTACACCATTACAGGCGCGTTTCCGACGCCGACCGCCGGGTCGCTACACGCATAGTAGAGTGTCTTGCAGCCCTGCCAGATACAACACGATACGACCGTGCCGTGGGCATAGGTGTCGCCAGTGTGCTAAGAGGGCTCTGTATGATTGGTCCGCTACTGAGTCCTGAAGCTCACGTACTTCTAGCTGATAACGTCCCACAGCAGTCGGCCACCACCGCTGCCGCGATAGCCGCCGTCCAGGCGGGTCAATCAACCATCTGGGACGCCCATGCCGCAGCCATAGCGCAAGCTAACAGTCGCTGGGGCAATGTGCTGCAGCAGCTAGGCGGAAAGCATCTATCCACCGGCCTGCACGACATTTTACAGGCCCCCTTAGGCCAGGCCGGTATCCGCTTTGAAGAGCATGTGTTGTGTTCCATAACTAACAGCCCAGCTGAGCACGAAGTTGCAGTCCGAAACTTTTACGACGGTATGCAGCCCGGTGATATTGCGGTGCGCTTGTTCGATGTCGGGTCGGACGGCTACTACGTCAGCGGAATCTCCTTCCCTGGCTTGCCCTTAGACGCCAAGCAAGTCTCTACCCAAGCGCTTCGAATGGGCCTAGATGTACTTACAGCATTCGAAGAACCGGTGGAGTCGTCACTGAACGACAACACCAACGCCGTTGGCTCAACTCTTCGTGCCTTGGGTGGCGCCGTGCTACAGATGCCACTACCTACAGGCGCCGTTAGTTAGGCTGCGGGTACTTGCACGCAAGCTGTGGTGTGATACCGCCTTTGCCCATCCGCCAAACAGTCCTCGCAAATCAACACCAGCTTGTTGCATGTCTTGAGGGCGCAGTTTTCGTAGTTGCTGGTGGGGCCGGCGCAGTGGATGCAAGTGCCAATGGTTTTAGCGTGGTCGGAAAACTCCATGCCCATGCGGTCGTCAAAAACATAGAGCGAGCCTTCCCACAGGCCATCGTCGCCGAACTGTTCGCCATACTTCACGATGCCGCCGTCAATCTGGTACACGTCCTCGAAACCGCGGTTTTTCATAAGAGCGCTCAACACCTCGCAGCGGATGCCGCCGGTGCAGTACGTAACCACCTTTTTGGACTTCAATTCGTCGTAGCGGCCGCTATCGAGCTCTGTGACGAAATCATGGGTCGTAGTAGTATTTGGTACGACTGCGCCTTTAAAACGGCCTACAGCGGCCTCGTAGGCGTTCCGGCCGTCAAAAAACACCACATCGTCGCCGTATCTGTTAACCAGCTCGTTCACCTCTGTTGGCTTTAGGTGCTTGCCGCCGCCCACTACCCCTGTTGCATCGACTTTCAGCTCATCTGCTGCGCCAAAAGCGACCAGCTCCGGGCGCACTTTCACCTGCAGTTTGGGGAAATGGTCGCGCGCACCGTCACTCCATTTAAACACCGTGTTCTTAAAACCCGCGAACTGCTTGGTTTCTTTGACATACGTCTTCAGATCCTCGATGTTGCCGCCTACCGTACCGTTGATGCCATGCGGCGAAATCAAGATGCGCCCCTTCAGGTCCAGCTTTTCGCAAAGCGCGCGCTGCCACAGCTGCACCATCTCCGGGTCAGCTAGCGGGGTGAATTTGTAATACAGCAAGATTTTTTGCACCCCACTATTATATCACCCATGTTGCCTCCGAGCCTTGCATTTTACACGGAAATAATTTAAAGTTACGTTCATGGTAGTTTGCCATAACCTATTTGACTCCAAGAAGAAGAGCCTAAAGCTTCGGCCGTAGCGCTCTTGTTTTGACATAAAAAACAGCCCCGCGCTACGGCCCGGGGCTTTTTTAATGTTCTTTAGAAAGGAACTACTTATGTCAGAACTACTTGGGCCGGAGCCGCCAAGCTCCATTGAGGCCGTTTGGCCACCCACCGACAGTACCCACCAACGACTCCGCGGATTCTATAACGAAGCGGTGCTAGATAGCGAAACGGCCGTGCGGGATTTTGCCGGCCAGTTTCACCACTACCGCCAAACCATAGCAGCAGATGCTGCACATACGCGTTTAAGCGTACGCGCCGTTACCACGCCGGAAGCCCTCCGGGACCTTCAAGTACACCAGGTGCCAGTCGAGGCAGTCTTGCCGCTGGCGCTACCGGAACAATCATTGGTTATTGCCTACACCGGCTGGAATGCGCCCGGGCGGGCCATCAGGCCGGCGGATGTAACCCGGCACCAACAAACGCTGGCAAATGCTATCGGCCGCACCCAGACAAGCGAACATTCGGTGGCGTCGCTGGCAGGCCAGGGCATCACGCCAGCCTGCATCGAACAAACCACGTCCGAAGCGGACCGGCGCGCATTGGTTCCTAAGTTTGCCGGGCTGTACGCGATTTTTGGCTACAACCTGGAGCAGACTGAGGCACTGCTACTCGACCCGAACAACGTCATTGCCTACCTGCGGCATGGTAACGAGGTAGTGTCGACCGCGATGGCAGAGTCTGGCGAACTAGCTATAAAGGGTTTGGAACCGCTCCGCATCGCCGAGATAACCGAGGCCAGCACGCTGCCCGCCTACCGGGGCCTGGGACTATACCGGCTGGTGTCTGGACTGCTAGCACAACGTTTACGGTCCCCACAGACCAGGCCGCTCCACGCAATTTACGGCGAGAGCAATCTGGCCATGCCGGGGGTCATCATTGCCGCCCACCACAACGGCCGGCGCTTCAGCCACTTCGACGCCGAGCGCTACGGCATACACAGCCCGCAGTTCGGCATACTGCCCCAGAACTTTCGGGTAGAGGACGGGACCGAAACGCGGCCGTACAACGATTTCGCGCTGTCGTACTTACCAATTACACTACAGGAGCAACCATGAATATGCACGAACCGCTTGAAGGCCTTTTTACGTCATCGCGACTGCTGATTTTGGACTTTGCCGGCATTCCGGCGGGAACGCCAGCAGAGGAAAGCATGCAGCAGTTTTTTGCGTTGTGTGAGCGCCGGGGCATAAACCCACGGTTGCCCGAACAGCGCCAGGCATTTAATGACCGGCTGCTAAAACGCACCGGCGCCCGCTATTTAGTCAGCCGCTACGGCGAAGACCGCGCGGCCATGTTGGCTGGCAGCGAGATTGCCCGGCAGGGTCGGACCCTGCACATAGGCATCGACGTTTTCTGCCGCAACCTGGAAACGGTGTACGCGCCGTGCGACGGTGACATCATCCGGACCGGCCAGGAGCCGGAAGACCACAGCTATGGGTACTACCTGGTGCTTCGACCCCGTGCAACACCGGATGTAGCGTTCTTTTTCGGTCACTTGTCCGCTCGCCTACCGGCACTGGGGCCGGTGCGGGCTGGCCAGCCAATTGCCCGGCTGGGCGATTTTACGGCCCACGAGAACGGCGGTTGGTCACGCCACTTGCACATACAGATGGTCAAAGAGTTGCCGCCAAAGCCGCTTACACCCGACGGCTATGCTACGCCCGAGCAATTTGCCCAGGCCGCCCAGAATTGTCCGAGTCCCCTGCCGTACTTTCCTGAATGGCAAATCAGCACATAAAACTGTTGTTGTTAATACAACACATTTTTATCTGTTCAATATTGACACGCATGGTATAGTGTTACTTACTACTAACGTTTAAAGGAAAGGGCGACCAGCAACCATGAAGATTCAGCCAACTACAGGACTACTACCAGCCGTCGTCCGTTTCAACTGTTTCCCCTCGTAACTACACCAAACCGGCAGCGTGAGCCGGGTGCAAATTTAACCAAACATCATTACTTACTGGATTCCGGGCTCAGCCCGGAATGACAGTCTATAACATTGGTCGGCGCCAAGGAGGGCCGCGCCATGGCTACAAAACGTGATATCAACAGACAAACTCTAAAACTATTTTGGCACCACGTACGGCGCTATCCGCAGTACGTGGCAGGCATTGCCATTGGTGTGCCGGCCGCTGTGTTAGTCGAGCAGTATTTGCCACCCATCATAGTGGCACACCTACTGAACCGTCTGGCAAAAGGTGACTTTGTGCCCGGACAAGTTTGGGCAAGTTTCGGCGGCAGCCTAGTGCTGTATGGCATTCTGCTGGTTGCCGGCTCAATTGGCTGGCGGATTGTGGACCGATTCAACTGGTCACTCGAAGGCAACGTCACGCGCGACATTGCGCAGCGGGTTTATGGCCATCTTCTGGACCAAAGCGCAGCCTTCCATGCCAACACGTTCGGCGGCTCTTTGGTTTCCCAGACCAACAAGCTGCTGGGCGCGTATGTCCGCTTCGCCGACACTACTATGTACCAGGTCATCCAACTGTTCGTGGGCATTCTATTCGCCGCGGTAATTTTGGCGCCACGCGCACCGCAATTCGTAGGAGTGTTACTGGCACTGGCCGCCATCTTCATGGTCAGTGGCATATTCGTAACGCGTCCGGTGCGGCGTTTGAGCGCCGTCCAGGCTAAACGGGAGAGCAAACAGACTGGCTACCTGGCGGACAGCGTCACGAACATCATGGCCATCAAAAGCTTTGCCGGCGGAACGTTTGAACGCAGCGCGTTCGCTGGTCTGACCGGCCGGACACAACAAAGCCTGATGCAGCTGATGCACGCCAACCAACGGCAGATGGCGTTCTTCAGCCTGTTTAGCCGGGTGATTTCGGCCGTCGCGCTGGTGATGGCAGTGGTGGGTGTAGTGGTGTTTAAGGCGAATGTCGCCACCGCTTTCCTAATCTTCTCCTACACCGGCAACTTGGTTGGGCAGCTCTGGCAATTCTGCAACAACAGTTTGCGGAACTACAACCGTGCGCTTGGTGACGCATATGAGATGACAAAGATTTTGGACATCACGCCCGAAATTCTGGATCCGGCCGAACCGGAAACGGTGCACATCAGCCACGGCCAAGTTTCGTTTGAAGCCGTAACGTTCCAGCATGATGGAGCCGAAAAGCCGCTGTTCGACAGGCTGGACCTGCGCATCAAGCCAGGCGAGAAAGTCGGGCTGGTAGGCCATTCTGGTTCCGGCAAAACGACACTGACGCGGTTGCTGCTAAGATTTTCAGACATTCAGGGCGGCGCAGTGCGAATTGATGGCCAAGACATTGCAGCCATTACGCAGGACGACCTGCGCCGGCACATCGCCTATGTACCGCAGGAACCATTGCTGTTTCACCGCACGATTGCCGAAAACATTGCCTACGGCGCAGCCGATGCTGAGCGCGCAACCATTGAGGGCGTGGCCAAGATGGCCAGCGCACACGAGTTCATCACGGCACTGCCGAAGGGCTACGACACATTGGTGGGTGAACGCGGCGTGAAACTTTCGGGCGGGCAGCGGCAACGGATTGCGATTGCGCGCGCCATGCTAAAGAACGCGCCGATTTTGGCGCTGGACGAAGCCACGTCCGCACTCGACAGTGAAAGCGAAGTACTCATCCAGGCCGCATTGTGGAAACTAATGGAAGGCCGCACCGCGATTGTGATTGCACACCGTTTAAGCACCGTGCAAAAAATGGATCGCATCATAGTGCTGGACGACGGCAAAATCGTGGAGGAAGGCAGCCACAAGGAACTGATTGGCAAAACTAACGGTACCTACGCCAAACTCTGGGCACATCAGAGCGGCGGATTCATCGAGGAATAGGGTACTATATATAGCATGCAAACGGTTCCAGGCACAAAGCAGGGTCTATACACCCTGCAAACCACCCGGCTGTACCTCAAAGCCACCGCCCCGTACAAAAAGGACATCTTGCTGTCCTGCTTGCTTCCGGCCAGCAATGTTGTACTGGGCGTGGCCGTGCCCTTTTTGGCCAGCAAAATCCTGGCCGGGGTGGTTAGCCATGGTCCAATGGTTTGGCAGGATTTTTCCTGGTTTGTGGGCGCCGTGGTAGTGGGGGCGATATTGAATGTTATTGGCATCCGCACCTGTGTGAAACTCCAGGCAGTCGTCATGGAAGATTTGCACCTGAGCATGTTCAGGCAACTTTTGGGGCGCAGCGTAGGTTTCTACAGCAACCAAATCGGCGGTAAGCTAGTTTCGGACGCGATTGATTTCATTGCCGCTTACGGCCAACTGTTCAACGCCGCATTCATAAATATGGTCGGCTTCATCCTAACTACCTTCATCGGGCTGTGCGTAATTTTCATCAGCAACTGGATAATTGGCCTGGCCGTGAGCGTGCTGATGGCTGGCCTGGTGTTTTGGACAGTTGTGGCCACCGAAAAACGCACCGGGCTGCGCATCGCCCGGCAAACCCTGGGCAAGCGGGTTACCGGACACCTTTCGGACAACATCGTAAACGCCATCACGGTTAAGACGTTCGCCCAGGAAAAAGCCGAACTCGCCCGCAGCCGGGACTACAACCGTGAGCTAAAACACACCCGGATTGATGACTGGCAGCGCACCGTCACCAGCGAGAGCAACCGCATGAGCGTACTGCTCACGATGCAAGTGGTTTTGGTGCTGGTGCTGATACTCACCATCGACTCGCACACACACCTGCTGGCCACCGGCATTTTTGCCTTCACCTACACCCTGACGCTCATTAACCGCTTCTTCTCCATAATCACCACCTTCAAACAAATAGATGACAGTTTGCTGCAGGCCTCGTCCATGACTGGCGTGCTGCTGCAACAAACGGAAGTACAGGACGCGCCGGACGCGAAAGCACTTACCATAGGCCGCGGTGAAGTTACCCTGGCAGATGTGCGGTTCCGCTACGCCGACACGCCAGGCAACGAGTACATATTTGACGGCCTAAGCCTGGCCATCAAAGCCGGCGAAAAGATTGGGTTGGTGGGACACAGCGGCGGCGGCAAGTCGACGCTGACGCGTTTGTTACTGCGGTTTGACGACATCGACAGCGGCAGCATTAGCATCGACGGGCAAGACATCTCACGGGTAACGCAAACTAGTCTGCGCAAACACATTGGCTACGTGCCCCAGGAACCGCTACTGTTCCACCGCAGCATCCGCGAAAACATTGCCTACGGCAAGCCAAAAGCCACCCAAAAGGAAATTGAGGAAGCGGCAAGCCTGGCCTATGCGCACGATTTCATCATGAAGCTGCCCGAGGGCTACGACACGGTCGTGGGTGAACGGGGCGTGAAGTTAAGCGGCGGGCAGCGACAGCGGATTGCCATCGCCCGGGCCATGCTGAAGAACGCACCGATTTTGGTGCTGGATGAAGCCACCAGCGCCCTGGACAGCGAAAGCGAGAAGGCCATCCAAAAAGCCTTGTGGAAATTGATGAGCGGCAAGACCGCCGTGGTGATTGCCCACCGGCTTTCGACCATCCAGAAAATGGACCGCATCCTAGTGCTGGACGACGGTAAAATCGTCGAGGAAGGCAGCCACAAAGAATTGCTCGAAAAGGACGGCTTGTACGCCCGGCTATGGGCACACCAGTCCGGCGGGTTCATCGAGGAATAAGGGGTGGTGCCGGGCCACTAGCTCGGACATGCCGCCATTCACGCCACACCAGCAGCACGATGGCAACATCCAGTACGCTCAGCGCAGCCATACCAACTGACGGGCCAACGACTAGTTGATAGACCTGGTAGACAAGCAGTAGCCCTAGGATTATCAGGCCAAGTGGGTATGCCCACAGCTTGTTCAACATCAGGCAGATGACCAGGCCCACCTTGACCGCCCCATGCACCAGCAGAAAAACTGCCGCGAAAGTATTGTGGCCCAGGGCCAGTTGCTGGCCGATGTGCCGTGCGTGCAGCGCTAGAAAATCATGCGGGTCTTCGCCCAGCTCGTTGTTGGTCAGGCTCCTGGTGAGGTGCAGAATCGTGCCAGAGCTAAGTCCTAGCAGCAAGACGCCACCGATTAGCTCAAGCAGGCCATCGAAGCCCTTGATAAGGAGGCCGATTTCATAAAACTTATCGAGCAGGTCGGTTGGTTTGAAGCGCACCATAGCCGTAGTATACTGCGCCTCTATAAAAATCCGCCGCGAATTCCTCGCGGCGGATTTTTAGCACACAGCACTCGCTATTCCTTTTCGGGGTTGCGGCCTTCGTCTTTGGACTCTTTTTGCTCACGGCCGCCGGGGCTGATTTCGTCTTTCTGGGTGCCCTCTTCGGCGCTACTTTCGTTATCGGACTCTACGCTTGCCTGGTCTTCGGGCTCGGCCGTGCCGCCGGCATCGTCGTTGGCCGCAGCTAGGGCGCTTGGCTCAAACACCGTGGCGAGCACGTGGTGGGGCTCGGTGATGACTTCGACACCGCTCGGCACCACTAGGTCTTCAACCGTTACTTGGTCGCCCACAGCCACTAGCTTTTCGGCATTGTAGGTTAGTTCGTCGGGCAGGTCCTTGGGCAGAGCTTTAATGGCCACTGCGTTTAGCTGTTCGAGCACGATGAGACCGGCGCGTTCGGCTGGGCTGGCGTCGTTGCCTTCATCGTAGGTAGCCCGTACCGGCACCTCGGTTTCGACCTTTTCGTTGGCCTTGATGGCGCCGAACACGATGTGGGTCATTTTGTTATACTTGGGGTCGAACGTGACGGTCTTGATAATGGTGGTGAACTTTTTGTCGCCCGCCTTAACCTCGACGGGGTGGTGCCGGCCAGCCGTCACATACACCTTGTGCAGTGCTTGGTAGTCGCCCTGGATGTGCAGCGAGGCCTTGCCGTGGTCGTGGATAACGCCCGGTATGATGCCCTCTTTGCGCAAGCGCTTCACCCCTTTGCCTAGCGTGTCGCGGGTATCTACAGCCAGCGTAATTTGGTCAGACATACAGTTGTTACTCCTCCTTAAGTCAGACCATAAGTATAACACTTTTCGGTGCTGGCGCGAAACTAAGGTACAATAAATCACAACATGTTCGACGTCACCCATTTGATAGAAACGGGCGGTTTGCTCCTAATTGGCCTGATGGTGTTCGCCGAGTCCGGTATCATGGTCGGGCTGTTCCTGCCGGGCGACACGCTGCTGTTGTCTGCGGGCGTACTGGCAGCCACCGGCAAGCTGGATATCGTTACGCTTACCATCGTCATTACCATCGCTGCCATTGCCGGCGACAACGTGGGCTTCTTCATTGGCAAGCACCTAGGACCGCGACTGTTTCGCAAAAAAGACGGCGTCATTTTCCGCAAAGAGTACATAGACAAAGCCGAAAAGTTCTACGAAAAGTACGGCGCCCGCGCTATGCTGGTTGAGCACTTCATACCCATCATCCGCTCGTTCGCACCGGTGACGGCTGGCGCCGGCAAGATGAACTACGGCTTGTTTTTCGTCTGCAACACCATCGGCGACATTGCCTGGGCAGTCAGTTTCACACTTTTCGGCTTCTACGTGGGCAGCAAAATCCCGCACATCGACAAATACATCGAGCCAGCCATCCTCGCCGTCATCCTGGTCTTTACCGTCCCCGCCCTCTACCGCGTCCTGAGCGACCCGCGCATCCGCGCCGCCATCAAGTCCAAATTCAAACGCTCTTAAGCCTCTTCTGAAATCTATTAGTTGTACGCTCGGCCATAATCTTGCAAACGCTTACAGCGTACGTTTCATGAACCTGCAGGTGTAGCTGGGACGATGTCCGGCGAGACACTACCGTTAGGGGACTCTGCCATCGAGACAAGCAGCAGCCCTAGGTGCAGTGTGCGCAGTTCCGCAGCGGTGCTGGAGCCTTCCTGTCTGGTGTGCTGGCGTGGAAGCGAACCAAGGTGTTGGGCCTGGGCATCGTAGATGGCCTCAATAGCTAAGCGACCGGACTCGGACTGGGCAGAAAGCGTAATCGCTCCGAGACAACGCCCGTGCTCTTGCGATGGCCCAGCTTGCAGCGATGTATCATGCCACGGGGCTAATCCCCCAGACCCCTCCGCCCCTGCCGTAGGTTGTGATTCGGCCGCATAGGGACAACCCTGCTCAGAATGCCTGGCTAGTGCTCCAACCTTATGCCGGTTAGTGCTTGCAACCCAGCTAATTGGTCCTGCCACGCGCAATATCTCCATGCCAGCTGCCCGCTCATCCAACTCTTCAATCTGACTGCCATGACGGATGCGGGCAACTATCTCAGCGTCAAACCACGCAATCAGTTGGGCTAAAAATAGCCCTTTTCTTGGATTATCCGGGCGTTCAAACGGTCGAAACTTGCGCTCGCTTGCTACAAACTCAGGGTACACTGCGCAGTACCACTCCCATAAAGCACGGTGGGGGTGGTGCTCGTCAGTTTCAATCTCGCCGATTGCACTCTCGAAAGCTTGCGCGGTCAGAGCCATACCCATGCGCGTCACCCTATCCCACAGCGGACGCTCAGGTATGTCGATAGGATCTAAAAGATTGTTATATTCGACCGGCTCCGGCGGGCCGCCGCCGGCCAGGTACGCCAGTAACGAGCGGCTAGCTTCGACTGTTACCAGGTGCGACAAAGGGGTTCCAAGCGCTTGGTGTAGTCCACGGACTACATTGTAGTTGGCACGCTCGAAGCTAACCGTCCCAGGCGTGTCGTGCACATGATAATACGCGTCAAGCTGGCTATACAGATTGTCCAGAGTAGCTCCGACGCTTGCGTACGGCCGGTATGCTTCGACGGCCGCTGAATCAATAGCTTCGGCTGGCGAGAAACGCTCCCCACGTGCGGATTGGACATGCTGAGGGTTAGTGGCCATGGGATGACTATAGCATGCGTTTTAGGAATTGGCCGGTGTAGCTTTCGGGGACGCGGGCGATGTGTTCGGGAGTGCCCTCGGCCAGGATGCGGCCGCCGGCGTTGCCGCCTTCGGGGCCCATGTCTATCAGCCAGTCGGCGTTCTTTATGACATCCAGGTTGTGCTCGATGACGACCATGCTGTTACCGGCTTCCACCAGCGCGTGCAGCACGTGCAGCAGTTTTTCGACGTCGGCCATGTGCAGGCCGGTGGTCGGTTCATCCAAAATGTACAGCGTGCGGCCAGTGGGGCGGCGGGACAGTTCGCTGGCCAGTTTGATACGCTGGGCTTCGCCGCCGGACAGCTGTGTGGCCGGCTGGCCGAGGCTGATGTAGCCCAGACCCACGTCGACCATGGTTTGCAGTTTGCGGGCGATGGCCGGGATGTTTTCGAAAAATTCGAGAGCCTGTTCGCAGGTCATGCCCAAAACGTCGGAAATGTCTTTGCCTTTGTAGTGGATTTCCAGTGCTTCGCGGTTGTAGCGCTTGCCGTGGCAGACTTCGCATGGTACGTAGACGTCCGGCAGGAAGTGCATCTCAATTTTAATGATGCCGTCGCCGGCGCAGTTTTCGCAGCGCCCGCCCTTGACGTTAAAGCTAAAGCGCCCGGCGCTGTAGCCGCGCAGTTTGGCTTCGGGTGTGCTGGCGAACAACTCGCGGATGGGCGTGAACAGGCCGGTGTAGGTGGCCGGGTTGGAGCGCGGCGTGCGGCCGATGGGCGACTGATCGATGATGATGGCTTTGTCCAGTTCCTGGATGCCCTCGATGTCGTCGTGCCGGCCCGGCACGGTGCTGGCGTGGTGCAAGCGGGCCTGGAGTTCTTTTGCCAGGATGTCGTTAATCAAGCTGGACTTGCCGGAGCCGGACACGCCACTCACCACTACTAAATTACCCAATGGAATATCGACGGTTACATTTTGCAGGTTGTTTTCGCGCGCGCCGACGATGCGCAGTTTCTTGCCGTTGCCGCCGCGCCGTTTCTTCGGTACCGGGATGGTTTTCTTGCCGCTTAAGTATTGGCCGGTGATGCTTTCCGGCGCCCGCTCAACTTCGTCCGGCTTGCCGTGTGCCACCACGTGGCCGCCGTGCACGCCGGCGCCCGGGCCGATGTCCAGCAGGAAATCGGCCGTGCGGATGGTGTCTTCATCGTGCTCTACCACGATGACGGTGTTGCCGAGGTCGCGCAGGTGCTTCAGGGTGCGGATGAGTCGTTCGTTGTCGCGCTGGTGCAGGCCAATTGACGGTTCGTCCAGCACGTACAGCACGCCCATCAGGCCGGAACCGATTTGGGTGGCCAGGCGGATGCGCTGGGCTTCGCCGCCGCTGAGGGTCGTAGCGGAACGCAGCAGTGTCAGGTAGTTCAAACCGACATCTTGCAGGAATGTCAGTCGGGCGCTGATTTCCTTCAGCACCAGCCGGGCAATCTGCATGTCTCGGTCGTTCAGTTTCAGGGAATTAATGTAGGTCACCGCATCGTCGATGGACAGTTCGCATATATCCATAATCGACCTATCGGCAACTGTAATAGCCAGCACCTCGGGCTTCAGGCGGCGGCCATGGCAGGCGTAGCAGGGCTTTTCCTGCATGAAGCGTTCGATGTCGCGGCGCATGAAGTCGCTCTCGGTTTCCTTGTGGCGGCGTTCCAGGTTCGGCACCACGCCTTCGTAGGTGGTGTTGAAGGCCCGGCCGGCACCTAACGACACCCGGTAGGTTTCGTCGCCGGTACCGTACAAAATCCGCTGCATGTTTTCCGGGCTGATTTGCCCGGTTGGCTCGTGCAAGCTGAAGCCATGCTTTTCGCCCACGGCCTGCAGTTTCTTCACATACCAGTTGTCCATGTTGATGCGGTTGTACGGGCGGATGGCGCCCTCGGCAATCGTTAAACGGCCGTTGGGGATGACCAGCTCCGGGTCGACTTCCAGCCGCGAGCCCAGGCCGGTGCACACCGGGCAGGCCCCATGCGGGCTGTTAAAGCTGAAGTTACGCGGTTCCAGTTCCGGGATGGCGACCTCGGGGTGGTCCGGGCAGGCGTACATCAGGCTGTAATTAGACAACTCTTCTGTGTCGGCGTTCAGAACGGCCGCGCGGCCTTCGGCGACTTCCAGAGCCTGCTCCACGCTCTGCGCCAAACGGGTGCGGGATTCGTCGTCGTTCACCAGGCGGTCGGCGACGATTTCGATGCGGTGGCGCTTGGCCTTGTCCAGCTCCGGGAACTCGTCCAGCGCGTACACTACGCCGTCCACACGCACACGGGCGAAACCGGCGCGCTGGTACTGCTCGGGGATGTGCTCGAAGGCACCCTTTTTGTCGACGACTACGGGTGCAAGAATCATCAGCCGCGCGCCCTTTGGCAGCGCCGCGATTTGCTCGACGATGTTCTGCGTGGTCTGCCGCACCACCGGCTGGCCGTCGATGGGACAGTGCGGCACACCGATGCGGGCGAACAGCAGGCGCAGGTAGTCATAGATTTCGGTCACGGTGGCGACCGTGGAGCGCGGGTTCCGCGACGTGGACTTCTGGTCAATCGAAATTGCGGGCGACAGGCCATCAATCTGGTCGACATCCGGCTTTTCCATCAGCCCCAAAAACTGCCGGGCGTAGGCACTCAGGCTTTCGACATAGCGGCGCTGGCCTTCGGCATAAATGGTGTCGAAAGCCAGTGACGATTTGCCCGAGCCGCTCAAACCCGTAATCACCACCAATTTGCCACGAGGAATCGTGACATCGATGTCCTTCAGGTTGTGCTCCCGGGCACCCTTGACTACAATCTCATCGTTCATTTTAACCTGTAAAGTATACAGGTTTTGACCGCGTTTTTCCAGGGGTCTTAAGCTACTGCTTCTGCTGGCAGAAGACCTTTAAACCGTTCAGTCCGACCGTTTCCGGCCAGATTATTTCCTCAACACCGCATGCCGAGCCGTACTGCTCCTGGTTCCGCGCCATGCGGGCGTACGCTTCGCGAACGAGGAATCCCGTGGGATCAGCCTGGAACTGCCCCACCTGCTCCGGTGCCATGTTTTCATAATGCACTTCACCGACTGTAGCGTGCGGCCTTAAGCGTCGTGAGTTTCCGTCTATAAAGCGCTTGCTGACGGGTCTACCGTTTGCCTGCACGTAATTGTCGCGCATATAGGCCTCCACCACTGCACGGTCACCTACCATTCGGTAGTCTTTTGGGCTAAATTGTAGTGCTAACCAGTTTTTGTCACTACCGTACAAAGCCAACGGATTAAAGATGTCGAGTGGTATGTTGTAGTCCGCGTATTGTGCATGGGATAGGTCGTCTTTAAGCTCAGTCTCGAACTGTTGCAGACTGTCACGCGAAATGACTCCCCTGCGGTTTGGAGTCAAAATCCGACGCAATATTGGCTCTAGCATCATAATTGTCACCCCGACCTTGCCCAACTCGTCATATTCAACATAGTTAGACGTGTTGGCCGCAAGCAAACCCAGCGGGCGCGCCAGGTCTTCCTGGTTCGGTGCCAGACTGCGCGTTACACGACACTCGTACCGAGTTCGCTCCCTACGCGTATCTCTGCGAGCTCTGGGCATTGTCATCGTCATAAATCCCTCCCGCCCAAACACAAACGAACCCCACGTTGCCGTGGAGTTTCATACTCTTTTAGTTCCATTACCCTCTCCCCTTACCTAGTCTGTCTTTAGTGTAAGCGTTTTGTAAGAATTCTTACAGTTATTTGTGTAGCTTTATAGACAACTTTGTTACCGCTATACTGTAGCCATGGACTTTTTGAAGCGGAACACCAGGCGGATTGTGACTGATACGGCGGGATGGTTGCTGATTGTGGCCGCCATCCTGACGGGTTGGTTGCCGGGGCCGGGCGGCATACCGCTGCTTGTTGCCGGGCTGGGGCTGCTTTCTATAAACAATGCCTGGGCCAAGCGCCTGCGGCTGCTGGTGATAAAACACGGCGGCCGGCTGGTGGAAATACTGTTCCCGCGCTGGCCGTGGCTGGAATGGGCGTACGACATCATCGCATTTCTACTGCTGCTGGTAACGCTGCTGCTCGAGATGCGGCATGCGCATTTGTGGGAAATGGGCTTGGGCGTAACCGCGTTCTTCATCGCGCTGTTCATTGCGCTGACTAACCGCGACCGGCTGAACCGTTTGCGCGTAGCCAGCCGCCGCAACAAGCATAAGCACTAATAAAATAATTATTGCATACCGTCAAGTTTTGCAGTACACTCGTGAGTAACTAAGCGAGGGGTAACGATGCAAAACTTCATCGTGCTGGGGATTGTGCCTGGCACTAATGTTCAGACTACTTTTTCATTCTGGCTGGCGGTTGGCGGGACGCTCGTAGCCCTGCCGGTTCTGCGGCAGCTGTGGCGCAAACGGCATGTGCTGGTTGCGTACCTGCGGGCACGCAAAGTCGCCAAGCTTATTGGCCGGCTTCAGTTACCGGCATAATGCTCTCAGCATATAGCTGGAGTTCTTCGAGCAGGTAGCGTTTTTCGGCGGCCGCGTCGGTTTCGGCCAGTTCACCAAGGTGTTTTGCAAACCGCGCCAAGCGGCTTTCGGTGCCGCCGTCCAGCAGCAAGTGGTAGCGGTAATCTTCCCAAGCTGCGCGTTCTTCATCGGTCAAGTTACCAGAAAAGTTGCGGGCTTTGTAGCGCGGCAGGAGTTCCTCCAGGCGATGGTCGTGAAAGCTGAGGCCTGTTAGCTCATCAGGTTTGGCTGCGCGGACAACCGACATCAGGCGCTTGTCGTTGTCGTCGAAAAACCCGCCGCCGTTGCCGTACAGCGCCGTGTCGGCATCCGGCTTTTCTTTGCTCCATTCTTCACCGCGTTCGTCGTCCAGCAGGTTGCGGGCCCGGACAATGTTGGCAACCAAGTCCGGCATTTCCGCCAATTTCTTTAGGTTCGCCTGGACCGTTACGGGCGTAACTTTTAGCCGCTCCTGCACCTCCGGTTCTTTCAGCGGGCCAAGCGGCGACAATGCCGGGCACCGGTTAAACTTGAGCGTCTTTACTGGCAGCCGCGGCGGGGCGTCGGGGTCTTTGGTGTAGCGCCAACGCTCCATCAGGTCTTCGGCCGACATGCCGTTGAACTCGGTGGGGTCGTAGCGCAGGTCGTACACCAGGGCGCCCTTGGTGTCGTCCACATGCAGCACCCGGACGGCGGCAGTTTTCTCGGCGGCGTTGTCGTACCGGCCGCTGGTGTAGAGGCAGGTCGGGTTGGCGTCCAGGAATTTTTTGACATCGTTCTTGCCGCGCAGATTCAGCAGCCACTCAAATAACTTTGGCTGCTTGGTTTTGATGAGCTTCGCCACGGCGATGCTAGCCAGCACGTCGTTCAGTGCGTCATGGGCATGTTCGTGGTCCAGACCGTTCAGTTTGGTGAGCAGCTCCAGGCGATTGGTACCGTTGCCATCTTTGTCTTTGGGCCACTGTATGCCATCGGGCCGGAGCGCCCGTGTCATGCGCGCCATATCCAGCAAATCCCAACGGCTGTTGCCGTCCTTCCACTGCCATTCGTAGGCATCGTAGAAATTGCGGTAGTGCAGGAAGCGCATGAATTCATCGTCGAACCGCACCGTGTTGAAGCCCACAAAGATGGTACCGGGCGTGGCAATTTCTTCGCGAAACTGTCGCAAAAATTCGGCCTCAGTCACGCCGTCTTGCAGCGTTTGTTGGGGCGTGATGCCCGTCAGCAAAATCGCTTCGGGGTCGGGCAGCACATCGTCGCTCATTTTTATGAGCACGTTCACTGGTTCGCCAACTGGATTTAGGTCCAGATCAGTACGCTGCCCGGCAAATTGCATCACCCGGTCGTTTCGCGCGCTCCGCCCGGAAGTCTCCAAATCGTACCAGAAAAAACTCTGCGCCATACCTGTCCAGTGTACCACCCCAAGCGCTTTTCTAACCTGTTGTAATTTCTAGAGGACTGTCCTCTAGGTAAGCGGTGCTACTGGTGCGGTGCGGGTTCGGGCGTAAGCGTGCAAGCCACACCGCCTACCACGTGAGCTACCTTATCCTGCAGCTCAAAGCTGCCCTGGCACGTTTCGGGTGCGCCATCCGCCGTTTGTGATTGGAAGCTGAACGTGCGAGCCTTTTCATGTAGCACCAGCTGGCCAACGGCACGTTCCGGCTGCTGCTCGTTCAGTTCCTGGGTAATTTGATCTGTATGATGTTGCACCTCTAGCTGGGCAGCCCGGCTGACGTTGACGGCCATCAGAAATATTGCAAGGCTCACTCCGAGTCCGACACCGGCTGCCGTCGGTGCTGTATTTCCTCGGCTGCGTCCATAATATGGCATTGTGTTGGCGCCTCCTACTGCGCTTGAGTGATTACTACTGTTACATTTAGGAATGCGGCACGGCAGGCACGGTCTGCTCGCACTTCAAATCGCTCTGCAGATGTGCCGCTTCACCCTTGCCCTGGTACGCGCCGCTGCACGTTTCTGGTGTACCATTTTGGTCATGGGTGTTAAAACTAAAGGTCATGTGGTCGGGGTCGAGCACCAGCCGGCCAACTTGGTGTGCCTGCTCTAACTCGCCCCTGATTTGCTCGTTGGCCAGTTGGGTATCGCGGTTTTTATCTGCGTCGCCGATGTGGCCAATGTTACCAATCGCAATACCCAGTATTAGACCCACGGCGTACGGCAAGATAAATGAGCCGCCTGACCCGCCTCGTTCGTAAGACATATTGAAAGCGCCTCCTAATGCGCTGAGAAAGTAAAGTTGAGTTAAGTAATTCGTCCATAAAGTGGATTGCTTTGTCTGGCCGCAACCTCGGCTGCGTTCGCACACCGAGGCTGCAGCCTGCCATGCTACTCGGTGGCCTCGGTGACTACCTGCGGGACTACCGTGTCACCATCATGGATCCGGTCGTAGACCTTTTTGTCGACGCCCAGTTCCTGCTCCACGCAACCGTGTTCATCGGCATTCTGCTCGCCGGCCTCGCCACACTGCTTCACCTTCAGCCCGAATGTTTCCGGATGGAAGATAGGGACAAACACCTTGCCGACCAAGATGAACGATGTGTACGCCGGGTGGTCCACGTGCTCTTCAACGACTGCCGGCCTATTTTCTGCAACCGTCGGACTGTCACAGCCCGCTAATGCGGCGAAGCCAGCGGCCGCGCCAATCAATAGCAACGCTGGCCTCTTATGCTCTAAGAGTTTTTCAAAAACCATATGAAAAGCGCCTCCTAATGCGCTAGGGAGTTAAGCTTGTTTCGCCTTAGTTTGCGATTGCTTAGCTCTAACGCGGAGGCGCCTAGAATCTTCTATTCCAGAAACCGTTTCGTCTTGGGCAATGCTGTTTCGGTGAGCCCTGCCAAAGTCACTTGATGCTTACTTGCGGGCCAGAGCACCTATTTGCTCCTATGTATATTATACCACCGTGTCAAGCCCCCTGCCAGCGGGGCGGGCAGTTGTAAAATTGTGAGGTCCGTCCTCACAAAATTACAACGGGGTTAGTATTCGAAGGAGCCGCCGGCGATGCGGACGGTGTTGCCGGGTTTGATGCCTTGTTTGGACAGTTCGTGCATGATGCCCTGTTTGCGCATGATGACGCGCAGGCGGTGGACGCCCTCTTCGTTTGCGAAGTCGGTGCGGACGGCGAAGCGTTCGATTTTGCTGCCGCTGACGGTGAAGACGTCGCCGTCATGGCTGACGCGCCAGCTGGACTGGTCTTTCAAACGCAGCACTGGCACCAGCTTTTCCTCTGGTTCTTCAGCGGCTTGGCGCTTGCGTTCCTCGGTTACCATGGCGCGCACGGCGTACAACAGCGGCTTTAGGTTTTCGTGCGCCTGCGACGAAATCGCAAACAGCGGCATGTCAACATGTAGATATGTTTTGAAGGTTTTTTCCACCTCTGTTAGCACCTCTGTTGTGACTAGGTCGGTTTTGGTAAGCACTACTATTTGCTTCTTTTCGGCCAAGTTAGAGCGGTAGGTGGCGAGTTCGTTCTGGATGGTTTGGTAGTCTTTTACCACGTCTTCGCTAGTCACATCAACGAGATGCAGCAGCACGGCGGTGCGCTCCACGTGGCGCAGGAACTCGTCACCCAGGCCCTTGCCCATGGCAGCGCCTTCGATGAGCCCTGGGATGTCGGCGAACAGCAGGCTGCTTTCCTTGTCGATGTCGACCACACCCAAGTTCGGTGTCAACGTTGTAAATGGATAATCGGCGATTTCCGGCTTGGCGTTGCTGATGACGCTGAGCAGCGTGGATTTGCCGGCGTTGGGCAGGCCGACCAGGCCGACGTCGGCGATTAATTTCAGCTCCAGCATGAGTTCTTTCTCCTCGCCAGCCTCGCCCTTTTCGGCGAACTTGGGCGCCTGGCGGACAGAACTTAGGAAGTGGGCGTTGCCGAAGCCGCCGCGGCCGCCGGCCGCGATGATGGCTTCCTGGCCGTCTTCGGTCAGGTCGGCCAGCGCTTGGCCTTCGGCGTTGCTAACGATGGTGCCCACCGGCACGGGCACCCGCAGGTCTTTGCCGCTCTTGCCGTGGCGGCGGACTTTGTCGCCCGGGCCGCCCTGTTCCGCCACTAGTTCCTTGTGGTAGCGGAATGAGACCAAGGTGTTTTCGTTGCGGGACGCCACGAAGACTACATCGCCGCCATTGCCGCCGTCACCACCGTCGGGGCCGCCTTTGTCGACGTATTTTTCGTGCCGGAAGCTGGTGCGGCCGTTGCCGCCGTCGCCCGCTTTCACCGTAATCGTCACATGGTCAATAAACTTCATCTGTTCTTTATTATAGCAGAACCACTAGCACAAACCTATAAAATATGTTGAGAATACCATCCCCACCAAATGGGTCCGGCTTGCATTGGCGTGGGATGATGCAATCTGGTACGAAAGCAAAGCCTGAGCCTACCACTAGCCAAGGCCACGTGTGGGATGGTGCAGTTTCGGATGAACAGCGAAGCCCGCAAAGGAGCCGCACTAAAGTACGGTGAGTGACATAGTCTCCCTTTTGGCCGAGAACCGGCTCAGCCGGTTGCTCGGCAAAAGGGCTACGATTTCGGACTGGAGCTGTTCGCCGGAAATGTGCCGTCCCACACGGGGTCTAGTGGTAGATGTAGTGGGGGAAATGGGAGACGGGTGTCCAATCGCTATAACCCACCCTACCCCAGCCGGCAATCCCGTTCATGTCACTATACTTAACCATCGTGCCGTCGTCCGACACGGCTTCCACAATAGCCACATGGCCAAGGTACCCGGCAGAGGTTTGGGCAATTGCCCCAACCCGCGGCGTAGAACTGACCGTCCAGCCGCTTAAGGCCGCGTAGTATGCCCAGGTGTTGGCGTTGCCCCAGTTACTGGGTGCACCGGCACGGGCAGCGGCATAGTAGGTGCAGTAGCCATAGTCGTAACCATTGCTACCGTACAGGGCGACGAACGAGCCACGGAGGGTGCCGTACAGGCCACTTGGAGCCAAAATCTGGCCGTTGGGGATTAGAATCTGCTCGCCAATCACCAGGCCTTTGATTTCGGCGTCGTTAGAGGCAATGATTTGGTCGGCGTTGGCGCGGTATTTGGTAGCCAAACTTTGGGGTGTGTCGCCAGACTTAACAACGTACACCAGGCCGTTGACGGGCGGGACGAGCAGCTTGGTGCCCAGTGCGACGTTATCGGTGGTGAGATTGTTTGACCATTTGACGCTGTCGGTGGTGATGCCGAATTTCTGGGCAATACCGCTGGCGGTGTCACCGGGCTGGACGATGTAGCTAGTGATGTCGCTGCGGCTTTTGAGCGCCGTGGCCACAATTTGCGGCTTGGCGACCACGTTGGCATCGCTGGCGCTAACCGCCACGGCCACGTGCGCACTCTGGGCTTGGTTGTTGATGGCCGTACTTTCGGGCAGGCCAACTACATTGGCTACGCTAGCGGCAATGTCGTAGGAAGTCAGGCCGTCAACGGGGTTGGCCGCAGCACTGTCATCCACTGTGCCGACGGCTGCCAGGTGGTCGTGGTGCGAACCGTTGATGACGAAGCCGACGACGGCGCCCAGCACCAATACGTTCGCGGCAATCAGGCCATAGCGAACTAGCCGCCGGCGCGACGACTGGACGCGAAGAGACTTTTGCAAACGCTTGTTTAATGCCAAGCGCCGCTGGTTTATCAATCGGGCCGCCACCGACCCGGTAATGAGACTACTAATATGAAACTCCTGGCCCTAAAGCGGCGCATGCCTTTTGAAGCAAGGTGCTTTCGGGCCCAGACCACTCTGCCGTTTTCTTATTTGCTATTCATGCCCAGCATCCCTGCAGGATGCCTGGACTATAATTTGCTATCAACGGCAAGGGGTAACGAAGTGTGCGGAAAACTTCCACGAACAGCGTCGTTACGACGAAATGATACCAATTTTGGGTACGCGCCGCAAGCATTTTTACCACCGCTACCCCTGTTACGCTGCGCTGCGAAAGGTGTTATTCGCACAGTTTGTGGCAATACTGCTGCGTTAGGGCTTGGTGCTCTTCCAGGGTACGGGAAAAGTGCGGCGTACCGTCATCGCCAGCTACAAAATAGAGCCAGTCGGTATTGGCCGGATGTGCCACGGCCTGCAAAGCGCCATCGTCGACATTACTGATGGGTGCCGGCGGCAAACCAGTGTGCAAACGCGTGTTGTACGGGCTGTCGTAAGCCAGCGAATCACCCTGCCCGGCCAGGCGTGAACCGTACATGGCCGTGACATCGCTGCCCAGCGGCATGCCGATGCTTAGCCGCGTCAAAAAGACTTGGGCGGCCTGGGCACGGTCGTCTTGCCTCGACACCTCCTGCTCCACGATTGACGCCAAGATGATGCCCTGGTAGGTGCTTAAGCCCTCGCGGGCAAAGGCAGCCCGCAGGTCCGGCGTTAGGTGCTTCTGCATTTCGGTGATGGACTCTTGGACTAGCGTGGAGACACTTGTGTTCGAAGTACGCTGGAATGAGTCTGGGTAGAGGTAGCCCTCTAGGTTGTTGCCGATTGGCTTGTCCACCAACGCGGCATTGCCTTCGTAGTTACTGGCTTGGAGTGCGGCCGTAACATCCGCTTCGCTATAGCCGTAATTCACGAGGCTCTTGTGGATTTGGTCCAGCCGCTGGCCGGGCAGGATGGTGACAAGTTCGGTGGTGACTTTGCCGTGGGTCAGCTGGGCCACAATGCCCGGGACACTTTGGGCAGGGCTCAAAGAATACGTGCCGGCCTGCAGGAATTCACCGGCGCCCTGGTGGCGTACATAGGCTTCGAATGTCCAGGCGTTGCGGATGAGGCCGCGGTTGTGCAGCAAGCCGGCGATTTCAGTCGGGCTGGCACCGGACTGGATAGTGACCGTCTGGGGGGTGCCATGGGCGTTGACTGGCTTCAGGTTAGTGTCATAGAACTTCCAGACAGCCAGGGTGGCGATAAGCAGCACAAACAGTACGATGCCGGCGGCAATGAGCACCCGCCGCAACCACGGCCGCCGCTGCTTGATGGCGGCCAGCTTATACACCGCGGGCCTCCGAAGCCGGATGGTCGGCCAGGTAGCGCTCCAGGATATGTGCGGCAGCTAGGGCGTCGATGTCGGCCTTGGTGTAGCTTTTGCCCGCCAGGCTGGCTTCGGCATCCACACTTGTCAGCGTTTCGTCGGCCAGCTCCACCGGCACCTGCAAGGATGCAGCCAGTTGCTGGGCAAACCGTTCGGCTGCCCGGGTTTGTTCGGTGTAGCCGCCGTCCATGCCGCGCGGCAGGCCAACGACCACCAGGCCGGCGGCTTCTTTGGCGGCTAATTCGCGGATGTCATCCAGCAGGGTTTCACTGTTCGGCAGCGTGGTTAGTGGCCGTGGCAGGCGTGCCACGGTGTGTGCAATCGCTACGCCCACCCGCTTGTTACCATAGTCCAGAGCAAGTACGTACGGTGCGGCCATGGTTTTATCCGCCGCCCCCAGCTAACTACCCGCCTTGGTGATGTCGATGGTGATTTTGCTGGTATTTTTCGGCACCAGGCTGACCCACAGCGGGCTGAAATGTACATCCACGTCCGTCACACCCGGCGTTTGTTTGATGAAGCTCTTCACATCGCCGCGCTTCATGCCGGCCACTTGCTTCTTGAGTGCGCCCGTGTCCAGGTGCGGGCCGGCGACTGATTTGGCGTCCATGGCCACCGCGGCGGCAGTGGCAGTCGCCGGGTTGTCGGTAGTGAATTTGGCATTGGCCACACCGTCGTCCAGGATGACTTGCTTGCCCTTGTCCAGCTGGCCGTTGACGTTATTTACCACTAGTGTTCGGAGGTCGGACTTCTGTACGCCCAACATGGTGTAGGTAGTAACTGCCGTGACGGTAACGCTGTCTGCCGCGTCACCGGCTTTAGCACTGCTGTTAACTTGCGGCGTGCCGATGGCAAACGTCACCTGGATGGGCTGCAAGCCCTTGGACTGCAGGTTGGAGGCCAACTGCGACTTTACACTGCTGCTATCGGCAGAAGTAATTTTGCTGGTGGCGCCATCGATGTCGCTCTGTTGCACGATTTTAATGACATCGTCCGTGCCACCGCCGATGTCACTGCTGGCCTTGGCAGTCACGCTGCTGGCGCCGTCGATGCTACTGGGTACCGTGAAGTTAGTGCCATTGGCCGTGTTGTAGTCACTGCCGCCTTTAAGGGCTTTAACGGTGACCGTGCCGGAATACACATTTGAAAACGCAGTGGGGTTACAGTGGCCGCCCACGGTAATGCTCTGTAGCGTCAGGCTAGATTGGGTGACGTAGGTTTTGCCATTGGCGCTCAGGCCCGAACCGGTCGGAATGACCACCGTGTCGTTATTACAATCTTTGAGGGTAAGCGTTACTTGCCCGCTGGCCTTGGCGCCGTTGTTTTGCTGGCCGGTAGCCGCGACTTGCTGGGTGGAGGTCTTGGACTGGCTGCCGGCGGTGGCCGGTACTACGTTCGCAGATGCATCGAGCGTTTTGGCGTCGGTGCTTAGCGTAAGGTTCAGGTTGGTTTCAATCGTGCTGCTGTCGGTCTTGACCACAACGTGTGCCTTCGGTGCCACTTTGAACGCCCAGACCCAGCCAACTACCAACAATATAAATACGAATATGCCCAGTGCCAGGCGCTTCCGAAAGCTGTCGAAGTTGGGAATGCGCAGTTTGTGGTCCTTTTTGAGCTTGGGTAATTTGATGATGGCGCCGTCAGCTTCGGCCGGGTCTTCCCCTGACTCATCATCCATGTCGATGGATTCGTCCACGCCGTCGTCGGCCTTGGCTTTAGCGCCCTTACCTTTGGCGGCACCGGCTAGTTCACCTACCGTTTTATCGCCCGCAGCGGCAGGGTCAAAATCATCGCCCCCGGGTCCGGCATTGCCGTCGACGATGTCAAGCGGCTCATCGGCGTCTTCGGGCTCATCATCTGGGCCGGCCGGGGCACTGGGAACGCCCGGCTTGCTGTTCGGTGTGCTGGCCACATACAGTCCGACTGCGCCAGCTAGCGGTAACAGGCCAGACTCGCTGGTGATGAGCACCAGGTTCTTGCCCGCACTATCGGCGGTGCGCTTCAGTAGCTTCATGTTGACGATGCTCTGCAGTACCGGGGCACGCTTGGGCAGCACCAGGGCAACTACTTTACCCTTGGCAGCCTGGACTTTGTCGATGACGGTGGTGATTTCATCGTCAACATCAACATAGATAGTTTCCTTGCCAGTCGTACTGCTGAGTGATTGAATCTTAATCTTAGCCATTGTTTTAGCTGCTTAACGTCCGCTAGACGTGTAATATCCGGTCGATTTTTTCTTTGACGGAACTTCCGCCCGTACCATTATATTGTACCGTATCGAGCCCCACCCGCAGCAAACCCATGGCGGTTATGAAGGTATGGTCGGTGACGTCGCCGGTCTGGTCGGTGATGCCCACAACCTGTTCCGGCTTGATGTGCTGCACGACGGGCTTGCGGGTGAAGGGTAGTTTGCGGTGCCAGTCATCGCTACTCAGACGGTCCATCAGCATGTCCAGGCTCGAACCGCCGCCGCAAAGTAATAGTTTGTGCGGCAGATGGTCTAATTTGTCGAATTCGCCCAGGGCAAGTTCCACGCCGTCTATCCAGACGTCCAGGGTTTTTTGCAGGGCCTTTTCGACGATGGGGATTTTGGCGGGCGGGATTTTGTTGTCGGCCAGGCCCAACTTCAATTTTTCGGCCAGGTCAAATTCAATGTTCAGTTCGCGTTCGATGCCGCGGGTGTAGGCGCGGCCGCCGATGCCGAACATCTTGGTGCCCTGCACGCCACCATCGTTAATTACGGCGATGTCGGTGGTGCCGCCGCCAACGTCCATCAGGATGGCGCTCATGGTGTTGGTCTGGTCGTTGCCAATCACGCTGCGGGCGACCGCAAACGGCTCGGCGGCTACGGCGAGTAAATCTAAATCAAGTTGTTCGGCCACACGCTCCAACGCACCGATGTGCACCAGCGGTGCGAAGGCGGTGTACAGCTGCACGACAATGTCCCGCCCCTGGAAGCCGATGGGGTTGGTGACTGGGTAGCCGTCGATTTCGATGCCGACAAGCGCGCTGTTTACCAGCCGTACTTCGATGGCTTTGCCGCCAAGCTCCCAGGCCAGTTGTTGTTTGGCTTTGGCTTCGGCCCGTTCCTGCACGCGCTTGATGATGGTCTCGACTTCGGTCAAATCTAGCACCTTGTTGGGCTGTTTGCGCGCCACCCGTACGGTGGTTGTGGTGCCCTTCACTAGTTCGCCGGCGATGCCGATGATAGCGCCGCGCGCGCTCACCCCCGCCTGCTGTTCGGCTTCATTCAGGGCTTTGTCGCAGTTTTCTACCACCGCGCCGATGTCGGCCACCGCCCCGGCTTGCATGTCGCTAAGCCCCTGGCGCGCCCGGCCAACACCAATGACTTCGATGTCCCCGCCCTCTACCACTTTGCCAATCAGCGCCTTGATGTATTCAGTGCCCACGTCCAGGCCAATCAAATACCGCGTATTGTCCTGCGTACCTTTGTTGGCCGGCCGCACCTGCTTCACTTGCTGCAGCGCGGCATCCCTCAGCCCCTTTAACCTATCAAGCATATGCTTGGTATTTTACCATAGTAGGCCCTGCTGGCCAGCCCGCGGCGGTTCACGCACCTCTTGTGCTCCGCTCCGCTGTACAAAATACTTGCATAATGGAGTACAATATAGGATAAGCATGGGAGCCTGGAAGGGCGAAGGTGCACCTAGAGAGGTGTTGCCTTTGGCCAACACATCCCTCGAATCGGCCGGACAATTACCAGAGGTGCCCGAAGAAGACAGCGGTCTGAGACTGGGAGAGCGTGTGCGCTACTTCCTCCAGGCGGCACGGTACGCAGTACTCGGCGGGTTAGCAGCAGATATTGATGCCGCCAAGCGGCTGGGGCCGGACGAAGAGCCGGAGCGTTTTGGACGGCGTGAGTTTTTGCGCCGCTCCAAGACTGCGGCCGGAAACGTCGGGGCCGTCGTCTTATTAGCACAGTACGGCCGGATGGCAGAGGTTATCCACAAGTGTGCCGTGGCGGTAGCTAAGGCCGAAGACAAAGCTTTCGCCGAAGACATACCAAAATTCACGCTCTTGGAAAACCGCAAATACAAGGACGAAAAAGAATTCGCCGTCTACCTGCCCGGTTTTGGCGACCAAGCGTCCGGCGACGAAGCCCGGGCCTGGATGATAGCCAGCGGGCTGCTGCCTGCTAAGCCGAACAGCAGCACCGGCGAAGAGCTGCTGATGGGCTTTATGGACTATTCCCAATCCGGGGCAAGCATCAAGCAAATGGCGGACCTCATCCGCGCGCAAATCGACGTAACCAAGGTAGAACTCATAACCATAGTTGGCCGCAGCATGGGCGGGTTGCTAGCTTGGGCACTAGCTGCGGAACTGGGCATACCGGTTAAGTGTATAACCATGATATCCTCGCCGGGCGCGCTGAGTGACGGCGAGTTCGGCGTCGTGGGCAATGTGATTGCGCCGCTGCCCGAATCGGCCGCCATCGCCACGCTCGCTAAATGGGGCGTAAGCATGTACCGGGACATTGAGCACCACGGACTGCATCCGGAGAAAAACACGGAGCGAAGCTACCACGAGACCATGACCGGCCAGAAGCCGACCGGACTGCAAGAGGAATTAAAGATAATGCAAGGAGTTGACCTGGATGCACCGGACGACAGTGAGTTCTTCCGGAAGCTACTAAAGGTCATCATACCCAACTTCACCCGGGTAGCCTATGCCCGGACGCATAATCCGCCCTCCGATGAAACGGTCAACGTGGTATCGGCAGTCCAGCGTATCATACGGTTCTGCAAGCGCCTGAGCATTATACCCGAGATAGCCAACGTACCGTATGACGGCCATGCCAATGTGGTTAAATCCGGCGAATACCTAATAGAGTGGACGCAGGACGCGCTTTCACCCGACCGAGTTTTGGCGGCCGGCTAAATAAGCTATATAACGATGCCGCCGCCCAGCACCCGCTCGCCGTCATAAATCACGGCCGACTGCCCCGGCGTAATCGCCCGAATGTCTTCGGAAAGTTCAATGCGCGCCGCACCTAGAGGACTGTCCTCTAGAATGATTTTGCACTCGACTAATGGGGCGCGGTAACGGGTACGGACGCAGTAGGTTTTGCCGGGTTCGGGGGGTTGGTTTATCCAGTGGAGGTCGGTTAGTTGCAGGTTGCGATGCCACAGGCGGTCGTCGTCTAGGTTGGTCGTTACGTAGACTTCGTTTTTGGCCATGTCTTTGCCCACCACGTAAAATGGCAGGCCGCCGCCCACCTGCAGGCCGTGGCGCTGGCCGATGGTGTAGAAAATGGCGCCATCGTGCTCGCCCACTGTCGCACCGTTTTGGTCCACGATGCGCCCGTGGAGTTGCTCACCCAGCTCGTGCAGCAGGAAGTCCTTGATGCCGACCTTGCCCACAAAGCAGATGCCCTGGCTGTCTTTTTTGCCGGCAGTGGCCAAACCAAATTCTGCTGCCTTGGCGCGCACTTCGTCTTTGGTGGCGAAATCGCCGATGGGCATCAGGCTGTGCTTGAGGGCATCTTCGGTAACACGGTACAGGAAGTATGTTTGGTCTTTCTCCACATTCGCCGCAGTCAGCAACTGGCCGTCTTGAACCCTTGCATAGTGTCCTGTTGCGATTAAGTCGGCACCGTCTTCGAGCGCGGCGTTTAGGAACAGCTTAAACTTCACTTCCTGGTTGCACATGATGTCCGGGTTCGGCGTACGTCCTGCCCGGTACTCGGCAATCATGTAGTCCACCACCCGCTGGCGGTATTCCTTCTGGAAGTCGTACATTTTGAACGGAATACCCAGCTGCACTGCAACGCGCTTGGCGTCCTGGTAGTCCTGCTTCCACGGGCAGACCATGCCCGGCAGGTCTTCCGCCCAGTTTTTCATGTACACGCCCGTGACGTCATAGCCCTGCTGCTTTAGCAGAGCGGCCGTAACCGACGAATCCACGCCGCCGGACATCCCAACGTATACTTTCTTCATAACCAAAGAAGTATTTTAGCAAATTTTAGCGCTTACGGCTAGTAGCGTCTGCGGGAGGAACGGAGGATGCGACGCTTGTAGGAGCGGAGGAACATGAACAGGCCGCCGACGAGTACCGCCAATAGTACCACGCCGCCCACGATGGCTAGGATGTAAACGGTGGGGATAATCCAGACGGTTTTTTCGATGTTGATGGTGGTGCCCTTAGTGCCGTAGCCGAAGGTGCCGCTGATTTTATACTTACCGAATTTACCGAGGTGCTTCAGTGGTACCTGCCAGCGGCGGGCACTATCTGGCAGAATTTCTTCCTTGGGGTCGTCCTGATTGAAGTTGTAGGTGTACACCACCTTTTTGCCTTGCTGGACGTTTATCTGGCCAAACGGGGCTACCTGCACGTTGCCTTTGTTTTGGAAGCGCACCAATAGCGAAAGGTCATCCGGCGTACGGAAGTTAGTGGCAGTGCCGCCGTTTTGTTGCACATCGAAGTTAGTGAGTGTTAGCTGTTCGACTGTCGGGCCAGACACCGTCAGAAGCACTAGCGATGCCACACCAGATGCCAAAACCAGCGGCTGATTGCCGCTACCTGCCGGCGCAAATCGGACAGCACCGAAGTAGCCGCCAGCTTGGGCAGTCTTGGGGACGGCTATATGCAAGTCTACTTCTTGCATTGCGCCAGCAGCCACTGTAATGTTCGAAAGCGGCACCATGAAGCGCTTCAGGCTGTGGCTGGGTGCATAGCTGTTTTCGTCCAGGATGATGCTGGGCGTACCTTTTTCGTCACCAGCCACGAAGTCATTTTCGATGGGCTTATACACTACTGGCTCATCGGTAATGTTCGTGACGTAGATCTTGACAACTGCAGACCCGCCTGGGTCGAGGGCTACATCTGTCCGCAGTGGCGATACTTTGATGCTATTGGCATTATTCTTGCTAGGGTCGCTACTTACTGGAGCTTTGGCCGGAGCGGCGAACGCACTGCCGCTCAATTGCCCACCAACCAAAACCACGCCCAGCGCCAGACCCAATAACTGGCTGCGTAAATTGGCTCGTTTCACGATGCTAAATGTCCCCTCACTTTTCGTTTCGTTAGTATCATCATAACAGACGCAAGCGGCCTTTACAAAACAAATACCCCGTATTGCTACGGGGTATTTGGAGGGCAATCTAGAATGGCCTAGAAGGTGCCGGTCGCAATCATGTTAAGCGTTGCGCCGTAAATACCTGCTGGGGTAGTCGGGCTGATGCTTGCGCCAAACGTAACCGGGACGTTCATGTTGTTGACTGGTGCAGTCGAGTGGAAAATCTCGGAGCCAAAAGTGCTCGTAACGCCCGTTCCGTTACCTGCCACATAGTCGATGAAGTAGTGTGAGCTGTCGTAGCCAGTGCCGGTTGTAATGGTGCCGCTGCCGGTGCCACCGCTGCCGTTTACCAGCGGAGCTGCAGCCGCACTGCCGACTATCAGGCCGAAGTCCGACACGCCAGCTACCAGTGTGCTTGAGCCTGAGCTAGTTTGGGGGGCAATGTTACAGTTGGCCGTATTGCCGTTGCGGTACAGACCGCCACAGCTTGTGGCATCACTCTTTAGGTTAACTATTGCGCCACTTGCAGCGTTCGTGGAAAGCTGGGCGTAAGTCTGGCCAGTGCTCACAGCAGTGGGACTTAGCGCATTCACGGCGCCGCTCTGTTGGCCTAGGGTCATGCTAGGTGCAATGACGCAACCCGGATCAGCCGGACAGCTTGCTTCGCCGGAACCACAGTTTTCACTCGGTGCGGCTTGGCTGCTAACGGCGGAGCCGTTACCCGTGTCACCCATGTTACCCTTCGAGACGCAGAAGGTCATGCTTTCTAGTACGTAGGCGGTTACGCCGACCGCGCTGGTAGTGCTAAGCGCTACGGCGCCGTCATCCATGTAGGTGCCTAGCGAGGTAGCGGTCGTACCGCCAGCCAGCGTAGTATCATCCGAGTAGGTAGTCATACGGACATAGAACGTACCGGCGGCAGTTGGGTTATGGATACCTGTCAGGGTCATTTCAAGTGTCTGGCCACCCGTGTAGTCGGCGCCTGCAGTCCACTTGACGCCACTATGGGCAGTACCGTTAAAGGTCAGGGATGCAGCGGAGCCGTTGCCGCTAGCAGCGCTACCGTTGTACTTAACGTTCGTAACGCTAACACCGGTTGTGTCAAGGCCAGCTGGGTGCGTACATGATGTATTTATCAGCGGGCTGTTGCTACAGAAGCCGATGAGTACACCACCTTCATTGGGGTTAGTGCCGCTAATGTCGTGGGTGGACGCCCCAGTAAACTTAATGTCGTATGACACACCCGAGGCAGCAGCCACCGAGCTACTTAATGTAATGCTTCTGGACGCCAATGTGGTGGCAGAAGCAAATGCGGGCATTAGTGACGGAGCCACTACGCCCAGCAATAAACCTATGGAAGACAGGGTGTATCCGACCCGTCTATCCAGCAATCGTATAGATTTCATGCTTACTATTTCCTTTTTATTTTGTTTGTAACATTCCTGTTTATATCACGCTTATGCTGGCCTACGCAAGACTTTTCTGCATTCCCCTTGACAAGTTATCCACAGTTTTACCGCCGTACAGGGGTGAAGAAGTAAAAACTCCTTGACAGACTTTCCACAGATTTCGAGACCCCGGCCCACAACCCCTACAGTTCTTTGTAGTTGGCAATGTCGCGTTCGAGCTTTTTGTGGAGGCTGACTAGCTGGCTGCGGCGGCCCAACCAGTAGGCGGCGGGCAGCAAAATGAGGCAAATCACCGCTGGCCACCACAATATCTTAGTTATGGTGACGATGGTCTTTTTGGTTTCGCCGGTGGTTTGCTCCGGCTTGCCGTTCGCCACTGCCACCACCTGCAGGAAGGCGCTGACGCCGTTTACGTCCGTAACCTTGAAAGTAACGTGGTAAATACCCGATTTGTCGTAAACGTGCGAGAAGTCCACCTCGCCGGCCAGCGCCACGCTCTTTAGGTCCAGCGCACTGCCGTCACCCCAGTTGATGCTAAACGCATATGGCCCGGTGCCGCCGGAAAGCAGCAGCGGCCAGGTGAGCGTCTGGCCGGGGTTGGCGGCGCGGCGGCCGTAGTTGCTGGTGAGGGTAATGAGCGTACCGAAGGCCTGGAAGTTGGCGTTGTTGTAGGTAACGCTAACCGTGTTGCCCTGCGGTCCAGCCTGACCCAGGTCGTCGAACTGGATGGTTGTGAGGTCGTTTTTACCCGTAAACAGGCTGACCTGGATGCTAAAACTGCCGTTTACGCAGTCGATGGCGCCCACCAGCACGCCGTTGTCATAAATCTGCACGATGAGGTCGGTGGTACACAGGCCGCTAACGGTAATGGGTGAATCCGTAAATGACGAACCGTCATTCGGCGTAACGATAGTAGCCGAAGTGGTGGGTGGCGGCTGCAATTTGGTAGCCTCCAGGCCGTACGACCCCACGCCGGGCGGCGGGATGGGTAGCGGCGTGATGGCACTGGCGACTCCGGGCGAAGCGAACGTTAGCAAGCACGACAGCCACAATACCGCGTGTAACCGGTTTCTAAGTGTTTGTTTTTGACGTTGCAGACGCGCCCACATAGCTTATGTTTATTCTACCCCGCTGGAGGTGATTGGCCAAGGACTAGCGCGCCGAGCGGCGGCTAAAGCCGCGGCCGGACTTGTACGTAGTGCCGCGGACGAGTGCTTTTAGCTTGCGCTGTGTCCACCAGATACCGTAAGTAAGCGCGCCAAGCACAATGACCAACAAGATGAGGAACCACCAAGGCAGAATCCACACCACGGCGTCCGCGGTAATTTCTTTGCTCAGGTTGCCGTTTTGGCCATAGAAAGCATCCAGGTGCATGGTGTAGCGGCCGGGCCACATATGGGGGTCGGCACAGGCGGTATTTTTACTTGTCCCGCCCAAGGCCTGAATTTTTTGCTGTACGGTTCTAATACAGGTAGTAAACAGCCGGGTCTGACCAAGCAGCGCCAGTGATTGGTTCGGATTGGTAATCACATTCGCCACCTGGTGGCCGAACATGTCCTTAATCACAACATTGCCGGCCGGGTTTTCGAACACGTTACCTTCGTTCTTTAGCGCGTAGGCGACCATTTTTGGTGTGCCACCGGTGGCAATAAACGTATAGTGGCCGGTCGTACCCTGGTCGTCAGAGGTGTAAGCCCCGAACTTCTGCAGCTTCATGTTTTCGCTAACCGTACCCGGTACCGAAACGAATGCCAGCGTTACGCCGGAAGCGTTCAGGGCAACATTACCACCATTGGCACCACCAGCCTGGTACAAAATGGCGCTGTAGTAGCTGCCGGCACCCTGGTTCTTCGGGATGGTAATACTGTATTCAACTGTCCTTGTCTGGCTAGCCGGCACCGTAACTGTTTTAGGCAATGTGGTGAATGGTTTGAGCGACCACGGGGTCTGCGGTGCATTCTGCGCAAGGCTGAGCTTTGGCGTACCAGACAGGTTTGTGAAGGTAAAGTCAATCATGCGCAGCGTGATTGCCAAATCGTTTTCCTTGTCCAGGTTGCCAATCGTCAACTTATCGGTGATAGTTTGCCCGGGCTTGATGATGTAGTTCTTTTTCGGCGTGATGCTGAGGCCCGAAGACCCCTGTGCCGCAGATACCGGCATCACATTTACCACGCTAAACAATACCGCCAGCGCGGCGCCCAAGATACTAGAAAAACGCTTCTTCATTAATCTGTTTCTCACTGTTTACTTTCTAACAATAAGCACAATTCTACCATATCAATTCTGATAGGACGAGCGCTGCCCGCCAATTATGTAATAAATTACATCAATTTGCTGCATTCCTTAAGCTCGTTAGAACCTACCGGTGCATACGTAACTAAGTGTTGTGGTATAGACACCGGGGCGAATATTTGGCGGGCTGTTTACGATGTAGCTGACGGTAAAGCGGCGGATGAGGCTGACGGCCGGCGCGCTGGCCACTTCGTCGCCGTCTTGGTACATGAACAAGTTTGGCGTGTCGTAGTTAGGGTCCACGGTGGCGTTTGTAAAGGGACCGTCCGGATCCCTGCCCAGCACCGGGTCGGTATTTGCCACTAGGTTAATCCCGAACTGGCTATTGCCCATGGCACTAGCCGTGGGCGCGGCAAGCGCGTCTATTACATGAGTACCCGCGGCCATGGTCGTGCCAAACACTTGTATGGTGTATCCGTTCGAGGCATTGGTGCCCGCCGCCATTTGGGATGTCGCCATCAGCGTCCTGTCCGGCTGCAGAGAACCCATGTCGGTGTAATTACCGCCTTGGGGATTGGCGCAGAGTTGGTCTACCTGTGCCGCCACGCAGAAAATAAGCTGCGGCGGCACCTGGGTTTCGATGATGATGGGATTGGTTATTTGCGTCACCACCGACCCCAGGTCAACGATGGGTCCGCTGGCATCGGTACTCGCGTAGTCACTCAAACGAATCGAAAACGAATGCGTGTAAAACGTTGGGTTCACGATGTTATCGAGTGTATAGGTAGAGAGCGTGTTGCCCACGACCGCCGGCGTGCGGGTTAGCAGTACATGGTTCGATGACAAGACCTGGAGTGTATAGCCCGTTTCACCAGTTTGGTCGGACAGTACGGCATTTGAGACATCCAGCCCAGCCGGGGCCACGCATGGGTCATACGGAATGGGGTCAATGCAGAACTGCATATCTAGCGAGCCGATGCTGGTCTGGGTGGTGTAGCCTAGCGTCACTAGGTACTTAGTGGTGGCGCCCGGGTTAATGTCGTACACAAACAGTGACCGCGGCTCAAACCGAATGACAATCCTAGCCTGCGCAGTCGAGTATGCAAAACAGCCAACCACGACTAGCAGCAGGCTTTGCACAATCACCCAACGCCACGACAGCAGCCCAAGGTACAGCCGCCTAAACATTTGCATGTCCCTATTGTACTAAACCGTAAGCAAGTTGTAGAGCTCATCTCAACATCTGCTTTCGAGATAAAAATTGCAGATTGTAGGTTGCTGTGTTCGTAGCGGAAGGAGGCGTAACTGTAGTTACGGCGACGCGCGATACGGGCACAGCGGCCTGCAAGGCTGCGGTTTTTAGCCGGAATGAGATGCTTAAGATGAGCTCTAAACACAGCAAAAGGCCCGGAAACTATGTCCGAGCCTTTTTGCTTTCAAGTTCCTGCCAAACTATGTGGCGTGTTATTTGCTAGAGACTGTGTCTAGTACTGAGGAGAAGCTACGTAGTTAATCTTTGTGGTGTAGATACCAGCTGGGGTGGTCGCAGCGATGTTCGCGATGTAGCGCATCTTTGCGGTCACACAGTTCACCACATCGGTGTTTTCCGAAGCAATCGGAATTGCGTAGGTGTCTGCGTGTGCGTTAAAGGCGTACTTAGGCGTGCCATCACCTGCGTGACCATAGTGGTTGGCGACAGTGTCGGGGTCCAGCGGGTACAAGCGAGGCGTGTGGGCGTAGAAATCGGTGTAGCCAGTACCACTTGGGCCGTTCGCTACGAAGTCGGCGTAATCACCGTTGTATGTAGCGTTGTTACCATTATCTGTACCATAGGTGTCACCCGTTACATTGTAGAAGTCCGAGTGGTTCACGTTGTCGACACCCGCGCCTGTTTGGGCAATGCCTAGACCGAACTGTTCGGTACCAGGGACGGATGCCGTACCACCGGCCGTCGTGTCGTTCATTGGCGTAATCTGGTCGTTTTCTGTGTTGGTCAGCGTGTGACCGGTGTAGTACACTGTGGCACCACCACTAGAGTTGGAGCTCAGGCGCCAGTAGGAATCCACTGTGTATGCCTGGCTAGTCTTTAGTGAGTACTCAGCGTTCGCGTCACCTAGCTTCAGCACGTTGTGCGGCTGGGCGTTGTAGGTTGTGGCGTCTACTACACCCGGGGCTGTTGGGTCTGCCATCAGCAGGGTGTTGCACTGACCATGGGCCGGAAGGCCGAGAGGTGTCAGGACAGAGTCATTGAACGTGTCGGGGTCCTTCACACCAACCGAGAAGTCCATGGTTTCCAGAACCTTCGTTTGGATGGTGATGGATTCGTTCATGACGTTCGCTACCGTCACACCACCGTCGACCAATGTATTGTCGTCCAGAGTAGTGTCGTCATTGTAGCTGTTCATGCGTACGAAGAATGCACCGGAACCGGGGTTCGTGATGTAGTTGGTGTCGGTACCGAAGAAGATTATCTTCCAGTAGTCACCAGTGGTGCCGGTCAAAGCTTGGCCACCTGCATTTTTGAGGGTAATCAAGTTATTCTTAGCAGTTGCGTCACCCGTAGAAATGTCACCCGTTTCACTGTTGCTCTTGGTCATCGTCCATCCGCTAGATAGGGTGTAGCTGCTCCAGTCTACCGGCGGGCCGGAAGTACTGTTTTCGTGCAGCACGACAAAGTTACCCTGACTGTTGTCACGAAGAGGCGTCTTACTAGCCGCGGCCTGTATGGCCGTCCACTGGAGGCCGGTTGATTCAGCAGGTGACGCAGTAACAACGTTCAGGTCACTCGTGCTTGTAGTGTCGTTATTGTTTTCGTAACCAAACACTATGCCGGTTTCGGTAAAGCCGGCGTTGGCAGTCAGAGTCAGGTGAGTGTCGTCGGTAACACTCAAAACGGTGTAGGTGTGGCCGCCGGGAGTTTTAATGGTAGCACCGGGCATAATCTTCGTGCCGGCGGTGTCCCAGAGTGTGTTAGTACCTACGACTGCGGCAGAGCCAGATGTAATGTCGGCAGTAGCTCCCACTATTGGCGTACCGTCACTCAATTTATTAATGACGTTGTGGCCGTTATCACCGGGTGAAACACACGTGCCGGCTGGCGTAGTACAGAACTGGAATGTTGCAGCTTTAATGGTTTTGCTGAATGAGCTGAACCGGAAGCTGAACGTTTCACCAGTCTTCTGGCCGTTCGCACCACTATGCGGCGGTGCGTACAGCGTGTTGCCGGAACCGTCCAAGTAGGACCAACCCGGCGAAGAGCTGGAGAGCGTCAAGCTGCGCTCGGTCAGCGGGTTTAACGCGTCGGCCGATGCAAAGGCCGGCAGGGCGGAAGTACCAATTCCGGCCAGCAGTCCCACTGCACCGAGCAACGCGCTACCGCGCTTCGCCACGTTTTTAAGTTTATACATAGGAATAGATTCTCCTTTTGTTGTTTTTGTTTTATAGGGTACAGAGCGGATTGTAGCACGGCGTAATTTTAACCACAAGGGGTTTATCCACAGGCTCGTCCAGGCAGTCCCCTACTAGTACAGCGGGACGACGACAGCCGAGAAGACGCCGTTGTAGCGGCCGCCGGGCGTAACGTTCGAGACATTGATTATCATCGACATGGTGTAATCCGTCTCGCTGCTGCTGGTGTCACTGCTGGCCACCACATCGCCCTCGATGTATTTGAATAGGTCCGCGCCGCTGTAGTCACTGGCCACCTGCCCCACGCTCTGCCCTGCCAGCACCTGTGTCGGGCCGGCACCGATGTCCGGCGAGGTGTTGTTTGCCAAGTTGATGCCAAACTGCTCCGCCCCTTGGTGCGAAGTAGTTGGCGTGGAGAGCGCCGTTAGCGCGTGGACACCCTGGCTGGGTGGCGTGCCGGTAATTTGCATAACGTAGCCATTGCTAAAGTAGCTGCGCACCCGAATGAGGCTGGTAGCGGTGCCGGTGTGCGAAATGTCCAATGTGCCCATGTCCTGGTTGCCGCCACCCACGATGACTTCCAGCAGCGGCTCATCGGTAGTGTTACTACCAAAGGTAGCCGCAAAGTTGGCGCTGCTGGCACCGCCCACCACCGCGTCGCCCACCGCGGTCTTGGCACAATAGCCGCTAGAGCAGTCGTGCAGTGAACTGCCCGAGCCGAACTGCGTTTGGTCCACTTGGTAGTTTGGCGATGAGCTCTGGCTGGCAGTGGCGGAGCCCATAAAACCCATGCACAACACTAGCGCCAGTGCCAGAATTTGGCCGGGACGGCGGTAGCGTGCTCCTTTTACGTCGTTTTGGTGTCTCATGAAGTGCCTACAACTTTTCTTATTATCGTAGACTTTGCAGCCAAATTCAAATCCGCTTGTGGTTCAGCTGGCTTACGACCGCAGTTTTTAGTATCATTAACGTAAGCGTTTCAACCGCAGTAAATAGACTATGGCAGAGGAACCAAAACCAGCACAACCCACAGCGGGGGGCGACAAAAAGCCGTCTGATGAGCAAGCCACGCCCAAAGATGCCCTCGAAAAGACCAACGAGGAACTGGGCGAATCTGGCGCGTCCGAAACCACCACCAACGCCGATGGCACCACCCCCGCACCCGGGGCCAAGCCGGCCAAAAAACCGAACGCCATCAAAGCATTCCTGAAGCGCTTCAACGTCTACCTGCTGTTGTTCCTGTTGGTAGTCATCATTGCCGCCGCCGTCAGCATCGTCAGTTACCTCAACAGCAAGAAGGCGCCGAAAGTGCCGAACCTCACCAGTAAAAACCTCACCCAGGAAGACCTAAAGAACCTGGCTAACTCCGACGCCACCGTCGGCGACACCGGCCAAACCCTAACCGTGCAGGGCAACGCCGTCTTTAGCGGCCAGGTGCTGGTGCGCAGCAACTTAAACGTCGCCGGCACCATCCAGCTGGGCGGTACATTTGAAGTGCCAGATTTGATTGTTTCCAACACCGCCAACCTAGGCACCACCCAAATCGCCAGCCTGCAGGTACAGCAAGGCAGCACCCTCCAGGGGTTAGTGACGCTCCAGGCCGGGCTGAACGTGGCCGGTGCGGCAGATTTCAACGGCCCCGTCACTGTCGGGCAGCTGACCGCCACGCACATCACCATGAGCGGCAACGGCGTGCTCGAGGTGCCGAACCACATTTCGTTCACCGGGGCCTCACCTGGGCGGCAAATCAACCCATCGGTCCTGGGTGTGGGCGGCAGCGCATCCATCAACGGCAGCGACACTACGGGCACCATCAACATCAACAGCGGCAGCGGGCCAATCGCCGGCTGTTTTTTGAGCGTCACCTTCAACAAACCGTTCACCAGCACCCCGCACGTCATCGTGTCGCCCGTGAACTCGACCGCCGGCAACCTTAATTACTACGTCACCCGGGACGTCAACGGTTTCAGCCTCTGCACCACAAACGCCGCCGCGGGCAACCAGACCTTTGCCTTCGATTACTTCATCACCAGCTAATAATCAGACTGCTCGTACGTGGCAGCTCCGCTCCAGGGCTTGTACGTAGTGAGCCGGACTAGTTCCGCATCATCACCGAACATAAACGTGAGGTATTGGGCTACCGGAACGCGTCGAGGCAAGAGCGGGTCGTCTACAATACCATCCTCTGGCAAGCATATTGAGTGCTCTGTCCAGGCAGCATTCAAGCAGGCGCGAGGAATGCGCAGCCTTGGCAAGAGCACTCCGCTGACTGGTTTAATGTTGCCATACGAAGGGTCCCCGCCCTGACTTAGATAGTGTTTTACCTGCACCGCAGCAACATCCAGGCAATCTATTACAAATGGCTCGAAACTATCGGCAGTGGGATACATGGAGCGCACAACTGCATGCACTAGCGGGTAAGGAATTGTATAGCCGTTTAATAGTCCCTCGTGTAAGAGTGCACGATACTCTTCGTAACCAGATACGCCTGGGGCTTCGTGCACTTCCGCAAGCGTAGGGCCATAGCTCATAATAATATTATACCATATAAATGGTATAATACGCAAAGTGCTCGAAACTAGACGTCAACAAATACAGTGACTTGTTCGGCTTTGACGTGCATCAGGGCACGGGCGATTTTGATGGTTTTGTTGTCGCCGTCGGGCGTTTTGATGATGAGCTCGCAGGGGACGAGCATGCACAGGAAGTTGTGGTGGTGCGGCAGGATGTCGAACGGGCCGGTTTCGTTCTCGGCCGTCAGGCTAATTGCCAGGCCCTCAAAATACATGCGGAACGGCGCGTATACCTTCACCTTCATGGTCGGCGCGCTGGCGTCGGCGGCTGCCCGCTGGGCATCGGTCATGTCCTTTTTTTCGACGTCGACGATTTCGCCGGTACTGGCTAGGGTGCGCTTAGGCATTAGACTATGATTTCCTCGATGCCGTTCAGGGTATCTTCGCGGGTGTGGTGCTCGCCGGGTATGCCGGTCATCTTTTCCATCACATTGAATTGCTGGGAAAAGTACTGGATGAGTTTTTTGGCTTTGTTGTAATCGTCGCGGTCTTCGGCGGACAGTTCGGATTCACCGATGATGGCGATGATGCCCTTCAGGCTGTTGTACTTCTGCAAGATGGCCAGCACCCGTACGTTCAGCATGTAGTGCCGCTCGCCGACGATTTCCGGGGTCATCAGCGACGAGCTGGACAGGTTGATGTCCACCGCCGGGCGAATGCCCTGCGCCGCCACTGCGCGGCTTAAGACGATGATTGAGTCCAGCTCGTGCTGAATCATCTGCACCGCCGGGTCGGAGGTGTCATCGGCCGGTACGTAGATGGTCTGCAGCGCCGTAATTGAACCGTTTTCGTTGGTCGTTAAACGGTCCTCCATGGCTTTTACGTCGCTGAATATCGTGGGTTGGTAGCCACCCTCGGCTGGCGTCTGGTCGATGATGGTCGAAACCTCGTTGCGCGCCTGGATGTAGCGGTACATGTTGTCGGCGAACAGCAAGATGTCTTTTTTCTTATCGTCGCGGAAGTGCTCGGCCAACGTAATAGCGCTCAATGCGATTAGGGAGCGCTGCACCGGGTTTTCATTCATCTGGCCGAAGAACATGGCCGTGGTCTTTAGCAGGTCGTTGTTTTTCAGCGTGTCATACAGTTCGTGACCCTCGCGGATGCGCTCACCGATGCCGGCGAAGATGGAAATGGCGCCGGAGCCTTCGGCCACGTTGTTAATCATCTCCATGGTGAGCACGGTCTTGCCCACACCGGCACCACCGACGATGCCAATCTTGCGGCCCTTCACGAACGGGGTGAAGAAATCCAGCACCTTAATACCGGTTTCCAAAATTTCGTCCGGCCGGTTTTTAAGGCTGGTTTCCTGGAAGGCCGGGCGGAAAATGGAACGCTTGGGCATTTTGGCGAGCACTTCCGGGGACAATTGCGGCTTACCATCGATTGGTCGTGCCAGGGCATCCCAGACACGGCCGACCATTTCATCGCCAACGGGTACTTCGAGCGAGTGCCCACTTCGAGCAACGGCTTGGCCCTTTTGGATG
>DATIIC010000013.1:0-28201 GCA_035480095.1 Saccharimonadales bacterium (SeqCode) | reverse complement strand
GTGCACCAGCGCAAAAATGATGTTGCCGGGGTTGGTGGACGGCAAGGCATGGATGGCTTCGGCCCGCGGCCGGTCGTGCGCCCACTGTGCTTCGCTGCGGGTTAGCGGCGCGGACACTACGGGGCTCAAGCTGTCGATGACGGGGTTGACTGCCTCAGCCTGGCCTATGCCCTGATGGTTTAGCTCCGTCAGCCAAGCATGGACTGCGATGCGCGCGGCATTGTGCGGCACCCAGATGATACGCGCTGCCGCTTCCAGCCGCCGCCCGCCCGTACCAGTTCGCACGCCGTCAGCATGTGTCGCCCGTTCGCAGTATCGCACCAGGCTGGTAATGGCCGGCGCCCCTACTCGTTTTAGCTGCTGCTTTTGGTTGGCCACACCCTCCGCCAGTTCGATGATGGCCCATGGGTCCGGTATGCCCCCGGCCATGTCCAGCTCGCGTTCGACTTTGTCTGGCCGGCTGGGCAGCAGCAGCCGCATAAATCCTGCCTGCCGCCGGAACCGCAGGAAATGCAGCAACACTTCGTACGTGCCGTTCCCGCCTTCGCATGCGACCGCGCTTTCCACTTGCAGCATCCGTTCCTAAGGCCTCCTGCTGTAGTTTGACTATACGCGCGGGTGGGCTGCAGCGAGGTGACAATCCTCACAGGCGGTGCCCTGGTACACCTAAAAGCGCAGGTGCTGCTGGCGCATGAGCATAACGAGCTGGCCGGTGGCTTTGGCGAGCCGGGAGGCGCCCGTGACCTTTGCCAGCACCGTGGGCTGGTTGCCGCTGAAGGTTAGGCGCAGGAATTTTATGTGGTCAGCGGCGTACGGTGCGGCTTCGCGGGGCACGAACGCACTGTCGTCAAAGCTGAATTCGTAGGTTTGGCTGGCCGCCAGTTTGGTACCGTCCGGTGTAGTTTGCAGGTTGGGGGTGTGGCCGCTTAGGCGCAGCAGCTGGGCACTGAACCATACGGTGATGAGCTCCAGTGGTGTTTCAGGGCTGTCCAACGCGGCAAAGGCTTGTTCCAGCAGATGGAAATAGTCGGCCTCCGGCTCATCTTCCGTCGCCTTCCCTAATTGTTTGATGATTTCATACCCGGCCATAGTCCGGTCGATGTTTTCGATGATACGCCCATAGTGCGTTTGCAGCCTGCTAGAGACCAGCGTGCCAATTTCTGACCGGCCGCGAATGTACGTGATGTGCGAGATGCTGAACAGCTCCACCCCGCCCGCCAGCTTGCTCTTCACCTTCCGCACGCCCTTGGCCATCAGACGCAGCTTGCCGGCATCCGGTGTAATGAAGATGATGATGCGGTCGGCCTCGCCGTAATCAACCCGGGTAAGCACGATGCCAGTCGTAACCTGCTGCTGGTTCATGGTACCGCCGGCGTGAGGGCGCGCACAGCCGTGCACAGCTGGCCCAAGCTGGTCGCTGGCTTGTAGAGCACGCGTACCACACCCAGTTCGCGGCGCATGGTCGCGGCCGGCGTGAGTTCGTGCCGCGGCACATAGGTGTGCACCACCACCGGGATGTGCAGCCACTCGGCGTAGCTGCGGAATTCATATAAAAATTCGATGCCGTTGTGGTGCGGCAGCTGCAATTCCAAAATCACGACGTCGGGCATGGCTCCGTCGGCCGCGTGCACGGCGTCTTGCGCCGAAACTGCGTGGGCGACCTCGTGGCCGTCGCGCCGTAAGGCTTCGGTGAATATGCCGGCCTGCAATCTGTCTGGTTCCACAAGTAATATGCGCATGCTATCGAACGCCCCCATGACGTACGTATTTGAGTGCAGTTTGGGATGAAAAAGGAGCACCGGAACGGAGCCGTACTAGAAGTACGGTGGAGTGAGGAGCGGAGTTTTTCGCCCAAAATGTGCCAAATACGTATGTCATATTAGTTGAAGTTGGCTGCTTGGCTGTAATGTCGCCGCCAAGCCAGTCAGACTGTGGTAGCGCGCCACGTGCAACCGTGCCGCCAGCGCCCGCAGCAGCGAATCCGCCACAAATACCCCGGCTGCCGGGCCGCTTACTAACCGCTGCAACGGCTGGCGCGCCCTGCCCTGCAAGGCATGTGCCCGCCGGAGCGTGTCTGCGCCCAATTGCGGCAAATGCCCGTACAACCCCGCCACCACGCCGTACCGGCTGCGGTGGGCACTCAAACGCACCGCCGACGGTTCATCCGATTCGGCCTGCGAAAGCACAAACACCTGCCCCAGGCTGACCATGGCCGACTGCAGCACTGCCCGGTCGGCCAGCACCGGCTGCAACCGCCCGGAGGTTTCCAGTTCCAAATCAACCCCGTACTGTTTGGCAAATGGCCGCAGGGCTTCAGCCGTGTCGTACAGCAGTGCCGAAACCGTCACCGGCTCCAGCTCCAGTGCCGCGACGTTGCTGTGCAGCCGCAAGTTCAGCGCGTAACTTTCCACCAGCTGCAACGATGACTGGCTAATCACCTGCACCATTTGCCAGCGCAGCTTCGCCGTTTCGGCGTCATCACCCGCGGCCAATTCCGCCAGCTGGCTAACCTGCAAAAATGGCCGGGCAAGCTGCTCCACAAGCCCCAAGAACAACTGTTCCTGGCCGTTTAGCTGCGCACTATCCCCGGACCGCTGCATGTAAAGCTTGCCTGCTACCCTCGAACTTAAACTACCTCCTAAGTATACACTGGGCAAGCCAGGACACACCACGGCCGAGCACCCAAAATGTGTTGTAGTTTCGGATGCTGCCGCCCTTAAGGCGAGAATGTCAGGTTCGGCAACACGTAGGTGTTGAAGTCGTTCAAAAAGTCGTTTGATTCAGTCCATACTTCCAGCGTCTTGTCGCGCATGGGCAGCAGTACCATCGTGCCGGGCGCGGCGTTTTGGCCGGTAAAGATAGCACCGCTTAAGCGTGTGCCGGTGATGCTCGGCACCTTCGGCAGCGCGTACGGTGCTGCCGTGGCCACACCCCTGGTGACGTAGGTGTTGTACTTGCTTAGCTCACGGTCGTATGACTGCGAGGTCACCTGTACCCGCAGCTGGTAGGTCTGCTTGGAGTTGACGGACGGCACATAGTCGGCATGGAAATAGGCGTTCAGTGGCGTGCCGCTGCCACTGGTATCAACGTACGCGCTCCAAGTCTTGGGGTAGCTAACCTTGATGCCGCCGTAGGCATCGGACCCAGCGTATACGGTCAGCGGGCTCTTGGCCTCTTCGGCGTACTTTACCGCGTCGGCCGTTTGCACCGTCTTGGTGTTGTCCGCCACCGCCGCGTTTACTTTGGCGTCACTGTGGTTTTTGTAGTCAGCCCGGCCGGCAAACGCCCAGACCGCAAAACTCGCGGCCGCCACAAACAGCACCGCTAGCACAACTACCGGCAACAGCAGCACGTTCATGCTGCCCCGCTCCCCCCTTAGATTCTTCATAGTGCTTATGGTACCCCACCGAGTCACAATTTTCAATTGAACCCATTTCGGACAGCGTGCTCAGGCGGTGCGCAATCACAATCGCCGTTTTACCCTTCAGCACCTTGGCGAATGAATCTTTGATGATTTGCTCGCTTTCGCTATCAAGTGCGCTGGTGGCTTCGTCTAATACCATAATCGGCGAACGTTGCAGCACCGCTCGGGCGATGGCGATGCGCTGTTTCTGGCCACCGGAAAGCTTGACGCCGAGCGGCAGCAAGATGCTCAAAACCGTGTTTAAGTAGCGGTCGCGCAGGGTGCGCACCAGTATCGTGCAGCTGTCCACGTACGCCTGGTGGCCGTCGTCAGGTAACCTGCCAGGTTTGAATTAAAGTAATCCAAATCAGCCGACACAAGCCGCGAAAAATAGTTACCAGTAATCACCCGGTAGGCTTTGTTCTCCCCCAGCATGCCCACGTACTTGGTAAGCGGCGAAAGGATGCCAATAAACAGCGAAAACGACGCAAACAACAGCACCGCCTGCTCCGCCTTGCCAAACTGGCCCTTCGACAGATCAGTGATGATGAGGCTGAGTGCAACCGGCATACCCACCAGGTAACACAGCCGGCTTATGATGCGCATAGCAAAACTAACCTGTACCTGCCAGTGTCGGCCGTAGGTCTGCCATAAATGGCTATAAACCAGTCGGTATTTACTAAAGCCCTTCAGCATTACCGACCCATTCTACCATCCGCCTTCGCAGCCGGCTAATACGTCCCGGGCTCGCGGGGTTACTCGGCCGCAAAATAAGGCGCCGTGTTCACGTGCAGCTGCAGTTTTCTGGCTTCTTCTGGCGTAAAATAGCGCAGCTCTTCGGCTTCGCCGTCCCCGCTGACGGCGGGTTTAAGTTCGCCAGAAATTTTGGCTTCATAGCACACAAACCCAAACCATTTTAGGTCGCCGGCGCCAACGTCTTTGAAGGTAGTCCAGAACCGTACCGGTTGGTCGCTCATCCAGTCTACTTTGCAGCCGATTTCCTCGGCTATTTCGCGTTCTAGCCCAGCCCGAGGTTCTTCGCCGTGGTCCAGCCCACCGCCCGGCAGTTCCCAGTCGCCACTGCGCTCGCGGGCCAACAAAATCCGTCCCTGTTCGTCTTTAACAACAGCTTTTACAGAAATGCGGTACGTGCACGGTACGTTGTCCATACCGCCTATTCTATCATCTGTTTGGGCGCCGGCTAATAGCGGTACAAAAACACGCCGGATTTTTCTGCGACCGCTTTCCGGCCCGGAATTTTGAAGGCGAAGCTGGCCAGCAGTTTTTTGTCTGTCTGCATGCGCTTGTCCAACCGCGACATAAACCGTTCCAGCAAAAATACAAACACCGCGTCGTGCGGCGGCCAGTCAACCAGCCACAAATCGCCCCAGATAATTCGGACTTGCTTGCGGTACTTCCGAGTTCGTAGCCACGCGGTGGCCACTAGAAACGGGTTGAGTTCGATGCCAACCGCGTTCAGGCCTTTTTGAGCCGCGGCAATGAGCACCGTGCCGTCGCCACTACCCAGTTCCAGCAGCGTCTGCCCCGGTTTTAAGTCCAACAACTCCAGCGCCATGCCCGTTTGCCTCCGCAGCGTTGGCAAATACGGCGCCCCGCGCACAATTACCCCCGCAAAGGCGATGAGCAACGCAAAAATGACAATAAAGAGCGCCAGCATGTTTTTAGGCTACGTGTTTTTTCACGGTGATTTCGGCTTGGTTTAGGTAGGTTTCAATTTCGCCGGCCAGCTGTAGCCCCGCAGCGTGTAGTTTGGTGGCTTCATCTATCTGGATGTCTGGGTCCTGCAAATCTGCAACAATTTTTTCTAGTTTCGCCGCTTTCGCCCTGTAGTCAAATTCATCCTTTTTCGCCATGCTTTTGCTCCTTCGTAGCAGTAATTGTAGCCTCGACCGAGCCATCGCTCAAGGTGATTGTGAGCGCATTTCCAACTTGCAACTGGCCGATACGCTTCACAAGCACGCCGCCTACTCGCACCAGCGCATAGCCACGCTGTAGCGCCGCAGTCGGATTGTACGCTTCCAGCAGCTGCTTGGTTGCTTGCAGCCAGAACGCGGCGGATTGATACGAAGACTGCAGGCCCCGATGCAATTCCGTACGCTGCTGGGAAAGCCAAGCCTTGCGGTCGGCCACCAATCGAATTAACGAATCGCCTAAATCGGCGCGCACGCTTTTGAGTTGCCGCAGCACATCCGCCCGGTCCGGCGTCAACAATTCCGCCGCATTAGAGGGTGTCGAAGCCCGTTGGTCCGCCGCCAGCTCCGCCAAACTCACATCCACTTCGTGGCCAATCGCCACCAACGTCGGCACCCGGCTGCCCGCCACCGCTCGAGTAACTTGTTCACTACTAAACGCCGCTAAGTCATCTGCGCTGCCACCGCCGCGGGTTAGCACCAGCACATCCGGCACTTCAGCGGCAGCGTTCACGGCTGCAATCGCCGCCACAATTTGCCCTACGGCCGGTTCACCCTGTACCTGCACGTCGTAGTGGTCCACCGTCACGCCACGCCAGCGGGCATTCAAAATCTTCATAAAATCGACATACGCCGCCGAGCCAGCCGCCGTTACCAAAGCAATCCGCGCCGGTGGATACGGCAAGGCTCGCTTCCGCTCCAGGTCGAACAACCCCTCGGCCTGCAATTTGGCCGCCAGCAGGTCGGCCGCACGGCGCAGCGCCCCCTCGCCAACCGGCACAATCGTCTGCACGTTCACGCTAAACCCATACAAATTGTGCAGCCGCGGATTGCCATTCACCCGCACCACCATGCCGTCTTCCAGCGGCCCGGGCAAGCTGTACACCGTGCCAAAAAACTTCACACTGCTGGCTTCATCTTTCAGGTCAAAATACACCCACTTGTTTTTGCTGATTCGCAGATTCGACAGCTCACCCTCGATGGTCACGTACGGGTATGCAATTTCTAGCGTCTGGTTCAAGTACGCCACAAAATCACTAACGCCGTAGATTAGTTCACTTGCCATTGGCGGGTTCGGGCTCCGGTTTATTGCCGCCGTGCAAGGCTCTGTGGTACAGGTAGTACCCCGGTGGCAACTGCACCAACGTGTTCAAAATTCGGTACATAACGGTAACCGGCAACGACAAGCTAGATGGTATGCCCGCCGCCGCCAGCACCAACGTCATCAACCCTTCGTAAATGCCCACGCCACCGGGCAAAATACTGACAAGCCCCGCGAAGTTAGCAACCGCATATGCCAAGATTACCGCCCCAAAGTTCACCGGCTCGCCAAATGCTAGGTACACCACATACACCGCCATAATTTCCCAGAAGTTAGCCAGCAGCGCCCACAAAAACGGCTTGCGTAAGAGTCGCCAGTCCCGGCTGACCAGCATATAGTTTAGGTGCAGGTCCTCCACAATTTCCCGTGCCCGCTCGATGTTAAGAGTCTCCGCCCGCGACGGCCGCACCACCCGAATCAGCTTGTTCAGCCACATCGTCCCCCAGGTAAAGAACGCCGCAATCCGCTGCTTACTGCCGATGATGAACGCAAAACCCGCCGTCCCCACCACCAGCAACGTCGTTAGGCTGCCAGCCAGCAGCAATATGAAATTATTGATTTGCCCGTCCGCCACCAAAAACAGCAGCGCAATCACAATCAGCACTTCAAAACTCACGAACAGCAGCACCAGCTTCATCAACTGCACCAGCGTGGCTTTGGCGCCGCTGAGGTCCGCCGCACGCATGCGTACGCCCCAGTAACTGATGCCCGTTACCCCGCCGCTCGGGAACACGTGGTTCACAAAATTTAATTCCACCGAAGCTTTAAAGAGCTGCTTGTACCCCAAACGGCTGCCGGTCATGGCAAACAGGTGCTGGTACAGCCGCGCCTGCGCGTCGTAGTTCAAATACTCCACCGGGATGATGGCCAGCAGCAGCCAAGCATGCACCCGGAACAAATCATGGAAGGTCTGCACAATCTGGTGCCGACTAGCGATGATGAGCACTACCAGCGCCGCCAGCGTCAGCACATTAACCACTAACTTCCAGCGGTGCTTAAAGAACGTAGAGATTCTACCCATTAGTGACTATTCTAGCATCCCGGCTTCGCTTGGCCTGCAGGCTGCGGTAAAATAAACTATATGCAATCTGTGTTGATTTTGGGCCGGCAGCCGGCACTGGGGCTGGCCGAATTGGAAAGCCTGTACGGCGCGGCCGTAGTGCAGCCGTTTGGCCCAGGGGCCGCCGGACTGGATTTGCACGCCCACGATGTCGACTTCGCCCGCCTGGGCGGCAGCACCCGCCTGGCCCACGTCCTGGCCGAACTGCCCGCCGGCGATTGGAAAGCAATCGAAAAACGACTGCCCGAACTGGTCCTGGAACTCGCCCTTACCCTGCCCGACGGCAAAATCCAGCTGGGCCTAAGCGCCTACGGCCTGCATGTTTCACCCGCCAAGCTGAACGCCGCCGCACTCACGCTCAAGAAAACCCTGCGCAGCCGCTTGGACCGCTCGGTGCGCGTCATCCCCAACCCCGAAACCGAACTCGGCACTGCCCAGGTGCTGCACAACCACCTCACCGGCCCCACCGGCATTGAACTGCTCGTCATCACCCACGGCCAACGCACCGTCATCGCCCGCACCACCAAAGTCCAAGACATTACCAGCTACACCCTGCGCGACCGCGGCCGGCCCAAACGCGACGCCCGCGTGGGCATGCTGCCGCCCAAACTGGCGCAAATCATCATCAACCTGGCCAGCGGCCAGGCGCCACCCGCTCCCGGCACAATCGTCCTCGACCCCTTCTGCGGCACCGGTGTAGTACTGCAGGAAGCTATGCTGATGGGCTTTAGCGCCTACGGCACTGACTTAGAGCCGCGCATGATTGAATACAGCCGGGCGAATTTGGCCTGGCTCCGCGAAACCATCGGCATCGGCACCACTTCTGGGCGCCTTGAACCTGGCGATGCCACCAACTACCACTGGGACGACATCTTTGCCGTCGTAGCCGCCGAAACCTATCTGGGCCGCCCCTTCACCGCCAAACCCGCGCCCGAGGTCCTGGCCCAAACCGCCAGCGAAGTAAACCTAATCCTAAAAAAATTCTTGGGCAATATCCACGGCCAACTCGCCCCTGGTGCCCGCCTGTGCCTGGCCGTCCCCGCCTGGCAGATTTCACCCGGTAACTTTAAGCACCTACCCCTTATTGACGGCCTCGGCCAACTGGGGTATAATTTAGTACGATTTGAGCACATCCGGGATGGTCAGCTCCTCTACTATAGGGAAGACCAAATCGTGGCTCGTGAATTATTAGTAATAACCAGGAAGTAACACAGCATGTCACACGTCAAAGCTGGCGGTACCAGCAAAAACACACGCGATTCAGTCGGCCAGCGCCTTGGCGTCAAGCTGTTTGGCGGCCAGGCCGTCAAAACCGGCCAGGTTATCGTCCGCCAGGTTGGTATGACCAAGCGCCCCGGTGTCGGCACCACTGCCAGCCGCAACTTCACCATCCACGCTACCCGCGACGGCGTCGTCAAGATGACCAGCCGCAAGGTTCGTACCTTCAGCGGCCGGTCAGTCAGACGCACCGAAGTCACGGTCGAATAACTACCATCGCTAACCAAAACACCCCGTACGCCGGGGTGTTTTTATTGCGCTCAAAGCCCCGCTTACTGCTCGGGATAGTTCGGTAGTGCAATTAGGAAAGCGTTGGCAATCTGCTGGAGCCAAGTGCCGGCTTCCTCGTCTAGCCATAAGCCATCAGGGTTGGCTTCCACCACGGCGCTGTAGACGTTAACCATGGCAAGCGCCGCGTCTTCACGCGCGGTACGGTTGGCGCGTCCCAGCGCCCGCACAAAATCAAACTGGCCGACCAGTAGCGCCCGCAGCTCGTCGCGGTTAACGCCGGCGTGCGGCAGCTCCACCAGGCCGACGGGACTACCCCCCAGGTTCTCGTCCGCCTGCTGGAGCGCGGCAATGTGCCGGCCAAGCTCGACGCCGTGCGGCATCTGCGTAGTTTCGTGCGAAACCAGCCGCTCGACGATGAGCGGCGTGTACTCATTCACCGTCTGCACGTAAGCAGCGGCTGCCGGCGCTTCTTCTGGCACGCGCGTTAGCGCCATTATGCCGCCGTGCAGCGCGGTAATTACGGCGCGGCTGCGGTCTATGTTGTACCGTTCACCGCCCAAGGGCGACCGTGCTTCATGGCTGGGTCCGTCATGTGGTGTAGTCATTCTAAGGAGCCTAGCATTACTAGGCCAGCCTGTCGGTAACGTAGCCCACAGTACCCGTGTTTAAAAAAGCCCTATTGCTGGCTCAGGTGGAACTTGATTCGGTCGACAACGTCGCTGATGACGACTTGGGATTTCACGAGGTAATCATCTACCCCGAGGCCTTGCGCCCGCTGTTTGTCGCTTTCCTGGCTGAGGGCGGTCAGCATGATGATTTTGAGGTTGGCGGTTTCGGGGGTGTTGCGCAAGATGTCCAAAACATCGAAACCGCTGACTTTGGGCATCATGGCGTCCAGCAAAATCAGGTCCGGTTTGTGCTCTTTGGCGGCCGCCAGGGCGTCTTCCCCGTTTGGCACACGTGTAACGTCTAGGCCTTCGGCCTTCAGGCGCATTACATAGACATTGGCGAGTGCATCGTCATCCTCAACGAGCAGGATCTTCTTGGCCTTCGGGTCTGGATTCATATCCCTTATGCTACCTTACGACGGCTTAAAAAACAATCAACTACCAGTACAGACTACTTGTTTTTGACCAGGCTGGCTATAAAGCCCCGGAACATGGGGTGGGCACGGTTGGGGCGAGATTTAAATTCAGGGTGGAACTGGCTGGCCATCAGGAACGGGTGGTCGATGCCCTCGATGACCTCTACCAGGCCATTGTCCGGGTTCATGCCGACCGCGCGGATGCCCCAGCTTTCGTAGTCGGGCACGTACTTGGAGTTGGCTTCCCAGCGGTGGCGGTGGCGCTCCAGGATGTCCTGGCTGCCATACAATTTGGCGGCCAGGCTGCCTTTCGCAAAGTGGCAGGCGTAGTTGCCTAGGCGCTGGGTGCCGCCGGTGTTCTCCATGCCCTTTTGGCCATGCAGGATGTCGATGACCGGGTAGGTGGTGTCTGGGTCGACTTCGGTGGTGTTAGCGCCCTTCAGGCCGCCCAGACGGGCCGCGGCAATCACCATCATCTGCAGGCCATAGCAGAGGCCCAGGTAGGGTTTTTTGTGCTCCAAGGCGTAGGCGGCGGCTAAAATTTTACCCTCTACCCCACGGCTGCCAAAGCCACCAGGCACCACCAGGCCATCGACTGATTCAAGCGCCTTCGCGGCTTCCTTCGCATCCATGGTTTCCAGTAATTCGGCATCTATCCATTCGATGTCCACACAAGCGTCGTTTGCCCAGGCGGCTGCCCGCAGTGCTTCAAACACGCACATGTAGGTGTCAGTGTTGTCGAGATATTTGGCCACCAGGCCGATTTTGACGAGGCATGGACGCTTTGTTGTTGCCTTTTCTACAACACTACGCCATTCTTTCAATCTTGGCTTGTCGTGCTTCAACCCCAGGCGGTTACAGATGACTTCGGCGATGCCAGTGTCTTCCAGCGTAAGCGGTACTTCGTAAATGCTATCGGCATTCGGCAGCAGCGCCACGGCTTCTTCGGGGATGCCGCTGAACATGCTCAGCTTTTTAATAACGCTGGCGGGCGCCTTGCCTTCACTGCGAGCCACTAGCACATCAGGCATAATGCCAAAACCACGCAGTTCGCGCACGGCGTTCTGGGCCGGTTTGGTCTTCACTTCGTGGCTGGCACCCAGGTACGGCATGTACACCACGTGCACAAACAGGCTGTTTTCGCGCCCGACCTTGTAGCCAAGCTCGCGGATGGCCTCAATCAGCACCAGGCTTTCGTAGTCGCCTACCGTACCGCCGATTTCCACGATGTGCACATCAAATCCTTCGCTGGCCGCCACAATCTCGTCCTGGAAGGCGCGCGTAACGTGCGGAATGTACTGCACGGTCTGCCCGGCATATTTACCGGCACGCTCGTCGTTAATCACTTTGGCAATCACTTTGCCGGCCATCAGGCTGCTGGCCTGGGTGAGCTCTTGGTCGAGGAAGCGTTCGTAGTGGCCAAGGTCTAGGTCGGTTTCGGCGCCGTCGAAAGTCACGAAACATTCGCCGTGCTCACGCGGGTTCAGCGTACCGGCGTCGACATTCAGGTACGGGTCACACTTTTGGATGTTTACTTTGAGCCCGCGGGCTTTTAAGAGATTTCCGATGGAGGCGGCGGTGATGCCCTTTCCTAATCCCGAAAGTACACCACCAGTAACAAACACGAACTTTGTGGGCTTAACCACTTTCACACCTCTTTCAATTCCCACCTATAGTACGCTACTACCCCTGCCAACCGCAAGCAAAATCTAATGTGATAAATAACACAGTCTGTAAGCTACATTACACTACCGGTTTAGGTAGGCCTGTGCAGCGCCTAGTTGCGGGTCGGCGGTGGGGTCATCGCCGGCGGCAACGGTTTGGTCGGGCGTGATGCCCTTGTGGTCGATGGAGGTGCCCTTGGGGCTGTACCAGCGGGCAATCGTTACCTTGAGTTCGCTGCCGTCACTGAACGGCAGCACCTGCTGCACCACGCCCTTGCCATAGCTCTTTTCGCCAATGATGGTGGCTGCGCCGCCGTCCTTCAGCGCCAGGGCCGTGATTTCGGCCGCCGAGGCGCTGCCGGCGTTCACCAGCACTACCGTTGGCATGCCCTTCAGCGGATTGGTGCCGGTGGCGCGGGTGCTATCGACGACGGTATTGCCCCGCCTTTCCTGCATGATGAGCGCGTTGTCCGGCAGCCATAGGCTGGCGATGTCCTGTGCGCTGTCCACTTCCCCGCCCGGGTTGTCACGCAAATCCAGCACGATTTTCCTGACGCCATTTTGCTGGAAGCTAGCCACCGCTTTTTGCACCAATTCGAAGGTGTCACTGCTAAACTGGCTAATCTGGAGATAGCCCGTGCCGTCATCGAGGATTTTGGATGTGGCGGTCGGCACGCTAATGGTGTCACGCGTAATGGTGAAGTCTAGCGTTTGGCTGCCGCGCAGCACTCGAAGCGTCACATCCGTGCCCTTGGTCCCGCGGATTTTAGCGACAGCCGCGTTTACGGTGAGCCCTGCTGTGCTATTCCCGTCAATCGCTATGATGACATCCTTCGCCCGGATGCCCGCCGCCGAAGCCGGCGAACCGTCCAGCGGCGACATCACCACAATGTTGCCGTCTTTGTCTTGGTCCAGCTCCACGCCGATGCCAGTCAGGTTGACGCCCTCCAGCATGCCGTTAAAATCTTTGGCTTCTTTGGGTGTAAAGAACTCGGTGTACGGGTCGTTGGCCGCCCCTGCCAGGCCGTGTTTCAGGCCGTTTAGCACGTCATCGGTGGTAAGTTTGCCGTCGTAGTTTTGGCGCAGGGCGTCGTAGACTTCGTTCAAGCTAGAATAATCCAGCTTGGCCGGCAGGCTGGTGCGGCTAGTGTACTGGCTGATGGGCACAATACGAATCGTACCGTTGCCAAATAGCACACCGCAGGTAAAAATCAGCCACGCGCCTGCCACGAAGCCGGCTTTTTTTAGCGTGCGCTTGCTGCGCGCTGCCGTCCAGAATTTTTCCCAGGAACGTTGTAACCCCATGTTAGGCATAAGTATAACTCAAAACGTTGTCATTCCAGCGAAAGCTGGAATCCAGTCGTACAATTTCCGCAGCAAACATAGGGCCGCATATCATCAACCTCGCGTATGCTCGATGATACCCGCAGCCCAATCAAACCGATGCAAGCCAAGTCACTAGATTCCCGCCTTCGCGGGAATGACGGGAACAGGTACAATATGGATATGGAATCGAATGTACTGGTGGAGGAATGCAGCCAGGCTGAATACGCCGCGGCACTTGCTGCCTTACCCCACAAAGAGCCAATCTCGTTCCTGCAGGCCCCGTTTTACGGCGCTTGGCAGGAGCGCGATGGTAAAACCGTCGTGTATTTTCGGGCCCTGGATGGCAAGAAAGTCGTTGCTGCCGGCCTGGCCGCAAAGTTAGATGCCCCGGGCGGCATCAGCTTTTTCTACTGCCCTTATGGCCCGGTGGTGCAGCAATGGACGCCGGAACTGCTGCAGGCCATCCGCGAATTTTTCCGGCCCATCGCCAAGCGCACCGGCGCGACCTTTGTGCGGCTAGACAGCATGGGACTAACTGATGTACCGGGCGTAAAACCCGTCGCGAACCGCGTCGCAGTGACTGCTAGTTTGCAGCCGCGCAACGAATGGGAGTTAGATATTTCCGCTAATGACCAGGAAATCATCTGGATGGGAATGCACAAACATGCCCGCTACAACGTGCGGCTGGCCGAACGCGCCGATGCCAAGCTGCAGTTCTTCGCCCCGGCCGAAGCGCCTTTGGACGTGTTTTATACACTGATGCAGGCCACCGGCGGCCGCGACCGTTTCAGCATCCACCGCCGTGACTACTTCGAAGCCGTGCTGCAGGCTACTCCGCCGGAAGACGGATTTTTGGCCGTTTGCACCATTGATGGCAAACCGGCTGCCACCGCCTTCTTTGCCGCCTACGACGGTGTGATGCACTATGTATTTGCCGGCTCATCCGACGATTTCCGCAAAATCGCCCCGCCCTACTACGTGATGTGGAACGCGATTTTAGAAGCCCGCAAGCGCGGCTGGCACACCCTAAACTTTGGCGGCATCGTCGACGATGTGAAAAGCCTGCACGTCGCCGGCGTGACGGCCTTCAAAAAGCGTTTCGGTGGCTACGAAATCCACCACGCCAACCCCGTCGACCTCGTCTACAACCGCCCCAAATACACGCTCTTCAGTTTGTACAAACGGGTTAAACGCTAGCCATCGCCGTCTGCAAGAACTCCATGTCACGCTCCAGGGTGTCTCTGCTTCCCCTGCCTTCCCAAAAAGCGACGGCCATGACCTCCAATGCAGCCTGTAGTGAGGGCAGCCACACGACTTCGAAACCCCGAGCCCGCTCTTCACGAGTTAGCTGGGGCTGACCGGGCTCGCCAACCACCCGCGCCAAATAGCAGTACGACACGTGGAACAACTCTTTCCCTTCACGGTATTCGTCAATTCGTCCCAAAGCTCGTTCGACGGCAATAGCGCAGCCGGTTTCCTCTAGCATTTCACGCACCAAGGCATGCTCCGCCTGCTCATCACCTTCAAACCCACCGCCAGGAAGTTTGTAGTAACCTTCTTTGGCTACGTGCATCAGCGCTACCTCATCACGGTCGTTCAGCAACACGGCGCGGGCGGCATTCCGGTGGCGCCAGTCAGTCACATCCATTTGCTCTGGAACAACACTTGGCGGCAGTGAACAGAGCAGCTCCATGGTTTCCATGCTCACACTGCGGGATTTGCGTTCCGTGCGTGACTGACGGCGCTTTCAATGTGGGCTTTGTTAGGGCTGTCGGGAATGGTTTCGGGGGTTACCCACTGCACGGCTTCAATTTCGGCTGAGGGGTTCGGCGCGGCTTTGTCCGCCGTGGCGGCAAAAATGTAGCGGGCCGATACACCGTCGTCGTTTTTAAGCTCGCCAACTTGGCGCAACTGCACCGCTGTGGCCTCCAAACCAAGCTCCTCGCGCAGCTCACGCGTAGCAGCCGCTACTGGTGTTTCGTCCACGCTGTCAAACTTGCCACCAGGCAATTTCCAGTTAGTTGGGTCGTCGGCTTCGGCCAGCACCAAAAACTGCGCTGGGTCGCTCACGTCAAAAATTACGATTCGTACACTGTCGGTGGGTTTATTCATGCCCACCAGTATACCAGAGGGGTTTTAGTTTATTGGAAGTAAATATAGGTCAAACTAGCTGCCATGCTGGGGCTAACGCGCATCTCGCTGTAGTGCCCCGTAACGTCGTAGTTGTACTGGCTAATCCAGAGGGAGCCGTCGCTGTTGACTGCTTCAACCCACATGGCGTGGCCGAAGGCGCCAACATTCCAGATGGCAACCGACTGGGCGCGTGGCGTCGAACCGGTCGGGATGCCGGCGCGCACGGCGTCGCCCGGCCATTGGTTGGCATTGCCCTGTCCGCCCCAGTACGGCATGTAGCCGTAGGTTTCGTAGACCTTCCAGGCGGTGTAGCTAACACATTCGCGGTTGTACATGCCCCAACTGTCCACCAGGCTGTCTTGCGGCACCGGGTAGTCCCACTTGGCTGGGTAGCCACCGTGGCCCGGGTCGCCCGAAACTACACCACTGCCAAGCCGGCTGTTGGCAGCCGCCTGTTGGGCGCGCAATTGGGCGATTTGGGTGCTGTTGGCTTTAATCTGGGCGTTGTAGGCAGACTGCTGGCCTTCATTGTAACTAAGCAGGCTGGCTTGCTGCGCGCGGGCGCCCGAAAGCTGGTCCTGTTGGTCATGCTCTTCCGTCAACAGCTGATCTACCTGGGCTTTTTTAGTCTGTAGTTCCTTTTGCAGTTCGGCAATTTTGGCAAGCGTGTCTTGCAGTTTGTTTTGCACGCTAGTGCGGTATTCCTGTTTGTCTACAAAGTCACTCAGGTTTTTGCTGTTTGCCAGCACTTCTAGCGTAGACGGCGTGCCGTCCACGTACATGGCCTTCACGTCGCTGGCCAGGAACGCCCGCTGTTGGTCGATTTGGTTTTGGGCGTCAATAATTTGCTGCTGCAAGCTGGCCTGCTGGGCCTCGTTGGCGTCAATCGACGCTTGGATGCCGTCAATCTGCGCCTGCAATTGGTTGATGGCGTCTTGGTAACTGGCAGCCTGCGCCTGCAGCCCTTGCACCAGGCCGCGGGTGTCGGCGTTTTTGGCATTCAGCGCATCAATTTGGTCTTGGAAACTATCTGCCAGCACGCTGGTCTGGAGCGCCGGCACAAAATAAGCGCCAACCAGCACCACGCTAGCAGCAATAACCGCAGCGGCGCTAAATTTGGCGCGCAATGACGCGAACATTCCCCGAGAGACTTTAGTTTTCATAGTTTTGGTTTTGATGAGTACCGTAAGCATAATACCACGCTTATGTATATCCATCAATCCCCCCATTCGGATAAATGATAGTGAGTTGAGCCCGAAAAGCCTCAAGGCCGGTGCAGCTTGGGATGAAATGCGAAGCCCGCAAGCGAGCCGTACTAAAAGTACGGTGAGTGCGGACTGGAGCAGTTCGCCCGAGATGTGCCGGTATTGAGGGTTTTCAGGTTTTTATTTACGAGAGGTTTTGAATTTGAGGTAACGCCGCGTGGCAATGACAGACGAGGCGGCACCTATGAATATACCAAGCGCAAGCTGTACGGTCAACAAGGCCCAGTAGTGGTTTTCGAAAAATTGTTGGCTGTAACTGATGTCGAGCAGCCCGAAACTCGTCGCCTGCAGCGAGCTGCTGGCCGTAATGAAAATGGCATTGATGATAAGCAGCGAAATCACCGCCGACAGCACCCCGTAAATGATGCTCTCCACCACGAACGGCCCGCGGATGAACCACGTGCTGGCGCCCAGCAGCCGCATAATTTGCAGCTCGTCCCGCCGGTTGAAAATCGCCATCTGGATGGTGTTAAAAATGATGAGCACCGAAATGGTCGCAAACACCAGCACCGCGCCAATACCTGCCCGCTGCAATATGTTTGTGGCATGGGTGATTTTGTCAATGGCGGCCCGCCGGTCGCCGCTATCGTTACTAGGGTCGGACTGCAGGTCCTTCACGGCCGGCTTGTCGATGAATGTACGAATCTGGTCGATGTCGTTCAGGCTAACTGGCTTGATGCGAATCGTCGCCGGCAGCGGGTTGTCGGTTTCGTTGATGGCTTGCAGCAGCGCCAGGTTGCCGGCGTTTTGCTGCTGATAGGCTTTGAGTGCCTGCTCTTTCGACAGGTACGTCACCTGTGTCACGCTCGGCAATGCCTTCAGGTCTTTGATGAGCTTCTGCGTGTCATCCGACGACACCGAATCCTTCAGGTATATCGACACATCGATTTTGTTGGTGATTTGCGCCACGGTGTTCGCAAATGTGGCGTTCACAATTACCGAAAACAAAATGATGCTGAGCGTCACAATCATAATGGCCATGGCCGCAATGGCCAGCCACATGTTGCGCACAAAGTTCACCATGCCGGTGCGGATGATACGCCCGAACGTTATCACCCCACGCTTCACAGCTTGTACTCCGCGTTCGCGCGGTCGCTGATGATTGCCCCGTGCTTCATGGCCACCACCCGCCGCTTCAGCCGGTTCACAATTTCTTGGTTGTGGGTGGTTAGCAGCACCGTGGTGCCGTAGCGGTTGATTTTTTCCAGCACTTTTATGACGTCCCAGGCATGCTTGGGGTCAAGGTTGCCGGTGGGCTCGTCGGCAATGAGGATTTTCGGTTGGCGCACGATGGCCCGGGCAATTGCCACGCGCTGGCGCTCACCGCCAGATAGTTCCGCGGGCATACGGCTGCCTTTGTCCTTCAGGTTCACGATGTCGAGCACTTTCGGCACCGTGTTGTTGATTTCCTTGGTGCTGACGCCGACGATTTCCAGCGCGAAGGCCACGTTTTCGAACACCGTGCGGTTGGGCAGCAATTTAAAATCCTGGAACACCACGCCAATTTTACGACGCAGCAGCGGAATGTCGCGGTCGCGCAGTTTGTCGTAATCAATCCCGCCGACGATGATTTTGCCGCTGGTGGGACGTTCTTCGCGCGTCAGTAGTTTTAGCAGCGTGGACTTGCCTGCCCCACTCTGCCCCACCACAATCACAAACTCTTTGGGCTCGACATGCAGGCTGACGCGGTCCAGCGCCGGCCCCAAATTTTTGTTGTAGGTCTTAGTTACCCTATCCAAAAGAATCATGTGCCTAAAAGTATAGCAATAAGCGGTTCGGCGCGCCAGCGCAGCGAGGCGGGCTACGGTTGGACTGCTACCCGGCCGCGCGGGCCGCTGGCCTCAAGCTCGTTGTAAGCAGTAATCGTCCGGGACAGACGCACTTCGGCCAACGCCGGCAGCTCGCTGGCATCGAGTTCCACAATCCGGTTATACGTAGTGAAATCCGTCGTGCCCATTATGACAGCAACCTTCAGCACGAAGCGCCCGGCTGCGTTACCCGATTCGCCGTCAGCCGACTCAGGCATCTCGAACGCCCGGATTTCGCCTGTATCAGGATTGGCGAAGCCGTTGACGGCAACGCAAGCCACTTCGACCTCATCAATCACCGCCGAACCGGCATTGCCCCCGAACGATTCAGTCATGAACGTACGGCGGAAGGCTTCACTCTGCAGCATGGCCACATTGTGCACGACGATTGTTTCGTGCTGGTCCGAAGCGATTGCCGCTTTTAGTTCAGGGTCGAGTTCGAATGTCATAACTATAAAATTCCCAGTTGGCTGAGTAGGTGTAAATTATAAACTATTCATGCCTAAATTGCAATACCTGATGCGGGCTGCCATGCCGCGATGTGCGCTCACAGATGTTGCACGTTAGTATGTGTAGGATACTATTGACAAGAGAGCATAAGCAGCGCATTATAGTCACTCATGACGACCGCGTTAGAAGGCTGCCCCGTCGAGCGGCCTGACCATCTTGTGCACCCTGCAGCCCTGGAAGCCATGGCATTGTACGTCCGGACGGAGTACACCGAACCACGCCTGGCCGAGGGCGAACGGGATGCCATCGGCTATTGGAACGCCAACGTGTCACGCTGGGACGCGCTGACCAACTTTGCAGCCGACGACCGCTTGCGGCTGCACGATTTCCTGCAGGCAGCAACCCAGGCCGCCGAAACCAAACAACCCGACCAATGTAACGGCTTTGACTGGTTTGTGATGCTGCACACCTCACCCCACTCGCTCGGTGACCCGGCCGGGCGGATGGCGCGCCACGGCCTGCGCCACCAAATCATCAGCAATGTAGTGGCCAGCCTGCAAGACGGCAAACTGCCCGAGGGCTTCGAAAGCCCGGCTGCGCTGCAAGGCATGGCAACGTACCTGGTATTAGCCGGCCTGGCTAACTTCAGTGTCACGCCGAACCGCCCCGACAAAGTCATGCAAGCCGGCCTGGACACGCTACTGGCGGCCACGCTGTACGCTCCCGGCTTCGACCCGGCGGCAGCCGGCCTGCACGCCATCTACGACCGGGCAATTGCCTACGCCAGCACTATCCGGGCCGACCACAGCCTGCAGCTTTCGGGTCGCATGAACACCGGGAAGCAGTTTGCCCTGGACGCCCTAGACGCCGCCGAGCACGTGGTTGCAGCCCTCTACCTGCGCAAGGCCGGCTCCCTGCCCTACGATATTGAGGCTGAAGCTACACTGGCGGGCAGCGGCTTACAACTGCCGGCAGCGGCGTAATTTATTCCCCAAGGGTGTGTTCTAGGTAGGCGATGACGAACGGTTCAAGCTCGCCAGCCAGCACGGCATCCGGGTCGGAACTGACGTGTTCGGTGCGGAGGTCTTTGACCTGCTTGTACGGGTGCAGGACGTAGCTGCGGATTTGGTTGCCCCACGCGGCTTGTTCGTTCGGGCCCTTCAGGTCACCTAACTGTTCGGCGTGCTGTTCTAATTGCAGCTGGGCGAGTTTGGAACGCAGGATGGTCAGCGCGGTTTCTTTGTTTTGGAGCTGGCTGCGTTCGTTCTGGATGGCCACCACAATGCCGGTTGGCAAGTGCGTTACGCGCACGGCGCTGTCGGTGGTGTTCACGCTCTGGCCGCCGTGGCCGCCGCTGCGGTAGACATCGATTTTTAGGTCTTTTTCGTCGATTGCGACGGCTTCGGGTGAATCGATTTTAGGCATGACTTCTACCTTGGCAAAGCTGGTTTCGCGGCTTTCGGCGTTGAAGGGGCTCAGGCGCACCAGGCGGTGCACACCATGTTCGCCTTTTAGCTTGCCGTAGGCGTAGTCGCCGGAGATTTCCAGCGTGACGCTTTTGATGCCGCCCTCTTCCCCGGCGGATTCATCCACCGCAGCCACTTGCCAGCCCTGCTTTTCGGCAAAGCGCGTGTACATGCGCAGCAGCATGCCGGCCCAGTCCTGGGCGTCGGCGCCGCCGGCGCCGGCGTGGATGCTTAAAATGGCGTCGTGGTCATCGTATGAACCACTGAATTTTAAATCTTCCTTTAGAGCGTCGAAACGGCTTTCGATGTCCGCAAGTGTGGTTTCAAGTTCGGTGCGCAGCGCAGCATCGTTCATGCCGGAAAGTTCGACAGCGTCGTCGACGTCCCGCTGCAGGTCGAGCCACGGCCGCACACGGCGCCCTAGTTTGGCCTGCTCTTTCACCACCTCTTGCGCCTTGGCCGCATCGTTCCAAAAATCTGGCGCAGTCACCTGTTCGTCTAGTGTGGTTTTTTTATGGCTTAGGCCGGCCACATCCAAACGCTCGCAGGCAGCGGTAACTTGTTGTTGCAGTTCTAGTGCCTCAGCGCGCACGTCTTCCATATCCTTGTAAGTATAGCTGACTTCGGTGGAGTTCTCCACTAGCGTCCGGTGGCTTCGGCTGTAGTGACCGTTTCGCAAAAGCCTTTTGAGGCATGCGTCACAATCTTCCAGTAAAAAATGCGATAGCCGCCCTGCCCGGCAAAACCCTACACTGCTTTAAGGTAATAGGCGGACCTACAAACCGTAGTTGTAAGGGGGTAGCATGGCACAGACAGGTACCAAATCGTTGGCTGGGCCCGAGCTATCCGCTGGTGCGGGAGGTGGAATGCTGTCCGTGGCCGCTACCGAATTAGTGGCCCAACAGGAATCAGGCGTTAGTGAAGCCGAGGCCGTCCAGGAAGCATTGGTCTATGTGCTGCAAGGGCACGACCGCAGCAGTGAGCCACGCAAAAAGGAACCACGGGCGCGCATTACCGGCTATGCTACTGCCGACTGCCCACAGGGCGAAGACGAATTTGAAGCGCACGAGGTTAACCCAGCCACTGGCAGCCTGATTTTCGCCGAGGCCCCTACCCAACTTGCGGCTGACGCTGCGGCTGGTACGTTCCTACGGGCTATGCAGCTTAGTGCAGTCGACCGCAGCATGCACGACAAAGCCGAAGCGAAAATACGACGCGCCATGCGCCGGACGTTGCCCGCCGTAATTCGCGGCGCCCAAACCGTACTGGGTGAACGCCGACAAGCGCTAGAGAGTGGATACACCTCGGGCCAAATCGTGGATGGCAAGCTGGTGTATCAGGTCGCCGAGGTATGGGGCACGCTGCCCACCATGTACGTCTACAGCCGCGGCACTGGCGAGTGCGTCCGACTAACCGAACCTAGTGGCGTGCATGCTTTGCCGGATGGCCAGAACATCATCCTTATGGGTAACACGCCCGAAACCGACCATAATTTACCCGACCTCGAAATTGTTGGTGAACACATCCGAACCGCTCTTAGTGAAGCCGACCCGACCGCGGGTGATGCCAGCACCGGCGCACCACTCCAGGCTCCCGACCCCCAGGACGTAGCCAACCATCTAGCGAACAGCCTGCAGGAAACACTCTACGGCGCAGACCGTTCCGGTACGCTGGTGGCCAGCATCGTGGAAGTTGCGCCCTGGGTAGATAGGCGTGGCAAATGGAACCGACGAGCAGATGCGCTGCGCGGGCCATCTTGGCTAGCCACTAACCTGCTCGTGCGCTTCACTAGCAAGTTTGAGGGCCAGGAACCACAGCAAGTATATGAAACAAACTCTCGTGCCGGGCAGCGCGGGCGCATTGCCGCACGCCTAACGAACGCCATATTTGACGGCAGCATTGTGGCCGGTGGATACCTGCTGGTGCGGGCGTTTTTGGCAGCGACCCACATTGCGCATCTGCCATCAATCGGGCAGTTGGCCAGCGAAGTAATGCACCAACGCACCGACAACACCACCGCACGCAGTAATACACACCCGCTGGTAGCGAGAGGAAGCACATCTAAAGCCGGCGCAGCACCCGTTGTGACCACAACGCCGGAGGCCAAACCAACTACTGCCCCTCCCCTCACTGCGCCAACGGCCAACGCTAAGCCACCTACCGTCCCGCCCGTGGCCAGTATCGAACCAAAAGCAGCCTTCCCAGAAAGTTACACTGCCCACTGGAGCGACCCCGCCAACAATGGCCGGGCGTCGAACGCCACCAACATTACCCTGCAGGACTTCCATGCCCAGGCCGATGCCGCCGGTCTGTCGGAAAGCGATACTGCCACCCTGAAAAACGCACTCGACCACGACCAAACAGCAATCGATGGTGGCATTAACGCCTTCGACCACGACACACACGACCCAGACAACCTAGCCGTCGGGCGCCATCCCCTCAAGTACGTCATTGACCGCACCACCTACAGCACCATCGACTTGAACGCGTATTCTAAGCACACGGTCGCCGACACGATTCAGCGCCTGGGTCTGCACGCGGTGCAGCGGCCAACGCCACCGCCTGCGCCCACGCTAATTCCACCGGCGTCAGGGGGACCACCTGTCGCCGTACTACCCATCACACCGGTCGAGCGGCCAGGGTTCCCGATGCCACGCATTAGGCCCGAAATGTATCTGATGGGAGCCGGTGGCGCGGCGGTCCTAGCTGCCGGTGCATTGGCCATCAAGAAAAAACGGAAGAAAAAATGGTATGTTACCGACGTCTCTGCCATACCAGACGACAAGAGCGGCCGGAGCCGACGGTTAGTTATTCGCCATCGTATGCCCCAGGCCCTAGACCAGCAATCGTCTGGCCACTTTACTAGAGCACCGTTTACCGTTGACGAGTGGTTGAGTCGACGGGGCGAAGCACCACTACCATCAGACAGCGGCGCCCGGCAGCGCGTGCATAGCTTAAGAACTATCACCGCCGCCAATCGTCAAATCAGGTCGTACGGCAGCGACGACTAGAGTACGGAACTACGCGTCGGATAAAACGAGAGGTGGGTTCTAGCTAGCGGCGCGCCACAGCATGCTCACCTGCTCGTTGAGTTTGGCGGCCAGTTCTGGCGTGCATTTGCCGTACACTCCCAGGCCACCAATACCATCGGCAAACATGGCGCGGGTAACATCCACAATCGACTGTTTGTTTACGGCGCGGATGCGCTCCGGGATTTTGTAATAATCGTCAATGTACTCGTCGAAGAAATACCGGCCGGTGTAGCCGCTGGCCGTCGCCGCCACCGTTTGGGCGCTGCGCTGGTACCGGCCAATGGCGTAAGCCTGCGCCGCCGCGATGTCGGCCTCGGCCAGTTCGCCGCGGAACAAGTTCCCCAGCTGCTCGGTCACGATGTCGAACAACGCCCCGCTGTTCGCCCCCGAAACCTGGCTGCCAAACCACAGGTTACTGCTCAGTTTAATCTGCTGGTAGCCGCTGTTCATACCGTACACCAAACCACGCTCGCGGGCAGTGCCCAAAATCTTGCTGTACAGCGTTTCGGTCAAGATGGCGTTCACCAGTCCCAGCGCATCAACTTCCGGCTCTTCCAGCCGGCGGTTCATGAAGGTGTCGATGTAGAAGTAAATGGTGTCGACGGTGTCGTTGGGGATACAGACCGGCCGGGACAGCGGCCGGACGATTTCATCAGGCATGGCGAAGCGTTCACCCCGCGGCAGCTCGATGTTTTCGAGCATACTGAGCATGGCGCCGCGGCGCTTGTTGATGTTACCGGCCACCACAAACCGCATGTTGTCGGTGGTGTGGGTACGGCGGTAGTGCTCGCGCACGTCTTCCAGCGTCACATTGTTCATTAGCTCCAGCCGTTCACGGTCGGTTTCGGCCACCAGGCCGTAGGCTTTACGGGTGTTGGCACCCAGCTGGCGGTAGTGGTTATTGGCACGGGCGCTTAGTTCTTCACGGACATTACCGACCTCGGCATCGAATTCCTCCTGCAAGAACAATGGATGCTCGATGGCCAAAATCAGCAGCTTGAACACGCGCTCCCACTCGAAGTCGGCGCATTCGGTTTCGTAGATGATGTCGTACACATCGGTACTGGCGTTGCTGTAAGCGCCGTTTTTCTCGACTTCCGCCTGGAAATCGCGCGCCCTGGGAAATACATCGTTTGCGCCCAGCAGCACGTGCTCCATCAGGTGCGGGGCTTCCCACTTTTCCCGCTCCACCAAGTATTCGCCGGCGCGGAAATTCAGGTACACATCCAGCACGGTCGCATCCGGCACATGCACCAAAAGGCCTTTGGCGCCGTTTTTCAGGATGATTTCTTCGACCGTGTGCTTCATGCTATCTGCCCCGAGGACCTACTTTCGTTTCCTTGCTTTGCTTTTACGTTGCCGTTCGGCTTTGTTGGCACGCTTACGCATTTGGCTGGTACTCTTGGCTTTGGCAGCTTTCTTGTCGGCGAAGTCGCCTTCGTCGAACTCGGCACCGGCTTCGTTGATTACCCCGGCGTTGGAGATGGAATTGCGTGCCGCCCGGGTTAGCTCGGTTTCAATCGGCCGCTCTAGGTCTTCCTCGGCAACTGGTTCGGCGTGGAACAGTGCCCGCACCACATCACGGCGCAATGCCGTCTGCATTTCTTCGAAAATCAGCTGGCCGCGGCGGCGGTATTCCACCAGCGGGTCGCGCTGGCCAACGCTCATCCAGTGGATGCCCTCACGCAGGTGGTCCATGTTTTCTAGGTGCTGCATCCAGAGGTTGTCCAAAATCTGCAGGTAAATGTCGCGTTCCACCCGGCGCAGGATTTCCTTGCCAAAGGCGGTTTCGCGCCCGTTGTAGAGTTCGTGGGCTTCTTCCAGCATGACAGGCTTTACCTTGTCGGCCGTGGTGGCGAAGATGCGGTCCAGCGCCGGTTCGTCCAGCGGCAACAACTCGCGCAGCGCCGGTTCGAAGTCTTCGGTCAGGCGCAGCGGGCTGTCGGCCAGCATGCCGACTTCGTCGTCCACGTACACCTTCACCCGCTTGCTGATGTCGTCCGCGCGCAGGATTTCCTTGCGCATGGCGTAGGTGGCCTTGCGGTGGCGGTTCATGACGTCGTCGTACTGGACGACGTTTTTGCGTTGGTCGAAGTGGAAGCCTTCCACTTTCTTCTGCGCGTTTTCGAGCGATTTAGAAATCAGCCGGTTCTCAATCGGCACGTCGTCCTCAACCTTCAGCCGGTTCATGATGCTGGCAATTCGGTCGCCGCCGAAGATGCGCATCAGGTCGTCCTCGGTGCTCACGTAGAACTGCGTGGTACCCGGGTCGCCCTGGCGGCCGGCACGGCCGCGCAGCTGGTTGTCGATGCGGCGGCTTTCGTGCCGTTCCGAGCCCAGTACGAACAACCCGCCCAGGTCTTTCACACCTTCGCCCAGCACAATGTCGGTACCGCGACCGGCGATGTTCGTCGCCAGCGTAACCGCCCCACGCTCACCCGCCTTAGCCACAATCTTGGCTTCGCGCTCGTTGTTCTTGGCGTTCAGCACCTGGTGCGGTACGCCAGCCTTGGTGAGCGCCGCGCCCAGTCGTTCATTCTTTTCGATGGATGCGGTACCAATCAGCACCGGCTGGCCCTTTTCGTGCAGTTCTTTCACTTGCTCCACAATGGCCCTGAACTTGGCGGCTTCATTGCGGTAAATACGGTCGGTGCGGTCATCACGCACCAGCGGCCGGTTCGGCGGCACCTCAACTACATCTAGTTTGTAAATCTGGTGGAATTCTTCGCTTTCGGTCATGGCCGTACCGGTCATGCCAGCCAGCTTGTCGTACAGGCGGAAGTAGTTCTGGAAGGAAATCGTGGCCAGCGTCATGCTTTCCTGCTGCACTTCCACGCCTTCTTTGGCTTCAATCGCCTGGTGCAGGCCCTCGTTGTAGCGGCGGCCGGCCAGCAAACGGCCGGTGAATTCGTCCACAATCACAATTTCGCCGTCGTTCGTCACCACATAGTCTTTGTCGCGCTTGAACAGCGTCTGCGCGCGCAGTGATTGTTCTAGGTGGTAAATGGTACGAATGTTCTCGGACGCATAAATGTTCTCGATGCCCAAAATCTTTTCGATGTGATCCACGCCCTTGTCGGTCAGAATGACCGTCTTGCGCTTTTCGTCGACTTCGTAATCGTCGGCCTTCAGCTGGCGGACCGTGCGAGCAAACTGCTGGTAGGCATTGCCTGGCGTAACCGACGGCGCGCTAATAATCAGCGGCGTGCGGGCTTCGTCAATCAAAATCGAGTCGACTTCGTCCACGATGGCGTAGTTGAGTTCACGCTGGCGCAGTTGGTCTACCTCGCGCACCATATTGTCGCGCAGGTAGTCGAAGCCGAATTCGTTATTGGTGCCGTACGTAATATCCGCCGCGTAAGCTTCCTGCCGCGTGCAGGGTTTCAGGTGGCGGAAGCGCTTGTCTTCGTGCTCTTCGTTGGTAAAGTTAGGGTCGTAGATGTAGCTGTGGTCGGCCAAAATGACCGCGGTGGTCAGACCCAAAAAGTAGAAGACTTCGCCCATCCAACCGGCGTCGCGCTGCGCCAGGTAGTCGTTGACCGTCACCACGTGCACGCCCTTGCCGGCGATGGCGTTTAAGTACACCGGCGCGGTGCTCATCAGCGTCTTACCTTCACCGGTTTTCATTTCGGCCACGTTGCCTTCGTGCAGCACCATGCCGCCGATGAGCTGGACGTCGAAATGCCGCTGGCCAATCGTCCGTGTGGCCGCCTCGCGCACCACCGCGAAGGCGTCGGGCAGAATGCCGTCCAGCGAATCTTTCTTCAGCCGCTTTTTAAGCGCTTCAGTTTGGCCGCGCAGTTTGGCGTCATCCATTTTGGCATATTTGTCTGCCAAATCGTTCACCAACTTTACGCGTTTGCGCAACCGTTTAATGGTCTTTACCTGCGGGTCGCCGAGCAATCGTCGTAATACACTGTTCATAAGCGCCTTTAGTCATTCCTCCAGTTCAGTAGTCTTGGGACATATTGTACCCTTTTTCCCCACCCCTTGCGAGCCCATTTTGTAGTAAAAACTGACTATTCAGCCGGGAGCTCAAAGCAAAGGGTTCTCCGAACGGTCTACATCGCGGATGTGCGTTTCATTTTCCGCCTTCCATGGCGGCGTCACAATGAGCGTCATCTCGAGCTTTCCAAAATAGTGGATTCTGGTGCCTGGGGGAACGGCCAAGACGTCTCCCGTTTTGACCGCAGTCTGCTCATCGTTAAGCACAAACATGCCGTCACCACCTACGATGTAATATATAAACCAAGATGTGTTTTTGAACTCTTCATAGTGGCCCTCCTCGACGTGCACGCGGCTGAAGTCGATAGATTCACCGACCGACCCATATAGCTTGAGGTCAATGCCATATTTAGACACATGGTTTGTTTCGCTCTCAGAATAAACGTATTTTGTCATACGGTTAGCATACCAAACCTATAGCACCCCGGGCACTAGTGTTCTACGATGAAAATGTATTCTTTGCCGCCAGGTGCGATTTCATGGGTGTGGTCGTGCGACAGGAAGCGTCCATCCCGCCCGCGCGGCATCTCCCGTTCACTGAACCGTATGCGCATAGCCACCTTGCCATCGGTAACAAAATCCGGCCTGGCTTCGGTAATCTGCTGGTATGCATCTGGGTAATGGTCGCGGATGAGTGCAATTGGGTTGATGGTTGCCTTGTGCTCAAGGTACATGCTCTTCTGCTGAAAGTCCTGGGGCAGACCAAGCAGGTGGTCGACCGCCCTGTTAAAAATAGCCGGGAATTGTTCGCGCGTAACCGCCCAAAAGCCGGTGTCGCCAAACAAACTGCGGAAATTGACCCAATGACCCGAATCACTCATGTTTTCAGCAATATAGTGATGGTCACCAGTCACCGCACGCGCCACATCCATGTACTCCTTGCCGTACGGCGCGCCGTCGGAGTGGGGTTTGTAGGGCGACTGGGGCATGTGTGCCTGTGTGTGGAGCGTGCCCAAGTGCATG
>DATIIC010000012.1:0-164717 GCA_035480095.1 Saccharimonadales bacterium (SeqCode) | reverse complement strand
GGCGACTACTAGGTCTAATTTACCGTTACTGAGCTGTTCGTGGCTCATAAAGGCCGCTAGCTTGTCGTCGCCGTCTAGGCCAACGCGCACACCGGCTACGGGGCCGTCAAACGGCGCACCGGTCAGCATAAAGGCGGCGCTCATGGCAATCATAGCGACCATGTCCGGCCGGAAGGTTGGGTCCATAGAAAGAACCGTCACCACACCCTGCACTTCGTTGCGGTAGCCCTTGGGCCACAGCGGGCGGATGGGGCGGTCAATCAGCCGGCCAACCAGGACGGATTCGTCGGATGGCTTGCCTTCGCGCTTGATAAAGCGGCTGCCGCTAATCTTACCGGCAGCATAGAACCGTTCCTCGTAGTCAATCGACAGCGGGAAGTAGTCCATGCCAGGGATAACATTGCCGAGCATCGCCGTACCGAGCACCACCGTCTCGCCGTAGCGCACCAGCACGCTGGCCGTCGTGCGGAAACCAACCCGGTTGACCTCCAGCGTCAGCTTGCGGCCGCAAAACTCGGTCTCCACCGAAATAACATCTTTCCCGTAGGGGTTGATGGTTGTGTTGTTAGTTGCTGTTTGGCTCATTCGTACCAAATCCTTCTGCCCTAACGGACATGGGCGGGGTGCAAATATATGGCTCTAGGCTTGTGCTGCTAGCGAGCAATATATCTGGTCCCTGCCCACGTGTAGTAGGACTATTAATGTGCACAAGTTCCGGCTCTCGAAATTCCTCGAGAACCGTGTCCACGCACAAAATTTAGCGGCGGATGCCGAGTTTCTTGATGAGGTCCAGGTACGCCTGGCCATCCTTGGCGGCAATGTACTGCAGCAAACGCTTGCGCTTGCCAACCAACTGCAGCAGGCCGCGGCGAGCCGCGAAGTCCTTCTTGTTCACCTTTAGGTGGTCGGTCAGTTCCTTGATGCGCTCGGTAAAGATGCCAACCTGCACGGCACTACTGCCGGTGTCGGCCTTGCTAGCTTGCAGTTCAGTAACAATCTTCGTCTTCTTCTCTGTTGAGATCATGTAACTCCTAGATTCTTAAAAGAGATATTTGTGATGGCGTTGAGCCCAATTATACCAGTTCCCGACCCCTAGTACAAGTGGTAAATGTACTAGGCCGTGACCGGCTGCCAGAGCGCCACACGGGCCAGCCGTAGTAGCGACAGGCTTGGTGACTGGTAGTCTGAAGCTGCAAGCGGCCCAAAAAAGTGCTCGTTCAGGGGGTCATAGTCGATAGGCATGCCCGCCGCCCTAGCGAATGCTTCTGCGAAGTTAGAGCTCATCAAGAATTGCACAAATTGGTGCACTTCCTCTTCGGTCAGCTCCATATGGGCCAGTGCGAAGAGTTCCTCGCACGCGACTATTAGTTCCGCCTCTGTGGCCTCAAGTGCCCCAACCGGTACACCCCCTTCGCGCAGCTGCAGCACCTTCAGCCCGTGCACTGCACCGACAATTGTCTGCACCAACTGCATAGATTGTTCCTGCGCATCTTCGTCGAGAGTTTCGAGGCGCACGGCCAATTCGGTAACTACGGGTGCTATTTCCTCTGGCACAGCGGCAGTTTCTATGATTTCTGGCTTGCTGAATTCGTGCAGTGCGGCCGTAAAGTCGGCAAGCAATTCTGACGGGTCTTTGCGGATTTCGGTAGCCCAAACTTCCAGCTCGACAGCTGGAGTCATTTCTGTGGTGGCCTCAACGTCCACAATTGGCTCTAGTTCAACCGATACCGCAAAGTCTGACAGAACCGCAGGTTCTTCCACTTCCGGTACGACCGTGCCTACCGCCTCATTCAGTGGTGATACCACTTCCGAAGAGGGCCCAACCGATACAGCTTCTCGGGGCGTTGAGTCAGGCACTTCACCTCGAACCAGCACAGGCTCTGATAACGGCTCAAAGGCCTCAACAACCATCTTCCGAGCTACTTCTAGCACGCGTGTTGACGATTCCTCGATTTGGCGCCGAAAACGCTCTGTGGGCATAGCGTTGGCTCTTGGTGTCATAGCCGGTACAGGAGTAGGCCGGGCAGCCACAGGAGCTTCGGTGGCAGCCACCTTACCTACCTGAATCTCGGCAGCTTTTGCAACCTCCCTTCGCGACATCGTTTCAGCACGCTCAACGGAGCGAGCAAGCTTTTCTTGCGCGTGAGGTGCGCGCTGCTGCTTCGGCTCTTCACGAGCTACCCGAGATGGAGCCTCTGGCTCCGACCGCTCGACCGGCTCGGGTGCTTCGACCCTAATCTTCACTACCTCCCCTGCCTCCTCGAGCACGCCCCTAAAGTAATCCGCATGCTCAGGTGCAACAGCGTTACCTGCCTCATTTTCGGTAATGATAATCATCCGGTTCACGGCAGCCCGAGTCCAACGCGGGTCAGACTTGTCAATCGGGCACAGCTTGGCAAGGTCTCGGTACGGGGCAACCATCCCCATCATGTTGCCAATCCTGTCGGCATAGATTGCCTCAAGGTCGGGAATCGGCGGCTCCTCTTGGAACTCCGGAGTGGGTGGATGCTGCTCCATACCCACTTATTTTAACCTACTGGTTGGTCGGGTTCCGCGGATTGCAGTAGATACGCATGCCTAGGGTCAAGTGAACCCGCCAAATGGAGCATCTGTGCCAGCTTGGCAACCACGACATCGGGGCGTTCGGCTCGCGCTGCGTCTTCTGGGCGGCAATGCTTTTCCCTGACAGCCAAAGCCCAACCTAGCGATACTGGAGTGGGAAAATCTCCCGCCATTACTTTTGCGTCTGGGCCATAAAAATCTACAAGGTTTTGAAGAGTTATCGGTTCGGATTCCACGCGCACCATCATAACCCCTATGGCCAATCAATGCAAAATAAATTGTCTTCTACAGCTCGTGGAGGTATTGCAGCAAATCTTCATCTGTCACCTGGTACGCATCTGTGATGTCGAACTGGCCGACGCGGGTGCGGCGCAGGGCGGGCATGTAAGCGCCGGTGCCGAGGTGCTTGCCGAGGTCTTCGACCAGGGAGCGGATGTAGGTGCCGCTGCCGACATCGGTGGTGAACTGCACGAGTGGGTAGCTGTAATCGGTGAGTTTGATGCTGTGGATGCTGACCGGACGGGCTTCCAGCGCGACTTCCTTGCCCTGGCGCGCCAGATGATAGGCCCGCTGGCCGTTGATTTTCATGGCGCTAAACGCCGGTGGCACCTGCATGATTTGCCCCTGGAAGGCCCCTAGAGCCCCTAGGACGGCTTCCGGGGTCGGAATAGTGTCTGATACGGCTGTTTTTTCGCCCTCTTCGTCACCGGTGGTGCTAGTCCACCCCAGTTTCATGGTAACTTCGTAGGTTTTGTCTAGCTTGGTGAGTTCGGTGGCCCGGCGGGTGTATTCTTTGCCCACCAGCAGCACGAGCAGGCCGGTCGCCAGCGGGTCTAAAGTACCGGTGTGCCCCACTTTTGTATTCTTGGGCTTCTTGCCTTCGGCGGCAGCCACCTGCTTGCGCACAAAATTCACCACGTCGAAACTGGTCCAACCGCTGGGTTTGTCGACTAACAGTACGCCTTGCATTATCCCCTAGTATACACAGCACCTCACACCCTACCCCAGACGTCGTGTGGAGGGGATAGCTAGCCGGCCGTAGGCCGGCGTACGCGTAAGGGGAACCCGGAAGGTTCCCCTTTAGATTGATGAGAGGCGCGGCTAGCAGGCCTTCGGCCTGCGAAAGCCGCCCCAAGGTGTGGCCCCTTCCCTACTGCACCGGAGGCACCAAAGGCGGCGGCACCGGCGGTGGCGGCGGCCCGGTACTAGGCGCCGGCGCACCAGGGAACGAGCTAACCGGAGGAGCCGCGGGGGCTGGCGGAGCAGCCTGCTGGCCCGGCCCGAACGGGTTGGATGGCAGCGGCATGTCGAGCGTGCTATCAGCCGGGGTGCCACCTGGGGTAGGTTCCTTGAAGCCGGGGTTCGGGATAACCGTAGAGACCGGCGCACCAGGGGCAGCGGGCTCCGGCGCCCGAAGTTCGGGGCCGAGCGGCTGGGCGTTCAGCGCGGCGATGGGCTCCAGCGGGCCTTTGGGCGCGCCGACGTTGTTTAGGGCAGCCTGGACAGCACTGCGGGCGTCATCAACATTGGCAGTCGGGACTGGCCCTGGTGCCGGCGCGGCGGCTGCCGGTGCCGGAGGCACGGTAGCGGCATTCGTAAACGTACCGTCTTCAGTTATCTGCACGTGCGAACTGCCGACCTGCTGCTCAATTTGGCTCAGGGTGGCGTCGCTGGGCGGCACGGGCGGTTTGGAAAGTGGCGCCGGGGCGGGTGCCGGTGGCATGGCCGGCGGTTCTGGCGGCGTCCAGCTGGGCGGAGCCGGCTGGAACACTGGTGCGGGAGGCGCGGGAGCCGGGATTGGCGGCAGCGAAAGCGGTTCTGGCGCGGCAGCCGGCGGCGGAGAAGCGGCCAGCTTGGACGACAACGGGTTTAGCACCGTTTGGTTGTGCTTCAGTATCGGCCCGTCCACCACTGGCGGATTCAACCCGGCAGCCGGCGTTTCTTCTTCGTCGAATTGGGGTGAGGAGTTGGCAGTAATGTTGCTATCGCCCAGGCTTGGCGGCGCAGTAATCATGCCCCGCTTGACTTCGGCCGGGCCTTCCCCGGTCGGTTCATTACCGCCGTCGGTCACACCGTGGACATGCGAAATCTGCGGCAGCGGTTGGTTATCCGGGTGCAGCATGGGCAGGCCAGCGCCGTCCAACAACTGGCCGTCTTCACTCACTTGAATCTGGGGCTCTTCGGGCACGGCAGGCTCTTCGGATGCAACCGGTTCGGCTGGCGGCGCTGGGGCGGGCGGTTCACCACCCTCATGGGCAATCTCGAGCATGCCCGGCTCTTTCTTCCCCGGTTCGGCAGAATCGCCCTCGGCAGCCGGCATCGGTGCCGGTTCGACCGGGGCGGCCGGGGTTTCAAGCTCACTGGCAATTAACTGCTGGTTGGCGCCGGCGGCCATCAAGGTGGCACTGGCACTCATGGTCTTGGGGCTGGTTTTTTCGTTACGGAAGCGGTCGGTGCTGGCCACAATGCCTGTTAGGAGCGCCGTGGCAATCTGGTTGTCCATCAGCTTCTTGTCCAGCCCATCCACCAGGCCAACCACCATCTCACTTAAACTACTCGACTGTGGGTCTATCCAGTTGATAGTCCCCAGCGACCCCTGGGCGGTGTTAGTCACACTAGCGACGGCGGCGTCGTGCAATATCCGGCCGTGTGCGGTAATGGCGGCGTCCAAATCTTGCTGTTCGGTCACGCCTAGGGCAATCACAACATCTACATTGAAGTCGCCCTGGCTGAATTCCAGGTCATCCTGGCTGATTGAGGTGCGGTATGGCGTGATGAAAATGCGCACCACTTGGTCTTCGACCTTGTAGCGCAGCTTGTCGGCCTTGGATTTGTCGAGCGCGATGATGAAATCCCGCAGCGAGTTCGTGTCCTTTTCGAGCGTTTCTTCGGGCTTCAAGAATTCGATAGTACTCGGCACCTGGCCGCTAAAAACGGCGGTGGCGTGCTTGTCCAGCTTGTTCAGTGCAATCGTCAGGCCAATGGCCGACGCCAGCTGGTCCACACTCGGGTTAGCGCTAACAGTCACCAATATATTGGTGCCCTGCTTGATGCGCTCGATGAGTTTCTGCTTTTGTTCGTCCATTTGTATTTTTTACGTGCTTCTAGCTTAAAAAGACGCTTACGCTTGCTTGCATGGTACCACTACATCGATGCCTTGTCGAGCCTTTTCCTTCTGCACCCCAGATACTGGTCCACTCTACAAACCATATCTGTTAAGGCTTGCTTAGGAATGGTGCAATGTGGGATGAAAATCGAGCACCGAACGGAGGCGTACTAGAAGTACGCTGTAGTGAGGCGCGCAGATTTTCGCCCGCAGTGTGCCGTTCCTAAGCAAGCCGCGCCGTAATCCGCACCTTTGACAAAAGTGGTCAACCCCTGTTATATTAGGCTTTAGCCAATAATTAATACTAATGGTTCGAAGGATAGAAAACCCCTATGCCCATCATCAAATCAGCTAAAAAGCGTGTAAAGGTCGCCAACAAGGCCTCAGTGCGCAACAGCAAAACTAAGCGCTCGCTAAAGGGCGCCATCAAGGCGTTCGCGAAGTCCCTGACTGGCGATAAAGCTAAGGCCGTCAAAGCCCTAGACAAAGTCCAGAGCGAACTAGACAAAGCCGGCAAAAAAGGCGTAATGCACAAGAACAAAGTCGCCCGCAAGAAAGCCCAGGCCGCCCGCGCCGCCAAAGCCGCCGGTACCGGCCGCCCTGCTAGCGCCAAGAAGGCTGCACCGAAGGCCGCCACACCGAAGAAAACCGTAGCCAAAAAAGCCCCGGCCAAGAAGCCGGCCGCCAAAAAGGCAGCTCCCAAGAAGAAATAACTTCGTTTTGGATTCGCAAGTCACCCGCTTTCGAGCGGGTGATTTTTTATAGTCCAGCTTGGCGCCGGGTGTACACTACCTACAGGTTAATGCGGAGGATAACGCTATGAGTAAAAACGCGGTCATCATAGTAGTGATAGTGGCGGTTGTGGTACTAGGCGGCGGCACTGCCCTGTTGCTGGCAAACAACAACTCAAATAACTCTAACAGTAGCGGCAACATGAATATGTCTAACGGCTCGCAGTCAAACAACCAGCAGCCCACTTCGACCGACTCGGTAACCATCCAAAACTTCGCCTTCAGTCCGGCCAGCATCACCGTCAAAAAAGGCACCGCTGTAACCTGGACCAACAAAGACGCCACCCCACATACCGTCATGCAAGACTCCGGCACCACCGGTGCCGACCTAGATAGCCCACACCTATCCCAAGGCCAAACGTATAAGGAAACCTTCAATACCGTGGGCACATTCCACTACCACTGTTCCATCCACCCCAACATGACCGGCACCGTAACGGTTACCAGTTAAACGGCGGCTAGATTGAGCAGATAGTACTGCGCGACTTCGTCGGCACTGAGGCCTTCGGACTTCAGGCGGACATCGAAGGCGCGCAGGTCGCGCACCAACGTTTTGAGCTGCTGGAGCGTGATGCGCCGCGCCAGGTTTTGGGTTTTACTGACCGTAAACGGGCTGAGCCTGGCTTCGCGCGCAATGCCGTCGGAACTTTTGCCGCCAGCGGTTTTTACAATGGCCAGGATGTGCAGCTGCCAGACCAGCATCGCCAGGATTTGCTGCGGCTCCACCCGCATGGCCCGCTGCTCGGCGTACAGCTTCAGCGCCCGCTGGGCGTTCCCGGCGAACGCCGCATCTAGCAGCTCGAAAATGCTGCTCTGGGGAGTGCGCTCGGTGAGGAGTTCGATACTTGCCCGGTCGATTTTCGGATTGTAGGCCAACAATTTGTCGGCTTCGTGCTGCAGCACCAGTTGGTTGGTACCCACCCGGTCGATAAGCAACCGGGCATCGCCAGATGACAGCACACCACTCTGCTGTTTTGCATACTCCGTCAAATATCGCTGCAGCGCCGGGCCGTCCAGCACCGGAAACTCCTTAAAGTCAGTCAGTTTTTTGAGCTGTTTGTAGTACGCCAGCCGTTTGTCCAGCTTGGGCTCCACCAGCACTACGTCGTTCGTTTCCGCCACATCGGCCACGAACTGCTCGAACCTCTCGGCAAACTCTTTATTCAGCCCAGGCGCACGCAGCACCACCAGCTTGCGCGGCGCCAAAAACGGCAGGCTCTGCGCCGCCTCCTGCATGCGTTCAAAGCTGGCATCTTCCCCGTCCAGCCGCTCCAGCCCCATGTCGGTGTGCTCGGCCACGAACGAATCCACCAGGCGCTTCAAAGCCTCCTGGCGCAGTACATCATTCTCCCCGGTGAGTGTAGTAACCACCCCTATAGTATGCCAGATGTTGGGCGATTATGCCGCAAGGGTGAGCTGGCCCGAGTCTCGTTCTTGTATTTCCAGTGCTTTATGCACGGCACGGCCAGCAAGCGCAACCGTTGCGTTGTCCACCGCCAGCGGCCGCCTATCACGCTTTTCGAACTGTATAATCGCCAGCCGGTCCAGCATATAGTCCAAGCCCTGGTTGCCGCCCCGCTCGCTTGCGAGCTTTTCTAGGAGCTGCACCACTTCGAGCGTGTATGTGGTGGAGCTATTTGAGGCCGACCACACATCCCCTTGGGCCCGGAGAGCCCCCCGCACGTCTTGCCTCACCTCCAGCAGTGCCTGTGCTATAGGCATGCCAATAGCCCCATCCATTTGTTTGACGTATTGCGCCTGGTTCTGCCGTGCATGCCCGCTGCCAGCATAACCCTGAGACAGCCCATAAAGACCGGACCGCCCGCGGGCCATACGCTCCAGGGTCTCCTGTATCTGTATGTTCTCGGCGTAGGGGCTGTCGTCTGTAGCCAACCTGTCAGCTGGTGCATGAGAGTTGTTGTAGGTAACCATAGCCAGGCGTTCGGTTGCCGCCTCGTCAGTCATAGCGTCTTCAAACCCCGGGTACAGCACGTGCATATACTCGTGGTGGAAGGCAAAATCACTGCGGTTTGGTTTGATGTAGAGCAAATGGTCATCCCTACTGGGGTAGGCCTGGGCCGTTGCCGTCAGCGCCGAAAACGGGCTGCCGTGCCGTACGGTAATCCGGTCGAGGTTCTGTACGTACTTGGCCATATTGGGGTGCAGCTCATGCGTACGCAGGCCCTCTTTTAGGCCGCGCTGGAAGTCGGCCTTGGTCCGGGCCACCTGCTCTATAAATGCCGGGTCGCTGTCGAGTTTTGAAAGGTAGCTGTCGTGCCACTGCCAGACGTTTGTCAGCTGTTCGTCGGTGGCGTGGTTTGCCATCCATTGCAAAAAGGTAAACTTCTCTCCTTTTTCGTCCTGCGCGGCCTTGTGCCAGCCACGGAACGAACTGGGCAGGATGGCATCTGAATCGTTAAGCTCCTTGTCCATGCCCAGATAGGCGTCGACCTCTACGTCATCCGCGCCCCAGTTGGTGTTCTGGCGGATGTGTTCACGCGAGGTTTCCAGGCTGCGCTGCACGTCTTCGGTGTTCAGTTCCTGGCTCTTGCGCTCAAACTCAGATAGCTTGAGAACAGTACGCTTGTCGGCCAACTGCACGCCCACCACCCCCAGCACCTTACGGGCCAGCTGCCTGCTGCGCCTTTCGGGAAGGTGGCGCTCTACCATAGCGCCGGCTACCCGCCGGTTTTCTTGCTCGACTACTCGCTGGGATTCGGCATAAGGGTCAGCGAGCTGTTCGGCCAGGGCCAAGGGGCTCGGGCCTTCAGGATGGGGAGAGTGGTTGTGGTTGTGCGCCATTACCCTACCCTCCCGCCTGGGGCACGTGTGTGGAACGACAGTAGTGTGGCCTGGAGCTCTGACATGTTTGTTTTGTTTAGACTACATATAAACATTAGCAAAATGTTGCCGTTTTGTCAAGGTTGTATAAGTGTTGTGTGAGCCTGCCGCGTTCCGATTTTGGGCCATCTGTGGTAAAACGGTAGGTGCATGGGAAATTTGGTGATTGTTTCCAACCGCCTGCCGGTCAGTGTGCGCAAGACTGATGGCACTTTTGAGTTTTTCCAGAGTCTGGGCGGCGTGGCAACGGGGCTGGCTAGCTACACCAAACGGCCGGGGACAAAATGGATTGGGTGGCCGGGTATTGCCAGCGATGGCTTAAGCGAGACCGACAAGCAGTTTATAGCCCGGCAGCTGAAAAAGCGGCGCTGCTACCCGGTGTTTTTGACGCAGGCGCAACTTGACGATTTCTACAACGGCTATAGCAACAGCGTGCTCTGGCCGCTATTCCACGACTTACCGCTGGCTGCCTACCCTAAAAAATACTGGCGGGCCTACCGTAAGGTGAATGAGCTGTTTGCGGCTGAGGTGTTACGGCTGAGTAAGCCTGGCAGCGCGATTTGGGTGCACGACTACCATCTGATGCTAGCACCAGAGTTATTACGGCAGGCCGACCGGAGCGATAAGATTGGGCATTTTTTGCACATTCCCTTCCCTGAAACCCCTGTTTTGGAGCGATTGGGAGAGGCCAAGCAGCTGCTGCAAGGTGTACTCGGGGCAGATTTAGCTGGTTTCCACACCACTGGATATGCTCAGAACTTTTTGGAGGCGTGTGACGAACTGCTGGGCACCGGCGCCCTGCAAGACTTTGTGGAGCTGGGCGAACGCACCATCCGGGTGGCGGATTTTCCGATGGGGATTGATTACGCCCACTTTGCCCGGACACTGCAGCAGCCCAAAAACCGCACTGCCCTGCGGCGCCTGCGGCAAAACTACAAAGGCAAGAAAGTGATTTTGACCGTAGACCGGCTGGACCCCACGAAGGGGCTGGTGGAACGCCTGCGCGCCTACCAGCTGCTGCTGCGCGAACGGCCGGAGCTGCGCGGGCAAGTCGTGATGGTGATGATTGTGGCGCCCAGCCGCACCGAAATCCCGGCCTACCAGGCGCTCAAAAGCCGGATGGACGAGCTGCTGGCCGAAGTTGCCTGGGAATTCGGCAACGAAGACTGGCGGCCGGTGGACTTTATGTACGAGACAGTGCCGCTGGAAAAGGTAATGCTGTACTTCCGACTGGCGGACGTGGCGTTCATTACCCCGCTGCGCGATGGTATGAATTTGGTTGCTAAAGAGTACCTGGCAAGCAAACCAGGTGGCAAAGGTGTGCTAATTTTGAGTGAAACCGCCGGCGCCGCCGAAGAACTACAGGATGCCATTCAGGTAAACCCCACCCGGCCGCGGGAACTGGTGCAAGCACTCAGCCGTGCGCTAAACTTACCCAAACGAGAACTGCGGGTGCGCGCCAAGCGTATGCAGCAACACATTGAACAATTTACCGTGCAGCACTGGGCGAATAGTTTCATTAGCACTTTGCAGCGGCCACTTACCCTTAAACCCATGCCCACGTTTTCACTCACCGAAAACCGCACCAAAACCATGTTGACTGCTTACCACAAAGCCGCGAAACGGCTGTTGCTGCTGGACTATGACGGCACACTGCGCGCATTTGTGGATGAGCCGATGGCCGCCAAACCCACCGCACCGGTGTTGAAACTGCTAAAACGGCTGGGAGCAAACCCAGCCAACGAGGTGGTTATCGTCAGCGGCCGTAGCCGGCAAAACATGGCTGATTGGTTTGGCCACTTGCCGGTTGCGCTTTCGGCTGAACATGGTGCGTACTTCCGCCGTGTCGGCGGCAAAAACTGGCACCGCACCAGTTCCGAAGACACTACGTGGCACAAGCCGGTGCACGATTTGTTCAGCTATTATGCCGAGGCCACCCCGGGCGCGTTTGTCGAACAAAAAGATGTTGGCGTGGTGTGGCACTACCGCACCGCTAAGCCCTTCGACGCGCAGAAAAGCCTGGTGGCCGTGCGCCGGCTGCTGAAGCCAATCGTGAAGCGCTACCGGCTAATCGTTAAGGACGGCAACCACGCGTTGGAGGTTCATTCTGGTGACATCAGCAAAGGACGCGCCGCACAGGAATGGCTCATCCACGACCACGATTTTGTGCTCGCCATCGGCGACGATGTTACCGACGAAGACATGTTCGCCGCCGTACCGCCCACCGCCTACAGCATAAAAGTTGGCCGTGGCCAGACTGCGGCACGGCTTAGGGTAAAGAACGTAGACGAAGCAGTGGCACTGCTTAGCCGGTTCTAGCCGGCTTGACGCACACGGTTTACGGAGACATACTATGCTGCTGAAGGAGTTAGATTCGTGATAGTTACAGCCATCAAAACAGAACGCGTCGAGGCGGGTTCGCTCACCCTGCAATCGTTACTAGATAAGTACGTGGCAGATATGCCGCGGCAAAGCGTGCTGGCCATAACTTCGAAGATTGTTTCGCTGTGCGAAAACCGAGTGGTACCGCACGAAGGCACAGACAAACAAGCGTTGGTCGAGCAAGAAGCCGAGTTTTACACACTTGCTGACGCCTCGAACAAATGGGGCATCCGGTTCACCGTTACGAACGGCATGCTCATCCCCACTGCCGGCATCGACGAATCAAATGTGGGTGATGTATATGCGTTGTGGCCGGAGGACCCCCAAGCAAGCGCCAACGCCGTGCGTGAATATTTGGCAAAACGGTTTGGGCACGATGAGTTGGCGGTGGTAATAACCGACAGCACCAGCCGGCCCTTGCGCCGAGGCGTATCTGGCGTGGCACTGGCGTACAGTGGCCTGAAACCACTCAACAACTACGTAAACAAGCCCGACCTGTTTGGCCGGCCGTTCAAGTTTTCGCAGGCCGACATCGTAGATGGTCTGGCCGCCACTGCCGTTTTAGTCGCCGGCGAAGGCGCCGAATCTACCCCGCTGGTGCTCTTAAGCAAGGTTGACTTTGCAGAATTTGTACCTCGCGGCCCGAATGACGAAGAACTGGCAGAGACACGCATTGCACTAGAGGAAGATTTGTTCGCACCACTTATGAGCGGCGTACAGTGGCTCCCCGGCGGCAAAGCGCCCAATGGCTCGGTTGACTAAAAAATACACTTATGCTATAATTAGGAGATTATGGCAACACATGCTCTCGACCGGCCAGAAATCAAAACAGCTCCCCGTCGCACCATTGGCAGCGTTGTACAGAAAATCGGCCAGGTTGCACGCCACCCGGGCAAATCGTTTAGAAGTTATTTCGGCTACGCCGATGGCAAGCTGTGGGCACCGTATAGAGATGTAGAGGACCCTCACATGCGACGCTTTGCCCTTGCTTTGGGGAAGATTGCCAGGGCTACTACAAATACTAGCGATAGGCTACGTAGCCCATCCGAGATGATGCATGCAACCCTAGCAGGCGAGGTCGATATGACAATTTACAGTCATGCTCGACGTAAACTTGCCAATGCTCTGCTCGCAGACTCGCTCTCTGGCAACACTGCCCCCTACCCCCGCGGCAATCAAGTACCGCTACGCAAGGATCCCCGCTTCGCCAACATACCAATCGACCAAGAGAACGATTTTATATACAGCGCCATAGACATCCTAGGTATCATGGCAGAATCCAGGTTCGGCGTTAATGTTAATCTAGACGATGACACTACCCGTGCGGCCTTCGGCCACGAACTCCACAACAGGAAGCTGAAGCGTCACAATCCGGAACCCGCACCCATACCGGACGAGGAGAGGGTGCCTTTCGAGCAGCTATCGGAATCAGCACAGGATGCAGAGATGCGCCAGGTGAGAATCGCACAAAACTTATTCAGAACCGGCTATCCAGGCCTGCAGGAGTCACTGCAGCGCGTCTTGTTTACTAAGTAGGCCCTCACTAACGAGCACCCCAGGAACCTACAACAGTAACTGCTCTCGGGGACAGATGTGGGTGCCGCGGCCAGCTACGCGGAGTTTGACTATGGTTTCGCCGCAGCGCGGGCAGGCTAACCCTTCGCGGCGGAACACGCGGGCGAAGTTCATGTAGCTGCCCTTTTTGCCTTCGGCGTTGACGTAGGTGTGGTTGGAGGAACCGCCTTTTTGGATGGCTAGGTTTAGTACATATTGCAGTTCCGTGAACAGCGTGGCGAGTTTGGCGTTTGGTACGTTCCGTACAAGCGTTGCAGGGTGGATTTTGGCGCCCCAGAGGGATTCGTCGGCGTAAATGTTGCCCACGCCGGCTACCACCGTTTGGTCTAGCAGCGCCGCTTTAATGGATGTATTTTTCCTCCGCTGCAGCCTACTCGCCAACTCATCACCCGTAAACTCGCTACTCAAAGGTTCCGGCCCGACTTTTTGCATAAAGTCGATGTTTGGTACCTCGGCCGTTGGCAGCAGCCGCACCCAGCCGAACTTGCGCTGGTCGTTGAAGAACAGTTTGGAACCGTCTTTGAACGTAAACTCTACCCGTGTCGAACGGTCTGGCAGTTGCCCGACCAACGAGTCGCTGGGGTGCCCCGCCCCGAACCGCGTGTCGGCCGAGACAAACACTAGTTGGCCGGTCATCTTCAGATGGATTACCAGGGAGTAGTTACTGGAAAGTTCGATTAGCAGGACTTTGGCCCGGCGTTTGACGGCCGTGACCGAAGCACCAATCAGGAAAGAAGTAACATCGCCCGCGGCGTTCGGGAACGATTTGTCGTGGTTATGCGTGGCGTGTGTGAAGGTGCGCCCAGGCAAAAGCGCGCCTAAGCCCAAGCGTACGGTTTCGACCTCTGGTAGTTCCGGCATCGCTACCATTATAGCTTGCTATGTCCTGGTTTGCCGGCAATGCTAGCCATTCCGCCCAAGTTGCGGGCGGGCTGGGAACCGTGGCCGGCGACCACAGCTGACGGGCCGCTTCAGCCAGCTGGGCTGGCACGACTTTCGGATAACCATATCTACCCGTCAGACAGCCGGTTGCCGCCTCTCCAATGCGAAAGTGAACCTGGCGCGCTGCCTCACCCGTAAGCTGCAATCCGCCATTTGCTAAGGTGTCCGTAAAACGCAGCCAAAGGAGCTCCATCGCAATCGGGTTTTCCGAGCCCAGTGCGTAGGCCATGATTTCCTGTGCCACCCCAACCTGTTCAGCGTCATCAAACCACAGACGGGCTCCCGACATTTCCGCAAAATAGGTGGGAGTGTCCGGCGGTGTGTAGCATCGTTCAGTAAAGTTCATGGGTAAGCTTCGCTGCGCCTATTTAAACACATCTGTCTGGCAACGCAAACGACAAAATCCGAGCTGCTATACTGGTTGGACATGGACGATTTGCGGGAGATATTAGGGCGGCGGGATTTTGACGAGCCGCCGGAAGTGCGCGCCATCAAGGAATACGTGCGGCGCTACTACGAAACCGAGGTAAAAGTAACGGTGCAACCGCACGCCATCGTGGTGGCTGCCCGCAGCGCCGCGCTCATTGGCTCGTTGCGCCTAAACCTGCCCAAGCTACAGGCGGCAGCGAATACCGAAAAACGCATCATCCTCAGGATTGGCTAAGCAGCTTTTCTAAATCCTTGCGGAACTGGGCGAGGTTTTTATAGAGCATGGCGTGCATGCCGACGGCACGGGCGCCTTCGCAGTACAGTTCGCGGTCGTCCACAAACACACACTCGTCCAAGCGCACGCCCAAATGGCCGGCAATAGTTTCATAGGCCACTGCCTGCGGTTTGGCAAAGCCGATTTCGCCCGAAACCGCGGTGGCATGGAAATATTTGCCCAGCTCTTCGGCAGTAAAGTAGCGCAGCAGTCCGCCGCTGCCCATATTGCTGAGTACGCCTACCTTGTACTTTTTGCGAAGTGACAGGATGTAGTCGAGCAGCTCTTGGTCGTTTGGGTCGGCATTCACTTCCTTTATCCAATCTTCGGTGCTAACACCCAGGCGCTCAGCAAACACCGGCGCCGAGCTGGGAATCCGGCCCATGTGCGAGTGGTAAAGCGTGTCTGAAATGAACACGTCGTCGAGTTTGGTGTCGCCGCCCATCCGCTCGTAGACCTCGCGGATGACATCGGGGCGCAGCACCCCGAAACAGTCAAAAATGATGGCTTTAATTGTAGAACTCATAGTAGCGCAGCCAGTTCCCTTTTAAGCCTGGATAGATTAGTATAGCGTACTACCTGTAAACCTTCGCGCTTTGCGCCGTCCACGTGGCTTTTGTGGTCATCTACAAATATGCAGTCGCTTAAGGACACGCCCAGTCTATCGGCCACAATCTGGTAGATATCGCGCTGTGGTTTCAGGAAACCTACGTCGCGCGAAAACACGACCGCCTGGAACAGGTTGCGCTGGGCGGCCGTGAAGCGGCCAAGCACCTTGTCGTTGCCGCCATTGCTAACGATGCCCAGTTTGTAGTGCGGTTCGAGCACGGTTTGGATGTAGGCGAGCAGTTCGTCGTTAGCCAGGGTGTGTTCCAGTTGGTAGCGTACGGTTTCTTCGGTTTCACCGGTTTGGCGAGCCGTAAAACGAACCAGCTCGACGTAGTCCGCTAGGCCGGCATCCACGCGTTTACCCAGCTCGTAGACAGCGTCCCAAATGTGCTCGCGGTCGTGGAAATGCTTGGCCTTGAACGCCTGCCAGCCATTAAGCGCTAGGACGCCGTACAAATCGAAAATAATTGCCTTTTTAGCCATATTGCAGCCTATTGTAGCAGGCCGGGAGACAGATTCCAGCTTTGCGCTTCAAATAATGTCACCGGAGTGAACGTTACCGGCCAAGCAGCGGTTCCAGTTCGCCGCGGAACTGCGCAAAGCCCTCGTAGCGGATGGCCTGCATGCCGACCGCGCGGGCGCCTTCGCAGTACAGTTCGCGGTCATCGGTGAACACACATTCGTCCAGCCGCACGCCCAGGCGTTCGGCGGTTATTTCGTAGGCTTCGGCCTCTGGCTTGGCGAAGCCGATGTCCCCGGATGACACAACTACATCGAAGTAGTTTTCTAGCTCCCCTTCCGCAAAGCGCCTGGCCAGGCTGCCGGAACCAATGTTGCTGAGCATGGCTGTTTTGTGGGTCTTCCTTAAGGCCGCGACGTACTCCAGCAAAGCTGTGTCTTTCGCCTCGCCGTCCGCAATGCGGTCGCGGTAGGCTTCGTACGTCATACCTAACAGCGCCGCGATTTGCTCGCTGGAGCTGCGCGGCGTCAAATGACCGCGGTTGCTGGCCAGCACGAGGTCGTGTACCTGCCGTGCCGCTTCCGGGCGCGTAACCCGCAGCTCGCTGACGATGACTTCCAGCGCGTCGGAAATGATTACCCCAAAACAGTCGAAGATGACCGCGCGTACCATCCCACTATTGTAACAGCCCTGCCCACATCTGTTCTAAGAGGCTTGCCACAGATATGGCAAGCAGCTACATGCTAATGTTCGTGCCGGAGATGAACTTACTGAAGTCCACCGGCACCACTTGCGCCCGGAACAGGTTGCGGGTGGCTGGGGCGTTACCGCGGAAGGTACCCTGGCCGCCACAGCTAGACGACCAGCTGTTGACGAGTTCCTCTTGCTCGTTCGTAAACGTGTAGAGATAGCGGCTGCCCTGCGGGCAAAAACCGCGGTAGTCGACGCTTGATTTGATGCCCTTCGAAAAACCCTGCAGTTGCAGTGACTGCAGGAAGGCGGTGTAGGCCGAAGCGTTGTTGGGGTATGTCTGGCTCTTCACCACGTCGCCCTGATAGCCGTTAATCTGGTCGATTTCGACTTCGGTGGCACTAACGCTGATGCGCACCTGGAAGTGCAGCTGGTTGAGGTTGGTGGGGCCATCCGCCACAAGGGTCGCGATGGCGTTGGTGTAGCCGTATTTGCCCACGTTAATTGGCTTAATGGTGTTCGAGCTGCCGCCCGAAAAGCCTTTGATGAGCAGCACAATCACCAATATCACCAGCCCGATGCTGATGAGGGCAACAATTATATTCCGAATCGCACTGCGCACGTCCATAAATCAGTGCTATCTTACCATAAATAGCACTTTACAGCAACGCTGTGGTGTCGTAGTCGCGGAATTCTAAAACAATCTAGTTATAAGGCGGGTTGTTGACCCAGCGGCCTGGCGTTTGGTTCCTGAGTGTCGCCATCCCCAGCCGGTGGGCCATAGACTTGGTGGGCATGCCGTGGTCGGTGTGGGCATCACGCGCACCAGGGGTCAGTTCGCCGCGCAGCGCAGTCCGGCCGACATCATGCATGGCGTAGCCCCGAACTCCCTGCTCGCCCGGCAACAAGCCACCCCCTTTGCTATCTGGTGATGCATGGCCCGCAAGATACGCTTCAGTCTCGGCGACCAGTGCTTCCGCATCTGGGTCGTGGTCATCGCCCCCGTATAAAATCTCTCGAGTTGGTGGTGTTTTTAAACCCATTACCGTGCCCCCGCTTACCACCTACAGTGTCCCCCGCCCCGCCAGATTTGTCTGTGAAATTAGCTACACTGCGCTGCGAAAATTATTACAGAGCTTTACGGTGCAGCGACCATTTCGCAGAAGTCGGGTGTGTATTTAACGGCTAGCAGCTTTGCCGCTTCGGCGGGTGTGAACCAGTCCAGGCCTTCATGGTGATCCGCCGGGTTTAGTTTGATTTCGATGCCATCCGGTAGGCGTACCTCGTACGGAACCAGCACCAACGACACTCGAGCGTCCCCTACCGTTATCTTCACGCTCGAAAGCACCGCACTCAGCTGCCGCGGCTCACCGGCGTAGTCCACGCCGATTTCTTCCTGCAGCTCCCGCCGCAATGTCTGCACGAACGTCTCACCCGGGTCCATCCGCCCGCCAGGCATGTCCCAATATTCCGGATTGCCGTCCCAGGCGGGGACCTTCAGCAGCAGCACCTTGCCCTGCTTGTCCCGGATGAGTCCTTTAATGCCGATTTGGAATAGTTGCTCCGCCATTACTTCGAGGCCACCACCTGCACAACGTTATCGAGATGGTCGGCCAGTTCTGTCCGCATAAAATCAACAAACAGCTGCTCGTCGTAGCTTTCGACCGACTCCACAGCAAAGCCGGCTTCCTCAAGTGCCGCCGAGATAGATTCCTCGGTGTGGAAATAACGTGTATAGCTGTAGGTGCTGCCATCCGGATTAGTGACACGGCAGGTGGTCAGACAGGTTTCGGGGTCATAGGTGGCACCTTCCCGCTTTGCATCATCACATTCGACCGAGCGAACCACCACAAAGAGCTTGCCGCCGGATCGTAGCACCCTGCACAGCTCCGTTAGTGTCGTCGCCAAATCGTCCTTAGAAAGGTAGTGCAGTACTAGACGGGCATAGATGTAGTCAAAATGGCCGTCTTCGTATGGCAGCGGCTTAGCAACGTCCTCCAGCTTCACCTCTATCTGTTGGTCAAGTCCCTTCTCTTTGATTAGCTCAGTCGCAAAAGCGACACCCTTTTCGTCTATAGTCGTGGCAATAATGTGCGCATCAGGCAGCAATCCTGCCATGCGCATCTCGGCTATGCCGCCAGTAGAAATGCCTACACTGTAAATTTGCTTCGCGTCGGCTGGTAATAGCCCGATGCCTACGTCTTCACTCTTAGAAAAACTAGCCGCAATGTCAGTCTCTGCCATATCCTACTCCGTCCTTTCTAGAAATATCCTGCGCTTAAATGTACCACGCCGCTACAACTCGCCCCAGTTTTGGCCGGTGGCGGTGTCGACTAGGAGTTTTACGGGGAGTTTGGGGTAGATGGATTCCATGGTTTTTTTCATGACGGCGGCGATGGCTTCGGCGTCGGCTTCGTTGCATTCGACCACGATGGAGTCGTGGATTTGCAGGAGTTGTTTGGCGCCGTCGAACTTTTCTAATTCTTTATCTACCGCTACCATGGCCAGCTTCATCAGGTCGGCTTCAGTGCCCTGGATGGGCATGTTCATGGCGGCGCGCTCGGCGCCCTGGCGGACTACGAAATTGGACGAATGAATGTCTGGCATGGGACGGCGGCGGCCAAAGATGGTTTCCACGTACCCCTGTTTGCGGGCGGTTTCCTTCAGGCCGTTTAGGTAGGCCATCAGGGGTTTACGGACTTCAGTGTACTGTTTTATGAACTTGGCGGCTTGTTCGTACGTCATGCCCGTGCCGGCGCTCAACCCGTGCGGGCTCATGCCGTACAGGATGCCGAAACTGACGGCCTTGGCGGCACTGCGCATCTGTTTGGTGACGTCCTCCGGCTCGCGGCCGTAGACCAGCGCGGCAGTGGCGGTGTGCACATCCGCGCCGCGGTTGAATTGCTCCACCATCTCTTTGTCGCCGCTCATGGCGGCGGCGAGGCGCAGTTCGAACTGGCTGTAGTCGGCGCTAACGAGGCGCTTGCCCTTGCCCGCCACGAAGGCAGTGCGGATGCGTTTGCCTAAATCAGTCCTGACCGGGATGTTCTGCAGGTTAGGATCGTTGCTGCTAAGCCGTCCGGTTTGCGCCACCGTCAAAGCGTACGTGGTGTGCACCCGGCTGTGGCCGTCCACCTGCTGCGGCAGCGTGTCGACGTAGGTGTTTTTTAGCTTGGTGACTTCGCGGTACTGGGTGATTAAATCGATGATGGGGTGCAGCGGCCGCAGCTTGTCCAGCTCGTTCGCGGCCGTAGAGTACCCGGTTTTACCCTTTTTGACACCCTGCGTGGGCAACTGCAGCGTTTCGAACAAAATGTCCGCCAGCTGGGCCGGGCTACCAATGTTGAACTCCTTGCCGGCGTGGCCGTAAATTTCTTGCTCGAGGTCGCCGATGCTATCTTCCAGCTCCACCGCAAACTTCTTTAGGTAGTCCGTGTCCAGTTGAATGCCCTGGTGCTCCATGCGAGCCAGCACCGGGATGACTGGCCATTCGATTTCTTTCGCCAGTTCCGGCAGTTTCGGAATTTCCGCCAGTTCTTTGGCCTGTTGGGTATGCAGCGCATGGATGGCGGCGATGAATTCCGGCGCACGGCTCATAACTTCTTCGGCGTCCAGGTCTTCGAACGGCGAGCCGTCGTAGCCAGCGTCCAGGTGGGCTAGCTCGGTCAAAGACTGCTCACGGCGCAATGAATTAATCAGGAAAGAACCAATCAAAACGTCATGCCCAATTGGTGGCAATTCTTTGACACCAAGTTCGATGAGGACTTTCAAGGTACTTTTAAGGTCGTAGCCGACCAAGGGCCGCACGTTTTTGAACTCCCTGGCGATGGCCTCATGGTCCAGCTTGCGCAGGTCTAGCGTGTAGGTGTCCTCGCCGTCCAGGCTGATGATGAGCACTTGCGGGTCCCGGCCGTGCTTGCCGGCTGCACGGCTGTGAATGTAAAAGAACTCGGAATCACCCAGGCGCAACTCGGCCGCCTTTTCGTCGGTGTCGATGATGGTGTTCTTCCCCGCCTTGAACCCGGTGTGGCCATTTGCCGCCTGGTGGTTGCCAATCGCCACCTGCATGACTTCCGGCAACTGCCGCGCCAGGCTGCGGAACTCCAGCTTTTCGAGCAGGTGCAACAGTTTTTCGGCCTGTACGTGATGGCCGTCCACCTCTGTTAAATCGAGCTTCAGCGGCGCATCCGTCCAAATCGCTGCCAGCTTTTTACTCAAATAGGCCAAATCTTTCCCGGCAACCAGCTTGTCGTGCACAGATTTTTTCGTAAGCTCCACATTTTCGTACACGCCGTCGAGCGTCTTGTACTCTTGCAGCAGTGTAATCGCGCCCTTTTCACCAATGCCCGGCACGCCCGGAATGTTGTCCGAGCTGTCACCCTTCAGCGCCTTCAGGTCCAAAAACTGGTCGACTTTGATGCCATATTTGGCTTCGAACGTCTTGGGGCTATAGAGCTCGATGTTGCTAAAACCGGTTTTGAGCGCGTACACATGCACGTGCTCGTTCACCAGCTGCAGCATGTCTAGGTCGCTGGTAATGAGCATGGTCTCGATGCCCTCTTTCGACGCCTGCACGGCCAGGCAGCCCATGATGTCATCCGCTTCGTAATCATCCAGCTCGTACAGCGGCCAGCCAAAGGCCTGCAGCAGCTCGTGCAGCATGGGAATCTGGTCGTAAAAGTCCGGCGGCGCGGGTTTGCGGCCGGCTTTGTACTCTGGGTACAGCTCCAGCCGGCGGCGGATGTTGGTCTTTGGCTTGTCCCACGCCACCGCCACGTAGTCTGGCTTGAGTTTCCGCACCACCTCTAGCGCCATCGCCGCAAAACCATACACGCCACCAGTGGGCTGACCGTCTTTGGTAGCCAAATTCGGCATGGCGTAGTAACCCCGGTAAAATACCGATTTTCCATCGATGACTGCGAGCCGTTTGGGGGATTTTTCTGCCATGCGTTAACTCCTTTGCCTACAGTATAAACTACCGGTGACTTCTAGATTAGGAAGCTGAGCTCAGCCTTCGTCCAACAGCCTTTTTGAGCCAGGAGGCGATAACACGCTAACTACGGCTTGGAGTGCGGTAAGCTGCCTCTGCGCCTCTGCTTGAAGCTGCCTAAATCTTTCCGGCTTGCCAGCCCCTTGCGATATAAGCATTGAGTTCAGGCTTTCAAGATTGGAGAGAACTGTGAGCTGATGCACCGTGGCCTGGTCACGGATATTTGAGCTGCCTTTAGCGAGTTTGGGGTTTTGGGCGCGCCAGTCTTTCGCGGTACAGCCGAAGAGCGCCAAATTTATGATGTCAGCTTCTTCAGCATACATCAGCCATTCGTTATTCTTTGGAACGTTTGCCATTGGGATAATGAAGTTTCTGACGGCATTCGTCTGCAACTTGTAGTTAACCTTCGACAGAAACCGCCGGTAGTCCCAGTGCTCAAGCGCCTGCTCCTCGGCCTTAAGCCGTTGGAACTCCTTGATAATCATGAGTTTGAACTCCGGGCTAACCCACGCCGCGAACTCGAAGGCTATGTCCTTGTGGGCATATGTACCACCATAGCGCCCAGCCTGTGCTCGAATGCCAATCGCGCCGGTGGCACCAATCCACTGCTTTGCGGACATAGCAAATCTGTTAGAACCGGCTTGATTTTTAATTCCCTCGAATTCGAGGGAATTAAAACCCGGGTTGTTCAGAACCTCCCAAACACCCAAGAACTCCACAGTGTTCTTGTTACGCAGCCAGTTTTCGACCACTGCACTGCCATTTTCCAGGGTTTTGACCATGTCGGTCAGACTGAGGTAGTCCTCGTCGTTAACGGTGGAAACATTGATTGTCACATCCCGAACTTTGAGCTCTTTACGATGTCTAGTGGCCATAACTAATTCCTCCTATGTACGGAATTAGAATAACAGTCCCCTACCTACTCGTCAAGGATTCGCTCACTGATGAGAATGGAGTATACTTAAGAGTAGTAAACTAAATACAAAAATGAACAAGCTACGTACAGCGGTACACCACCACCTGAAACTGAAGCACCACCGGCACACCGGGCGGCGGCTGCACCACAAGCATACCTCGTACCGGGGGCTGGCGGTGGTGCTGGTGCTGGCGGGCGTGGTGATGGTGGCCACTGCCCTGCTGCAGCACGCGGCGGCTAGCGCGTTTAGCGTGGGGGGCGTGGTGGCGATTACACCGCCGAAGGTTAGCGCCACCATCTCTACGCCCGTTGCTGGCGCCACGCTGACCTCGCAGGATGAACTGGTGGCCGGAACCTGCCCGCTGGTGACGCCGCACGTAGCGGTGGTTATAAAGATGGATGGCAATGTGGCCGGCTCGGCCATGTGCGACGACAATGAAAACTTTGCGATGCCGCTGCGCTTCGCGGCCGGCGCACACACGCTCGTTGCCCAGGTGTTTACGCTCACCGGCGGGCAGGGGCCGGACAGCCAGCCATCTACCGTTACTTATAAACCCACTCGAAATACACCGGTAGCGACGGGCATTACGGCTAGCTCGGAGGACACATTTAGCGTGATTGGCGGCGACCAGACGGCCAAGTGGGATGGCACCATCAGCGGCGGCACTGCGCCGTACAATGTCATCATCAACTGGGGCGACGGCCAGCGCGAAAATCACACCATCACTTTGGCTAGCGCAAACCTGAACCAGCACTTCACCCATAAGTACGACACCGTGCAATCGTACAATTCATTGGTAGCCATTAGCGACGCCGACGGGCACAGCGTGCAACTGCAGTACGCGGCGGTTTCGTACACCGTACCGGCACCAATGGCAGTAGTTAGCAGCACTTCCCCGCTCGTTACACCGACTATCGCCGGTTTGTATGGGTTATTTATTACGGTCGTTGCCGTCAGTTCCATCATCTGGCTAGAGGCTAAGCACGCCGCACGGCAGGAAGTCGCCCTTGGGTAGATAAGCCATGCCCGTCGCAAAACAAAAACACGCAGTCCACCAAAGACTCCACTTGCAGCACCGCCGGCACACCGGGCGGCGGCTGGCGCACGAACACACCTCGTGGAGGGGGTTGGCAGTTATCATCGGCTTGGCTGGCGCACTCATGATATTAGTAGCAGTCATGGCCCGGGCAGCGGCCGACAGCATAACCTCTGACCCTTTACAGCTCTACGTTACTGCACGTAACCCCGCCCCCATACCGACCGAACCGGCGGTCATCACCAACCCCACCGACGGTGCAACCATTTCCAAGTCACGTGTAGATGTGAGTGGTACCTGCGAAGTTATGGACCCGGCCATCATCGTGGTGATTACGGACAACGACTTGGAAGCCGGTTCCACGCCATGCGAACCGGACGGCACGTTCCTAATTTCCATCGCCGTTGGCCAGGGCAAACAAGTTCTGATTGCTCGTAGTCTAACCATCACCGGCGACTACGGGCCGGACAGTGAACCGGTAACCATTTTCCGTAGGAACTTTGTGGATGTGGGCGCGCTGACGAACGACGCCGGCAATGGTACGCCGCTGGTGCTCACCATCGACGAGCCGTTCATCACGTTTGGGCCAGCCAAGGACGCGATTTGGTTGGGGAGCATTACCGGTGGCACCCTGCCCTATCACGTGCACATTGTGTGGGACGAAGGCAATGCCGCCAGCGACTACACGGTAAAAACCAGCGGCCAAACGCACTTTGTGTACCACTACCGCACCATGAAACCGCACGTCATTGGCTTTGAAGTGAAAGACTCTGGCGGACGCGGCATTTTGCGTTACTACGCCGCGGTTACACCGTACGTCCCGCCGGTCAGCCCGCTGGGCACGGTGCGCCTGCCCTTCCAAGGCTCATTGCCGTTGGGCATCTACGGTTTGTACCTGATGCTACTTGCCACGTTTGGCTACTTGTGGCGGAATTCACGCCCGTTCGCGTACGCTAAAGTACCCGTGCGACGCGCCGTAGCGGCTGCCCGGCGGCGGAGACGCTAGGTGGTTCAGCTCTCTAGGAAAGCTAAAATTTGGGGTGGCGTGGCGCTCGGCTGCGTACTTGTGGTTGTGACGGTAATTATAATACTGCGGCTTTGGGCCGGTGGGCCTTCGACCGGCACCGTCCACGAAGGCAAGCCAATCATTACCGCCAAAAACGAAGCCCCCAAAGAACCGCTGGCAGTCGACACCGCGTACTTCACGGTCACCCTGCCACCCGGCTTTACGGTGCGGCGCCAGTCCGACACACCAGACAGGCCCATCCAGCTAGAACTAGTGGCGTCGAACGGCCACCAGCAGTTCGCCGTTACCGTCGGCACCCTGCCGAGTGGCGGCCTAGAAGGCTTAGGTGACTACAATCTGCGCGTTACCCAAACAGCTGATTATGAGCCCTACCGCCCGGCTGGCATTCCCATCGAATCTACCGCCTTCCGTAACCTGACCGGAGACGTTGGGTTTACCGATTTTTGGCCGCACGGGAGTAAGTACGCCGAAATTTCGCTCACCAGCGACGGCGCCGCCACCATGCCAGAGCTGTTTGGCACCTTCGAGCAAGCATCGCACAATTGGCAGTGGAAATAAGCTCGAGAGTATGTTGTATTCTTAACAACTATATACAGAGGTGAGCAAAAGTTATACACACCTACCGTCATACTATATTGCTTGTGCTAACGCATTCCTGTACACTCTTTAAAAGATAAGCATAAAACCCTTTAGGAAAAACATGCGACAATTACAAAATAAAAAGTTCTTCAATATTCCTCTCGCATTATTTATGGCAGTGAGCAGTTTAACTGTGCTCGCCTACACGCAGCATGCACATGCTTCGGCTACTATGGCCGAGACGTTTGTGCGTTTCGACCGCATGTTGACCAGTACCGCTACAACAGGCACGGTGTGTGCCAAGCCAACTAGCACCGCTACCGAAGCCAAAGTGGTTGTGGCCTTCCCTACAGGCTTTACCTTAGGTGCATACACTACCTTTACCGTGAACACCACCAGTACCAACATGGCTTGGCCGACTGGCGGCACTGCATGGCTGGGTATTACCGCACCTACGGGCGCAGGTGATATTACGGGCCAGAACGTTACGTTTGCTAGTAGCGACCTAAGCGCCGGCACTTTCTACTGCTTTAACTGGACCAGCTCTGCAGCGGTACAACAACCGGGCAGCGCCAACCCAAGTGAGCTTGGAAGTGTAACCACGGAAGATTCAGGCAACACCGCGATTGATGTTGGCACTTACGCGACTGCGACTGTTAGCATTGACCAGATTGTGGTCAGCGCGACCGTACCAGTAGCCTTCAGCTTTGCCATCAGTGCCAATACCGACGCCCTGGGCAACTTAAGTACCGGTTCAGTTTCGGTCAGCCCCACTCCCCGCACCGCCACGGTCAACACCAACGCCAAGAACGGTTGGATGGTGTGGGCACAGGATACACAGGCTGGTTTACACTCTGGTACGGCGTCGTATACCATCCCATCCAACTGTAGTTCCGGCGCAGGCACCAACAGCACCTTGAGCGCTGCCAGTGAAGGTTACAATACCGGCGTTACACAGACCCAGGCTGGCGGTAGTGGTACCATCACGGTCGCGGTTCCCTTCGTGGGTGGTTCTACTGGTAAGGGTGGCGGCTTGTGTACGAACTTCCAGACCCTGGCATCCAGCAACGGTAGTGCCGACACTGCGGTGCTAACACTTACCAACAACGCATCCATTAAGGCATCTACCCCTGCCGCTACTGACTACACCGACACCATTACGGTAGTAGGCGCCGGCCTGTTCTAAGTCCGGATTCTGAAAAGAACATTAACTGCGGTCAAAACCGCAGTTTTTTGTATAGAAAATCACATACTGCCCCGCTACGTTCCTGTATATACTGAAAGCGTAACGTAACAGGAGGGGTTATGATTAGACGCTTTTCTCGTATATTTGCGGCGGTTCTGTTGCTTGTAGCCAGCGTTTTGTTGGTACCAGGCCGGACCTTCGCGGACTCGAGTCCTATTTCCTTCACAGGCTACGCCGTGCCCAAGAGCGGCGCCTACCCACTGGGGATGACGACCGCCTCGGATGGTAACGTGTGGTTTTCCGAATACCTGAATGACTCGCTTGCTCGCGTCACACCGAATGGCATCATTACCGAGTTCTCGATTGGCCAGGGGCACGTCGAAACACTTGCGGCCGATGGCAGCGGAAACATATGGTTTTCACCTGGTTCTTCTAAGCGGCTGGGCAAAATGACCACATCGGGCGCGACAACTATGTATACCCTTCCGACCACAACCGACCCACGTTCTGTAACAACCACTCCGAATGGTGACGTGTGGTTCACCGAATTTGGAGCAGGAAAGATTGGGCGCTTTGTTCCTTCGACTAGCACCTTTACTGAATATGCCGTCGCAGGTGCCGCCGGCTACCCCGCATCCGACCAGCAGGGTAATGTCTGGTTTACCGACAACACGGGCAATAACATTATAAAAGTTAACCCCGACGGTAGCGTGGCAGCTACCTATTTCATTGGCACCAACAGTTTCCTGAACAGAATGGCCGCCGACCCCAGTGGCAACATTTGGTTTACCGAGACCACCGTCGGCAAGCTTGGCCGCCTGAGCACGAACGGAACCGTTACCATCTTCAACGCGTGGCCCAACGACAACTTTGTGCATGCCCCACGTGAACTCACCATTGGCCCAGATGGCAATATGTGGTTCTCGGGCGGCGGCGGCGGACAAATTGGACGTATTACGCCAGCCGGTGTAATTGCCGAATACATGCCACCGTACCCATACAACGCTCTCGATGGCATAACCCTGGGTGCAGATGGAAACTTGTGGTACACCGACGAGGCAACCAACACCATCGGCACCGCCATATTTCGGCCGCAAGCACCTACTAACCTCACCGCTAGCTCACCTACCCAGCACCCGGCCCTAAGCTGGAACGCTGTTCCTTCAGTCAGTTCCTACAATGTGTACCGCGACGGAACTACTATTGGGTCTGCGACCAGTACGAGTTACACAGACAATTCCGCCGCGGATGGCACGCACAGTTACTACGTTACGGCTATCAGCGGAGCCAGTGAAAGCCTACCTAGTAGTACCATTAGCGTGCTGACAGACCACACTACACCTACCATTACCTATGCCGTTACGCCAGTTGCTGACAGTAGCGGCTACAACACTGGCAATGTAGCAGTAACGTTCACCTGTGCCGATAACGCCGATGGTTCCGGCGTTGCCTCGTGCACTAGCCCAGTGACCGTTACTAATGAAGGCATCGGTCAGACGGTGGATGGCACCGCGACCGACAATGCTGGCAACAGTACAACCATCCATGCTAACGCTTCCCTGCTAGTCCAGGCCATCAACGCTGGCGATAGCGCGGCTGGGCACTACAGCGCCGACACCGCGTTTAGCGGTGGTACATCCTACACCACGACGGCGGCCGTCGACGAAAGTGGCGTAACGGTCATGCCCGCGCCCCAGGGCGTTTACCAGTCCGTACGCTATGGCAACTTCAGCTACACCCTGCCGGGCTTAACCCCAAATGCTAGCTACACACTGCGCCTACACTTTAATGAGTTGTACTGGAACGGCGCCGGCAGCCGGGTGTTCAATGTGACCGTGAACGGACAGGCGGCGCTAACCAATTACGACATATTCGATGCGGCCGGTGGCGCCAACAGGGCCGTCGTGGAGCAATTGCCCGTCACGGCCGACGCGAACGGCGTGGTAACCATCGACTTCACAACCGTGACCGACAATGCCATGGTGAATGGCATTGAGCTGTACCAGGGTACCATCCCACCGGCACCCACGCCACCCATCGTCACCAGTGCGCTCATCAACGCCGGCGGCAACGCTGCGGGCAGTTTTGCGGCCGATGCAGACTTTAGCGGCGGCACATCCTACACCTCTAGCGCTAGCGTTGATATGTCCGACGTTACCAGCCCTGCGCCTGAGGCGGTCTACCAGTCCGTACGCTATGGCAACTTCAGCTACGTAGTACCGAACCTGACGCCGGGCGCTACGTTCCAGGTCCGTTTGCACTTTAATGAGCTGTACTGGGGCACAGCGCTAGCTGGTGGCAATGGCGGCAGTGGCAGCCGCGTGTTCAATGTCTCCATCAATGGCTCGCCAGCACTGACCAACTACGACATCTACCAGGCCGCTGGCGGCGCCAACAAGGCCACCACCGAAACCCTTACCGCAACCGCCGATAGTCACGGCCGGATTACCATCCAGTTCACTACTGTTACAGACAACGCCATGGTGAATGGCATTGAGGTCACAAGCCCCTAGCCTTCCGCAGAGGCGAGCAAAGGCTTTGCTATACTGTTAGGTAATGAGTCGAGGGAGATGGTTCGGGGCTGTATGGGGGGCTCTGTTCGCGCTGACCATGACCGTGCTGGCGATACCCGCCTATGCCGCCGACCCCATCCCCAGTGATTTTAACTTGCAGGTCACCCCTTCCCCGCTCGTGACTACCGTAAAGCCAGGTGTAAAAACGCAGGCCCAGGTTAAGATTCGCAACGGGGGCAGCGGCCGCGAAAACCTGAAGATTGAGCCCCGGGCGTTCACCTACGACAGCGACAGTGGCCAAGTGAAGCTGGACGACACCGTGCCAGCCGTGGCGCCGTGGATTAGCTTTTCCCAAGCAAAATTCAGCATCGAGCCCGGCCAGTGGGTTACCGAAAGCATAACCTTCGACATCCCCAAAGACGCCGGCTTCAGCTACAGCTTTGCGCTAGTCATCAGCCGGCAGAGCGAACCAAAGCCAACTGCTGGTGGACGGCTCATCAAGGGGTCTGTGGCGGTCTTTACGCTGCTAAACGTCGACCGGCCGGGTGCCAAAAGCAGCCTGCAGGTGGTAAGTTTTAGCAGCAGCAAGCGTTTGTATGAGTACCTGCCGGCCACACTCGACATTCGGTTCCGCAACGACGGCAACACCATCGTGCAGCCGTACGGCAACATCTTTGTGCAGCGCGGCAATAAGGACAAAACACCGCTGGCCACCCTGGCCGTCAACGACAAACGTGGGTACATCCTGCCAGACACATCGCGCACCGTTACGGCCGAGTGGAACGAAGGCTTTGCCACGTACCAAACCGTGGTCCAGCCCGATGGCACCTCCAAAAAACATCTGTCGGTCGACTGGTCTAAACTGTCCCACTTCCGCATTGGCCGCTACACCGCCAAGCTAGTGGCCGTGTACAACGACGGCCAGCACGACATACCGGTGGAAGGCACGGTGACGTTTTGGGTGATTCCATGGCGCGCCATCTTGCTGTTCATAGCCGTAGCCGTCGGGCTGTGGTTCCTAGGCCGCTGGCGGAACAAGCGGCGCACCGAGAAGGCTGTTAAGCGCGCGCTGGCCGCCCAAGCTGCCGCGAACAAGCAAGCGACCGAAAAGCACGAGGAAAAGGCGTCATGAAGGGCCTGAAACGCTTTGCGGGCTTGCTGCTGGCCATCAGCCTGCTTATGCCACTGTTCGCACTTGGCCAGTCCCACGCCGCCAATACAGCTATCCCAAGCGACTTCAACCTGCAGGTCACCCCTTCCCCGCTATTCGCGAACGTAAAACCAGGCACCAAAACCCAGCTGGAGCTCAAAATCCACAACGGCGGCAGCGGCACCGAAAACTTAAAGATTGAGCCGCGGGCATTCAACCTAAACAGCGACAGCACCAACGTAAACCTGCTGGACACCACGCCGCCGGACATCGGTAGTTGGCTCAGCTTCTCCCAGCCCAAATTCGCACTGGAACCGGGCCAATGGCTGACCGAACAAATCAGCCTAAACGTACCCAAAGACGCCGGCTTCAGCTATAGCTTTGCACTGGTCATCAACCGGCAGAGCGACCCCAAACCGACCGCCGGCGGCCGGCTTATCAAGGGCTCGCTGGCCGTCTTTACCCTAGTGAATATCGACCGGCCGGGCGCCACCAGCAGCCTAGATGTTAAGTCGTTCAGCGTCAGCAAGCACGTGTATGAGTACCTGCCAGCCACGTTTTCGGTACACTTCCGCAACAATGGCAACACCATTGCCCAGCCCTACGGCAACATCTTCGTACAGCGCGGTGCGAACGACAAAACTTCCCTGGCCTCGCTGAATGTGAATGAAACCCGCGGCTACATTTTGCCCGGCACCGAACGTACCGTCACCAACACTTGGGGTGATGGCTTCCCCGCCTACCAGACTGTAAAGAACAGCGATGGCACCACCAGCCAGAAACTGGTCTGGAACTGGGCGAAGCTGTCGCAGCTGCGGATTGGCCGCTACACCGCGCACTTGGTGGCCGTGTATAACCAGGCCGGGCGCGATGTGCCCATCGAGGGCAATGTGACGTTTTGGGTAGTGCCGTGGAAGATTTTGCTGGTACTGCTGGTGATTACCCTGCTAGTGCTGTTTGCACTGTTCATGCTGGGGTATGTCATTGTGCGTGGGGTTAAGCGGCGGCGGGCGAAACGGGCGGCGAAGAAGGCTGCGAAGACGACCGGAACTACGTCAAGCGCTGCCGAAGCCACTGACGACGTCAAATAGCACCGACAATCGGTCGCAGACCGGAAGGGTAAGCTAGCCGGCCTTGGCCGGCGTGAGCGTAGGGGAACCCTTCAGGGTTCCCCTATTAGACTATGAGGGCGCAGCGCAGGTGCAGCCTGCGCGAGCTGCCCCCTGTTCCTGCGGCCCGCGTTGACAAGCCATGCTATACTAAGCTTAAGCCTTATTGTAGGTCAGTGGAAAAGAAACAGTGTGCGCTATGGCTGGCGATATAAAAGCCAGCAACCAACACACACAGAAACCCCGAAATAAAGGGAAATAAACATGCGTGATAATTTGCGCGAAAAACTAAGCGAAGAGATAACCCGCAAACAATTCCTGCAGTACCTGACGGGCGCGGTGCTAATGGTGCTTGGCCTGAATAATCTGATTAGCCTGCTAACCGGCAGCCGGCTGGAAAAACACATCTACGTACACGACGCCCCCGCCCCTGGGAATAACACCAGCGGCTTCGGCAACCGCTCGTTCGGCACCTAACCCGTCCACCCACATTCAGTCCCGGGGCCGGAGGGGATAGCCAGCCGGCAAAGCCGGCGCCAGCGTAAGGGGAACCCTCTGGGTTCCCCTTTAGTCTATGGAAACGCCTACGTTGGAATACACGCTGGATGTGGAGCCGTCCACCGACCTCTCACTATTCATTGGCCACGGGCTAGCTATCCCCTCCGGCCCCAGGGCCGAATGTCAGATGTTTAGAACGGAGTTTTTCCCGCGCAGGTGCTACAATAATGGTTATGATTGGGGTTAGTCTAGCCTGTCGCCAGGTGGTGAGAAGTTAAATGCCTACACCGCAGCGCTTGCCGATAGTAAACAGTGACGATGGCACCTGGGGTGACATCCTTCGTCAGTACCTGATGAAGGAGCACACCAACGACGACACCGACAATGCCGTCAACGGTGGCCACCAGAACATCACCATCACAGCCGGCACTACCAGTAAAGCCCCCATCACCTTTACTTCGTCGAGCGCCTCGCTGCTCTCCTCCCCCACCGACGGTGCGCTAGAGTTTGACTCCAGCAGCGCCTTCTACATAACCACCGGCAGCACCCGCAAAAAAGTCGCCATCTACGACGATGCGTCGGGCGCCACCGGCGACACCTACTACCGCGACAGCGGCGGCAACTTTGTGCGGCTGGGCATCGGCAGCACCGGCCAGGTGCTAAAGGTGGCCAGCGGCCTGCCCGCCTGGGGGTCAGTCAGCAGCGGCTTCGCCACCGCCACCAAAACCGCCACCACTTACACCATCACCAGCACCGACACCGTAATTTTCGCCGACGCCACCAGCAACAACGTCACCATCACCCTGCCGGCCGCCGCTAGCTTTACCGGCTACCGGTTTTACGTGAAGCGCATCGACAGCGCCGGCAACACGGTTACCATAGCCCGGTCCGGGTCAGATACGATTGATGGCATGACCAGCTTCACGCTTGATGTGCAATATACGGCATTCGCCGTGGTCAGCAACGGGAGTGCTTGGTATATACTGTAAGGAGTTAGAATAGACACAGCATGGCGTACGTACCCCCACTGAATGGCGGCAGGATTAATGCCACAATTTCCGGCAACACGGCCGGGGCTGGTGCCCTAGTATCTAGCGGCACTTTGGCGCTGGCGGGCGGCAACAACATCACGCTTAGCCAAAACGGCCAGAGCATCACTATCTCTGGTGGGGCGGCCGGCGGCACCAACACGCTGGGCATGTCCAACCTGGGCAATACCTCTGGCACGACCGGTGTCTTAACCGGCAGCGCGCTCAACTACCAGTTTGCGGGCGGCAACAACATCACGCTTTCCCAGAGCCTGAACGGGGCCTCAGGTACGCTTACCATCTCCGCCGCCAACCAGAGCAACCAGAACATCAGCCTGTTCGCCTTGGGTAACACTACGCAGAACAGCTCTACCCTGCTGAACGCTAGCAACTTGTCGCTGAATGGCTTGGGTGGCGCTACGGTTGGCTACAGTAACGGGTCGATTCAGATTTCGGCGCCAGTGGCGCAGACGAACCAAACTGGGGGCGTTTACGCTTCCGGCGCGAATACGATTGGGCAGAGCAGCTCGTCTACCTACGACGCACGCAGTCTGAACATCAGCGGACAAGGCGCCCTGAGCGCCGGCTGGTCGGGTAGCACATTGCAGCTGTCGGCTCCGGTGCAGACAAATCAGACTCTGGGTCTGTACGGGGTTGGCAACACCACCCAAAACAGCAGTACTACGCTGGACGCCCGCACCTTGAGTTTCAATGGGCTCGGTCCCTTAAGCGTCGGCTTCAGTAACGGCTCGATTGAACTGAGCGCACCGGCTACCTCCAGCCTGTCGGTGACGGGCATTTTGAGTATGTCGGCCAACGGCTCCACGGTAAGCATTGGTGCCCCGGCGTTCTCGGCCGGCATCAGCACCCAGGGCAATACCGCCGGTAACACTTCCCTGGTTACCAACCAACTGCTGCTAGTCGGCGGCAACAACATCACGCTCAGCCAGACTACGGGCGCGGGTGGTGCCACACTCAGCATTGTTGGCGCCAACACAGCCGCACAGAGCAACCAAACCCTCAGTTTTTCGGCTGGCTCGCAGAGCACACTCACGGCAACCGGTACGTTTGATGCCCGCAGCTTGTTCATAAATGGAGTTGGGAACATCAGTGCCGGCTTTAGCCAAAGTTCTATCTTTATTTCCGGCAGCCAGAGCGCGCAGACGCAGAGCAACATTCAGGGAATCATAGCTAGCGGCAGTACTAACCGGACCGGTGACATTAGCTTCCAAAACAGCAACGGTGTAACGTTCGGTTTGAGTAACAACACCGTTACTGCTTCGTATACCGTACCCACGCAAAGCAACCAAACGATTGGCTACTACATCTCTGGCAACACGACAGGTACGGCCGGTGGTGGTAGTACTAGCAGCAACCCAGACGCCCGCTCGGTTACCATCAGCGCTGCCGGTATGATATCCGCCGGGTTCTCCAGCAATAGCATGCTGGTGCTTTCGGCAACGCAGAGTGTGCAGACGCAAAGCAACATCCAGGGGATTATCGCTAGTGGTAGCACTAACCGCACTGGTGACATTAGCTTTGCTAACAGCAACAACATTACGTTTGGGCTTAGTAACAACACCGTTACCGCTTCGTTTGCGGGTGGCGGTGGTGGTGTAGCTTTGTACGACGGCGCGGCCAGCATCACCTCTGGCACGGCGCGGTTCTCGAACGCCAACGGCGTCAGTTTCGGCTTTAACGGCCAGACGATTACCGGGTCGGTGTCCCAAACCAACCAAACCGTCGGCCTGTACGCCCTCGGTAACACCACCCAGAACTCTAGCACGACGTTAGATGCGCGCACACTTAGCTTCAATGGCCTGGGCGGTGCTACAGTTGGCTACAGCAACGGGTCGATTCAGATGAGCGTGCCGTCGGCTTCGAGTGTCAACGCCGCCGGCATTATCAACATCTCCAGCAACGCGGGTAATGTTACTATCAGCGCACCCGCGTTCTCGATTGGCCTTAGCACCACCATCGGCAACACAGCCGGCAACACCGGCACGGTCAGCAACCAGCTTATCCTGGCCGGTGGCAACAACATTACGCTCAGCGGAAGCACCACCAACACCGGTGCCACCATCACCATTTCGGGGCCGAACCAGAGTAACCCGAATGTCAGCTTGTACGCGTTGGGCAATACGACTCAGAACAGTTCTACACAGCTAAACGTGAGCAATCTGTCGTTTAACGGGCTTGGTGACATTACTGTTGGGTATAGTAACGGGTCGATACAGCTGAGCGGTACGCAGACTAACCAGAATGTCAGTTTGTATGCGTTGGGTAATACTACGCAAAACAGCTCTACCCTACGCAACGCCAGCAACCTATCGTTCAATGGCCTGGGCAACATTACCGTGGGCTACAGCAACGGGTCGATACAGCTTTCGGGGGCCGGCGCATCGTTCTCCGCCGGTGTCAGCGGGGGTAACACCAGCAACACCAGCGGTACGGTGAACGGCCAGCTGGTCTTTGCGGGCGGCAATAACATCACCCTCAGCCAGAGTAACAACGGCGCCAGCGCCACCATCACCGTGTCGGCGTTCAACCAAAGCAATCAGAACATTAGCCTGTACGCTCTGGGCAATACCACCCAGAACAGTTCTACCCTGCTGAACGCCAGCAATCTGTCACTGAATGGCCTGGGCAGTGTGACGGTTGGGTACAGCAACGGATCGATTCAGATTTCCGGCTCACAGACCAACCAAAACATCAGTTTGTACGCACTCGGGAACACCACACAAAACAGCTCTACCCTTTTGAATGCCAGCAACCTGTCGTTCAACGGCCTGGGTATGATTACCGCAGGGTACTCGAACGGCAGCATCCAGCTCTCCGCTACGCAGTCGAACCAGAACGTCAGTCTCTACGCACTCGGGAACACAACCCAGAACAGCTCCACTTTGCTGAATGCCAGCAACCTCTCCTTCAATGGATTGGGCAATGTCACCGTGGGCTACAGCAACGGATCGATTCAGATTTCCGGCGCCGGTGGTGGCGGTGGTGGCGTAAACATTGCGGCCTCGAACACCACGTTTACCTCTGGTACCGTCGTGATGTCCAACAACGGCGGCGCCCTCACCATCTCCTCTGGCGCGCAGTCCGTGCTGTTCTCCGTAGCCGCGCAGTCGCAGCTGTCCGGTACCGGCGCCCTTAGCCTGTCCACCAACGGTAGCACTATCAGCATCGGCGTGCCGGCCACTACCAGCCTGTCCGGCACTGGTGGTTTCCAAATTTCCAGCAACGGTAGCACTATCAGCATGGGCATGCCTTATCTGGCCTGGTGGACTCACAACAGTGCCGCCCTGTATAGCTCGTCCACTTCTGCGAACCTCCTGATTACCCAGGTGAGCGTCGTACGGGTAGTAATTCCCGAACAAATGTCATTTACCCGAGTCGACATCCCCGTGTTTGTAAACGCATCCACGATAGCGACTAGCCGAACGGTCGCAGTAGCCCTAACTGCAGTTGGCGTCCTCTACAGTCGCAATGACTCCACGCTCAACGCCATCGTCGGCCAATCTTCTAACAACACATACTCATATATCTCTAACTCCGGAGTCATAAGCTCTATAACTGGTCCCCGACTCTTCAGCTTTAACCTCGCGACCACGGTGTCTGCTGGTGAATACTACATGGGCTTTCAGATGTCTACGAAAACATTCTCCTCTGCAGGTGGAACCTCGACCTCCGGAGCGCTGTCCATTTCACCTATATACGGCGTTTCCGCAACCGCAGCACAACTAGCGGATATGTCGGTTGCCACTACCGGAAGCACTATCAACGCATACCTGCCCCTGCAAGGACTAAACACTGTCAGCATCAGCAACACCTCGCAGACAATGCAGCAGAGTCAAATAACCGTCAATGGCATCTCCGGACAAGTTGGCAACATGATAGTTGTCTTTAGGAACAGCTAGCGTACAAGCTTGCTGGGTGAGAATTTTCACTTAGTGTTTTTGCTGCGTCCGGCCTATAATCAGGCTTATAAGGAGGAATTATGGGCATATTCACAACTAGCGTACGGTTCCTGCGGGGTCAAACTAAACTGGTGGTCGGCATAGCCGCCGGGTTACTGGTGGGCGGGGCCGGCACTGCGGCCGTGCTTGCCTCTGTGCCAGATACCACCGGCGTCATACACGCCTGCTACCGCGGCAACAACGTCCGCATCATCGACACTGCCACCCAAACCTGCAACGCCAACGAAACCGCCCTCAGCTGGAACTCCGCCACTCCCGGCCAGTTTCTAACCAACCTCGTCGGGTCACGCTTTACGAATACCAGCCTTGCATACCGCAACTTTGCAGGCGTGGATATGCATGGCAGCATTTTCAATGGTGTCTATTTGGACGGTGCTGATTTTAGCAATGCCAACCTCTCGTCGACAGATTTTACGCTAGGTAGTTCAAATAACTACATGCGGGGTACGAATTTCAGCAATACTAATTTTAGTAGTGCTCAATTTGTTAGCCCGGATTTGACAGGGGCAAACCTAACAAACACAAACTTTACAAATGCTACTCTAGGTGGTGGCACGAATGGAGATTTTCGGCAAGCAATTCTAACCAATACAGATATTAGAGGTGGCTACAATGGAGCTAACTTTAGCCATGTAGACTTCGCTGTCACACATGACATAACGAACACATCCTTTGGTAACGGCTCCAATCTCTCAAGTGCCAAATTTAATGGGCTGACACTTACCGGTACCCTCTTCGCTAGCGCCGACCTCACTAACACCAATTTTTCAGGTGCGACGTTCGAGGGTTCGCAAATTAGCCCCAGTATCTTAACTGGAACAAACCTGGCTAATGTACATTTCAGCAATTCTGTACTCTCGGGTACCGACCTAAGTGGTGTCACACTTACAGGCGCAACCTGGTCTAACACATTCTGCCCAGACAACACCAACAGCGACGACAACGGTGGGACGTGCATTGGGCATCTGACGCCCTAAGGCTAAGGTCAACTTAAGCTCCGTACGATGTAGTCAGCCCTGCGAACCTGTATAATGGCAGTAATGAAATGTGCATGGGTAACGGCGGGTAGATATGGCAGTTAGCGTAGCGTTTGACGCAGTGGGGCCGAGCTCGGCCGGTGCGCGCGTGGCCAGCGGTACCAGCCTCACCTGGAGCCACACCTGTAGTGGTACGGCCCGCCTGCTGATAGTTGGCGTTGTGCTTTCGACGAACACTACGGTCAGCAACGTCAAGTACAACGGCGTAACCATGACGCAGGTCTCGGCAGGCTCGGTGCAATCCGGTGGCACCGGTGGCACCGGTAGTGCGCAGCTGTACTACCTGACAAACCCGGCGCTTGGCGCCAATAACGTAGTGGTTACCAGCGGCGCCAGCGGACAAATCATCGCCGGATCAACCAGCTTCACCAACGTCAACCAGGCAAGCCCCATCGGCAATGTAAGCTTTAACTGGAGCCGCTCGCTTACCGATGAAAGTATATTCATAAAAGCCGGTGTGGCCAGCAGCACGGGAAACATGGTGGTGGATGTACTGGCCTGTGGCAGTACCCTTAGCGACAGTAACCAGACTAGCCGGTGGCTAAAGAACCAAGACCTTAACACCTCCGCCGGCAATGGTGCCCAAGCAACTGCCCCGGGCGCCAACGGCGTGGTAATGACCCGCACCATGCCAAGTGCCACCGGTGACGACTGGGCTATAATTGTGGCCGAAATCGTGGCCGGCGGCTATGTAACGGCGTGGCTAACCGCATGAATGTCACTAAGATGGTAAGCACGTCAGCAGAAGGTACAAGGAAGTTCTAACATGGCATTCGTACAGGCACCCACCCCCACAGGATTACAAAGCGGGCCAACTACCAGCCTGGCGCTGGCCTACGGCAGCAACAACACCGCCGGAAACTGCCTGCTGGCCTGCGTCCAGTGGAATGGTTTCTCTGCCGCCGCCATCCTTACCGGCCTGACAGACACTCGGGGTAACACCTGGGTACAGATAAGTTCAATGCTGGGTGGCCCCGATGGGGCAACCCAAACCGGCAACACCTACTGCGCACTATTTGCAGTGTTCGGCTGTGCGGCCGGCAGCAACACCGTCACCGCCAACTGGACCACAAGCGGTGCCGACCTTAAGGGGCTGATAATTGCCGAGTACAGCAACGTAGCCTCGATTGACGTCCTGACCGGCCAGGGCGCCACTTCTCCTTCTGGCGGTGCCGCCAACAACGCTACCAGCGGCAGCATGACCACCAACTTCAACGGTCAGACCATACTAGGCTTTTTTATGTCCCAAATTGGTGCTACAGACATAACCATCGGCACCAGTCCGAACCTCTTTACGCAGCGGGCTCATTCAAGCGCCAACGGAGCGCAGCTACTGGAAGAGTTCACTCAGACCAGCGCCGGCAGCATCGCCGCTACGGCCAGCATCGCCGACCCTGGCGTTTATTTTGGCATCGTCGTGGCACTGCGCACTTCGGTCAGCACCGTTACCTTGGATGCGGTCGCGGGGAGCGGTACCATGTGCGACAGAACCATAACCACTTACGGCGAAACCCCCGTTTGGGCCAACAGCCAGGCCTTGTTACCCGTAACCATCGCCTGGAGCCATGTCTGCAGTGGTAGTAACCGGGCGGTAATCGTAGCCGCCGCGTTCGGCAACGAAACCGGCAGCGATGCCAGCGTCACGCTGACGGCTAAATTCGGGGACGTGGCCATGACGTCGCTCGGCAGCGTCCATTCTGGCGGCGCCGGGAGCCACGCCAATGGCTTTGTGCAAATGTTCGGCCTAACCAATCCACCTGCCGGTACCTCCGGCGTAACCGTGACAGCCAGCGGCAGCGGGGCAACTGGTAGGTTGCAGCTGCTGGGTGGTTCCATATCGTTCTTCAACGTCAACCAAACTAGCTCGTTCGGCACAGCCGTTACCAACAGCAACAGCAGCGTAAACTCCAGCATCACCGCAAGCGTATCCACGGCGTCCAGCAACAACATGGTAGTTGACGCGGCAGTGCAAGGGACGGGTATATCCAGTTCGAGCCAGCAGATGCGGCTCCTCAACAATTTCGGCATACTCGACACCTCCAGTAACCTGGCCGGCTCCACCGCCTACGCCACCGGCGGCAGCGTAAGCATGGGCTACACCTGCAGCGGCAACGACTACTGGGGCATCGTGGCCGTAGAGGTTAAGAACTAGCAACCATGGCAATAGCATTTAGGAGCGAGTCCCACGACATAGCCAACGGCGCTAGCGGCCCGGTAGACCCGGGCGAACCAGCCGGTGCCGCGCAGAACGACATACTGGTGTCTTTGTTCATGGTAACTGCCAGCTCGAGTTACAGCCTACCCGCCGGCTGGACGAGTCTGTACAGCGGCACCAGTGCCACCTCCCAATATAAATACAACCTGGCGTATATAGTTCGCGGTGGCAGCGCCCCCAGTACAAGCTGGACATATTCAGGCCTCCCCTACCATGAGGTGTACATCGTTGCCTTTTCGGGTTGCGATACCGTCCACCCCATCAACGCCCAAGCCCAAATTGCCAGCTTCCAGGGAGTCAATACCAACCCCGACCCACCTTCAGTAACCACCACAGGCTTCCCCGCCATGATTTTGGCCATCGGCACTAACTGGAACGGCTCTGCTTCGTCCTGGACTGCACCCAGCGGCTATATTCTGCAAACTGATAATTCTGCCCATAACGACTGTACTATTTCCACCAAAACACTCAGCCTCCCGGGCTCCGAAGACCCCGGCGCATACTCGGGTGTTAGCACCGGCGGTAGCGCTGACATCTGGGCAGCCACCATAGCCCTGAACCCGGCTTCACTTTCCAGCGTGTCGTCAGCTTGGATGTATGGCTGATGCCACGCGGCACCACCGCTACTTAAGTTCATGCCGTGCGCTATGGACAGAACGGGTACGCTATACTAAACCCATATGGCAATAGCATTTAGGAACGAATCCCACTTCATCGGCACCCACGCCAGCCCCATCACCGTATCAGAACCGAGCGGCACCGTGCAGAATGACATTTTGGTGTATTTGTACATCGGTCAGTCAAACGTATCCGGCATAACCCAACCCACCGGCTGGACCACTATATATACCGCTAACTCATTCACTCCCGTGTTCACCTACAGGCTTGCCTACGTTGTGCGCGGCGCCAGTGCGCCCAGCCTCACTTGGTCTGGCTGGGCAAGCAGCCCTTACTTTGAAGTCTATGTATTGAGTTTTTCGGGCTGTGACACCAGTAACCCTATAGACAGCAGCGCCCAAGTCACGTCCGACAGTGGCACTAACCCCGACCCGCCTTCAACAACGGCAGTCAGTAGCTCCGCTATGGCACTGGCAGTGGGCATAAACTGGTCAGGCTCCTCGGCCGGCGACGGCTGGACACCCCCCACTGGCTACACCTTACGCACCGACAACACCCCCGCAAACGATGGCGCTATTGCCACCAAGCTCCTAAGTAGTTCGGGGGCAGAGAACCCTAGTGCCTACAGTGGTTACTCCGGGGGTAACACCGACCGCTGGTCAGCAACTGTCACGTTGGCCCCGGCAGCGACATCTACCACTATCCCCTGGCTGCGCTTCTAGTCCCACTCTCAAGCACAAGCTGTAAAACGTCCCGGCAGCTGGTACAATTTAGGGTATGTCATCGTGGGTAAACCGTACCGTGCTGTCTGGCAGTTCTGTGGATGCCAATGGCACCAACAGCCACACCTGCACGTTTACCGCTGCCAGCTCTGGCAACTTGCTGGTGGCAGTTGTATCAGGAATGGTCACTTTTACTACACCCACCGGCTGGTCACTATTGGTCTCGGCAGTTAATAATACAGGGCTGTACGTATTCACCAAAACTTCCAGCGGCGGCGAAACATCATTCAGCACCACTCATAACGGCTCTGATTTCGCCATAAAGGGCGTGGTGTACGAGTTTCCGGCCGGCAGCACTATACTGAACAGCTCCAGCGCGACCAATCTCGTCGACGGACCCTTGACCGGCCCACAGCTCTCGACCTTGAGCGGCGTGTACACGCGGTTCACCGCCCGCACCTGGGGTATGTCCGTGGGTGCCACAACTGCCTCCACCACTTGGACCGTTCCCAGCGTCAGCGACTATGACTCGTATGTTGTCAGAGCTTCACAAAGTGGTATTTATCTAGGCATTGCTTACGACGATGGCCAAACTTCCCTTTCATTCAACCCATCCCACACGCTAGCTACCAACACCGGCTCCAACGGTGAGGCCGTATCGTTCGCTCTCAACGTCACCAACTCCGGCCCGATGCCGCAGTACCTGCAGGGCAACACCGCCTTCGACGCCAATTCCGGAACGGGCCTCGCCGCGGCATTTAACTCCAACGTTACTGCCGGCAACCTACTAGTAGTTGCCGCCGGCTACAACTCCACCAGCTTTACTGCCAGCGTGTCCGACACCATGGGCAACACCTACTTTACCGCTGTCGGGCCCAGCGACAACGGTTCCATACCCTACCGCGACTACATTTTCTATGCCATTGCCAAAAGTACCGGTGCCAACACAGTTACCGTCACACCGGCAAGCGGCGTCAGCTTCCGGCGCGTGCTCATACACGAATACACCGGCGTAAATGCGCTAGATGTAGTCGCCTCCAACACCGGGTCTAGCGGCACACCCGACAGCGGCAGCGCCACCACCACCCATGCCAATGAACTGATTTTTGGCTGGTGCGTAAGCAATAACGGCCAGACCACTGCTGGCAGCGGCTTTACCAAACGCCAGACGTCACAGTCCGAATCTACCGAAGATAAATTCGTCACCAGCACCGGCTCGTACCATGCGCTCGGCGTCGACGATGGCAGCGTTTGGATTGCCCAAATGGCCACCTTCTACATGTCTGGCAGCACGCCGTCGACCTTCCCGTGGTTCACGATGTCATAGCCCACGGGCTAGTCCGGGTATTGTGTTATAAAATACAGCGGCGGCACGGCTAGCCACCCCTGCAATTATGGTATACTGTACTAAATATGGGAGCTCCGCAAATCTTAGTGCCGGATAACGTTGGCATCCACAATGCCAGTGACTACGCCACGCGGCTCGAAAAAGAGAAAACCTACCGGGACCTGTCAACCGTCATCGTCAGCCCCATCGTGGGCGGCATTTCCGCCCGTATCGTCCAGAGCTGGCAAGGCATCATGCGCCCCATGAACCAAAAGGTCGTTGGCCCGATGTTCATGGAAAACATGGAAGTCGGCGAGGCCTACAACCAAGTTATCAAGATGGTCCTGGAAAACCCGGACCTTTCCAAGTTCAAATTTTTGCTCACCCTAGAGCAAGACAACGCCCCGCCGCCCGACGGCCTGATGAAGCTCTACGAATCGATTGATGACTACGACGCCGTCGGCGGCCTGTACTGGACCAAAGGCGACACCGGCCAGCCGATGTGCTATGGCAACCCGGCCGTTATGCCCATGAACTTCGTGCCGCAGATTCCCGCGCCCGACACAATTGTGCCCTGCAACGGACTCGGCATGGGCTTTACCCTATTCCGCATGGAAATGTTCAAAGACAAGCGGTTCGAGTACGGCAACTGGTTTAAAACCAAGCAAGAGGTTGTGCCCGGTGCTGGAGCCCAGATGTACACCCAAGACCTGTGGTTTTTCCAGCACGCCGTCGAATTCGGCTACAAAATGGCTTGTGACGCACGGGTGCGAGTGGGCCACTACGACGCCGCTAACCAAATCATGTGGTAGAGATTTATTCTAATACTATTGTAATGTTTCCGAGGAGTTAACAGATGCCAGCCAGCAAGAAACCCACCGCCAAGCAGCCAGCCGCACCGGCCAAGCGCCGCGGACGGCCGCCAAAGGCTGCCACCAAGGTAGTACCGGCCGTAGTAACAACCGAAGCACCCCTAAAGCTGTCACTAGCCTGCGGCGACCGCAAGCCCGAGGGCTTCAAGGGCGTCGACATTGCCAAAACTAGCGCTACCGACTACGTGCAGGACCTGCTGCAGTTCCCGTGGAGCCAGTTTGCCGACAACTCCGTCGACGAAATTGAGTGTTCACACTTTTTGGAACACATTCCCCACGGCAATGGCTACGATGACCCGTTTTTCCAGTTTTTCGACGAAATCTACCGCATATTGAAGCCCGCCGAGTTCGACCCCGCCAACCCCAACATCGCGACCAAGGGCTTCATGACCGTCGTTTGCCCCTACTACAGCAGCATGCGCGCCTGGCAGGACCCCACCCATCAGCGGGCCATCAGTGAGGCCAGCTTCCTGTACCTAAACAAGCAGTGGCGCATCGACAACCTGCTGGACCACTACCCCGTCAGCTGTGACTTCGACTTCAGCTACGGCTACATCCTGAGCCAAGAGTGGCAGACCCGCAGCCAGGAAACCCAGGCCTTTGCCATCCGCAATTATGTAAACGCCGTCAGCGACATCCAGGTAATGCTCACCAAGCGCCCGCTTAGCTAAAGGATTTGATGTTCCGACGGGTAGTTCCCCTGCTCCTCCTGGCACTCCTACTGCTGCCAGTTGGCACCGCCAGTGCCGCAGGCGGCAACAAAGAAGGCTTGCTGATTACCCCCATCCGCCAGTTCCTGCCAGTAGATGCCGGTAAGAAGGTTAGCAGCAGCTTTACCGTCGAAAACATCTCGGGCAAGCCACTGGCCGTCAGCTTCTCTGTGCAGCAATTTTCGGTCACCAACTACAGTTATACCTACACGTTTAGCCGCCCGGCCAACGACTGGCTGCACCTAAGCCTGCCCGGCGCCAGCCTGCAGCCGCGCCAGAGCCTAAAAGTCCCGTACGAACTGGACGTCCCCGCTGGCAGTACGCCCGGCGGCTACTATTACACGCTGTTTGCCAGCGCTAACTTGGCGCCGGAGGGCATCAACAGCACCGTCCAAACCACCGACCTGCTGTACCTGACTGTGAACGGCAAACTGACCCGCACCAGCCACCTGGTCCGCAGCTCCATACAGCGGCTGTCGTTCGGGCGTAGTGTTGCCTACCAGCTGGAGCCAATCAACACCGGCAACGTCTACTTTTTTGCCTACACCAGTGGCAAACTGCACGGCCTAACCGCCAAAGAACCAGCCACGCCGGATGCCCACCTGCTGCTGCCTGGCAAAGTGCGGGCCATACAGGGCAGCATCGCCAGCCCCATACTGCCGGGCATCTACCGCGCCACTTTCGGCTACAAAACCGATGCCGGCCAGAGTGTCAGTGAGGCCCGCTGGGTCGTCTACATTCCACCTTGGTCGGTTGCGTTCCTGCTGGCCGCCCTGCTCATTGCCGGCAAACTCTTCACGCGCCGCCGCAAAGCAAAGCCCGAAGACACTAATAGTTAAGCGCTACTGCCGTATACGTTACGGTCACTGTGTAGTTGCCGTTGCCTTTGGTGATGTCCGTCAGCACCCCGTACGTCACGGTGGTATTGTCGTTACTATCATAATATGGCCCTAGTGCGGTCTTAAGCAGCGCCGGCGTGGTGGTCATGCCCAGATAATTAGTTGAGCCGTCGGTGTTGTAGCCCCAGGTGTTGGTCGAGAGTGGCGCGGCCGAAGTGTTGCCGCTGGCCGGGATGGTGTCCGTACTGCTCACCATATTTGTGTTCGGGCTCTGGATGTACAAACTGTAGCCCACAACATCGGTAGAATTGACCGTAATGGTGTGGTTGCCCTGCCCCACGAACGTCGCGCCGCTGGGTGCAAGCGTTAGGTTTACATTCCCGCCCAGCGCAATGCTCAAAGAAGTTACCGACCCAAACGGCACCTGCGCCCCAAACACGCCCTGCCCAAACGGCGAGGCCGCCACACTGGGCGCAACCGACAGCAGCGCGAAGACCGCGCACACCACCAGCAGCGGCCGGAACAACTTGTCGTACACGTCTCTCATACCATAGGTATTATAGCGTAAACACTTCCGGCGCACCGGCCAGCTAAGCGGCCGACCGGCGCAGTTTCTCGCTGGCCGACATCAGCCATCTGTCGACCGTATCTGGGTGGCAGCCAAGTCTGGCGGCAATTTGCTTAGGCCCCATAGGCTCTTCGTCTGTCAGCCCATAGCGCAAAAGGACCGCCCTCCGTTCCGAATCAGTCAGCGTGCGCATGCCGGCCTGTACCCGCCGCCACCTGGGGGATAATTGCAGCGCTTCCCGGTCTGCCTTGTCCGGCGAAGTGGTGTACTTGCCTATCAGGTCAAGCAGTGGGGTGTCATCGTCGAACCGCGTATTGCCGCCATCGCCCACCTTCTGGTCATAGCTGACTGGCTGCTGGTGGTCTATGGTTAGGATGTCGTCAATCTTCGCCATTGCCTCTGCAAATGTTTCGTCTGTAAAATCTCTGCCCTCAGACAATATCATGTCCTCGGCCAATTCCTCCCGCGTGGGCTCCCGGCCAAATTCCTGTACCAAGTCCCGCTGCCTGCGCTTGAGCGCTTTTATCTGCTGGTTGAAGTTTACGGGCACACGTATGGTGTCATCTTGGTCGTCTATTGCACGGGTGATGGCCTGGCGGATCCACCAGGTGGCATAGGTGCTAAACTTCCAGCCCTTCTTGTAATCGAATTTCTCGACCCCCCGTACCAACCCCGCATTGCCCTCACCCACAAAATCCATAAATGTCATGCTATTACCCGGCCGGTAGCGCTTGGCAATGCTGACCACCAGGCGCAGGTTGGCCGCTATGAACTGGTCCTTTGCCAACTTGCCGTCCGCAATCACGCGCCGCAACTCATCATCCGTAATAGCCGGGTTTTGCACCATTTTGTCGAACCGTTCCCTGGCATCTTCCTCGGCCGATGTCACCCGCCCCTTGGCGAGCGCTTGCGCTTCTTCATCCATTTTGTTGAATCGGGTAGCGGGTGCCTTGCGGGCCGTGCCCACACTATCCACCACCTCCTTAGCCACTTTGCCCGTCGGGTCATACCGGGCTGCCAGGACCTTTTCGGCCACTTGGCCGGCCTCGATGCGCCTGCCCAATTCAACTTCCCCCGCCGCGTCCAGCAAGGACGCCTTGCCAATTTCGTTCAGGTACATCCGGGTCGTGTCGACGGTCTCGTAATCGTCCATTTGGGCGCTGACCTGTGCCAATATACTCTGGGTGTCCTGGGTGGTTGCATCAAGGCCTTCAGGCTCTAATTGCGCCGAACCCATAGCCACGCCCAGAGCGTCAGGACGGGAAAATAATTCTTCTTCCCACCCTAACACACGTTCCATGCTTCTATCTTGCCAAGCTAGTGGCAGTATTGCAAGCACTAGCAAGTACATTGCCGCAGGCCGGACACTAGCTGCACGGGCAGCTAGGCTGCGTCGCCGTCGGCCATTTTGGTAGCCAGCGGCCTAGCCAGCTTAGCTTTCGCTGCTATAAGTGTATTACTTATGGTCGTATGGGATAGGCCCAGATGTTTACTAATGGCCATCATATTCATAGCACCATAGTCTCCGGCACCGCAAAGCAGCTCCAGCACCAATCGTTCCCTATCGTCCAACAGATGCCAGTTTTGCTCGATGAGCGCCCATAGCTCCGAGTTCTGCGGCCTATGGCCTTCGCCTTCTTCACGCGCAACTACTGCCCCAGCTGTTTTATCGGCCAGAAAATTAATCACGGGGTCATTCTCCTCATCCCCTTCACCCGCCGGCTGGTCATAGCTGAACGGCTCTAGGCGTTCAATGGCCAGCAAATCCAGCACTTCCGCATACGCCTCTTGCAGCTCATCCTCGGTGGCCTCCCTCTTTAGGCCGCGTAGTGAATCCCGCGCCAAATCTTCTGCTGTCGGCTCCTTGCCCAGCTGCTGTGCCAGTTCGTTCTTGCGCTTAGAAAGCTGTATGATTTTCTGGCGCACCTTGAAAGGCACGTCGATGATTTGATCCTGCACTTCTAGTGCGCGCCCGATTGCCTGGCGAATCCACAGCGTGGCATAGGTACTAATTTTGTAGCCCTTGGCATAGTCAAACATTTCAATGGCATGGATGAGGCCACCATTGCCTTCGTCAACAAAGTCCATGAACGTCATAGTCTTGCCCGGCCGGTAGCGCTTGGCAATGCTGACCACCAGGCGCAGGTTGGCCTCAATCAAGTGGTCTTTGGCTTTCCGGCCGTCAGCCTCCACCGCCTTTAGGTCCTCATCAGGAAGGCCATCTTTGTCGTCCGCCCGGCCCTGCAACGTTGCCACGTCCTTTGCCACCCGAATGGGTATCTGCCGTTCCACTTCGGCCCACTTTTGCTTGCCCATCTTCTTTTGTTCGGCCAGGCCCGGGGTGTAGGCCTCCCGCATGCCTTCGGCAATCGTTTCTGCATCCACTTCGCTGTGCCGCAGTGCTAAAATCTTGCCTGCCAGCAATCCCGCTTCCACCCGCCGGGACAAATCAACTTCTTCCTCTTTAGCTAGCAGTGCTACCCTGGCGATAGCGTTCAGGTAGACCCGTATCGAATCAACGGTTTGGGCTTCCGATGCGCTGCCGAGCAGTTCGGATTTTTCCTCTTCATCGTTAGGCTCGGTGGCGTGGCCGTCTTGCTCGACGGGTACATTCTCTGTGCCCACCGTAACCTCGGGCGTGATGCGCACGGGCTCTGCCTCCAGAACCCGCTCCTCTGTCATAATCATCGACATATACTCGCACTTATTATGCAATAGTGCAAGCATGAGCAAAATACTTTCTGTACCGTATAATAAATCGTAAATGGATGGGCACAAACTCCCGTACTACCGACTATCGGTTGATGAGACGCTGGGCGAGCTGCGCACGACGAGTTCAGGCCTTCCGAAGGCCGAAGCGGGTGACCGCCTGGTGCATGTCGGCCCGAACCGGCTGGAGCGCGGCCGCCACACCCCCACCTGGCTGCTGTTCGCCCGCCAATTTAAAAACCTGCTAGTCCTGTTGCTGGTGGTTAGCGCCGGGCTGTCGGTGTATCTGCGCGACCTTAAGACGGCCACCATATTGTTCACCATTGCGCTCATCAACGCCGCCATCGGCTTCTTCCAGGAACACAAGGCCGAAACGCTGCTAAACAGTCTGGAGCTACTGGTGGTTTCGCACGCTAAAGTACTGCGGAAGGGCAAAATCCAGGAAATTGACAGCGCCGAACTGGTGCCCGGTGATGTGCTGTACCTAGAGGCCGGCGACAGTGTCCCAGCCGACTGCCGCGTGCTTACCGAGGACGAACTGGCCACCAACGACTTCGCCCTCACCGGCGAAAGCCAGCCCACCCGAAAATTCAAACACGCCATTGCCGGCGACGTACCGTTAAGTTCCCGCCACAATATGCTCTACATGGGCACTACGGTTGCCCTGGGCAATGGCCGCGCCGTGGTGGTTGGCACCGGCATGAGCACTGAGCTAGGCCGGATTGCGAACCTCAGCAGCCAAACCCGCAGTGACAGCTCGCCCCTGCAGCGCGAAATGAACAACCTGGCAGTGCGTCTTACCCAGGGCACGCTGCTGCTAGCCGCCGCCCTGACCATCATCGAAATGCGGGCCGATTTGGGCTTTAAAACATCGCTACTGTTCGGCATCAGCATTGCCGCCGCCATGATTCCGGAGGGGCTGCTGGCCGAGGTAAACATCACGCTTGCGCAGACCGCCAGCCGGATGGCCCGCGCCCGCGCGTTGGTAAAAAAACTGTCGGCCGTGGAAACACTGGGCGCCACAAACATCATCGCCACCGACAAAACCGGTACGCTGACCAAAAACGAAATGACCGTCACCCGCACGCTCATCGGCCGCCAAACCTACACCGTCAGCGGCACCGGTTACGAACTAAACGGCGCCATCTGCGGTGACAACGGCAAGCCCATCGGCGGCCAAGCCCTCAAAGACCTGCACTTATTTTTCGAAGCCGGCGCACTAGCCAGCAATGCCGCCGTCAACCCGCCGGACGACGAACACGCCACTTGGTATGTGGTCGGCGACCCCACTGAGGGCGCCCTCATCACCCTGGCCCGTAAAGCCGGCCTAGAACCAACTGCTCTCGACGGCCTGTTCCCCGAGCGCAAAGAATACGCCTTTGACAGCGCCCGCAAGCGCATGACCAGTGTGCGCGAGGTCGACGGCCAACTGTACGCGTTCGTGAAGGGCGCGCCGGAAAGCATCATGGCCTGCTCAACTAACCTGTGGGACCACGGCCACGTCCGCAAGTTCACCGCGGCTGACCGCAAGTTCTTCGGGGAGTATAACGAAGCACACGCCAAGAAAGCCGAACGCAACCTGGCATTCGCCTACCGCAAACTGCCCAAAGGCTTCAACCCGCAGAAGCAACACCTGGAAGATGCCGAGCAGAAACTAACGTTCCTAGGCATGGTCAGCATGGTCGACCCCCTAAGGGACGACGTGCCGGCCGCCATGGCCGTTGCCCAGGACGCCCACATCAAAGTCTCGGTCATCACCGGCGATTACCCCACCACCGCCGAAGCCATCGCTAAAAAGGCCGGCCTTGGCGACGGGCACATTACGGTAATCATGGGCGAAGAGCTGCCCAAACTGTCCGATAACCAAGTCGTGCAGCTGCTCGTTCGCGGCGGCGCCGTCTTCAGCCGCGTCAGCCCGGAAGACAAACTGCGCATCGTGGAACTGGCCAAGGCCGCCAACCAAGTGGTGGCCGTCACCGGTGATGGCATCAACGACGCACCCGCCCTAAAGCGCGCCGACATTGGCGTCGCCATGGGCCGCACCGGCACCGACGTCGCCAAGCAAGCCGCCGAAATCGTCCTGCTGGACGACAGTTTCGCCACCCTCGTTACCGCCATGGAGCAAGGCCGCCTAAGCTTCCAAAACATCAAGAAAGCCGCCCGCTGCGCCCTCACCGACAACATGGGCGAGCTGTCGGTCATCTTAATCAGCCTGGCTGCCACCGCCATTTGGCACATCCCGGCCGCCATTACCGCCGTGCAGATTTTAGCCATCGACCTAGTTGCCGAAATGTTCCCCATCACCGCCCTGGGCTGGGACCCGGCCAGCCACAAACTGATGCGCGACAAGCCGCGCAGCCTGACCGACCACATCATCAACCGCAAAACCGTGGCCGAATTCGTCGGCTTCGGCCTGCTGGCCGGCGCCCTTTGCTACGCCAATTATATGTTCTTCTTTGCCCGCCACCACCTAAGCGCCATCAACTTAAGCGCCCACGCCAGCCCGTACCTGGCCGCCAGCATCCTCACCTACGTCACGCTGGTACTCTGCCAGTTCATGAACCTGCTGCTGGTGCGTACCCAGGGCCAGCCGCTGTTCAGCCGTTACCTATGGAGCAACAAAAAACTACTGGCCGCCTTCGGCATTTCGCTGTTCCTAATCATGAATGTCATCTACAACCCGGTCGTCCAGCCCTGGCTGGGCAGTGCCCCGCTAACGGCCTGGGACTGGCTGACCGCCGTTGGTGCCGCCACGCTCTACACCACTCTTCGTGTCCTGCACCGCCACACTAAAAAGCACAGTGCCAAATCACTCATCAAAAACCACGACCCTGCCCGCATCAAGCGGCACCTGCAGCCTGTGGGCGCTACCCGATTACCCTAAAGCCAGCCCATCGGAGCTGCCCCGCTTACTTATGCCGCTAGCTTCGTAACCAAAGCGTCCAAAATTGGATTTTCTGCAGGGTCGTAGGCGCCCGCGAAGTCGCGTACATCTGCCTGCGCCAGCAGGGCATCATACAAACGGTCTGTCTGTTTCACCGCGGAGTTAATTTCGGCCGCATAACTACTCGTTGGCCTGTCTGCCCCGTCACAACCTATGGTCTCCACTTTGATGTCCATAGGCAGCCCTAGTTGGCGCAAGGCATCGGCACACTGGAACGGCACGTATAAGTCTGTTGTGATGCTCAGCAGTGAACCGCGCGGTAACATATCGTGGCTAATCAGCGCCTGGATGAAGCGATATGTGTCGGGTGTGCTAGCACGTTCCCTGCCTTCACGCGCGGGCGCGGACACTGCAAATGCGTGCGTACCGTCTGCCAGTGCATAATGGCGGATTCTCCACGCATCGCGCTCGCCTGGACGGTGTTGCACGTCTTGAAAGTCCTCCACTTCCGCAGTCACGCCGCGCTCTATGCCGAACCGCCGCTCAAATGCCATGGTCAATGCATCGAACTCTGTCCGGGCACCGGGGTAAGCTGCTTGCTCCACATCATCCAGCGGCCGGGCGCTCCCCAACAGAAATACGTAAGGAACCCGCACGCCTCGTTCAATCTCGCGCGCCAGCTTGTCTATACGCAGTGCGCACGTACCACTGGCCGCCGCGCCATCCGTGCCCACAGCCCGGCCGCCTAGCACCTGGGCAGCGTCATAACTGTCGAGCTGGGCGTATGTCTCGCCCTGCATATGCAGCTCGGCCACAACGTCGGCTATGGCCGCCTCTTGCTCCGCCGTGTACGCCACGTCACCAACTTGCCAACGCTCCTTACCCTTTCGGACATCCAAATGAGTCACGGTAAAAGCACGCAGCAAGCTCAATTTATAACTAAGGTCAAAGCTGTCGTAGTTCGGCGGAAGTTCCGTGCCGAAGCTAGCCACTAAGGCCGGAAACGCCCGAGCCCCCACTAACTTCTCGGTCAGGGCTAGTGCTTCATCCCGCGCCGACTCATACTCTGTCGGCGGCAGGTCCTCTTGTGTAATTACGTTCATCGCTTGGGACATGGGCTGGCTATTCTGCTCGGTTACGGTGTTTTAACCTCGACACTATATCCCACAATTGTCAATAGATACTACACCCAAACACGCTACTGTGAATTATATATTCACATATACGCCATATTGTGCTATCTTATGGGGAATGGACGTACAACTTTTAGAAGACATCGGGCTCACTACCGTACAGGCAGTGGCCTACAAAACACTTGTCGAAAGCGGCCCCCTAAGCGCCCCTGCCCTGGCAAGCAAAACCGGTGAAAGCCGGACTAATGGCTATAAGGTGCTTGATAGGCTGGTTGAGCTTGGTCTCGTCATAAGGGAGTCGCGCGGCGGTAAGTTCCAGTACGCCGCCGCTAGCCCCGCCGCCCTCGAACAGCTCGTGAAGCAACAGGCGGAGGCCGTCCACCAAAAGGAGCGTCGCCTAAACAGTGAGCTTTCCCATATGCTCGACTACTACTTCGCCCGTACAGAACGCCCTGGCATCCGCTATTTCCAGGGCAAGGACGGCATTGCCAGCATACACAAAGACCAACTGCTCACCCGCAAAGAAATCTGCTACATCCGGACCCCGTCAGACGTGACGTTAATCGACCCGGACGAGCTCCACCGCATGCGCAACATGTACCCCAAGTTCGGCATACACCGCCGCGTCATTATTCCCGACTCCGGACCAGTCCGCCCCCTCACCCCAGATAACCGTATGCCCGTGGATGAATCCGATAGGCACATGCTCTTAAAGCGCACTTGGATACACGAACAGGACTACACTGCCCCGGTCGAGTGGTCGGTGTACGGCGATAAACTGTCGATAGTACAGTACGGCGAAGAGGCTATGGGCATGATTATAGAAAGCGCGCCGATTGCCGAAGCCTTCCGGCAACTTTTCGGATTATTAGACGAGGGCATCCGCCGCCGCCCCGAATATGCCCGCATGCCGCTCAAGACCACCCACACTGCCATACCCGAAAGCGCTAAAAAGAAGACTCAGGATAGCTAAGGCTGCCCTACTTGACCTTGGGGACTTCGTCCCACACTTGGCCGTAACCCATATGTTCAGCGAATTCTTGGGTGGTTCCCGCATGGACCGTGGGGGCATTGGGGTCGTTCAGCGCATCGTGCGCCATTCGATCCCGGATGGCATGGGCGGTGTCGCGCAGGACGTAGGGTGAGGTGTCGGGCATAACTTCCGCGACACTGTGATGGGTCCGCCGATACTCCGCGACTAGTGCCTCAGCCTCCTCGGGAGTTTTGGCAGTTTGCTTAAGATGATCTTCCCAGTCGGCGTCGTAGTCGAGGCTTTCCGCGAGTGCGTTTAGGCTAAAATGATTACCTTCGGTCATGGCGTTTGGGTATTACTTACTAACGCCTATTATATTAGCATAATCTGTACAAATTTGCAAGTAGTGGCTACTGTACTTGTAGCTGCCGGCGGACTTCGGCGATGAACGCGTCGCGGTCGTTGCCATTGTTCACGATGCGGATAGTAGCGTGGTCTTTGACGTATGACACATCCATCTGCACTTCTTTGGGCAAGTTCGGCTGGGGCACCCATTGCTCGGCCTCGTGCGCCATAAATTCTTCGAAGCTTAAGGGGCGCTCGCCCTCGCGTTGGGCGCTGTTGTTCCGTTCGTAGCGGATGTGATCGTCGGTTTCCACCCACACTAGGTCGCCACCGTGGGCCAAAACAAAATCCACTTCGATGGGCGCACGCAGGCTGTGCAGCACCACCCCCACAAACTCTTTGCCCTCTGCTAGTGCGGCCTCGTAGCGCTCTAGGGCCTTGCGCATCACGATGTCTGGTCCGTAGGTCTCGCGCAGCCAGTTGGAGGTTTCGGTGGTGTTGGCGCGGGTGATGGGGTCTGGTTTGTCCTTGTGCCGCTCGAAGGCATACTCGCGCACGATGTCGCCCAGCGACACGCTCATGTAGCCGGACTGCGTTAGCAGTTCCGCCACCGTGTCTTTGCCGCTACGCGACAGGCCGCCAATGCCGATTATCCTGCCCTGTACTGTTTTGTCTTCACTCATACATTCAAAGTCCTGTCTGCCCGTTACCTGTGGGCCACTGTAGCTATACGCCCACATCGTACCAGATTCACCATTAGTTTCAACTGCTAGTGCGCTCCGGTTTACTTCAGTAAAGGTTTATGGTAAAATTAAATGACACATCGCTTCACGTGAGGGCACATAGGAGGTTACTATGGAACAGCTCAAAACTGAACGCATTACTCGCGAGGCTTTGAACCAAGCCTACGTAAGAAATTTGGCCGCAGTCAGCCTGCAGGAGGTCGTGCCGACCAACTACGGTGATTTCCTGCAGCTACCCGGCGGGCGCTACGGGCCGCCGGAACTAATTCGGATACCGCCCGGGGTGAAAATCTACCGGGATGACGACCCAACCTACCTGGAATACATCAAACCGGACGGCAGCCGGGGTGCATACGACCCCTGGGAACGGGTACCGCGTGCCGTTTTGCAGCGGGAGCGTGCCGTGGCCGCAGCAGCCGAAGGACGGCCGCCGGAACCGGCACGGCACCAGCTCGACCGCTTGAAACAACTGGGACGCACGGTGCTGAATTGGCGGCCATTCAGGCGCAGGCCGGCCCCTGCGCCGGCTCTGGCGGCGGAACCATTGGCACCGCCGGTTCCGGCCGTCTTTGAACAACAGGGGCAGTTCACCTCCCCGCTTGCAGCACTACCGGAACGGCAGCCGGACTTGAACGCGACTGTACCCTTCAGCCTGGATGAGCACGCCGAAGCGCCGGTCATAGACCACTCACCGCTTGCCGCAGCGCGAACCATCGCGCACTATCCTGAGGCCGGCCCCGACCCTGACGACGCAATTGAGGGCGCCCTCCGGGACGTCGCCAAGGCACTAGGGTATAACCGCGGCTTCGTCGACGCCTGGGAGCTCAAACACACCTTCCCATTCAAGGCGAGGAACGCCGTGCGTAACACGCTCGACCATTACCGGCACGACATCCTCGCTGCCCACCGCGCGAACCAAGTCGATCCAGCCGCCATCGCCAAAATGGACGCACTCCTAAGCTTCTGCCGCGAAAACGGTATTCCCCTGAATTAAGCTGGGCAGCCTACTTTATGTAGTCGTGTAGTTTGCGGGCGTCTTTGTGCTTGCGCAGCTTGGCGAGGGCTTTGGCTTCGATTTGGCGGATGCGTTCACGGGTGACGCTAAATTCCTGGCCGACTTCTTCCAGCGTGTGCTGCTTGCCGTCTTCCAGGCCGAAGCGTAGCTTCAATATCTTTTGTTCGCGCTCGGTGAGGGCTGAAAGCATGTCTTTCACCTGCTCTTTCAGCAGCTGGCCGGTGGCCGATTCCTCAGGGGTGATGGTGTCTTCGTCTTCAATGAAGTCGGCCAGCACGGATTCTTCTTCGTCATCGCGGATTGACGCGTCCAGTGAAGAAATATCCTGCTTAATCTTCATGATGTGCTCCACTTTGGCGACATCAATCTCCATCTCACGAGCGATTTCTTCGTTGGTCGGTTCGCGGTTGAAGTCCTGCGTCAGACGGCGCTGGGTGCGCAGCAGTTTGTTGATGGTCTCCACCATGTGCACCGGGATGCGAATGGTGCGGGCTTGGTCGGCAATGGCGCGGGTAATGGCCTGGCGAATCCACCAAGTGGCGTAGGTGCTGAATTTGAAGCCCTTGTCTGGGTCGAATTTCTCGACGGCGCGCAGCAGGCCGGTGTTGCCTTCCTCGATGAGGTCCAGCAAATCCAGACCGCGGCCGACGTAGCGCTTGGCGATTGAAACGACTAGACGCAGGTTGGCTTCGGCCATCTGATCTTTGGCTTCTTTGTCGCCGGCTACCACACGCTGGGCGAGCGCCAGTTCTTGCTCGGCGTTCAAAAGCGGAATTTTACCGATTTCGCGCAGGTACAAACGGACTGAGTCATCAGCGATATCGTCCAGATAGGTCTGGTCTTCCACCATGCCGATGTCTTCTTCGTCTTCGTCGATTAGCCATTCGTCACTTAGGTCGGACGCAACCGGCTCTTCCGGCGTGGTAACTTCCACGCCCGCTTCGGCGAGTTCGGTGTAGAGCGCATCCAGCAGCTCCACGTTCTCCGGCACGTCCGGGATGCGGGCGCTAATGTCTTTGGCGTCTAGCTTGCCGTCTTTTTTGCCCTTGTCGAATAGTTCAACCTTGGCTTGTTCCAGCGCGGTTTGCTTGCCCACTGCGTCTGCGCCTTTTTTGGCGGCGGCATTGTCCATCTTTTTGCCTGCGGCACTGTCCGTCTTTTTGCCGGCGGCACTGTTCTTCTTGCCTGCACCGTCGTCTGGCTTGGGCGCCATGTCTTTCTTTGCTGCCATGGTTAGTCCTCCTTGGACTTACTTCTTAATAATTCGTCGAGTTCGGCGGCACGGCGCAGAAGTGCTTCAGCTTGTTTGGGCTCTGCGGTCTGCAGTTGCGCGACCAACCGGTGTTTTTCTGTTCGTACATATTGTGCTATCAGCTTTGTCTGCAACCGAGTGGCCTCGTAGCCAAGCTCGTGGACATCTAAATCCTGATAGAGCGTCTCATAGACTAATGACAATATTTTAGCATACTCGGCAAATGTTTGCACGGCCTGCTTATCTGTTCCGTCGTAGTCCGGGTGTTCGGCCAGGAATTCGAAGACTTGGCGGGAGCTGGCGTTCACAAACATTTCCGGCGCCAACTGGTACAGGTGGCTGCGGAGTTTGGGCTGCATCAGCGTTAGTGCTATCAGGTGCTCCTCGATTCGCTCGCGCTCAAAGCGGTCTTTGTCCGGCAGTTCCGGCTGGATTTGCACTGGCCGTCTGCGCACAGCGGTAGTTTCATCGGCCACACCAGAAAGCTTTGTGGTGAGCGCCTGTTTGTTGACGCTTAAGGTTTCAGCCAATTTGCCAATGTAGTGGTCCTGCTCCACGGTGTCGGGCAACTGCCGCACCACGCGCAGTACCACGTCGCTCAGTTCTTTCTTGCCAACGGCGGTCGTTAGGTCCAGCTGTGCGCTGTAGCGGTCTATCAGCCAGTCGACAGCGTACTGCGGCTTGGTGATTATTTCTTCCCAAATTTTCACATTTTGCTTAATCAGTTCATCGGGGTCTTTGCCGCTGGGGATGGTAATGATGCTAAGCTGCACGCCCACTTTTGCCGCCACCGGGATGGCGCGCTCGGTGGCCGCGATGCCGGCTTTGTCGGCGTCAAAACAGAGGCGGATGTCGCCGGTCAACCGACTGAGTGCTTTCAGGTGCGGTTCGGTCAGCGCCGTCCCGGCCGTTGCCACCACCTGCCGCACGCCGGCTTGGTGACTGGCAATCACATCCAGGTTGCCTTCAGCCAACACCACAAACTTGCTTTTGCGGATTGACTCTTTGGCCAGATGCAGGCCGTACACGTGCCGGCTTTTGTCGTACAGCGGCGTGCTGGGCGTGTTGATGTACTTCGGCGCCTGCGGGTCATCCGCTAGCAGCCGGGCCGTGAAGCCAATCACCCGCCCGCTCGGGTCGCACAGCGGAATCTGCAGCCGTCCCCGGAACATGTCGCCGCCGCGTTGGTTGTTTAGCCCCGCCAGTTTGATTTCGTTGGCCGTAAAACCTTTGTTTTTCAAAAAATCCGTCAGCGCGTTGCCAGTGTTCGGGCTGTAGCCCAGCCGCCATTCCAGCGCTGTCTGTTTGCTGAACGCGCGCTTTTTCAGCACATATTCCAGCGCGGTTTTGCTGCGGGCAAAGTGGGCTTGGTAAAATTTTGTCGCCAGCTCCAGCACCTCGTACAATCGCTCTTTACTCTTGCCGCTGGGGCCCTTGCCGTATTGGTCCAGGTCTACACCTGCCCGGCGGGCCAGCAGCTCCAGCGCCCCGCGGAAATCCAGCCCTTCCACTTCCATCACGAAGCTAAACATGTCGCCGCCCTTGCCGCTCGAAAAGTCATGCCAAATCTGCTTGTCCGGGCTAACCACGAAGCTAGGCGTCTTTTCCGCGCTAAACGGGCTGAGCCCCTTCCAGTTGCGCCCCGCCCGTTTCAGCACCACATACTCACCAATCACATCCTCGATGCTTAAGCGCGCCTTAACCTCATCCTTGGCATCCATATATATAGCTTATAGCTAGTAGCCGGTAGCTCATAGCATAACCAGCTTACTGTCCATGGGAAGCGGTGCTAAATTTGATACAATTAGCATAAGCATGCAACCTAACCAACCAAGCGCACCAGCTCCGCACCCGCCGAGCGGTCCAGGGCCGCAACCTCCGTACCATCCGCCGGAATACACCATCGACCCGAATGCGGGTGGGTATCAGCCGGTGTATGGCGCACAGCAGCCCATCCACCGCCACGAAAACGGGCAGTACGAGGTCGTGCCGCCTCCGCAGCCCGCCGCCAACAACGGCCAGAGCGGGCACAACGCCTACGAGTTCATCGTGGCGTCCGGCCCCACCAAGAAACCCGGCCTGTTTAGTAGCCTTGGCGGTGCCGGCACTGCCAAGTCGTTCTGGCTGAAAATCGGCCTGTTCGCAGGCGGCGCGGCAGTGCTGCTCATCATCGCCGGCATCTTGATTTCCGCGCTCGGGCCAAAAGGCAGCGTACCGGGCATGATTTCCATCGCCCAGCGGCAGCAAGAAATCGTCCGCATCGCCTCCGCTGCGACCGGCAAGGCCAGCACCCAAGACACCAAGAACTTTGCCGCCAACGTCGGCATCAGTGTCGGCAGCAGCCAGGGCCAAATTTTGAAATTCCTGTCTGCCCGCGGCCATAAAATTGGCCGGACAGATTTAGCGCTCGACCACGATTCCAAAACCGATAGCCTGCTGCTCGCTGCCGCTTCGGCCAATAGCTACGACTCCGCCGCCGTTTCCAACCTAACCGAACAACTGCAAACCTACGAAACGCTCGTCCGCAGCACCTACAAACAAACCAACAACAAAGTCTCTAAAGCCCTGTTGCAAACTTGCTTCGACAGCGCCGATTTACTCCTCAAGCAGGCACAAGCCCTGCCCCACTAGCTACCGGTTACCAAATCATACGAGTGCCGGATGAGCGGCTGCACCTCGTCCCACGGCAGTTCCCCGCTCAAAATCAGCGTGTTCCAGTGCTTTTTGTTCAGGTGGTAGCCGGGCAGGACCGTGATGTACTTCTCGCGCAGCACTTCGGCCAATTGCGGGTCGCACTTTAGGCTCAGGTTCACCGGGTCTTTGCCCTCACTAATCAGCGCGAACATCTTGTCGTGTACTTTATACACCGCCACACCCTCGCCAAACGGATAGTCCAGCTTGGCGTTCGGCATGCTCAGGATGTAGTCTTCGACTGTTTTGTGGTCCATCATCTGTTAATTGTACCAGACCGAGGCTAGCAGCCGTTTGTGACGGAGATGTGGAGGTTGGTGCTGTTGCTATTGCTAGCGTTGCCGCTAGTGGCCGAACCCCCGTTGGTGTTGCCGGAGTTAGATGTATTGCCCGAGCTGGCCGTTTGGTTCGATGAGTTACTGACCGTGACGTTCGTGCTACTGCCGCAGCTGCCAGAATTCTGCCGCGCTGCCACCCTCAGCCGGTTTGGCGCCAGTGCCACCACGTTGCCGGCCAGCGCCGACGCGCCCGCTTGCCAGCCAAATCCGGCTACCGCCACCACCACAACCGCCGTCCCAGCCGAAGCTACCTTCGGCCACACTGTTGCTTGCTTCCGAGACAAGCCGGATCCGGCCAGTTTGTAGGGCCTAATCGTCCGCAGGTACACCGCCAGCCGCCGCGTCTCTTCAGCCACAATCACCAGTGCGGGCAGGTACACCAGCACAATCAACCCCGGCCAACTTTTTGCCCAAAGCAGCAGGCTGCCGGCAAACGGCACATGCGCCGCCATCTTACCCTGCACCAGCCCGCCCACTACCGGCTGGTCCGGGCTGGGGTTGGCGTCGCCCTTGGTCGTGTACGTAACAATGCCGTGCGGATGCGTAATGCCCACGATACGGTGTGTCAAAGTACTACGTAACGTCATAGGGTTGGTGTAGGTGATGACGTCCCCAACCCGAAGCGACGAGCCAGGGACGCGGTGCACCAGCACCAGTGAGCCGGGCGCTATGCTTGGGCGCATACTGCCCGTCGGTACGCTCAGCAGCTGCCAGCCAAGAGTCGGGCGGTTAAACAGCAGCACGGCAAAGCAACACAGCGCAAAGCCTGCGATACCCAAACCAATGCCAACCCGACCCAGCAGCTTCATGTAAGCGCTCCTTTAAAGAACCCTAGACGCTAGCGGACTGCGTACCCACGAACTGGATGTCGAATGAGTTGACCGTGGTCCCTGGCCCCGAGAAGCTGGGGGCGAGCGTTACGGTCGCTGTGCAGTCAGTCGAGTCACCCGTGCCCAGGTTGCCAAGCGGCGTACCGCCAGTGTACTGGTTCAACGTACCGTGCGAAGACCCGCCATTGTCACAGGTCATGTCCAGAGTGACGTCAGCCGGAGAAATTGGCGAGCCCACGAGTGCCGCCTGTGGTATGGCGGTCGTGATGTCCAGCGGCACATCACCGTCGTTCTTCAAGCAAAACGCAAGTGGGTTCGAGGCAACCCCGGGAACCATTTTTACATCAGTAAAACCAGGCACATTGGCGGTGCCCGCAGTTTCACAATCAGAACCGTTGTCGTCACCTATGAGCAAATGCGCTGTCGCTGAAGTCAATGTGTTGGGGCTAAGCGCCACCGTGTTTGATGTTAAGCTAGCAAAAGTAATGCCGCCGACGAGTGCCGCGACCGCCCCCATGGTACCCACCGCGCGCACCATCGGGTTAATGTTACGAAGACTAATCATACCTACACCCTCCCCCTTAGTTGACACGCCCCATTGTGCGCGTCCGTCCGGGAGGGCGGTATGGGATTTCTAACAGTAAAACTTAAATTTACTGTTCGAGCTTGGTGATGATGCCCGGCAGGTCAGCCAACGAATCAATCAAGTAGTCAGCTCCGGCCGCCTGTAATTCTTCGCGGCTCCCCAGGCCATGCGAAACACCCACCACCGCCCGCACCTTAGCACTTTTGCCAACCTGCATGTCCGCAGCGTGGTCACCCACCACAACCGCATCGTTCGCGAGTATGTCACCCATTCGCTCCAGGCATAGCAGGACACCGTCCGGATGGGGCTTACGGCGGATATCATCATCCGCCGTAACATACGCATCAAAGGCTTTGTCGACATCCATTCCCACCTGTTTAAAATTCCGCCTTATGTGCCAAACCGTGCCGCTTGTAAAGATGCCCAGATACCGGCCATCTCCGCGCAGCCCGTTTAAAAGTTTCTGCAGCCCCTCGTATGCGGCTATTAGGTTCGTCGAACCATTCTGTACACTTTCGTGGTGCGCCAGCAGTGCCTCGAGCACCGCCTCGTCCAGGTCCTCGCCCAGCATATCCTTATATGTCTCCCGGACAGGCCGGCTAATGGTGCTCGTTTTGAATTCGTCCGCTAGCTCGGTGTAGCCAAACTGGCGCAGCGTCTCTATGTAACCAACGCGTATCAGCTCCCTGGTGTCCAGCAGGGTACCGTCACGTCAAAGACAACCGCCCTAATTTTTGCCATCGTCTTGCAGCCAAGCCAGGTAAAATTGCAGCTCGGCAATGCTTTCGCGGATGTCCGCCGCCGCCCGGTGCGTCTCCTGCTTTTCAAACGGCACACCGTACTTGCCCTGCAGCACCAGCTTCCAGCTGCTAACATCCAGCATGCGGTAGTGCAGCAGCCCGTCCACTTCCGGCCACCATTTTTTGATGAACCGCCGGTCGTTGTGGATGCTGTTCCCCGCCAGCACTGCCGGCTCGTCGCCAAAGTTCGCTTTTATAAACTCGGCGAGTTCACGCACCACGTCTTGCTCTGGCCGCCCATGCTCGCGGATTTCCTTGAACATACCATTCTGCGCGTCCATCTGCTTGGAAAATTCGTTAGCTTTGTCCAGCACATCGTCCGGGTGGAAAATCACCGCCTCGTACGTCGCCAGCGTCTTAAACTCCCAGTCGGTAACTTCCACAGCCACCTCCGTAATCACATGCTCGTCCACATCGAGCCCCGTCATCTCCAAATCAACCCAAAGCAGCTTGGTACTCGCCGCGTGTTTGTCTATCTCCATTTGCTCTAGATTATATCAGAGCGGTATCACTTCCGGGCGGCGGAGAGGGCGTCAGCGTACCAGACCAGGGTTTCGGCCAGGGTTTTCAGGTTGGTGTGGTGGCCGTAGGGTTTGGCTTCCAGCTCGGCGTCCAGCACGCCTTTTTCGTCGATGGCCTCACCAACTCGGTCGGTAAAGAACAGCGCTTGCGGCACCGTGACCGCGCCCACGCCGGGTAGCGCCATGCGCAGGTTCGCGATGGCCTGGGCACCGCCGGAAGAACCATGGCCCACCAACGCCACCGGTTTGCGGTCTATCTCGAAGCCCAGCACGTCGATGGCGTTTTTGAGCACCGCCGGCACAGAGCGGTTGTACTCGGGCGTCACGAACACATAGCCGTCGAACCGGCCGACCGCATCCAGCCACTTCTTGGTCTGTGGGTCCGGTTTGCGGTCCGGGTTGTAGCGCGGGCTGCCTTCGTCGAAAAATGGCATGGGGTAGTCGCGCAAATCCAGCGTTTCTACCTCAGCTGCCTTCCCCATCTCCACGGCCACCCATTTTGCCAGCCGGTCAGTTATGCGCCCGTCGCGTGTACTGCCCACCACTACTGCTATCTTGGTCATATGTTCTCCTTGTGGTATACTTTGTATAGTAACGAAGCTAGTATAGGGTCATTACTATACAAAGTAAAGTATGAATTTAACAGATATAACTCTCATCATAGAGGAACCAGACAACCGGTCAGCCTTGGAGCCCAAAAGCGGTTGCATAGCCGGCGCCATGGAAATCATCGGCAGCAAGTGGACTGCCCTGATTTTGCGCGACCTGGCCGGCGGCCCAAAGCGTTTCGGCGAGCTAGAGAAGTCTGTTAGCGGCGTCAACCCGCGCACGCTCAGCCAGCGCCTGGACGACCTAGAACGGCACGGCATCGTCACCAAGACGTCTTACGCCGAAGTCCCGCCCCGCACCGAATACGCCCTGACGCCAAAGGGCGAAGACCTGGTGCCCGTGCTCCGCCAAATGGCTGAGTGGGGCAACAAATACTACGACGGTAGTTGTTAGCTTTTCTTGAAATCCAAGGCGCACGAATTTATGCAGTAGTGCTGGCCATTCGGGCTGCTGGGGTCGTCGAACAAATGGCCGAGGTGGCTGCCGCAGGTGGCACAGCGGACTTCGGTGCGGTGCATGCCGAGCGAGTCGTCCGGCACTAGCTCTAGCGCGTCATTTGTGGCTGCTTCGGTGAAGCTGGGCCAGCCAATCAGGCCGGGCATGGTTGATTCGTACTTCGTGTCGCTCTTAAACAGCAGCGAGCCGCAGACCGGGCAGTGGTACTCGCCCCTTTCTTCGTTGTAGAGCAAATCGCCAGTGCCGGGGTATTCGGTGCCCTTTTCGCGCAGCACGTGGTACTGCTCCGGGGTCAGGCGTTGCCGGAGTTCTTCGTCGGAAAACTGTTTCATGAGGGGCCTACCCTCCTCATTTCTTAGACTTATCCTTCTTCAGCCGGTCTAGCCGCAGTAGCTTGACTACTAGGTATATGCTAATCGCTACGAACACAAATTCTATAAAAGCGTACACAAAGGCGCCCCAGGCCACCGGGATGCGCTCGCTGCCGCGGTGAATCGTGAAAGTCGCCCGTTCGTTGAAGTCAGTCCCGAAAATCAGCTGCAACCAGGGGCTGATGAAACTATCTACCAGTTGCTTGATGGCCATGTTCGCCTGCTGACCCACCACGAAACCGATGGCCAGGCCCACCACCGCGTATTCGCGCAGGAAATTCGCGAAGCCGCTAGCTTGCTCGCGCAGCAGGTCATCCGGCTCCAGCAACAGGTTTGGCGAACCATGGTGATGTTTCGCCGGCACCAGCTTCACCCCGCCCTGCGTCGCGACTACCACGTGCGTTACGGCCGTCTCTTTTTCTCCACCGCTCATGGTTACTATTGTACCCTAAGCCAGGCCCGGGCTACAGCAGCGAGCCTTTGAGCAGTCGATACTCCGGTTTGTTTTCCCAGATGTCGCGCAGGGCGTCGAAGTTTTTGTCTGGGTCGGTCATCAGTTCGGCCAGCATGTCTATGTCTGCAAGCTGGGATTCGTCCAGTTGTTTGAAGTTGTCGAGCATGGCCAGCTGGGGGTGGTGGAAATAGATGATTTCGCTGTTCATGAGCGAGTGGAAGTCGTAGAACAGGCCCCATGCAATAACGACCAGGCCCCGGAAGCCGCCGGCGTTGTAAAAGTGGTCGGGGTCGAGTTTGCCGCTGCGGATGCCCAGCCAGGCGTCGGCCGGAAAGTCGAATTTGCCGGCCGGCATGTCGTAGGGGTCGAAGTCTTCGTTCAGGCTTAGGCTGCCATCTACGTCTATCGTTACCCAGCGCTTTTCGGCCTCAGACCAGTATTGGTTCACCCAGTGGTCAGTGCTTACCGGGCCGAGTGTGCCCATGTCGAAATAAGGCACGTTGCCGGCGCGGACGCGGGCCGGGATGCCTTTGGCTTTCAGGATTGATGCCATCAGGATTGCAACGTAGCGGCAGGTCAGCACCAGTTTGTCGGGCACCGCGCGGTCCGCCACCAAACCGCGGTCGTCACGCCGGTGCAATTCCGCCAGCATTGCGGCCGCCGTTTGCAGCAAGTCGTCTTCGGCCTGGCGCCACCAGGGCACCAGCGACATGTCGCCAAAGCGCCGGTCCGGGTTCTGCCGGCCATCCGGGCCCTCCAGCATGGTCCGGTGGATGAGGCTCTGACGGACCGTCAGGCCTATTTCGCGGACGTCATCGGGCAGTTTGCGCAGTTCTGCTTCGTACAGCCCCGGGTACGTAAAGAGGCTGTACTGTTTGTAAAACTCCAGGTTGGTCATGCTACATCCTTTCGGGGGCGGCGATGCCCAGGAGTTCCAGGCCGTTTTTGAGGGTGTCGGCGTAGTGTTCAACCAACTTCAAGCGCGCGGCCTGGCGGTCGTCGCCGATGACGCGGTTGTGTTCGTAGAACTGGTTGAACTTCTGCGCCAGTTCGTACAGGTAGGTGCAGATGTGGTGCGGCATCAGTTCGGCCGTGGCCTTTTCGACCACTTCGGCGTACTCCGTGATTTTGCGCAGCAGCGACCGTTCGTCGTCGCTTAGGTCGGTGAGTTCACCGCTACCCTGCTCTGCTTTCGCGAGAATGCTCCGAGCCCTTGCATGGGCATACTGCAGGTATGGCCCACTGTTGCCTTCCAGTGCGATTGATTCCTTGGGGTCGTAGATGACATCGCCACCGATGCGGTTCTTGGCAAAGGCGTATTTTACCGCCGCCAAAATAGTTTCTTCGGAAGGATTGGTGCCAGTAGCCTTGCCCGCTTCGCGCGCGGCTTCCAGAATTTCCAGCGCTGTTACTACGTTGCCTTTCCGGCTGCTCATTTTGACACCGCCCTGGAGCTTGACCACACCGTGCGTCAGATGCTTGGTACGTTCGGCCGGTTCAGGCGCGAACTCGTGAATGCTCGCCACTACCACCCGCATGTACTGTTCCTGTTCGTTGGCAGTGATGATGATGGACTCATCGAAGTGGTAGTCATTCCATTTGGTCAGCGACAAACCAACATCTTTGGCTTCGTACGTCGGCAATCCTTCGGAATTAATAAACACTCGCGTGTGCATGCCAAGCTTTTCACCGTCGAAGACCACCGCACCATCACTCTCCTGGTACACACCTTTTTCAAGCTGCTCCTTCACCGTTTTTACACCCAATGGTGTTACTTCACTCTCGGGAATGTAGCGTGTGAACGGAACTACTTCTAGCTGGTCATACAAAACTTTGAAATAGTCATAGCTCCACTGCCGCGTAGTGTGATAAATTTGTGCAAATTCTTCACCGCTCGGCATGGCCTTTTCGCCTGTATTATATTCGACGCCAAGCTCAGGATTATTGTTCCCGCCTGCTACCTCGTAAATCAACTTGTTTATCGCAAGTATGTCGAGTTTGGCATCGAGAACGCCAGGCTTGAGCCGCGTAAAGTCACCGACCTGCTCAAGGCTGTCAGCGCCCAAGTTGTTCGCATCTTCGTACGCGTTGTTTCCTTCAACGTAACGCTCACCGAGCCATTTCGGCCGCTCCTCCTCAGGAATACTGGCCAGCTTCGCCAAACCACCACCATCGAGCCATTTCAAGATTGACCACATGCTCTTTGCAACATGTAAACCGACATCGCCACCGTAATTAATACGGATAGTTTCCGCACCCGTGTTCTCGATGAGCCGCGCAATACTATCACCAACCAACGTTGTGTAGAGGTGACCAGCGTGTAGTGGCTTGAATGGATTGGGGTCAGAGTACTCCACCAGCACCTTGCGGGCAACTTCTACCTGGACATGTTCAGATGTATGTACCTGATCCTGAACACTCACCTGCCGAGCCATAACCTCGGCTTTTACTTTCAGATTTAAGAACCCGGGGCCGGCGACTTCGACGGCCTGCAGGCGGCTATCGCCGGCAAGCTTTTCGCGCAGGGCTTCGGCGACTTCGCGCGGGTTTTTGCCGAGTTGTTTGCTCAGCTGCAGCGCAACGTTCGTAGCGTAGTCGCCAAATTGTTCATCGGGGCGCGTCAGCTCCACGGCCGCATCAGTGCCGAACAATTCCTTTACCACAGCGGCAACCAGCTGCTCCAATTCCTGTTTCATCAACGCTATTATAACAGATTAGGAGCTACTTTTAGCCGCCGTAAGTACTTGTTCAACGACCGCTTCGATTGGTTGGGTTGCGTCAATCATAGTGGCGCCGTAAGCAGTATAGTCAGCCTCCTTACGCGCGTTGCCCTCGATGGCAGCAGCTAGCTCATGCGGCCTTGTGCCATAGTCGTGGTCCCTGGGATTGTTCACGCGCCTGCGTATGGTCGCTTCGTTGGTCTTTAACCAAATAACTTTGTCGCACAGCTCTCGTATCTCCGGCTCGTTGGCAGCGCCGCCGCATAAAAAGACTAGTTTGTTTTTTGATTGGGCCGCCATTTCGATGACCCAATCCTTCGAAATCAACCATTGGTGTTGGCTCAACCATTCCTTAGTCCGTTCGGGCATTTCATCGAACCCGGCTACGCGCTCGCCCGTCTGCTTGTTGTGCCAGGCACTGATGCCGTCGTGTTCGGTATCGTACGCCTCGAAGCCTTTTGCGAGGAGCTCTTTTGCGATGGTCGATTTACCGGATGTTGAGATTCCGGTAACTAGAACTAATGGCATAATTTTAGCAGTATAACAGATGCGACTTTCGTATTTGAGTGCAGTTTGGGATGGAAAGCGAGCACCGGAATGGAGGCGTACTAGAAGTACGACGGAATGAGGAGCGGAGCTTTACGCCCAAAATGTGCCAAATACGAAAGTCGATTAGCGCTCGGAAGTTTGGTGTACCGCTTCGCCCAGCTGCCAGCCCACTACGTACAGGCTGCCCAGCAGCACAAAGAACGTAATGGTGGTCGTGAACATGTCGCCGTGGTGCAAGGGGTGGATGAGGCGGTCGGAGACATCGAAGAGGATGCCGGCCGGGTTTACCAACACATCCCAGCTGTTCCAGCGCAGTCCCCTGCCGAGGTAAATCGCAAAACTGCACAAAAGGATGATGATGCCGATGAGCACACTGGAAGTGCGCAGCGCAAACCGCCGGCGCAGTTCGTTGTGCACCATGTACAGACTACTAAAACCAAGCAGCGCAGCAGTAAAAATACACGAGGTGAACATAACGACGTCGAAGAGCAGGCTGTGGCGCTGGATTTCCTGCAGGTGGACGAAGTCGCTAATCATATAAAAACTGTTGGGCAGCAGGATTAACCAGAGCAGCGTAAGTGCCAGCGGCAGCCAGCTGCTCCAGACACGCCGGCGCAAACTGCGCAGTAACATCAGGGTAACCAACAGCGGTAACCAGGCCAAAAACAAGTTCCATAGCAGGTAGCCAAAGTGCAGGCTATGGTTCACGGCCGCTCCGGCCAGGAACAACGCGGCACTTACCCCGGTTAAGCCAACCAAGCTGGCCACCACTCGCTCCCGGGAGCTAAAATGCCGCGTCACCCTCATGACTAAAGTATAGCGCACCGAGAGTTATACGAGCGTAAGTGTAAAGACCGCGCCGCCCTTCGGGGCATTGCCGGCTTTCAGTGTAGCATCGTTGGCTTTCGCGATTTGCCGGGCCAAGCTGAGGCCGATGCCGTGCCCGGCGACAGCACTGGAGCGGGCTTTGTCGCCGCGGTACATGCGCTCGAACACGTGCGGTAGGTCTTCATCGGTGATACCAGGGCCGTGGTCACGCACAGTGAGCACGTAATGGTCATCCCGTAACTTACCGCCGATCTCCACCGTGCCCGTACGCGGGCCATACTTGACGGCGTTGTCAAGCAGAATCGTCAGTAGCTCCACCAGGCTCTCGCGGTTCACGTCCACCCTAGCCGCCGCAACGTCTTGTTTAAATTTCACCTTGGCCGCCAACGGACTACGCTGCACCTGCGCGACGGCTTCGTCGACCAGCTGGCTGATGACCACCGGCGCGTGCGCTACCTTGCCCTGTTCATAACGGTTCAGAGCCAGCAGGTTGGTGGCTAGTTTTTCTAACCGGTCGACTTCTTCCAGATTGCTGGCGATTTGCTCCCGGGCTTCGGCCTCACTGAAGTGTTTGGCACGCAGGAACACCTCGTTCTCCAGCCGCATGCTGGCTAGTGGGGTGCGCAGTTCGTGGCTAGCGTCCGAAGTAAATCGCTTTTGCTGTTCGTGCGCTTCCTCAATCGGCTTCAGCGTCCGCCCGGCGTACCAGTAGCTGAGTACCGCGCCCGCCGCCAACAAAACAGCGTCCATCCACATAAAGTCGCGGTTCAATTTGGCTAGTGTGGCGTCACTTTGCTGCTCCTGGGTGGTGGCGTAGGTTTGGTCGCCCGGCAGCAAGACTACCGTGGGGTCGTACGTCTCGTCGGAGTACTGCCGGAACAGCTGGTGCAACGCGGTGCGCTGAGCATCTTCACCGCGAGCAATTTCGTAGTTAGTGAAACTGTGCACGCCGTAAGTCAGCAGCAAACAAAACACCGCCAGCACAGCGAAGTAGAAGACCGTTAATTTTAGCCGTGCCGAGCGGAATAGGTTCACATTACTCCTGTGCTACGGTGTAGCCAAAGCCCCGCACCGTCTTGACTATGTTTTCACCGCCCGGCTTGTCCACCTTTTTGCGCAGATTCGCCACAAACGTCTCGACCGTGTTGTGTTGCACCCGGGAGTCATCTGCCCAGACGTGGTCGAGCAGCTGGTCTTTGGACAGCACTTCACCGCGGCGCAGCGCTAGATATTCAAGCAATTGGAATTCTTTGGCGGTCAGGTGGATGGGCTTGCCAGCTTTGGTAACCGTTTTGCTAACGCTATTGAGCGTGACGTCGCCAATGATGTGCACCGTTCCTTCACCCGCCGCCGGCCGGCGCAGCAGCGCCCGGACGCGCGCCAGCAGCTCGTCGAAGCTGAACGGTTTCGGCAGGTAGTCGTCCGCGCCAGTGTCCAGCCCCGTTACGCGGTCGCCAATGGTACCGCGTGCCGTCAGCATCAGAATGGGCATGAACTGCTTTTGGTCGTGCCACAGGCGAATCAAGCCAGGCCCATCGTATTTACCCGGAATCATCCAGTCCAGCAGCACCAGGTCGTAGCTGCCAGCGCCAGCTAGCGTTTCGGCCATGTCGCCGTCCGCCGCTACATCTACCACGTACCCTTCCGCTTGCAGACCGCGCTGTAAGCTGCCCGCAATTTTCGCTTCGTCTTCGACTACTAAAATCTTCATACCGTTTCGTGCACTCGTTTAGGTATGTCTATTATCTCAAATTAGCCTGTAGATTGGCTGTGGCCTATGTCACTCCCGCCGGGGCAACCGTTCTAGTTGTCTTTGTGGTCGGCCGTGCGTCCCTTGGTGCCGAACGCTTCGTCCTCCCGCGCATAGTCATCTTCTAGCCGCCAGGTAGTGCCCCGCTCGGGCGTGGAGGCTTCGAACACATCGCAGTCGGTAATGGCAATGATGCGGTGCTTTTGCCCGACTTGTGTGGTAATGCCCTTGTCGAAGGGTATTTCCACCTCAACCGTCTCACCCTTGCTGTTTTGGGTCTGCAGCTTGGCGCGGCCGCTGCGCATCACATAGGTTTCAATTTTGGTGTCGTGAATCTGCAAACTCTGCCGTGCACCGGCCTTGATGTGCATGATTTTGCAGAGGTACGGCGATTCCGTCGGCAGGAACAGCAGTTCGTACCCCCACGGCTTCTCCACCCGCCGCACATACGGTTCGGGGTTAAACCCGCTGGGGTCGAATGTGGGAACTTCGTCGTCTGGCACCGGTACTTACCTCCCTAGAATTTGCTCAAGCAGCTGCTTTGTATCTATTTTATACGCTTCCACATTGGGCTGGTCAAAGCTGTTCACGTTTAGTAGCTGGGCAAGGTACATCATTTCCAGCATCTTAAACTGCAGGTAGGCGCCGATGGATTCTTCGTCCAGTGCATCGAGCACCACTTCCATGTACGGCAAACCGGTCTTTTGATAGGTGATTTTTACCACCTCCAGAATGGCCGCCATGATGTCGCCGGCGGAGTTGCCGGTAACCATCGGCACCAGTTCGGGGAAGACTCGTTCGGTCGGCACGTTCAGGTTGGCCGATGACTTACCAGACACAAACGTGGTTAGCTTGTCCTTCGGGCCGCCCAGATAAATCTGCAGCATTGAGTGCAGGTCGTTTGAGCCAATCGAGACGGTGGGCGTGATGCCTGTGTGCACTACCTCGCCCGTCAGTGACTTTTCCTTGCCTACGCTCTCTCCCATCAGCTGGCGGTACCACTTACCGATGGATTCGAGTTCCGGGTGGAAAAAGAAGTTGTCGTTAATGGTCCGGCCGTTGTCACGCTGCACCGAGAGTATTGCCGCCGACCGCGCTGCAACATTGTCGCCACCATCCAAACATTGGTCCAGCATAGCGCTAGCGCCCTTACGCAGTGCCGTAACATCAACACCAACGGTTGCCAGCGGGTACAACCCCACTGCGGAAAGCACCGAATACCGCCCACCGACTGTCAGTGGCATGGCTAGTGTGGCGATGCCCTTAGCCTCTGCAGCTTGTATCAGCTTGGAACCGTCGTCGGCAATCGCCACCGCCCGCTCTTCGGCCGCCCCAAACTTTTCCCGGAGCGTGTCCATGATAACTTCGAAGTTAGCGAGCGTTTCGGTAGTGCCGCCAGATTTGCTGATGACCGTCACCAGTACCTCGTCCGGGCTGTCGAGCGTTTTCAGCAGCTTCTGCGCAGATACCAGCCACTCCGGGTCAACCGTGTCGGCAAACAGCAGTCGTGGAAACCGCTCCACTTCGAGGAGGTCGCGGTAGCCGAGTAGCGCGTCATATACTGCCTTCGTACCCAAGTTGGACCCGCCAATGCCGACCACAATGTGGTACTTCAGCGCCGGCGTAACTTTCTGCCTGACCAGTTCCTGCACGACGGCTAGCTGCTCGTCATCATCCGGCAAGTTCAGCGTGCTTTCCGCCGCTTCGTACACTTTGCTGGCCCGCACCTGTTGCAGATGTTCAGTATAGGCAGCAAGCCCTTCGAGTGCCCCGGCAATGTCCGCACCGGCTTGTTCCGTTTGTAGCTTAATCATAAATGCTATTCCCTCTTATAACTCTCTTTGGTTAGATTCGACTGCAGGATGATACATCGCCCCACTTCGTTTCGCAAGCCATATTCCATGGTGCTGCTATTGCTTATCCCGAAACTCTGTTAGTATAGAATCATTGTAAACTACAAAATCGCTAATTGAATATTGCTTTCTAGGGGGTAGGGATGATTTTCGGACACCAAAACGATGACACAAACACTCCATCGCCAGCGCCGGGCGGTTCTTCGGCCGCGCTGAACCCGTTGGCGGTCGACCCCGCCACTGGTGCCAGCCTGCCCGTCGCGCCAAGCGATTCCGACACATCCTCCATCTTGAACCAAGGCAGCACCTCCGACCCGATGGGTGACGACATCCCACCACCCCCGCCACCGGCTAGTTCCGATGCGTCAACGGATGCGGTTGACGGCAGTACTTCCGTTGAACCCACCATGCCCTTCATGGCCGGGCCGTCTTCGGCGAACACCCCCACTCCCCTGAACCTGCCAGAAGTAAGCACCGAGGCCACGGAAAGTGGTAACGCCAATTCGGATGACGGCTTCGGCAGCGACAGCTCCAATTCTGACGCCCCCGCCGACGGACCAGCTAGCAGCCCGGCACTTACCAGCTCCGCCAGCGATGATGCTCCCGGCCCAGCAACCGGCGACGACTTGTTAGGCCTGAAGCAGCAGGCCCTCACCCAGTTAAGCCCGCTCATCGGCCAGCTGGACCAAACACCGGAAGAAAAATTCCGCACCATCATGATGCTCATCCAGAGCAGCGACAACCAAACGCTCATTCCGAACGCCTACGAGGCCGCTCAAGCCATCCCGGACGAAAAGGTCCGCGCCCAGGCCCTGCTGGACGTCATCAACGAAATCAATTACTTTACCCAAAAAGACGCATAGCTAGCCGCATCTGGCTGGTGTTGTAATTACCACTTCTCTTTTTGCCGCGCACCCTTGTTGACAGCAAGGCGCTTATGATATCATGGTGGAAGCTAAGAGCACTTAGTTAGAAAACGAGGGGAACAACTATGTTGTCACAATTTGCATTCCTGGATCTTTCAACTCCGGACCTGCTTATCATCCTGGCTATCGTGTTGCTACTGTTCGGCGCCAAGAAATTGCCCGACCTAGCACGCAGCGTCGGTAGCTCAGCACGTGAACTACGCAAAGGTTTAAGTGGGGATGACCAAAAGGGCAAAGAGCACAGCGACGCGAAGACTAGCGAAGGCTAAGCCAGAGCGCGACAAACTCCCGCTCATCGAGCATTTAAAAGAATTACGGCGGCGACTGGTATATGTCGCCGTTTGTATTGCGGTGGGCAGTGGCGTTGCCTACGGACTGGAGCACCAGTTGGTAGATGTTTTGTTGCGCCCCAGCCACGGCCAGAGCTTCATTTACACATCCCCCTTAGGTGGGATGAATTTCTTGTTTACTGTTTGCCTGGACATCGGCCTGGTAGTTGCCACGCCGGTCATTATTTACCAGTTGCTGGCGTTCATCCGCCCGCTGATGCAAGACACTACCCGGAAGTTCCTGCTGATTGCGTCGGGCATAACTGGCCTGCTCGCGGTTTGCGGCGTAGTCTTTGGTTATTTCATCGGCCTGCCCAGCGCCCTGCACTTCCTGTTGCACCAGTTCACTACCGTGCAGGTACGGCCGCTTATCACCATCCAATCGTATATGCAGTTCGTGGCACTGTACCTCTTTGGTTCGGCACTGATGTTCCAACTGCCGCTCATCATGCTGTTCATCAACCGCATCAAACCGCTCAAGCCCAGTAAGTTATTCAAATATGAACGCCACCTCATCGTCGGTGCGTTCATCACGGCGTTCATCATGAACCCCACGCCGAACATCATCGACCAGTTGTTTGTAGTACTGCCCATCATCATCAGCTACCAGGTGGGCATCTTCGCCGTCTGGGTGGCGCACAAGCGCGGCCGCCCCAGCAGCCTGCAGCTGCTGCGCGACCAAGACGCCCAGCGCCGAGCCGAGCGCCTGAGCCGCGAGCTTCGTCCCTTGACCCTTCCCGCCCCAGAGATGCTAGCTTCCCCTGCCGCGCCAGATATAGCGCCAGTGGAAGAACCCTTGCTTGCTCCGGCAACACCTGCCACCCAGCCCCGCCCCAACCAATACGCTGCCATCCCTGCCGAACGCCGCAGCTACATCCCCGTCCGCGGCGTAGTACAATAGCCGCTCAGAGATGCTATACTCCCAGGGCAATGGAACAAGATTCTTTAACTAAAGTATTCGTTGGCCTGGTCAAAAAGTACCAAGACCGGCTAGGTAATAATGAAGCCGAAGCCAAAGAGCGCGCAGACGCCCAAATTGAGGCTTTTATGGTAGGTGAGCAAGAAATTGGCTTTACCAGCTTTGTGCAAAGCCTACGCAGCACAGACACCGAGGTGGACGAAGCCACCCAAACCTCACTCAAAGAGCTCGCCACTGCCCTAAACCTCTTGGACGACCCTTCCGGCAAAGGCAAATACTGGTAGTCCGACCCAAGTTCGAGTCACACCCTCTTGACAGCCAAAAACCTAGTGCTTACAATCAGAAGTAGCTTAAAAAACAACAAAAAGCTAAAAACAAAAGGGTTAGTACAACATGAACGCACGTCTCTCGTCCTTAATGGACAAAGAACTCTCCCGCAAAGAGTTTTTAGGCCTCTCTGGGCTCGCCGTCGCCTCCATTTTCGGGTTTGGCACGGCCATTAAACTGCTCACCGGCAAATCGCTGCACAGCCACCCCAGCTTCCGGGCTGCCATGCCCCAGGGCTATGGCTCCTCCGCCTACGGCGGCTTCAAGGATAGCCACTAGTATGTTCGGTGCCAAGAAATTTAAGTAGTCGTTAATAATCATTCGCCCTTTCGCCAAAAAATAACCCCGGTAACCCGGGGTTATTTTCATGTTTCTTTAATGCAAGAAATTCTTTGGGCTAGGTGCAGCCAAAGGAGGGAGAGCCGGACAAAATGTATTCCATTTTGCCCGCGCGCAGAGGGAACCTTCCGGTTCCCTCTGGGAGTTTTACATTCCCATCATGCCGCCCATGTCGGGCGCGCCGCCAGCGGCAGCCTTTGGTTCGGGAACCTCGACCACCAGCGCACCCATGGTCATGCTGGTCCCAGCGATGGAGACAGCGTTCTGCACGGCCTGCTTGGTGACCGCGACGGGGTCAACTACACCGGCGGCCTTCAGGTCGACCAGCTTCTCTGGCTTGTTGACGTCAACACCGTGGCCAGACTTCGCCTTCTTCACCTGCGGCAGCCACTCATCGGCGTTCAGGCCAGAGTTGGTCATCAAGATGCGGAAGGGTTGTTCTAGCGCACGCTTTAACAGGAACTTGCCGTTGTTGTAGGCGACACCATCTTCGCCCACTACCAACTCCTGGTCTTGTCGAATCACATCAGACACATTCACGAGCGTAACCCCACCACCAGGCACAATGCCCTCAGCCAATGCCGCCTTCACCGCCGCCACGGCGTCGTCCACGCGGAACTTCTTCTCTTCAATTTCGGTTTCGGTAGCACCGCCAACTTTAATGACGGCAACCTTGCCGGATAGAGCAGCGCGGCGCTTCTCTAGGTTCTCTTTGTCGTACTCGCTGCTGGCGGCAGCAGTCTGCGTCTCAATCTGCTTGATACGCGCCTTGACGTCGCCGGCCGAACCAGCCCCCTCGATGATGGTCGTCTCGTCCTTGGTAACCAGCACCTTCCGCGCCGTACCCACCACATCCAGCCCCACGTTCTCGAAGGTCATGCCGCGGTCGTCGGTAATCACTTCGGCGCCAGTCAGCACCGCGATGTCGTTCAGGATATCCTTGCGGCGGTCACCGAAGCTGGGCGCCTTCACGGCTACGGTATTAAAGACGCCCTTCAGGCGGTTCAAAATCAGCGTGCCCAGGGCTTCGCCGTCTACATCTTCGGCAATCAAAACGAGGTCTTTCTTACCAGATTGAGCCAACTTCTCTAGCAGTGGCAGGAACTCTTGAATGCTCGAAACCTTCTTGTCGGTAATAACAATCGCCGGCTTGTTGTAGACCGCTTCCATGCGGCCGGTGTCGGTAACCATGTACGGGCTCACAAAGCCACGGTCAAAGGTAAAGCCTTCCACCACTTCGCTCTCTAGCACCAGGCCCTTGCCCTCTTCCACCGTCACCACGCCGTCGCGGCCAACTTTTTCAATCACGTCGGCAATCAAATCACCAATCGCGGCGTCACCGGCAGAAATGGTTCCCACTTCAGCAACGCGCTTCTTGTTACCCTGGATGTCTTCGCTCATGCCGGCCAGTTTCTTTTCGACTTCGGCGGCAGCAGCTTCCAGGCCTTTGCGCAGCAGCATCGGGTTGTGGCCAGCAGCAATCAGCTTATTGGCTTCGTTTAGGATGTGGTAAGTCAAAACCGTAACGGTGGTGGTACCATCACCAGCCACGTCGTTCATCTTGTTGGCAGCTTGCTTGATGAGTTCCGCGCCGACTTTGTAGCCCAGCGTTTCGTCGTCAACATCGGCAATTTCTACGCCCTTGGCCACGGTAACACCGTCGTGCGTAACCGTCGGTGCGCCAAACGATTTGCCAATCACCACGTTCCGGCCCTTCGGCCCCATGGTGGTTTTTACTGCGTCGTACAGCACCTGCGCGCCGCCCAAAATCCGCCGCCGCGCGTCGTCGTCATAAAATACTTTCTTCGCCATCTATTTCTTCTCCTCTTCTTTGGCCTTTAACAGCTTCTCTATCCGCTTTAACGATTGGTTGGTCTTTGCGATTCCGATTTCCACCCGGGACATCCAGATTAGCACCATGATGAATATCAGCAGTACAATCACTTCGCCCATATTATTTCACCGTCGCAATCACGTCCTCTTCTTTAACCAAAAGGTACTCGGTGCCCTCAACCTTGATGCTTGTCTCGCTGTAACCTTTGTAGATAATCTGGTCGCCGGCCTTCACCGCCTTAACTTCCTTGCCGACAGCCACAACTTTCACCACCTTGGGCTTTTCCTGCGCCCCGCCAGGCAGATACAAACCGCTAGCCGTCTTGGTAGCTGCCTCAATCTGTTCCGCTACGATGTAATCCGCCAGCGGCTGAATGGGTACACTCATGCTTTTCTCCTCCTCGTTAAAAAAGACGCCTTCCTTCTACCACTCGGCGTGTTAGCACTCACTATAGCCGACTGCCAACTCCCCGTCAACAGGTGGCCTGCGCCAAATGGCTAGCGGCCCACCTAGTCTAATTCATCAGGCAACAGTGGCGCCGTGCGCGCTCTTTCTGCGCGCAAATGCTGTACGTCGTCATCAGTCAGGCGGACATCCGCCAGTGTCTTGTACATAGCACCGGCAGCGGCTGCCATATACGCGCGTAAATTCGGCACGTTTGTGTGGTAGTTGTACACCTTCACGCCCTCGTCATAGCCAGACACATCCTGGCCAAGTTTCGTCTGCAGGAACACACGCCGGTCGTGCTGTGGGTAGTGCACCATCATGTCGAACGAATATTTGCGATACTCCCAGATGCGGTCCGGGTGGGTCATGCCATCAATCGGCTCATCCTCGCGCGGAGTAGCGCGGCGCACCTGCAGCTTGTCTTGTTGGCCGGCCATTAAGGCATTGAACCGCATGCTTGTCGGTAAGAAGTACTCATACAGAAAGCCGTCTATACCACGGTCGGCAGGTATAGCTTTGGCATTCATGAGCACGCCTGCTTCCTGCAGTTGCGCACTCAGAAGCTTACGGTATTGTGCCTCACGTGCTTCGGGGTCGGCTATACGTGCTAGCTGCGCAAAGCGTATATCGTACTGCGACGCCCATGCCACTCGCTGGTGTTGCTGCAAGAAGGCTGGCGCGGTTATGCCGGAAAGCTTCAGTCCATTCACCAGCTCAAAGGTCTGGAGTGCCCAGTTCTCGAACGTGTTACGGAGGGCTTCGGCCCGTGTGCCCTGCTCGGCAGCGCCAGGGGTACCGCTGGCATGTGCGTCAGCCGCATTGTTGTCATATGCGTACGATATCTCTAGCAGCATAGTACCAAACGTTGTCTGCTGCATCGGGTCTAACTGCCGAAGCGTTTCGGCCACCTTACCACCCTTAAACACTTCAGCGACATATCTGGGCAGCTCGGCATAGCGCACACTCTCCGCATCCACTCGTTCCTTTTGGGTAGCACAGGCTTCCAAATAGCGGCCGGCAACCTTCAGCATGTGGTCCGGCGCGAGTGGGCCGCGCATCGAGTTAATCGAACCCTGGCGCTTAAAGTACAGCTCACAAAGCTCACGCACGTCTTGTATGGAACCGGTCATTTCCAGGTCGCCCCGCACTACGCCTTCGGTTATGTTGAGCAAGCTGGTGTTACGCTCGTATACGCCGCCCTCCTCTGGTGCGTACTCTGCCAAGTCTTTCCAGAAAGTATCCATGGTGGAGCGGGCATAGATGTCTTCGAGTATGTCTGGCTGGGGGTCACCTATGAACCCCTCATTGGTGATGGGCAGGTGTGCTGTTGGGTACTGTTCGCTGGACATTGTGTGTTTTAATGCGTGTTAGTTAGTGGGTTGTTATGTAAATCTTAGCATAAGCTTGTTGGAAAGTCAATAATGAGTCAAGAGAAAGAGCCTGGCCAGCCGCCAGTCGGGGACGAAGTAGTAGCCACTGATGAAGCAACGGGCTACGAGATTGTGCTGCACACAGAGGACGCGGACGTAACCCTGCAGGCGCGGCGGAACCAGGCCGCCGGGAAACTGCCCGGCGTTATCGGCCAGGCCAATCCTGAAGATGCCGATTCTTAGGTATAATGTCTCCGATACGTCCTAATTGGAGATAGCGGCACCATGCACCCACGCAAGATTGTTAAGAAAATCATCCCAAGAGCTGTGTTCGGCCGCATGGAGCCCTTCGGCCACCGCGCCGAAGCCGCTATCACCCAGTTTCGCCACGGTTACCCGGCCAAGGGCCTGCGGGTAATCGGCGTTACCGGTTCGGCCGGCAAAACCACCACTGTTACGCTCATCGCGTCCATACTGCGCGCCGCCGGCTACAAAGTTGCCTACTTCACCACCGCCCAAGTCGACTTCGGCGACGGCAAGCCGCAAATCAACCTTACCCGCATGACCACTGTCGAGGTCGGCCCGCTGCTGCGCAACATCGCCAAGGCCCGCCGCGAACACAACATCGACTTCCTGATTCTGGAAACCACCGCCCACGCCTTGCAGCAAGGCCGCGTACTGGGCATCAAATACGAAATGGGCGTGCTAACTAACTTCAGCCACGAGCACCTGGACTACTTCGGCACCATGCCCAAATACCTGGCCGCCAAGCAGCTGATGTTCAAAAAACTGCGCCGCAGCCACGGCACGGCCATCATCAACGCCGATGACGATTACGCCAAGGACTTCTTGAAGATTGCACCGAAAGACATAACCTACGGTCTGCACAAAACGGCAGACGTGTACGCCACCGACGTAAAAGGCTCGGTGGACGGCAACGCGTTCATCCTGCACGTCGGCAAACAGGCAACCTCCATCCGCGTTGGCCTGCCCGGCCTCTTCAACGTCTACAACTGCCTGGCCGCCGCCGCGACGTGCCTGCAGTTGGGTGTCGGCATCGAAGACATCGCCGCCGGCATCGCAAAACTTGCCAACGTCCCCGGCCGTATGGAGCGTTACAGAACCAGCGCTGGCTTCACCGCTATAATCGACTTTGCGCACACGCCGGACTCTTTCGAGAAACTCTTCAAAGAACTCCGCCCAGTGACCAAAGGCCGCATGATAGCCCTCTTCGGCTGCGCCGGCGAGCGCGACAAAGCCCGCCGCCCCATCCAAGGCAAACTAGCCGCCGACTACTGCGAAGTCATCATCCTCACCGAGGACGACCCCCGCAGTGAATCCAACGAGCAAATCACCCGCGAAATCCAAGCCGGCATCAAACAAAGCAAAAAGCACCCGCAAGTAATTGTAAACCCCATCCGCGAAGATGCCATCAAGCAGGCCGTCTCGCTCGCCCGCAAGAATGATGTTATACTACTCCTCAGCAAAGGGCCCGAACGAACCATCGAAAAAGCCGATGGCCCCAAGTCATGGAACGAACTGAAGGCACTCAAAGACGCCCTAAAAAGCGCCGGCATACGTGTAGAAAGCTAGGTTTTGATTAGTGGAAGCAATGGTAGATACAGTGGAACTTGCTCGTAGTCCCCGCGTGCCTTACGTGGAGGGCTTCGTGCCAGGTTCCGTTGCCGCCATGAGAGGTGTTGGAGCCGGCGTTGATGGTGTCCGCTACCACCGGCACATTGGTGAGGGCGCACCCTCGATTGAGGTTGCTGCACTAGAGTTTGGCGCCTATAACGTCGCCCTTTTGGGACCAGACATACCCCTGAACGACCGGGAGACCATTGGCTCTAGGGTTAGAGATGTTGTTATACCCAGAACCGCCGAACGTGCCAAGGCTCACCGCCATGACCCAAACATTTTCACCGAACGAGATTACACAGAAGACACCTACGACACAGAACGCAAACTCTACACAACGTCCCCCCAGGCCGTTATCGACGAGTTTCCCGAGGTGTTCCAGTTCCAAGAAGACCTAGCGCCCATAATAAGCAAGATTGTCGGCATGCCCGTCCGGCCATCGCGCGACCCATCAGAGGCCACTGTAATTAACTGGCAGCTATTCCCAATTGACCCAGAGGACGGCGCCAACACCGAACAAGAACACGGCGCCCACGCCGACCGCGTAGACATAACCGTCGTAGCCTGCATGGACAACATCGGCCCTAATGGTTCGTTGGTTGTCGTTGATGGATACGCCGAAGCTTGCATCCTGCTCGATCTTGACCCAGAGCGCAACTTTAAGGGCAACCTGAACGCCATCCTAAACAGCCACCTCAAGGATTCCATCACCTTTAGGTCGCACCACGTTCAAAAGGGCTCGGTCGTCTTACTGCGCAGCACCGAATACCACTTTGTAACCACCAAGTCCCTCGAAGATGTTAAGACGGGCCTGCGCGACCACCCAGACAAAGACCCGTTCTTTAGCGACGAAGTCGAGCGAGAACTCATAGGACGCGCCATCGTAAACATGGCGTACGAAACAGAGGAATGCGAACAGCGCCATCAAGTCGCACAGTGGCTTGCCCCTCCTGAAATGCTCATGCTAAAGGGCAATGCGTTTTTCCAGGCATTAAACGAGACGGTTGAGTGGTACTACGAGAATATCTTGAGAGCTAACCCAGACTTATCAGAAGAAGACGCTAAGCGCGAACGCTACGAAATTCGCCACGCAATAGTTGCCGAACGAAGCGCATGGAACCTGTATGGCAACACCGGGCGAGTTCCGCTGGAAATTCCGGGCGTTCTGGGCCGGACAGCAGCCCGAGCGGTTCTGCTCGAAGCCTAACCGAGCACTTCCCGCGCCACGTCGGCTTCGCTCCACCGCACTTCTTTGCCGCCCATCATCCGGTAGTTCTGGTGGCCGATGCCGGCTAGCACCACCACGTCGTCCGCTTTGGCTTCGGCAAATGCGGCGCGGATGGCTTCGCGCCGGTCGGCAATTTCGACCGTCTTTTCGCCAGCTCCCGCCGTAAGCAGTCCTTTGTGCACCGCCCGCCGAATGGCGTCGCCGTTTTCAGTGTAGGTTTCGTCGTCTGTTAAAAACACCCAGTCAGCCAGCCGGCCAGCCACTTCGCCCATCAGCGGCCGTTTACTTACGTCGCGGTTGCCCGTGGCGCCAAACACCAGCAGCAGCCGGCCCTTGGTGGTTTCGCGCAGCGCCGTCAGCACTTTTTCCAGCGCGTCCGGCGTGTGGGCGTAGTCAATCACAACCCCGAATTTCTGCCCGGCCTGCAGCTGCTGCATCCGCCCCGGTACACCCTCCAGCGCCGCAATCCCCTGCTCCACCTGCGCCTGGCCCAAGCCTACGGCCCGCCCCACGCATACCGCCGCCAGGGTGTTATACACATTGAACCGCCCAGGTAAGCGGCTGGTAATATGGTACGTTTTGTCGCTCGCCTTCGCCTGGTACGCAATCCCATCCGTACCCATCTTTATGCCAATTGCCCGTACTTCCCCGGCATCTACCCCGTACAGCACTGAGTTTTCGGTGATGCTGGCAAAACTTGCGCCATACTGGTCGTCGGCATTGGCAATCCCCATCTGCAGCCCGCGTTTGTTCCGCTGTACCCGCTTAAACAAGCGCTGCTTGGCCGCCGCGTACTCTTCCATGCTCCGGTGGTAGTCCAGATGGTCTTGCGTAAGGTTCGTAAACACTCCCACGCTGTACGGCACGCCCCACGTCCGGTGCTGCACCAGCGCATGGCTGGTCGTTTCCAGCACCAGCCACTCCACGCCAGCCCGGCGCATGGCACGCAGATGTTTCATTAGCATCGGCACCGGCACATTGGTCATATGCGCCGTTTGGGGATACACCTTCGGCCCGGCTGCCCAGCCCACCGTGGTCATCAACCCCGTCTTGAGGCCGGCATCGGACAGCATCCGGTGCACCAAGAAACTAGTCGTCGTTTTGCCGTTGGTGCCCGTCACCCCCACCACCTTCATCCCCCGCGCCGGGAAGCCATACATACAGTTATAAAACACCGCCTCGGCCAAATGCCCCCACGGCGCCACCGCCCGGAACACCCCTTCCGGCAGTAGCCGCTTGATAGCCCAGCGCAAACTCATACCCTTAGTATACAAAAGAGGAGGCCGCATGGCCTCCTCTAGTTAGTGGCATAACTGCCTTTACGCTTCAGTAGGTTCAGCGGCCGAAGTACGCCGGAGCAGTTCTGCTCGTAGCTGTTCAATCTCTTGCCTTAGGCTGAGTAGCTCAGCGCGCTGTTGTTCGGGTAGCGCAGCGCGCTCCCTCCGGGTTGCAAGAGCAGTACGCGCCTTGGGAACACCCGAAGCCTTTGCGAGACCGCGGCCCACACCCTTCCAGGTGTCTCCACTGACCGCACCCTTCACTACCGCGTTAGTGCGGCGGCCGGTGGCATGTATGCCACCACCCACCTTGTCGCCAAACCGGGCGGTAAGGTACTGGTGCAGGGCGCCACTCAGGCTTGCGGCAGCAGCCGCACGGCGTGCATCTTTCGGTACCGGTGCAGCCTCGGCAGTAGCAGCCGCAGCAACAGCTACAACATCAGGCGCTTCACCGCCGTGGCGGTGCCTGCCGACGGTCTTCGTTTCTACGGCTGCTGCAGGTTCAGCGGCGGCAGCGGCTTCGGCAGGTATGGTTTCGGGGGTTTCGTCTGGGGTTGCATCCGCGGTGGGTTCAGCTGCCGCAGGAGCCTCACCCGGCGTCGGTTGCGTATCGCTAGCGGCTGCTGGCGTAGTAGGTTCGGCAGGGTTAACCGGTTGTGCGTCTTGGGGGTTAGTTGGCACGAAGATAAGTGGGCGCAAGAACTTGGGAAGCTTCGAGCGGAGACGTTCCCTGGCCGCATCTCGCTTCCGCCAATGGTCCAGGTCTTTCTTAGCTGCCGCCTTAAGTGCCTCGTACTCTTTGGGGGTCAGTTCAATCCGGGTGTCGCGAATCGTCAGCACGACTTTCGGTTTGCCATCCTTCGTGATGAACTGCGGCTTCGAAACGCCATGGTGGTCGTGCTTCGAAGCGTGGTGGTCGTTTGAAAAGTCCTCTGCATATTCCGGCGCGGTTTCCGTGTCGGTATAACCAGGAAGGGGTGCGCCAGGTTCGGGTTCAGCATCATCGTCGCCGAAATCATCAGCAAGCCGGGAATCAAAATCAGCAGGCTCATCGTCTTGGCCGCTGGCGCTTGCCGCAGCCGCAGTCATTGCATCCAGCCGGGCAACGACACGCCTAGCCTGTCCGTAGTTCAGGCTGCCGGTGTCTGCTGCCATGTTGCGTAGATCCCGCTCCATCCTGTTCAGAACGTCCTCAGTCACTTCAGGGTTGCCACGGTGGTAGGCTTCACCGACAGCAATTAACGCCTGTAGAAGTTCGTCATCGTCCCGGCTGACTAGGGCATCTGTGACCTGCCGCATTAGCCCCATGGCTTCTGCTAAATCTTCATCGGGGGTGGTGTGCCGCTCGGGTGACGGGGAATCGGCGGGCGACGGTGCCCTGCCTGCATCGGGGTTAGGACCCTGGGGAGCGGCCGGTGCGGCACCAGTGCCTTGCCCGTTTAGGGGCTCAGAGCTGGTGCTGATACGCCCTTTCCATTCAGGTGCGGACCAATGCTGCGCCTCGGTAGCAGGTACTGGGGCTGATGGCCCAGCACTTGGGGCTTCAGGAGCATCGCCGGGTTCAAACCCATTGCCCGCGCCCAAGGCATTGTTGTCTTGGTGCTCGTCCTGTGCGCCGGGGTCTGTGCCGTAAGTCACACCCAGGACACTCGATGGCAGTTCGCCAGATGCATCCTCGGCTTGCTGATGCACTACCGGGCGCTGGGCTTTCGCGGCTGCGCGGGTGAGGTGTTCGCGCATTTCAGGGTCGACATCCCGTCCGATAACGTATGGTTCAGGGGTGCCGGTTGTTTCTGCTGTAGATGCTGTCATGGCCATAATAGTAGCAAAATATAAGCTTTTTGTCAAGATGTATTCACGTGTATTTGCATGTGTGTCAAGTAGTGATTGTGGTCGATTCTGCTACACTTAAAAGCAATGGTTGTACTGGGCATTGAGAGCAGCTGCGACGAAACAGCTGCAGGCGTTGTGGAAGATGGCTACAAACTGCGGTCGAACGTGGTGCTTAGCAGTATGGATTTGCATGTCGCGTACGGGGGCGTGGTGCCGGAGATTGCGGCGCGCAGCCATATTGAGGCCATTAACACCGTGGTGGAACAGGCGCTGGAGCAAGCTAATTGCACCTGGGACGACATCGACGCCATTGCGGTCACTTACGGCGCTGGGCTGGGCGGTTCCCTGCTGATAGGCGTTCTAACCGCGCGCACCTTGGCGATTACCAAGGGTAAGCCGCTGTATGCCATCAACCACGTAGAGGCCCACGCCTACGCTAACTTCCTTACGGATTGCTCCCCTTCCCTATCTGCAATCTATAATCTGCCATCTACTGCCCCCATCTTCCCGATGCTAGCGCTGATAGTCAGCGGCGGTCATTCGCAGCTGGTACTCTGGAGGAGCCACTTCGACTATACCCTGCTGGGCCAAACGCAAGATGACGCCATCGGCGAAGCGTTCGACAAAGTGGCCAAGATAATCGGCCTGCCCTACCCCGGCGGCCCCAGCGTGGAGAAAAAAGCCAGGGAGGGCAACGCCCACACCTACGACTTCCCGAAGGCCAAAATGGCTGGCAAATACGACTTTAGCTTTAGCGGCATTAAAACAGCCGTTTTAAGGACCGCTCAGCAAGCGATTGGGGAAGATTTCCGCTTTCCGAGCAAAGACCTGCCAGAACGCCTCTCTGAGCCCCAGAAAGCCGATATTGCTGCCAGCTTCCAGCACATCACCGTAGAAACCATGGTAGACAAGGCCCTACTAGCGTTCGAAGAGTTCGCGCCCGCCAGCGTGGTGATAGCCGGCGGCGTGGCGGCCAGCCCGGAACTGCGCCGGCAGCTGGCCGAGCGCATTCCCATCCCCATTGCCTACCCCGACTTCAAGCTGTGCACCGACAACGGCGCCATGATTGCCACCCTGGGCTGCTTTAAAGCCATGCACGGCCAGCCCACGGCCGACCCGTACACACTGGATATTGCACCTAATTTGAGTATGTAGCCCGCGAATCGGGACTGGTGTCCGGTGCAAATAGGCGCGGGTATTTTTCTACACTTGCTAGCAGTTCGGCATCACTGTACCTGCGGCGGGGCGGAATAGCGATCCACTCTCCCCCGTTCCAACTAGCAGCCGGGTTCCACGCACATACCGAGCGCATCCAGCGCAGCTGATCTGCAATCTCACCCGTTTCCGGCTCCCGGCGGGTGTAGTGCACCGCCTGGCAATTCCAAAGCTCACGAGTGTTACGCTGTTTCTCCTCAAACCATTGGTCGGGCGTTTTTCTTTCTAGGATGTACTGGGCCACACCTATCGTGCCGTCGTGCGAAATCACAATCACCCGCTGCCCCGCTGCCTTCCGGTTGTACGTGTCGAATATGTCTTTGACACGCTGGCTCACCCCCGTTGCAAACGATTCGCCACCAGGTGGGCACCAAGACCACGGCTGTTGGTCCCTGAGCTCGACAGAGCGTGCGTTCAGAGCCTTCTGCTCTGCCTCGCTCAGGCCGGAAAATTCGCCCAAATCACGTTCTCGCCAGCGGTCGTCCTCCTGCCAGGCCCCACTAATACCTAGTGCACCGGCGGTTTCCCGAGCACGAACATGCGTGGACATGTCATAGCGGTCGAAACCAGCCGGAAACTCTTGGCCTATCCATAGACCGGTTACTGCCGCCTGCCCTACTCCAGCGTATGACACTCGCATGTGCGAATCGTGCCGGTCTGCAAAACCGGGCGGAGCAACCGCGTTGGGATTCGCCCTGCGCAACCTGTTGAAGACATTATGCTCTCCCTGAGCATGACGCAGCATTACGAGATCAACGGGCATTTCTTCTTGCGCTGACATTGGTGCCACTCCTTATGTAGCGTTATCGTGGCACAGAAGTGGCATGTTTACAATACTTCACGTGAAAATTCTTATGCTTTACGTAAGGGTAACAGAGGTGATATACTCTGGTCATGAGCTTTGTGATTGGTTCAGTCCGTTTCGGCGTCCCTCGGGGACTGTAATTTCTCTTTACCCAAACTCTTAGCAACTTTTGAACCGAGGATTTTCGCATTATGCAATTACCAAAAACCTACGAACCAGGGGAGTACGAGGCCGACATCTACGCGCTCTGGGAGAAGAGCGGGGCATTTACAGCCGACCCTGCCTCTAGTAAACAGCGGTTTTCCATCGCTATGCCGCCGCCGAATGAGACGGGCACGCTGTCAATCGGCCACGCATTGTTTTTGACGCTGCAAGACATCATGGCGCGCTACAACCGCATGCAGGGCAAGGACGTGCTGTGGCTGCCGGGGACGGACCACGCGGCGCTGCCGGTGAATGCCATCATCGAGAAAAAACTGGCGGACGAAGGGACGAACAAGCACGAAATCGGCCGCGACAAGTTCTTGGAGCGCACCGTGGCGTTTGTGAGCGAGAGCAGGGGAACCATGCTGGGCCAGATGCGCGCCATGGGCGCCAGCTGCGACTGGACACGCCTGCGCTACACGCTAGACCCCACGCTGAACCGCTGCGTGAACGAAGTATTCGTGAAGATGTACAGCGACGGGCTGATTTACCGGGGTAACCGGATTGTCAACTGGGACCCGAACCTGCAAACGAACATTAGCGACGACGAGGTGGAGTACGCCGAGGAAACTACCAAGTTTTACACCTTTAAGTACGGGCCGTTCGAGATTGGCACGGCCCGGCCGGAAACCAAGTTCGGCGACAAGTACGTGGTGATGCACCCGGACGACAAGCGGTACAAGAAGTACAAACACGGTGATACTTTCACAGCGGAGTGGATCAATGGGCCGATTACGGCTACGGTTATTAAAGACGAGGCGATTGACCCCAAGTTCGGAACAGGGGTGATGACGATTACACCGTGGCACAGCATGGTGGACTTCGAGATTGCGGAACGGCATGGGCTGGACAAGACGCCCATCATCGACTTTCACGGGAAATTGCTGCCCATTGCTGAAGAGTTCGCGGGCATGGACATTGCCGAGGCCCGGCCGCTCATCGTGGAGAAGCTCAAGAAGAAGGGTTTACTGGTCAAGGCCGACGACAACTACGTGCACAACATCGCCCGCAACGAGCGGGGCAAGGGAGTGATTGAGCCGCAAATCCGCCTGCAGTGGTTTGTGGACGTAAACAAGCCAGTAGTGGAGTGGAAAGGGAAGCGGCAGAGCCTGAAGGAGGTGATGCAATCGGTGGTACGAGATGGTGATATTGACATCTTGCCCGGACGGTTCGAAAAGACCTACTTCCACTGGATTGATAACTTGCGCGACTGGTGTGTTAGCCGGCAGATTTGGTGGGGACACCGGATTCCGGCTTGGTACCGCTCACATGCCGATGGCAGCGTGGAAACCTATGTGGGCATGCAGCCCCCAGTGGATGATGAATCGGAAGGCTGGAACGTGTGGGAACAAGACGCCGACACGCTGGACACGTGGTTCAGTTCGGCCCTTTGGACTTGGAGCACGTTAATTGACCCCACGCTGGCCGCAGACCAGAGCCTGTCGCTGGGTGATTTGCTGCGCCGTAGCCCGGACTTCCAGGCATACCACCCGACTTCCGTACTGGAAACGGGTTGGGACATTTTGTTCTTCTGGGTAGCGCGGATGATACTTTCGACCACCTATGCCACGGGGCAGATTCCATTTAAGACGGTGTACCTGCACGGCATGGTGCGGGCGGCGGACGGGCAGAAGATGAGCAAATCGCGGCCGGAGTCAATCATCGACCCGCTAGATGTGACTCCTAAGTACGGCACGGACGCGCTGCGCATGGCTTTGATAATGGGCGTATCGCCCGGCAACGACCAGAACTGGGGTTGGGGCAAGATTGAGGCCAACCGGAACTTCTGTAACAAGCTGTGGAACATCGCCCGCTACGCCGAGGGTGTTTTGGGCGAAACCTACGTGCCTGGAACACGGCCGGAACCCGCGACCAGCGCCGACCACTGGGTGTTGTCGAAGCTACAACACTCCACCGATGTGATTGCCAAACATTTGGACAATTACCACTTCAGCGAGGCCTACGACACGCTGTACCACTTCGTGTGGGACGATGTGGCCGACTGGTACATTGAGGCCAGCAAGAGCCAGCGGGGCAGGGAAGTGCTGGGCTTCGTGCTGGAGAGCATTTTGAAGCTGGCACACCCGTTTGCACCGTTTGTAACTGAAGCCATCTGGCAAACGCTGTACAGCGAAACCGACGACCTGCTGATTTCCAGCCTCTGGCCGGTACCGGTGCAGTCGGACCGCAAGGAAGTCGAGGCGTTTGAGCAGCTGCAGGCCATCATCACCGAAACCCGCAGCCTAGTGAAGGCCCTGGGACTGGCCAGGCCAAACCTGTACTACCACGACGTGCCGTTCCTGGAAGCACATGCCAGCCTGCTAACCCGCATGGCTGGCCTGGAAGCCGTACGTGAAGTGGAAAGCGGCACCGGGTTGCAGCTGACTTCCACACCGTTCCATTGCTGGCTAGATGTTGACCCGGGCATGCTGCGCGCGTACGTGGACAAGCTAACCGGGCGGATTGCCGACCAAGAAAAGCTAGTCGCCCAGCTGCAAGGCCGCCTGGACAACAAGAGCTACGTGAAGAACGCACCCGGGGCCGTCGTCGCCGAAACGAAGGACAAGTTAGCCGAAGCTAAAGAGGCTTTGGAACGCCTACGGACTGAACAGACCCGCTTCAAGGCCGCTTAAGCAGCCGAGTGCTATCATGGTGGAGTGAAGATACTCCGCCTCATCATGGTGCTACTACTGGTGCTCCAGGTAGTTGGGTTCGCTCTAGTCCGACGCGTCTACAGCATCCTGCACGGAGGACCGGCGTGGGATGCTACCCCGGAGGCTCAGGCGGCGAACGCAATCTGGGTCGGGGCGTTGCTGGTCGCTGTGGTTATTGGCATCGTGTACGTGGTGTTGGTGATGCTCAAGAAAGCTCCCCGCGATAGATGGATGACGCTGCTGATAGTTGCCACCATCCTGCCGACCATCATACTGGGCATGCACGTCCAGCCGTATGCTGGCGGATAGTTTGTAAAAACCCAGCGTGGTACCATGGCTGCATGAAGGCGCTGAAGGTACTGAAGTTTTTGCTGGTGGTGTCGCTGGCGTTACAGGGGCTGGCTTTTGTGCTGCTGATAGTGATGTTTGCCGTACTGGCGCCCCACAACAATGTCGCATTACCGACAGCAGTGGTCACGGGTGGCCTGCTTGCACTTGGCCTTACTACTATTGCAGGCCTGGTGCTAGGGCTCGTGACCGGTGTAGCGCACGTTGGGTGGGCCGCCCTTAAAAAGCGCGAGTTCCACTGGGACGTCGTTATCTACATGCTGGTTGGCCTAGCCATCTTCTGGGGATTTTGGGCGCTTATACGAACCGTGTAGCCGGGGCTTAATCGGCGGGCTGGAGGGCGGTGCTGACAGCGACGATGGAGTCGGCAGCTTGATAGGCGTGGAAGCTGATAGTTTGCCAACCCAGCCGTCCGGCGGCTGACAAGTTGAGCGGGTCGTCGTCTATTAGCAGGATTTCGTGTGGCGGCATACCAGCCCGGTCGGCGGCGATGTGGAACATCTCCGGTTCTGGCTTGAGGGCGTGGACTTCGGACGAGTCAATAATCGCATCGTACGCCACCCGCGGCAGCGTGCCGTTTTCGAGCATGGGGTGCACCAGCCCGGGCAAGGTGTTGGTGAGGATGCCAATATGGTAGTTTTCGGCCACCCACTCCACCAGTTCGGCGATGCCGGGGGTCGCTTCCACGGCCGCCAGGTAGTACTTATTCCAGTCCACTAGCATGTTGACGCGTTCGGCCAGCACCGTGTTGAGCTCGTCGATGCTTTTATCCCCCCGGCCGACATCGTTGTTGTACTGCCAGAAGATTGTCTCGATAACGTCCGGCGTCACGCCGCTGTCCTGCGCCAACAACTGTGCGGCTTTAGTAACCGACGACAGTACCAGGCAGCCGTTCATGTCGAAGTAGACGAACCGGACACCGTTTTTGGAGACGCGCTTGCCAGCCGGCTTTTCGGACTCGGCAGCAGCTGCCGGCTTGGCTGATTTGCCGGTGGAGACATCGCGCAGCAGCTCGTCCAGGCTGACGCCCATCGTGGCTGCCAAGTGCTTAATGGTGAATACCGAGGGCGCTTTTATGGCGCCGCGCTCGATTTTGGCGAGCGTGGAGTAACTGAGGCCGGATTTGTGGCACAAACCCTGCTGCGTCAGCCCTGCGTTTTTGCGGGCAGCGGCCAAAACCTGGCCCAACCGCCGCTCTTCGGTCATTCCACCGTGTTCCATAGCCGTATTGTACCAATTAGAATCTGCTTACGCTAGGCCAAAGTAGCCGGAAATGGTTAGTTTTTATCGGGCAGGCGGAGCTTGGCGGCAATCTGCGCGAGTGCATCGTGGTCTGGTTCGGCACCGGTGTCCGGGTGATTATGAAACTCTGTGTCGGTGTTGAACGGAAAGATTTTGAGATGGGCATGGGCCAGTTCCAGGCCTTCGACGTGCAGGGCTACGTAATGCTTGTCGGGGAAGGCCTCTTTAAGCTTCCAGGCGACTTTCTTGCCAGTGGCCATCAGTGCCTGGTAATCTTCGTCGTCCAGATTCCACACGTAGTCAACCTGTTTCTTGGGCACTACTACCACCTGGCCGGGCTGGATGGGATGGATATCTAGAAACGCGAAGGTTCGTGCATCTTCGTAGACTTTGTGGCAGGGTAGGTCGCCCTTGATGATTTTGGTGAATACAGAGTCTTCCATGGTTATAAGTATACATATAAAAACATCCTGGCTTGCGGCAGGATGTTTTTGTCTGGCGGAGAGGGAGGGATTCGAACCCTCGATACCGTTGCCGGTATACTACATTTCGAGTGTAGCGCACTAGACCAACTATGCGACCTCTCCGTAAGCAGACATTTTAACAGATTGGGCGCTAGATGCGTGAGACTAGCTTTTTGAGGCCGCCTATGCTAGAATTACCCCTGTTGCGCCGGAGACGGCGGTAGTTAGCACCCGTAGCTCAGCTGGATAGAGCGTTGGCTTGCGGAGCCAAAGGTCGTAGGTTCGAATCCTGTCGGGTGTACCAAAATAAAAGCCTCAGCGTTAGCTGGGGTTTTTATTTTGGTCCATGCGTCCGAACAAGATCGAACCGTAAAAGGTTCGGTCATTAGTCTGCTGCCCGAGTGCCAACTCGGCGCACAGATTAATGTGCGTTATCCTGCCCAGGTGTACCAAATTTGTTTATGGCTAAAACTCCTCTTACCAAAGGGGAGTTTTTGTTTGGTATAGTTTAGGGCATGGATAATGACCAAGCCGTCGCTAAGACCAGAGATTTTGTAGAGCAAAAGTTTAGCCAGGAGGGCAGCGGCCACGATTGGTGGCACATGTACCGCGTCTGGCAGCTGGCTAAGACGATTGCGCAGGGCGAAACGGGTGCGGACGTGCTGGTAGTTGAGCTGGCGGCGCTACTCCACGACGTTGCAGACTCCAAACTGGCCGAAAGTGAAGCCGCCGGACGCGAGGAGATTGCCGCATGGCTGCAGCAGCTCGGATTAGGGGCGGCCATGGTGGATGCGGTGCTTGGAGCCGTACAGAATGTATCGTTTAGCAGCACCATCGGCACACCGGCCGACGGGCAGCACCCGTTATCGCTCGAAGCCCGGATTGTCAGCGACGCCGACAAACTGGATGCCTTGGGCGCCATCGGCATTGCCCGCGCCTTTGCATATGGCGGCCACAAGCAGCGGATGCTGTACGACCCGGCACGCCCTCCCGAGACATATGCAGACGCCGAGGCCTACCACAGCAACGACACACCGACCATCAACCACTTCTATGAAAAACTGCTGCTGTTAAAAGACCGCTTGCACACCGCTACCGCCCGGCAGCTTGCCGGACGGCGCCACCAGTACATGGAACAGTTCTTGGAGGAGTTCTACGCCGAATGGGAGGGCAAGCAGTAGCACACCCATCACAGGGAAGGCGATTGCAAGCAATCTTACAGACCTGAGGGCCGTCGACTGGTACGATGCGCTTGTCTTGAAGGAGGACCTATGACAACCAAGGCAAGGCGCATACCGAGCATCGAAGAGGTGTTCGCGAACGAGAACCTGGCGATTAACGAACAGTAGTCGCCCATCGTAGGTTAATGGGTACCAGCGAAGCGGCCGTTATATAATGGTCAGCACATGGACTGGAGGGCTCTACGGGACCAATTGTACCCACGAAGAAGGCTAGTGGTGTACCTGGTAGGGGCAGTGGTGGTTGCCATATGGACGTGGCTGCGGTTCTTCACGCAGCGGACGGTGTTTGACCTAGTGAGCCAGCAGGTAATTGTGCAACAGTGGCTGCACGGTGCGGTTTCGCCAGCACACATGGGACAGACGGCGTATGTGCCAAAGATGTTGCTGCTCTACACCCCGCTCGATGTCCTGCCGGGTTCACCCCGGCTGAAGTTGTTGGTGCTGACGGTGCTGGTTAACATCGCTACCTTTGTGCTGTTAGGGCTGGTACTGGAAAAACTGCTGCACGAGTTTCGGGTGCATGCCGGCAGTGCGTTTTACGATGTACTCCTGTGGCTTAGCGTGATTGCCGGTTCGGTGTTCTGGATACAGTTCGCGAACTCGCGCAACCTGGAGGTAGTGGGCGGTTTGTTTTGGGCGTACCTGGGCCTACGGCTGCTGCGGGCACCCAGTTGGCGGCTGCGGGTGGGGCTCGTGGCACTCGGCGGGCTGCTGTTCTTTGATGACCCCCTGCAGGTGTTTATGAGTGCGTTTCCAGTGTTTTTGTACGCCCTGGTACTGGTGTTTGCAAGGAAGCAGCGCGAGCGGCCGGTGTTAGAACTGTTTGGCACCCTAGCTGCCGGTTACGCGGTGGCACTAGTACTGTTTGCGGCCGCAGGACATTGGCTGCACATAAGCTTTACGGACACCGGTGGGGTGCACACGCCGTCCGTAACACTCACTTGGGTGCGGGACAGCTTTGCCGGGGCGGGGCGGGCGGCGCCCAGCTTGTTTGTTGGCGGCAGCGATGCCGGCCGGCTGCGCGAGGTTGCGAACGTGGCTGTGGTAGTACTGGGGGCGGCGGCGCTCGCCTACACCTGGCTACGGCGGCTTGTACCGAAACGGTTCATGGCCTTCCTGGCCTGTTGGATTGCCGTGGATACGGTTGTGTACATCACCAGCGGGCAAGCGGTACAGGGTGCGGCAACGGCGCGGTACCTCATCATGCTCGCGCCAATGCTAGTGCTGGCGCTAGGCACGGTGCGCATCCCGCGGCAGCTGGCGTACTACGCTGCAGCGTTCATGATTACAGTGGTCGGAGTGAATGTCATCACCTTGTCTGGAGCTTTGGTGAGCAATTGGGACACAAGTTTCCCGAAAGACGCCGGCGCGGAAAGTGCCTACCGCTACATAGGGCACCGGGCTGGCCTGCATGCATACGGCAGCATCGACACCGCCATGGCCATGCAGTACTTCCACCGCCTGCCGGCGGAAGCATTTTTGCCGGTCGGCTGCCTGGACGGGAAGCTGGTGCGGACGCACTTTTCGATGGATACGAGTTTCCAGAAGGTGCAGGCTGATTCGCGGGCGACAGCGGCCATCATCCTGGACGGCAATAGCATCCAAAACACACCGAATGTCTGCACTGCAGTTACCATTGCCCAGCAGTTTGGACAGCCGCTAGGGACCGACCGCACCGCTGCCGGCGACATGGTGATGATATACCCACAGGCCCAGCTGCAGCTACCAGACTAATCTACTGTGTGTACTGGCGCTGCAGGTACAGGATGTAGTTGGTGCCTTCGCACTGTAGTAGGTCACGGCAGGTGCCGCCATCATACTGGCCGTAAGCGTAAAAGGCGGACTCTTTTGTCCCCAAATCTTCGCCCGCGACATTCGGTTCGTACTCGTGGATGGGATAGCCGATATAGCGTGTGACGGGTATGCTCACCACGTCGCCAAAGTGCTGTTGGTCGTACTGCGCGGCGGCCAGTTCCGTAATGTTTCCGGTGGCCATGTGGTCGCTGTGGTCGGGGTAGCGGTCACTGGCTACATCTGCCTGGGTGTGGATTTCGGCTGGCTGGTAGATGTCCATCAGCAAGGAAAGCGTATCGACCAGCTGCTGGGAGGTGTAGCCGGACTGGCCGTCCACGGTGTGCAGGGTCTTAATTTTGCCCCCGAAGAGCTTTTCCAGGCTTTCGTGGCCGGAAGCAGCGAAACCTTGCCCCTTCAGGTTGCCATCGGGTAGGTTCAGGAACACCAACGACACCCGGCTTTGGCGGTGCAGGGTGGCAACGGTGGCGTATTGCCCGGGCGCAAGTTCCACCGACTGTTGGTCCCACACGGCGTCTTTGACCCCCAGCATGTTGCCATAGGCCGCTTCGGCCCCCAGTTGGCGGCTGAGCCAGTACAGCTTGCCGAGGCCGCTATCGCCAGCGGTCAGGTACACCGTACGTATGCAGTTGCCGGCACGGACCTCGTGCAGTAGGTCTGGGCTAAGGAACAGTAGGTCATCGTCTTCGTGGGCAACAACGTTCATGACGGTGGGGCGCGTGCAGCTAGTTTTGGTTAGCTGGTCCGGGCTGATGGGCAGCAGGGAGTTGGCCAACTGGATTGGGGACTCGATGGCGCCGGGGTGGCTGCCGCCATCATAAAACAGCAGTGCCTCTTTGGGCTGGGCAATAGTGCCAGCGATGACCTGCGTGGCATTCGGACGGCCATAGGCGGCGGTTATTTTATCTAGCGAGCATGTCGGGAATCCGGTGAGGCTGCCGTCCAGCGTGACCAGATACGCAAAGCTGTGTTTGGTGAGGTCCGGCTGCCATTCGTGGCTAGTGAGGGCACCGCTTGGTTGTGTACAGGTCACCAGCGGCATAACCGTTGGCTGGCCGTGGCCAGAGAGTTTAATGGGTAGCACCCGCCAGTAATCACCAACGAGTACATCTACCTTGTGGCGCTGGAGTGCCGTGCTGATGAGGCTATTACGCCCGGCGATGATGTTATACGCGGCAGCCTGGTGGTCAGACACCCTAATAGCAGTCGGCACGGCCAAGGTGCCAGCCGCCAGGAGCACACACGCAGCCAGCAACACTTGTTCCGGCCGGTACGTTTCATGCGTACGCAGGTACACACCGGCCGTGACGGCCAGGGCGAACAGGCTAATGGTGAGGTAGCGGGCATCGACGGCATAATAATGGTCCGTCAGCACAAACAGGGCTATGGCGGCCAAGGTGGACGCCACCAAAGCCAGTGACACCAGGTGTGCATTCGCCGGCCGGATGTGGTCGTGGGCAGGTGCAAGGGTTGGACGCACCACCCGCCAAACCGCGACTAGCGCAAATCCAAGCACCGTTGCCGCCACCAGATAGGTAAGCGCCTGCCAGTGCCATAGCCGGTGGACCAGGCTGCCGGGCAGCTCTTTCAATATCGTATTGTCGTACGCCGGGTTTGCGCCGACGTTCGTAAACAGGCCGGCCACCGTGTAAGCCACGCCCAGCAGCAGGTCCTTCAGCCCGTGCGCCAGGCCATACGGCGAAGCCCCGCCGGAACCACCCGCTAGGTGTGTCAGCTGTGTCACTACTACCGTCCACAGGGCCACGATGGCAGCCACCGTCGCAATCACACTGCCCGCCAGCCATCGGACGGCAAAGACCGACATACCCCAGTTACTGAGCAGCGCATACACCAGGAGGGCCAGCAAAGCGCCGCCGGCACTCAAGGACATAAACAGCTTGTCACTAGCAATCAGCAAGGTTAACAGTGCCGTACCCAGTACAAAACTACGGTTTCGCATGCCGTTCGCCCGGACAAAGAGCACCAGCACCGCCAAGTACACGGCGTACTCAAGGTTGCGGGTGGTCAGCATGGCCATATTGACGGGCAAAATCCCGCCGGCATACGGCTGGGCAGGGACAAGCAGGAGCGCCAAGGCAAGCGCCAGGCAAACCGTGCCGAACACCAGCGGCCGGCGGATTACGAAGTACAGCACCGCCACCAGCGCCCCAACCGTCAGCAACACCACGGCCACCGTAGCCACCGTCAGAGTCGTCGGGCTTACCCCAAACACATGGAGCAGCCAGAAGATCGGCCACTTCAACAGGAAGGTGTGGGCACCCGGGAACGAAGCACCGTGGAATGTCGCCCACGAGCTAAACAGATAGGGGTCTGAGAGTTGGTCAGCATTGTGAGCCTGCAGCCGCGCCCCGATGACCGCCCACAACACCGTAGTCCCCAACAGTACCAATACAGCACCTACTGGGAACCAACGTCGGAACGCCCGGTTACCGGCCAACCATGCCAAACCTGCCATAAACCGGCGCCAGGACTTATGGACGAATATGGCTAGAGGGCTAACGTCTTGCATACTACTTACTAATCCACCAGCGGCGCGTCGCTGTTTTTAAAAATGCGGGTCTTGTAAAGGTAGAAGTTCCAGATGGTCGTAACGCCAAGTGCCAGCGTGCGGGTTACCACGGCCGGCAAGTGGTCTTGCAGCAGCTTGGTCAGCAACACCGAAAAGCTTAGGTTCCACACCACGAGCAAGATGGTGGCAACCAACTGGGGTACGAGGATGCGGTGGTGCATGCGTTTGTCCCCAAAGGTAACCAGCTTTTGCAAAAAGAATGATACCAGCGTGCCTAAGCAAAAACTGATAGCTACCGCCCAAGTGGCGCTAGCACCGAGCCGTTGGGCTACGATTATCACGGCCAGCTCAAACACATACACACTGCCGCCGATGATGAGGTACCGATACCCAGGGCGCTTGAGGAGTGTCTGCAATGTCTGCATGGGGCTTAGCCTTCCGGATTAGTTTGGTCAATCACATACAGCGGCCGCTGCTGTGTTTCGGTATGGATGTGCGACAGATAGAGCCCGATGATACCCTGGGAAACCATCAGCAGGCCAATCAGGAATAACGCCACCACCAGCAAGTAGGCACCGCCCGTAGCGTGCAAGTTAAGGGGGTCACCTAGCGCAAAATTAGTGAGCATGCCCAGGCCCAGTAGTGTCGCCACCGGCAACACTACCGCACCGATATAGGCAGTAATGTATAGCGGCGAGATGCTGAGCGATATCGCCCAATCAAGCGCATGCTTGAAGAGCTTACTGTACGAATATGTGGCAGTACCGTGGCGGCGCAGATTTTCGGTGTAGGGGACATAGGCACGCTCGTATCCTAACCAGTCAATCAAGCCGCGGGTCACGCGGTTGTGTTCGGTCAGTTGGTTGAATTGGACTTGTACGGCCCGGTCTATTAGGCGAAAATCGCTCAGGTCTGGGTGCAGGCGCAGGCCGGTCAGGCGTCGAAACACACCGTAAAACAGCTTATAGCCCAGCCGCTTAGTGAATGCCGTCTGCCTGCCACCCACCCGGCGGCCAATCACCACTTTGGCACCCCCACGCCAGCGCGCCACGAACTCGGGGATGCGGTCGACCGGGTGCTGGCCATCAGCGTCCAATATCAGTGTGGCCTGGCCACCAGCTTTGTGGATACCCGCTGTCGTCGCCATCTCTTTGCCAAAGTTACGGCTAAAGCTGATGAGCCGCACCGCGCCGTCATCCTTTTTGTAGGCCTGCACAATTTCTGCACTTGGGTCGGTGCTGCCATCATTCACAAATATGATTTCGTAGGCCAACCCCAGCCCATCGAGCACATTTTTGAGTGCGCTGTAAAACTCGGGCAGGCTGGCTGCTTCGTTATACAGCGGTACGACCACCGACAGGATGGGCTCAGGACGCTTACTCATTACCTAGAGTAAGTATAGCAGTCGGCCGGTGTTTTGATGCAAATTTACTGCTGTTGCAGCTTGCGGCGCAACCGGATGTAGTAGGCAGCCGTGCCCGCGACGCCAGCGGCACTGAACGGAATCAAGATATTACCCGCACCAGCGTTGGCCAATTGGTCGGGTGCGGCACCGGAACTGCCAGAAGTACTGTTGCTGCCCGCGGACGAGCTGCTCGAACTAGGTTGGCTGCCGCCAGACGACTGCTTCTGGCTGGCTTTGGAGCCGTTCACGGTCGAAACTTTGGGCGATGATTCGTGGAAGAACAGTAACCACACGAGCGCCCACAGCACGGCCACAATAACCACAAACCAGAGCACAAGCCAGAGGCGATGGCGAAAACTAGGGGCATCTTGTTGTGCGAACATAGACATAGTTGCTTGGTATCCCTCCTTTCAACCTTAAGTATTTACATCATACCTCGTCTTGGCGAATCGTCAAAATATGTGAATAGTATGCTACGGTACGCTGGCGCGGTTGGTTAGGCGGCGCACATGGGCTATGCTGATGACATGGAAGCATTAGTGTTTTGGCTGGGGCTCGGCGGGGTTGTACTGGTGTACATGACCCTGTGGTACGGCGTAGCCTTGCGCGCGGGACGCTACGACGTCGTCGACAGCGCCTGGGGCCTGGGCTTTGTTTTGGTCGCCTGGCTAAGCCTGGCGCTTCGTGGTAATGTTGGCGCGCTACAGGTAGTAAGCGCGGTGCTGGTCAGCGCATGGGGGATACGGCTATTCCTGCACATTGCCAGCCGTACACTACTCCGGCCGGCCGAAGACCACCGCTACCAGGAACTGCGTGCCCGGTGGGGCAAGTCAGAAAAGCGTAAAGCATACACTAACATCTTCCTGCTACAGGGGTTTTTGATAGGTGTGGTTAGTACACCAATGGTTGCCCTGGCATTTGCTCCAAGCGCCATACATCCATTAGCCTACGCCGGTTGGGCAGTTTGGTTATTCGGCCTGGCGTTTGAGGCGGTTGCCGACCGGCAGTTGGCGACATTTTTAGCACACCGGGGCGGTAAGCTGTCGGCCATTATGCAAAGCGGCTTATGGCGGTACAGCCGCCACCCCAACTACTTCGGCGAGGTTACGGTATGGTGGGGAGCCGCCTTGGTCGCCATTAGTACGGGAGCCTGGTGGGGCATACTGGGTGCGGCGACCATCACGCTGCTCATTACGAAGGTTTCGGGCATACCGCCGCTCGAAAAACACTACGCCGGCAACGAAGCCTACGAGACATATCGGAAACACACCTCCGTGCTTATCCCATGGCCGCCCCGGAAGGGCTAGCTAAAATCGGATGCGCTTCAGCAGGCCGTCAACGGCGTCGGCTTTGTGTTGTTCGAATGGCAGCAGCTGGCTTAGGAAATCGATGACATCGTTCTCCATGTCCGGGCTGACGTAGATAGTAAGCGGCGGCATAAAACGCTTTAGCGGCATGAAGACAATGCTAGCGATGGCACCTTCTTCGTTGATAGAGAAGTTTTTGTAGTCCTGGAAGAAGTACGCCTTGCTCCCAATCTGCAGGCCCTCGGGCGTGAGGGAATATTGCTGGGTACGGGGCTTGCGCCCAGCGACAATGCCAAAGATGATTGCCACCAGCAGTATGACACCCGTCGAAAATTTGTCTTTGGTCAGCCAGTAGTCAAGCCCGGCAGCGCCCAGGCCGGCTACGACGAGTAGTCCGTACCAAGCGGCACCTTTTTCGTGGGCAATGAATTCGGAAGCAGTCCAGGTGATGTCTTCGGGCAGTGGCGCCAAGTCCTGGGCAGGCGACATGTCCGGGTGGTACTGCCAGTCCTGGGAGCCCTCGGGTCCGGTAGGCTCGGCCGGTGCGGCGCCGGACGGCATTACCCCGGCCGGTTCGGGCTCTACGGCAGGCGGGGGAGCCGGGTCTGGGTCGGGGCTGGGCTCTTCGGCTGGCCGGTCGGGCTGCGGCGCGCCTGGCGCCAGGCTTACGCCAGTGCCATCAGGCACGGGGTCGTCCGCCGCGCGTGGTGAAATAACTTGCCCGGGTTGCATGTCCGCCATCTAGTATTGCCCCATTCTGCAGCTGGCTGCGTTCATAAGCGCTATTGTACTACAAAGCGGGTGGGGAGGGGAGCGGCACGCCAGCACACGGCCCCGCGTTGCTTAAGAACTCAAATCCTGCTATAATCACCCCTGTTATTTGGCTGCCACGGAAGGGTGCTCGAGTGGTTTAAGAGAACAGTCTTGAAAACTGTCGTGCCAGCAATGGTACCGTGGGTTCAAATCCCACCCCTTCCGCCAAACTAACTAATCTGTTAAGATTACCCAAAGCAAAGCGCGAAAATCTACCGACCAATCACTGGCTGGGAAGAGAGCCGGACAAAATGTATTCCATTTTGCCCGCGCGTGGAGAAACCCGGAACGGGTGTCTCCAAGCCGTTTAGGAGAGGTACCCAAGTGGCTGAAGGGGACGGTTTGCTAAATCGTTAGAGGGGCGCGAGTCCCTGCGAGGGTTCGAATCCCTCTCTCTCCGCCAAATAAAAATGGTCTGCCAAAAGGTAGGCCTTTTTTATTTGGTTGGAAGACGAGAGGGATTCGAACGGGTTTGCCAGTGGCAAACCCCGCCCCGTAGCCCCGGAGCGTGAGCGGAGGGGTGGCCAAAGGGCAGCGCATTTTGCGCTCGCCCGGCCAGGCGAATCCCTATCTGACAGCTACTCAGACTACGTCCTGATTAGGCCTGGGCAAAAACGATAGCACTAACGCGCGCAGCGCCGGCCCGGCGCAGCACCCGGGCGGCAGTTTCCAGGCTGGCACCAGTTGTCAGCACATCATCGACTAGCACAATATGCTGGCCGCGGACCAGGCGTGTGCGGACAGGGCGAAAGGCGCCGTCCAACTGCCGCAGGCGCTCCGAACGGTTCGAACCCACCTGGCGTGCCTGGCCGGCCCGGCTAAGGAACGTTTCGTGCCGCAGGCCGGACTTCCGGGCAAGGGAACGGGCAAGTACCCGAGCGTGGTCGTAGCCGCGGGCACGCACCCGGCTGGTGGCCGTTGGGATGTGGACCAGCACTGCGCCCTCCGGCAAATGCCCCGTCAACGCGGCCATCATGGCCGCGGCTTCGTGCAGCCCTGCCTGGGCGCGTTCGTATTTCATGCGGTGCAGCAGCTCTTTGGCAAGGCCCTGGTGGTGGGTGTAGGCGATAACTTGCCGGAGAGGCGTATGTCCGGCACACTGGCCGCAAACGGCGTAGGCGTCGGTCACCGCCCGGCAATGGTAGCAGCGCGACGGCACCCGGGGCAGGCCCCGGCGGCACTGCGCGCACAGCAACAAGTCATTTTCCACACCGCAACCCAAACACGTGTGCGGCGCAAAAACACTTATGATTTTCTCTAAAATGCTCATGTTGTACTTTTTCCGTTGTAAATATGTACAAGCTACCTTGCACCACCTTAACGCGCTAAGCTATACTGACTTTAACACAAAAAGGCAAGTAGCAACTGATAAGCCCTGTTACAAAGAGACGGGCGGAGGGTAACAATACGTATTATGGCGCGACGCAACCGCGACGACGATTTACTACTGGAAGAAGATGAGCTAACTGCCGCGTTCTTGGGCGATGACGACGGTGCAACAATACCCGTGGACGACCCGGGCCAACAAGTACAGGCCGGTGCCGTCCCCACCGACGAATGGGATGAAGACGAAGCCGTCTTGCCCGGCCAGCTGGCCGTGGACGTTTACGAAACGAAGGAGAAGCTGGTCGTAAAGGCCCGCACGGCCGGCGTCAACAAAGGCGACCTGGATGTTAGCATTGCCGACAACACCTTAAGCATCCATGGCACCTTGTCTGCCGGCACCGACGACGACGTCGAAAACTACTTCGTGCAGGAATGTTACTGGGGCGAATTCAGCCGCAGCATTGCGCTGCCAGTCCCGGTCAAGGAAGAGGACATCGAAGCCGTCCTAAAGGACGGCGTACTGACCATCAGCTTCACCAAGGTCAAGCAAGACACCGTCAAGAAAATCCAGGTCATTTAGGCCTGCTGTTTCTAGGCACCAAAGCCGCCCCACTACGGGGCGGCTTTTTGCGTGTGCCATGGCTGCCGGGGAAGGTGGTTTTGGCACATAGAAAAACCCGCCGGTTTCTCGCGGCGGGTTTTTGAAGCGCTTGAGGCCTGCAGCCTTAGCTGCTGGTAACTTTGTTCAGTACGAACTGGACGATGAACTGGGCCAGGGCGACAATCACCAGGCCGATGATGGCGTAGATGATGGTGTTCTTGGCGCTAGAGATGTTGCTGCTCTCGCCGCCGGAAGTAATGTAGCGGAAGCCGCCGACGATAATCATGATGACCGCAACCACACCGACCACGACCGAGAAGATGTTGATGACGGTCTTGATGATGTTGTTGACGTTGCTGGCGCCGGCGTTGGTGTCCGTAGAGCCGCTACAGGTACTGTCCGATGTACTGGCGTCAAGGTTGCTGCCTTGGGCAAGACAAGTCTGGATGGTTGCACCGCTGCTGTTGGCGGGGTCGGCTGCCAGGGCGACGGCCGGGACTGCCATAGGTACTGCCAGCAGCGTGGCCGCACTCAACAGCGATACGATGGTATTGCGTAGGTTTCTGAACATGATGTTGTAGCTTAGTCCTTTCTTGAAGCTAGAATTCTGCTTCTATTTATACCACTGCTGACAGATTGATTGCAACCAAATATGCTACTGCTATACCTTGCTGAGGACAAATTTTACGATGGTCTGCGAGGCCGCTACGATGACAATGCCGACGATGGCGTAGATGAGCGTGTTTTTGGCACTAGAAACTTTGTTGCTGTCACCGCCCGCCGTCACGTACTTAAACCCGGCAATCATGACCATAATAACCGACACCACGCCCACCAGGTAGCTCAGGATGTTGACCACCGCCCTGATGACACTGGGCAAGCTGGAGCTGTCTTTAGGGTTAGTGCTACAGTCGCTGCCAGCTTCGATGGTTTGGCAAACGATGGATTTGGCCGTGTCGGCCATCGCTACAGCTGGCACCAGGCCACCCAGGCCCAGCATCACTGCGCATCCTGCCAAAAAAAGTCTAAGGTGTTTCATGAGTTTCCTTTTTATAGCTTACCTACCACGAATACTATAATGCTCGTGGACGCAATAATGATAACCAACCCGATGACCGCCCCGAGCGCACTGCTCCGGGCACTCGCCGCCTTTTGGGCGTCGCCATTCGAAATAATGTAGCGGAAACCAGACAAGATGAGTATGATGACCGCCGCAATGCCGGCAATTAAGCCCAACAGCAGCGTAATTCGTTTTAGCACGCCATGCGGTCCGGTGAGCGGGTCCTTGCTGTTGTCGATACCGCAGGCCGCCGACGTCTTAGCGGCCGGGTCTGACTGACAGGCGCTATCGAGCGGGTTAAACGCGGCTGAAGCCACCGCCGGCGTCCACAAACAGAGCAGGGCGGCCACGGCTACGATTAGCCGCTTGAAGATGGCGTTCATGACACGCCTTTCACGACAAACGTTACGATGGCAAAAGCGGTCATGATGACGACTAGGCCGACTATCGAGTACAGCAGGCCGTTGCGCGCCTGGGCGGTGGCACTGGGCTCGCCATGGGCAAGGATGTACCTGAAGCCGGAGATGACAATCATCAGCAGGGCAATGGACGCGGCAAGCGAGAACACCAAATTTAGTATGGTGTCTAGTTTGCTGGTATCGGCGCCGGTTTTCGGCAGGCCGGTGGTATCGATAATTTGGGCAACAAACGCAAGCATGTGCATACTAGTACCCCGCCAACCTTCCGGCTAGGAAGGCCACGGCCGAAGCCGCAATGATGGACACCGCCACGCCAATCAGTGCATTGATGATAGTTTGCTGCGCCCGTTTGGTGGCATCCGGCGCCCCCTGGCTGGTCATATACTGGAAGCCGCCGTAGATTATGTAGCCCACGGCCACCAGAGCTGCAACCCGCAATAAATCGTCAAAAATTGCCAGGGCTATCAGCAGGATGGGACTGTGGGCGCCGATTGACTGGGTGCTGTCGCTCGTGAAGTTCGTTATCTGGCAAACGGTGCTTGCCGCACCGCCGTTCGGATCTTCAAGCCGGACCGGCTGCAGCGTTAGGTACTCGTACCACGGTACCAGGCCGAAAAACCGTGGTTTGTCACAAGCCAGTGCGAGTGTATGGAACAGGGGGGAAGTAAGGAATGTTAGAAGCATAGCAATATATAATCCCCTATATTTTAAACCAGCCCGCCTGGGATTAGGAAATTCAACAGGGCGTACAGGAAGACGAATGTAACCAGTGCAATGACCGCGTTTCGGATGCGCGCCTTGGCAGCGGCAACTTTCTGGGCATCCCCGGCGGAACTGCCATATTGGATGCCGGCGATGACAATCGAAATGACCACGCCGATACCAACCAGGGCAGCCAGCAGGTTCACAAACGGGTTGATGTACTTCGAGATGAGGTCACAGTGGTTAACGTTTGCGCAGTTGCCGCTGCTGGCGGCCGGGTCGGTGGTGTCTGGCGGGCATGCCACCGTCTTGCCGTTTTCGCTGCACATAACGGTGGCGGTACCCTGCGATGTGTCGTCGCAGGCCACTTTATTAATAGTGAATGTAGATGTAGTCCCGCTAATGTCGTAACAGTTGGTGTAGTCAAGGATATGGCCAGCGCTATCCGTTTGGCTGGCGCTGTACCCCAACGACTTACAGTCGACTATTTTGACGGCCGTGGTGCCGAGCTGGTGCACGAAACAAGTGCCAGGGTTTTGCATCTGTATGCCGGTGTCGGCCGTGTCCGGCGCCGCAAAGGCAAGCGGGGTAGCAGCACCCACCATGAGCACCGTCAGGCCAAGTAGTAGCGATAGTTTTTGTATTAGGCGTTGCATTTTTCTTTACTATAGCGCTGGTTGGGGCTGCAATCAAGGTTCGGCCGGATATGCGGCCTTGGTAGCCTGGCGCACCGACAGATGGCGGGGAAATATTGTTATTTTCACCTAAGTGTGCGGTTTATCACAGAATATTGGCACGCTACGGCGTATTACTAATATGTACGGAGGGGTTTCCGGGTAGCATGCCAGTGCCTTTATGGGGGCAGGCCACTGTAGTCTTTACCGCCGCAGCACGTTAATTTATACGAGGTTTATAAACCAAGAGAGGGGAGTTTATACTTATGTCAGATACACCCGAGGGCTTGCACTTAAACAGCCCCGAAACAACGGGAACCAGCTTTGTTATTCCCGGCACGGGAGAGGATTTGCCGCCAATGACACTACCCGGGGTTCAGCATGACCCCAGGGGCACACGGCAAGGCGGTCCGGAAGTCCAAGAGGACTTAATGAGGCCGACCACGTACCCTCATCCGGAGTACACCGGACGGCCAGCTACTGAAGGCAAACCTGGCACAAAGTGGCGCGACATGAACCCGGGACAGAAGGCAGCCTTTTGGCTTAGCCTTGCTGGCGTCCTTGGTTTTGAAACCGTCGCTGGAGTCTACCTTATAGGCGGAGGGGTCGCCGCAGCAAATAGAATCAAGCAGCAGTACGCAGCAACAGAGCCAGCTGCGCCCACAACCAGGCCACCCCTCACCCCGTCAACCGCCAGGACCACCGAACCGCCACTAACCCAGCGGCAGATAGACGGGGTAGCCGCAGAGCATCTGGCGCAGGCCAATGGCGGCCTTAACCTTCCGAGCGTGTTCCCCGAGGACAGCGCCCTGGCCCTAAGCGGAAACATAGTACCCGTCTGCGAAGCGAACGCCCTGACCAACCCGGCCGCTACCTATAACGCCCTCTTGGCCGGCACCAGCTTTTACCTGTCCACGCCAAACGAAGACGATGCCACTAGCATGCTCAATGCCCTAAACCCCACGCCGGACCTGCGCGCCGACTACGTACAGCTCCGGCAACAGTGGCAGGCCAAGCACCCCGGCAAAATGTTGTGGATTTGGAGCAGCCCGCTCGACTCTCTACAGATTCACGGCACCGACAACGGCAATGGCACGGTAACGGTGAGCGCAAAGGGCAGTATGTTCTACAGCTCCTTCGACATGCCGAACGGCGTCTGGCAAGCTCCTACGGCCGACCAGCTGCGCGCCAGCGCGCCCCGGACCCTACAGAGCGTAGTTTCGCTTTTTGGCGCCGGCTCCAAGCCCTCACTGATTGGCAGCCAGGTGAACCTCTTCGCCAATATCGCTTAGTCCACCTTACGGACTGTCGGACCATACAAAATTGGCATTCACCGGCTACAAGCTATATACTTTATTACTGTATATAGGTTCGTCTGAGTCCTTGAGCAAAAAACAGATATGGGCATACCTTTTTCCATGAAAAAAGCATCCGCGCTATTTATGGCCGGTGGTTTTTTGCTAGTCACGCTGGCTGGCCTATTTTTCACCGGCGGCAAGGTAGCCGCTTCTGGGGAAATCTACACCCTAACGTTCGTAAATGGCAAACCATCCGTCAGCGTAACGGGGGGTGAGTTAAAGGGAACGACGACACTCTCCTACACTGGATCCCAGAGCGTATTCGGCCTCCCCGAAGACGTAGTGAAGGGAACTGTAACCTACGCCCCGTCGAACTGTACATTCGACCTATCAATTGGCGTTACGGGTGCGGACATTACTAGCGGCACTGTGCTGGATGCTTCGGGCGGCACCTGCCCCTCTACGGTCACGCAAAAATATAGCCTGGACAGCCCCGTACCACTAGGGGGTGCTCTGGCCAAAAGTACTCTTATATTTTGGAATGACGAGGCGCCAGACCAGTCCAAGACCACCGCCCAGGAAACCATCACCCTAAAGCTAATGGACGGCACCGTCATAGGCACCGACACGCAAAGCCCACTGCCGGGCGCCAGCAACATCTCCTACCAGGGTAAGTTCGACAACCCCAATGGCCTGGGCGACTACGACTTTCAGGCTTGCTCGGCCTTGTGGAAAATCAACCCGTGCCAGCAGTTCCACAAAACCGCCGGCGCCACACTGAGCATTATGGTTGGCAACGCCGTGCTCACCTGCCCGACAGGGCAGGTGCTTAATGCAACCGGGCAGTGTGACACCGCCCCAGAAACTTGCACCAACCTTGACGCCAACGGTAACTGTATCAACCCCGACGGTACGCTCAACTGTAACAGTGGGACACTAAACTGGCTGATTTGCCCGGTCATTACCATCGCGGCTAAAGCGGCAAATGTGCTGGACGGCATCATCATGAGCACGCTCGACGTCGATGTGGCGCCAATTTTTGACAACACCAATGTGCCGGGACCCTCGAAAGGTTATTACACCGCCTGGAACTCGTTCCGGATTATTGCGGTCGCACTTATGACTATCGCCGGCATTGCTATGGTTGCCGCCCAGGCCTTTGGCTTCGAGTTCCTGGACGCTTATACCATTCGCAAGGTGTTGCCGCGCCTGCTGATTGCCATCATCGGCATTTCGCTGTCCTGGCAGCTGATGCGCCTGGCCGTAAGCTTCTTCGACACGGTCGGTTTCGACATCCGGACGCTAATGTACGCCCCATTCAAAGCCCTGGGGGGGACGATTAACATTGGTGTCGGTGTCCTGACAACCCTCGGCGTAGGAGCGCTCATATTCCTAAACCCCGCTTCACTTACCTTTATCTTAACGGCGCTGCTGGCAGCCTTTGTGGGTTTTGTTATCTTGGTGCTCCGGCAAGTTGCCATCATCATGCTCATCATCGTGGCTCCGGTGGCAATCGCATGTTACGTGCTGCCGAATACCCAGAAAGTCTGGAAGCTTTGGATAGATAACTTCCTGGGCCTGATGCTGATGTTCCCCATAATTTCCGCCCTGATTGCTGCCGGCCACATTTTCTCGGCCGTGGCGCTTCGAAGCGGTGGCGGCGGTGGCTTTGCCAGCACGTTAGTAGCACAGGCGCTGGGCATCATAGCCTACTTCATCCCGTACTTCTTACTGCCGCTGGCCGCCCGCCTGGCCACCGGTGTCATAGGCAACTTGGCTGGCTTCGTCAACAACAGTGGCAAGGGCCTCTTCGACCGCATGAAGAAATACCGCGCCGAACAGGGCGCACTGCGCCGGGAACGCCGCGGCCGGATATGGAATGCCCGGCGCGCCGACTGGAGCAGCCGGATGCTGAAGTCTTCGGACAACAAGGGCTTTGTGCGCCGGAACGCACTGTACTGGGGCTCCCGGGCTGTTGGCGGCCACAACGCGGCAGCCTCTTCTTCTGCCCGGAACGCCGCGGTACAAAAGGAAATCAACGACCAAATCCAAACTGGTGACGACACCGAACCGCGCGCACTTACCGCCTTCCAGGACGCAACATCCTCCACTGGCTGGCGCAGCCTGGGCGGTAGGGAAATTGAATACGCCTACGTCCGGCGTGCCCGGGCACGTTGGGGCCGCGACCCCTATGCCATGCAGGCCGCTTTGTCTTACGAAATGCGGAAGGCTTCTAGTGAAGAGGAGATTAAGACCCTTACCGAGAACTACGGTAAAGTGGCGCAACAGTGGGGCATGTCGGACTCTATGGCCACCAGCACGTGGGTTGGAGCCGCTTTTGCCAACCAAAACGCCCACCTAGAATACAAGCAGATGCGCTTTGACGGCGGCCAGAACAAGGGCGTAGCCGGTGGTGCAAAGATGGTCATGAACCAGCAAAATGCGGGCTACCAGAAGTTCGTAGGGGAAATCTACGAAGCCCGCGGCAGCTACAACTTGGCACAGATGGGGTCAAACACCATTAGGGAACTAGAGAACGCTTACACCCTTGCGGTAAACACCGGCGATGTCAAAATGCAAGAGCAGGTCCAAGGCATCGCCGAAATGTTCATGTCGCGGTATGGCAGCGGCGTTGCTGGTGGCGCTGATGAAGAAACCCTCAAGATACAGCAGGCCCAGCAGCAAGCGCAGCAAGGCCAACAAGGGCCCATGCAGGGCAACTACCAGACCAACACGCCCGGGTCTGCACACACCGCCGAGCGCGTCCGCCGGTTCGCGTTCAACGTTGGCGTCTACCGTCCGGACATGCCGCCGCAGCCAAAGGCACCGAGCCCTGGTCCTATGCCAACCATCCCACCACAGAACTAGTTTTACCGGTACGCTTGTGGTCTCTGGCCACACCAATCCATAACCGTCTTAAGCCCGTTTTGCTATACTGGTAAGTAATGGCTACGTACAAGGTGCTGCAAGACATCGAGGCAGAGGACAAACTGATTGGTCCGCTGACGCTGCGGCAGTGCATCTACGCGGCAATCGCGGCCCTTAGCTTGTACCTGGGCTTTTTGGCCACCACCAAACACGCGGCGTTCATGCTAGCCATCTTTGTACCGATTGCGGCAACTACTAGCTTCTTTGCGTTCCCGTGGGGCCGGGACCAGCCCACGGAAGTCTGGGCACTGGCTAAGATTCGTTTCTTAATCAAGCCCCGGAAACGCATCTGGGACCAGAGCGGCATGCAGGAATTAGTGACCGTAACCGCGCCAAAAATAATCCAACATGCCCTCACCAACGGGCTCAGCCAAGAGGAGGTGCGCAGCCGCCTAAGCGCGCTGGCGACCACAGTCGACAGCCGGGGCTGGGCCATCAAGAACGTGCAGGCGAACCTGAACGCGTTTGGCAGCCCGGCCAGTGACCGGCTGGTGCAGGGCAGCGTCTTGCCGCAGCAAGTGGCGGGCATCGACATCCCCGAGGCCGACGACATGCTGAACGAGTCCGCCAGCCCCGTAGCACAGCACTTCCAGAGCATGATGAATGCTTCGGCAGCCGCCCACCGGCAGCAGCTGATGGCGCAGATGCAGCAGCCCGCCACCCCGCCCATGCAGCCGGCACAGGCCGCTCAGCCGCAGCAGCAACCGGCTGACTTTTGGTTCATGCACCCCACGGCTACCGTACCGGGCCAGGCGACGTTTGTAGACACGCCGGTGATCGTGCCGGGCGCCCAGCCTGCCGCGCCAGCCATACCGCAGGCCGCCACCCCAACCGCCGAGGAAGAGGCCCTGCTCCAGAAACTGCACCACACTGAGCAGGTGAGCACCACCGCCGCTTACGGCCACATGAAGACGCTCAAGACACCGGCCCAAATAGCCGAGGAAGAGGCCGCTGCCCGCCGCGCCGCTGCCGACGCTGCCGCCCAAGCCGCTGCGGCCGCGGCAGCCGCCAAACCGCAAGTGACACCCGAGGCCCAGGCTGTTATACTAGATTTGTCAAACAACGACGACCTGGATGTGGCGACCATCGCCCGGCAAGCCCACAAGGCTACCGGGGGTGATGACGGTGAGGTAGTAATCTCGCTTCGCTAGCGCGCTAGTCGCAGTTCGCCGAAAAGAAGTGGGCAAGTAAGCAGCCAATGGATCCAAACCAACAGCCGCAAATACAAAATCCTGGGGTGGGACAACCGTACCCCCAGCCTGCTGCTATCGTGCAACCTTCCGTACCGCCCGCTGCCGCCCCCAATCCCTACGCCGGCCTTCCCGCGCCTGGCCCCATGCCGCAGGCCATGCCCGGCCAGCCGGTGATTCCCGGACAGCCCGGGCCACACCCGCCCGCCGTCCGCCAGGGCAACCCCAATAGTACCCAGAACACTTTGCAAATTGCCGAAATCCGCGACGGCATCGTCATCATGAACGACGGGTCGTTTCGCAGCGTGGTGATGGTAAAGAGCATCAACTTCGACCTGATGAGCCCCCAGGAGCAAGAATCGGTCGAATACGCCTACCAGGGCTTTTTGAACTCGCTGTACTTCCCGGTGCAGATTTTTGTGCGCTCGGCCAAGGTCGACTTGGCGCCCTACATCCAGAAGCTGGACAAAATCCGCACCGAGCACGACAACATGCTACTGGCACTGCTGATGGACGACTACATCAACTACATCGACCAGTTGTCGATGCAGACGAACATCATGGACAAAAAGTTCTACGTGGTCATCCCATACTTCCCGGTGGCGGACGTACAGAAGGCCATTACCCAAAGCAAGAACTTCTTTACCGGCCTAGGCCAGCTGTTCAACAAAAATGAAGCCCATGTCACTATCAACGAGGGCGACCTGGAAAAAGCCAAGGCAGAGCTGCGCAACCGCGTGCAGGCAGTACTAGGCGGTTTGCTGCAGTGCAATATCCAGGGCCTGCCGCTAGACACCCAAGAACTGATTGAGCTGTACTACGACACCTACAACCCAGACACCGCCACCCGCCAGCAGCTAAAGAACTTCGGCGACATGACGGCCGACATCGTAACCAAAGGTGTCGGCAACGCCCAGCAGCCACACCTGCAGAGGGAGCTCCAGTAATGGCCAAGCAGCAGCTCGATCCGGTGGCGCTCGCCCAGGCGCAACAAGCTCGCGAACAAGCCGAGGTGGCAGCGGCATTCCAGAAGGGCATTACGGCATTGCGCGATTTTATCGCGCCCAGTTCCATTGAGTTCCAGGGAACATACTTCCAAATTGGCACCCGCTACGCCCGGACCTACTACGTCTACGGCTATCCGCGGCAGGTCTACACCGGCTGGCTAAGCGGCCTGGTGAACCTGGACGAAGTCATCGACATTGCCATCTATGTCTACCCAGTGGAAAGCCAGGTGGTGCTCGACAACCTACGCAAAAAAGTCACCCAACTGGAAGCAGGCCTGCAAATCGACAACGAAAAAGGCCGCGTGCGCGACCCGCAGAAGCAAGCCGCCATCCAGGACGCCGAAGAAATGCGTGACAAACTGCAGGTTGGCGAAGAACGCTTCTTCCGCTTTGGCCTGTACTTTACCGTCTACGCGTCAGCAGTGGACGAACTGGAGTTTGTCAGCCACAAGGTGGAGAGCATGCTGGGGCAGCAATTGGTGTTCAGTAAGCCGGCATCTTCGCAGCAAGAACAGGGCCTCAACAGCGTAGTTCCGCAGATGACCGACCAGCTGCAAATCCGCCGTAACATGTCGACCGGCGCCATCAGCACTTCTTTTCCATTTACTTCAGCCGACCTTAGCCAAGACAACGGCATACTCTACGGCATCAACATGCACAACTCTGGTTTGGTGATTTTTGACCGCTTCTCCTTAGAAAATGGCAACTCGGTGGTGTTTGCGAAGTCTGGCGCCGGTAAGTCGTTTACGGTGAAACTAGAGGCGCTGCGCAGCATGATGTTTGGCACGGAAGTATTCATCATCGACCCGGAAAACGAATACGAACGCATGTGCGACGCCGTGGCGGGGGCGTATGTGCGGTTAAGCCTGAACAGCGCCACGCGCATCAACCCATTTGATTTGCCACAGGTAGTCGACACCGAGGAAGCCGACAACGCGCTGCGCTCCAACCTAATTACACTGCACGGTTTACTGCGGCTGATGATGGGCGGCGCCCAGTCCCAGATGCTAGGCGGCAACAGCGTGCTTACGCCCGCACTGGCTCCGGCCGAAGAGGCCGACCTGGATGCGGCGCTTATCGAAACGTACGCCAAAGCCGGCATCACCAACGACCCGCTGACGCACACGTCGCCGCCGCCAACTATCGCCGATTTGTACGACACGCTCCTCCACATGGGCGGCAGCGGCCCACAGCTGGCCCAGCGCCTGCGCAAGTACACTACCGGTACGTTCGCCGGTATCTTCAGCCAGCCCAGCAACATCGACATCAACAACCCACTGGTGGTGTTCAACATCCGCGACCTAGAGGACGAGCTGCGGCCGGTCGCCATGTACATCGTTTTGAATTACATCTGGAACAAAACCAAGAGTGACCAAAAAAAGCGTATCTTGATAGTCGACGAGGCTTGGCAGCTGATGAAATACGAAGACAGCGCCAACTTCCTCTTTAGCCTCGCTAAGCGCGCCCGCAAATACAACCTGGGCATCACTACCATTACCCAGGACGTCGAAGACTTCATGGGCTCGCGCATGGGCCGGGCAATCGTGGCCAACGCCAGCATGCAGTTCTTACTCAAACAGTCGACATCCGCAGTTGACGTGCTGGCGGACGTATTCAAGCTGACCAGCGAGGAGAAAAAGCGGCTCAGCCAATTCCCGGTGGGGCAGGGGCTGTTCTTCGCCGGGCAGAACCACGTCCATATCCAGGTAGTGGCCAGCCCCACCGAAACCGGCCTCATCACTACCAACCCGGCACAGGTACAGGCCATGCACCAGGGCGGCGGCGATTTTGGCCAGCCAGCCGGGACGATTGACTTACAGAACCAGTTGATGCCAGGAAGCACCAATAACTTGTCTTAGGCAATTACACTATGCCGGTATTTGACGACCAGAAGACCGATAACGATACGCTGAAGGGGCTAGAGGAGTCGTTTAACGGCCCGGATGCGGCTGACTCCGGTTCGGCCAAACTTGCGAAGGACAAAGAGAAAAAAGACCTCGAAGACGCCTACGACGCTCCTGATGCGGCTGAATCGGGCAGTGATAAGTTGGCGAAAGCGGAACAAAAGGCCGGTGACGACACGCTTGGTAAGGGCTTTACGGGTGGCGGCCAGGGCGGGGGCTCTCCGCTGCAAAACTTCGTATCGAAATTAAAGGGCAGCCGGAAGTTCAAGCAGCGCATGATGATAGCCGGCGCGCTACTCGGCAGCGGCAGCATTGGTGGCGTCCTGCTGTTCTTTGTCATGCTACCGCTAAAAGTAGAGGCCATCGTAACCACACTGGAAGCCCGTGCCGCAGGTGCTGCCGTTTCGGCCGTCCGCGACGAAGTAGAGAAGGACTTCGAAAACTACCTTGTCCGCAGCGTCATACCCAGCATGACGCTGCGCGGTTGCCATTCCACCATCGACCCCTCATGCTTAATCAACTCCGAGGGCAAGGGTTTGTTTGGAAAACTGTATGCCGGCTGGGACCAAACCCGCCTAATGAACCGCATGGCCAACCTGCCGAACGGGGACGCCATCATCATCGCCAAAAAGGGCGGCACATACTACATGAACATAAACGGCCACGACCTCGACCTCACCCAGGTGATAGCCCGCAAGCAGAGCGTCTTTGACGCCCCCGGCACCAGCAAGGCCACCAAAGCGGAAATCCGCGCCGCCTTCCACCGCGCCTATGCAAATGCCACCGCCTGGCAAAAGGTACAGAAACACTTCTCCGTAGTCCCGTACCTCAAGGACATTGGGGTAGGGCACTGTGTGGTTTCTTGTGACTTCCACGAGAAATACCTCGACCCGATTGAAACCAAACGCATAGCCGCCAAGCTTTTCATCGTCCAGAAAGTACTGACACCGTTCAGTTTGTCATACGGCGTACTCATACAGTGCATGATTGCGCCTGACCAGTGTGATACCAAGCTACAGGTGGGCACCAACCGGGAAGAGTCCGACCTAAACCGCAAGCTGGAGGCCGAGCTGACCGAGTACATCGCCGAGCATGGCGTCGAAAAACTGTCCAAGCTGGCCGAAAAGGCCGCCGATATAAATAAGCTGGGGCTGTCTGGGTATATGACAAAACTTATCGCTGAAAAGGTCGCGGAGACACTGGGCGGTGACAGCGCAAAGCTAGCGACGGGGACAGCGCTAGACAAGGTCGTCCCCATAGCCGGCCAGGTAGAGTTGGCGCTTAGTATCATCACCGCCGAAGACGCCATCCCGCAGATTGATAAGACCGTAGCCTACACCGCCCGTTCCATGGCCGCCCTGCAACTGGCGGAAATGTTTACGACCGTAGTCAGTGAGATGCATAGTGGCCACATGGACCTGACAGAGCTTGGTTCGTTCGCCGACCAATTTAGCAACATACCCAAAGATGCCAACGGCAATGGCTGCGACGCCACCTCATCGCCGTTCTACAACGCGGTATCTGGTTCTGTAGGCGGCAGCAGTTCCGCATTCGGTAGCTTGTTCGGCAGTTCAGCATTTGCCGAAGGCACCTTTAGCAATAACGTCACGGCCGGGGTCTGCAAGTGCGCCAATGGCCAACCCGTGCCCAAAGGCAAGCTTGTTTGCGCCGAAGAAAACTTTGCCGACCCGGGCATATTCCTGCAAGCCATCAATATGTTCCTGGACAACGCCGAGTCCATTTCGGCCGTCGGCTTCCACGTGCCATCGTACCTGCCGGGCGCAGATGCTTACAACACCGCTGTTTCACCCGCGCTAGCGGCGGTGCTCGGTGTTGAGAAGCTCGCAAAAATTATCATTGGGGCAGGCAGTGAACTGGCGGTTGCCGGTTGTGGCAAAATCCCCGCCTGCAATAGCGCGCTCCAGTATTTTGGCAGCACCTTCGCTGAATTCGCGGGTTGGGTCGTAAAAGCCATCGTCCCGAATCCCTTCGCGGCGCTCACCGGCGGCATGAATGTTGATATGGTCGGCGCCGGTTTTGACGTCAAGTACAACCGGTACTCCCAGGATGTGCTTGGGGCGGCCAAGGTGGATGAAAAGACCGCCCTAGAAATTCAAAACCAACAATTAGCCGACGACAAATACGCCTTCGACAGCCAACCGCTCTATGCACGCATGTTCAGCACCGCCTCACAGTATTCACTCATTTCCCGGTTAGCCATAGCAATGCCCGGCAGTATAACGGGAGCCGTCGGCGGCAACCTGGTTGGGCTGCTTTCCAACCCGTTTAGCCACTTCGGCAGCGCACTCGCCAGCATGTTCGTAAGCAACCATGCTTTCGCCGCCAATGAAAGCCTACAAAATGACCCATTTGGCATTACCCAATACGCCTACACCCAGACCGACCTGGACGCCATCGGCAACTCACAAGACTTCTGGGACAAAAACTGCGTAGACGGCCCGCTGGCAACCTTCAGTGATGCCACTAACACCGTAACCTTCTCGCCCGATTGGCTCAGCCACCAAACCCAAGATCCCGATACCATGCAGGCAGTGACAAACACCGTTAATCCCTGCGGGTTGATACACGTCGGCGTTATCAGTTCCGGCGGGCTATCCAACACCCAGTTACTCCCCGCAAGCGCCCTAAACCCCGACCCAGACCCAGAAACCCCAACGAGTACCGCCCCATGACGCGTCCGAGGCTATTCCGGGGCCAGGTGGTGCAGCGCACCCTGTTCGCTGTAGTCAGCCTGGTGACATTGGTTTTTGGCCAAGGGTTTGCACGGGTGTTCGCCACCGACTGCCCAGCGGGCCTATCCCATCTGGACTGTGAATCCATTATCAACAACTGGCCGGACTACATCCCCCAGAAACCCTGCTCCACGACGGGCAGCTCAGCCACCAGCGTGTTGGACGGCCAAAATACCGGCACCTGGAACAGCGGCTTGCAGCCCCCTTACATTTTGGAACAGTTCATGATTGAGACCTTAAAGGACATCGCCCACAAGGAAGGCAAGCCAGAGTCCGATGCAGTCACCCAGCAGCACGTCATCGCACTGCTAGCGTTTGCCTGGGGTGAGGGCGGCGGCATTACTAACAACGACTTCTGGAACCCATTCAATACCGGCATCAACGCACCCGACCTGACGGTGGGCGGGGTGCACGTAACCAACGGCGTGCAGGCCTTCAAATCTTTTGACGCCGGCGTGGAGGCGACCGCCCGCTCGATGACCGGCAGCACACAAGGCAGGTTAGGGTTGACCCTGACCGATCCCAACACCACCGCTATGGACTTTCTAAACTCATGGCTGGACTTTCCACCCCAGCCACCATACCCAACCGGCCACTATCCATGGGCAGAAGCCTCTGACCCAAGTTCAAAGTACTACCAGCCCACCTACCGGCAAGACCACGTCAACCTCATTAACCAAGCTACCCAGAACTATGTCAACATGGCCTCGACCATCATGCGCGGCGCGCCCTCAGACCCTAGCGACACACACGACCCAAGTAAACTATTCTACCAAGCTCCAGGCGGTACAACCGCCAGCGGCTCCAGCACACAAAATGCCTGCCTCACCAGTGGCAGCGGCTTTTTCGTAACCGCAACGGGCTATGCCTGGCCAACCTACCACAGCGCACCGTATTGCGTGATGAAGCCAGAATACATAACTGCCGTAAACGCGGCCATCCAGCGCATCCTTGACGGCAAGAACGACTACGTCGGTGGTGGCTCGCTGACGGTTTCGGACGGGAACTGCAAGACCAGCGCGCATGCAGGCATCGACTGCGGCGGTTTTGTGACACGCGTTTTCCGTGACAGCGGCGCCGACCCAAACTACAACGCCAACGACGGCAATGTGGTCGCCCAGTATGGCTACGTGTATAGCCACCCCGACCTCTACCAAAAGGTGGTCAACCCCAGCAAATCAAACCTGAAACCTGGGGACATCTTCTTCGAGTCAAACCTCGGCCACACCTATATCTACATGGGCGCCAATGGCTACCCTGGGTACGACTCCGTTTCCGCATCATTCAGCACCACCGGGCAATCATGGCGTACACCCATGGCCAGCAACGCCTATGACATCTCTTCATCCATCTGGTACCGTCCGCTCTTTTCACTAAGCGGGGCAGGTGCCGCCACTGGTGTACTACAGTAAACTAAGGGGATAATACGCTCTATGGAACGCCCAAACCAATCAAAACTACCATTCATAGCAGCTGGCGCACTACTAATCGTTGTGTTCGGTTGGTCACTCATAACCTACATCAACCACCACGGCAAAGTAGGGGTAAAGGTTGTACTACTACCTAGCGACTCAACCCTCACCATCGACGGCAAAGCCGCCAAGGCGGGCACCGTCTATTTCACCAAAACCACCCATACGCTCAAAGCCAGCCGTAACTACTTCACCGACGCTACCAAAACCGTCGACTTTGCCAGTTACGACGCTTCACGCAAACTCTACCTAGAGCCATCACCAGACTCCTACCAAGCCAAGCAGTACCTCTTGCAGCACCCGGAGCTCCAGCAGCAACGTGAGGCCGCCGAGGGCGAACGTTCCTCCCAAATCCAGCAGCAACTCCACAAGGACAAATTAGTCCCGCTCCTGCCATATGCCGGCCCCGCCAACACATACGTCGTAGACTACACCTCAGATACGGGGGCTGACGGCGTCACCCAAAAGATTACCATAATCATCGAAGCCAATACCGACCAGACAAAGCAAGCGGCGCTTGATTGGATAAAACAACAGGGTGCCGACCCAGCCAAACTGACCATTACCTACCAGGCGTTGTCGGCGCCGGCAGCGGGCACCGCCGGCGGCAGCGAATACCAATAGCTAAGACCCTAGCGGAATGATAGTGCTGTCCGTAAAGTGCTTAACCACCACATCGGCGTCAGTGGTGGTTAAAAACGTCTGGTAGCGCTGCAGGAAGCCCGTGAGGGCACGGCGGCGCACACCGTCTAGCTCACTAAACACATCGTCCAGTAGTAACAGCGGGGTTTGGTTGCGCACGGCTTCCAATAGTTGTAGTTCGATGATTTTCAGCGCCAGCAGGGCAGTGCGGGTCTCACCGCGCGAGGCAGACTCGTCGGCCGGACGGCCATCAAATGTCACCAGAAAGTCTTCGCGGTGCGGGCCGTAAGCCGTGAAGCCCCGCAAAATGTCTTCCGGCAGGTGGCTTTCCAGTTTGGCGAGCAGGGCAGATTCGTAACTTTCTAGCGGGAACTTTGGTTGGTAGGCAATAGATACTTCGGTCTTGGCCTGCGAAATGTCACCATACAGCCCGCCCAGCCCTTCCGCCAGCTGCACACACAAGTCCGCCCGTGCCCGGGTGATGGTCGCCCCCAGCTCGCTCAACCGCAAGTCCCACGGGAAAAGTTCCTGGGTAGTCGGCTTCTTTGGCCGTTTCAAAAGCGCATTACGCTGCGCAAGCACACGGCGGTAGTTGCGCCGAAAACTCGTAAAACCAGGTATGGTTTGTTCTAGGATGTCGTCGAGGTAACTGCGCCGCAGGTCCGGCGCCCCATGCAGCAGCTGCAAGTGGTTTGGTTCAAATAACACCACCGGGAGCATCTGTTGCAACGTCAAGCGTTGGTACTGCTTGCCGTCGACTTCATAGGCCTTGGCAAGTCGCGGAACGGTGGTGAATTTAAGCGTACGCTGCGTATCTTCCGGTTCCATTTGTGCATCCAGCCGGAACCAATCAGCATCAAACCGCAGCAAGTCAATATCACCAACCCGGTATGAACTGCCGCGCGCCAGCACCAAAATCGCTTCCAGCAGATTCGTCTTGCCACTGCCATTCGGCCCGACGATGATGTTCACCCCCGGCCCGAATTCAAACGACGCATCGCGGTACGAGCGGAACTGCTGCAAACGCAGGTCGGCAATCATAACACTAGTATAAGGTGTTTAGCTCTTCAGCGGCATGATGATGTGCAGGTAGCCGTCGGCCTCGGGACTAGTCAGCATGGCCGCCTCCAGCTTGCCGTTAAAGCCCAGGCGCACCGTTTTTTCGTCAATGGCCTGCAAAGCGTCTATTAAATAACGTGAATTCAGGGTAATCGACCCGGAACCCTTGGCGTCAACCTTTAGTGTGGCGTTGTTTTCGCCCAGCTGGGATGCCACGGCATGAATCCAGATGCTTTCCGACGGCTCATCCACGCTCACCACGATGCTGCCGGCACTTTCGCGTGCAAACAGGCTGGAAACCTTGGTGATATTCGTCAGTTCCGCACGGGGCATGGTGGCGGTGGTGGCGAACTTGGCGGGAACCAGTTTACGGTAGTCGGGGTAATTACCTTCGATGAGCCGGGCAACTAGTTCAACTTCGCCAGCACGGAATTGCACCTGCTGGTCGTCGTGCACCACCTGGATGTCACCCTCGAAGTCGTTGATGATGCGCAGCACGTCGTGCAGGGCAGTGGCCGGGATGAGTAGCTTCACATCCTTCTTAACTTCCACTAGCCGTTTTTCGGCCAGACGGTAGCTGTCTGTTGCGGCCGCATAAAGCACACCATCAACCGTCTGGAATAGTACACCCGTGAGCACCGGCCGGCTTTCGTCGTTCGAAGCCGCCATCAACACCTGCTGCAGAGCTTTTTTAAGCAGTGGGCCGGAAACTTTCCAGCTGGTGCCGCCCTCAATCGCCGGCATTACCGGGAACTCGTCCGCCGCCACGCCGTTAATGACCGACTTGTAGCTATCGGTGGTGATTTTGAGCCGCTGCTCTTCCTGCTCCAGCTCAATCACACCACTAGGTAGTCCATTTATAAAGTCCTGGAGTAACCGGGCAGGGACGGTCAGCGAACCCTCGCTTTGCACCTGCGCACCCAGCTGGCAGGAGATAGCGATATCTAGGTTGGTGGCTGAAACACTCAGGCGGTTTTCTTCGATTTTGAGCAGCACATTGCTTAGGATGGGCAGGGTAGAGCGGCTGTTCGCCACCCGGGCAACTAGCCCGAGTGCTTTGTTTAGGTTTTCCTGGGTGACTTTCAGTTTCATGTCAGCTTTATCCTCCGTTTCTACTTAGCAAATTTCTTTCATTTATCCGCATGGATCTTATTATTAGGGCTGTGGACAGCGGGGAAAACTTTGGAACTACCTCTGTAAAAAATCCAATCAGGCCTGCGGAAAACCGCATAAAAAACTTGTGCAAGCGAACCGGTAAAAGTAGGCTGTTTTTCCACCCACTGCGACTGCCAAGCTTGGTCCATGTAGATAACCGACGCCCATTTCCGCCCCTAACCAACGTGCCATCCACGGCTTTTGCACAGTTTTCACCCATAAATCCACAGTGGGCGGCGCTATGCATATAACCGCTCCTTGATTTCCGCCAGTGCACTGCGCACCTCGGCGTCGATGCGTGATTCCTTCTCGATTTTCTCCACCGAGTGGATGGCGGTGGTGTGGTCCTTACGCCCTAACTCCCGGGCAATCTTCGGGAACGACAAATGCAGCTCGCTGCGCAGCATGTACATAGCGACCTGGCGGGGAACCACGATGTCCTTGTCGCGCTTCGGCCCCACGATGTCTTCCACGCTCACCTGGAAGTGCCGCGCACAGCGTTCAATTATTTGCCGTGCGCTCAAATGCTTTGGCCGTGCCTGGGCGGAGCCAAGCAGCCCGGTGGCAATTGCCAAGTTCGGTTCCAGTGAGCGCATCTCGCAAAATGCCAGCAGCTGGTTTAGGGCGCCTTCTAGTTCGCGGATGTTGGTCTGGATGTTGGTGGCCAGGTAGTCGACGACGTCACTCGGTAGCTGCACCTGGTGTAGTTCGGATTTAATCTGCAAAATGGCGCAGCGGGTTTCAAAGTCCGGGTTTTGCATGTCGATGGACATGCCCCACACGAAGCGGCTGCGCAGACGGTCTTCGAGCGTGGGAATTTCGCGCGGCGGCTTGTCGCTACTGATGATAATCTGCTTGTTGGCCTGGTGCAGGGCATTAAAGGTGTGGAAAAATTCTTCCTGGATTTTTTCCTTGCCGGCTAAAAACTGCACGTCGTCCACGATGAGTACATCCGCCCCGCGGTAGAAGTCGGCAAAGTCGGTGTTCTTTTTGTACCGCAGCGCGTCCACGAACTCCTGCACAAACTGTTCGGTTGAAACATACACCACCCGGGCATCAGTCTTTACGGCCAGCACGGCGTTCCCGACGGCTTGGATTAGGTGTGTCTTACCGATGCCTGACCCGCCGTATAAAAAGAGCGGGTTATATTTAGTACCAGGGTTGGCGGCAACGGCTTGGCAGGCGGCGTAGGCGAGCTCATTGCCACTGCCGACTACAAAGTTGTCGAAGGTGTAGCGCTCGTTTAGTCCCTGGCGGTAGGCGTGGGCGAGTGTGTTGGCCGCCTTTAGGGTCGGCTGGGCGGGGCGGTCCGGGGAAGCGGGGGAGGGGAGGGAAACCGGCTCTTCTGCTTCGGCCCGGCGGACAATGCTCTGAATTTTGTACTCCACTAGCGGTACGGTAACGCCGTTTTTGTGAAGGGTCTGGACGACTAGGTCGTTATATTTTTTCTCTAATTGCTGCTTGATGAAGACATTCGGCACGCCGATGATGACTTTGTCGTCATCTTGCTTGACCAGTTGTGTGTTCTTAAACCAGGTTAGGTAGTTTCCCCTCGAAAGGGTGATTTCAATATCACCGAGAACGGCTTGCCAAAGTTTGTCTTGTTCCACTAGGACGGTCCTTGTTACCCTTACTCCAAGCTATAAAAGCTGTGTATAACTATAGCGCACCGGAGGAGGGGTTTTCCACAGCTTTTTCTACAACTATTTGAATAAACCAGGGAAGCGGGGAAGGGGTGGACTTTTCCACAGGACAGCAGCACCTCTGTTAATCTGTGGATAAGGCTTGGATAAAGGGGGAAAACTTGCTATCATGCCAAACGAATGCAACAGGGAAGCGCGACTGGCTGTAACACCGGTCGGCGTGATATACTTATTGCTAAGGCCAACTAATTAGCTAAAGAGAGAACGAAAAGTCATGCCAAAAAGGACCTACCAACCAAAAAAACTGCAACGCTCCAAGGAACACGGGTTCCTCAAGCGGATGGCGACCCACGCCGGGCGCATCGTGCTGAAGCGCCGCCGCGCCAAGGGCCGCGCCCGCCTGACGCACTAGCATTCCACCGGTGTTAGCACCGGCCAGCCAATTTGAAAATCCCTGGGCAAGCAACATTCAACCAAACAGTTGAATGAAACAATAAGGGAGGTTTAAGGAAAGATAATGATCGGTCGCAGCAATCGTTTCCATGGGCGGGCGGGCATCCAGCGCCTGATGCGCTCCGGCCAATCAGTGCGCTCCAACGCGTTTGCGCTTAAATTCACGCCAAATCCTAAACGCTCGTCATACCGGCTGGCCGTGGTTGTCAGCCGCAAAGTCAGCAAATCGGCAGTGGTACGGAACCGGATAAGACGGCGAATCTATGAGCGTGTTCGTATTTTGTCTAGTTCTTTCCCTGTTGCGTGCGATATGGCCATTATGGTGTATGATGGACGGGTTGCCGACATGCCGGCCCAAGCACTGGACGCTGATCTAACGGCCCTCATCAAAAAAGCCGGACTGGCTTCGGCTGGAACTGCCCCGCATGCTATAGTGGAGCCTAAAGGAAAGAGCTAAGTTATACACATGTTTACTCATCTGATAGTCCAACCTATCTTCAACCTGCTAGTGCTGGTATATGCGCTGATTCCAGGGCATAACTTCGGCCTGGCGCTCATCATCTTTACCATCATCATCCGCCTGCTGATGTGGCCGCTGGTCAAACGCCAACTGCGCCAGACGAAAATCATGCGCAAGCTCCAGCCGGAGCTGAAGCGCATCAAGCAAGAAGCCAAGGGTGACCGCCAAAAAGAAGGCCTGATGATGATGGAGCTCTACAAGGAGCGGGGCGTGAACCCGCTGGCGACTATCCCCATCTTAATCGTCCAGCTGGTTATCTTAATCGGCCTGTACAGCGGCCTGCGCAAGGTAATCGATAACCCCGAGGAGATGGTCAAGTTCGCGTACCCCGCCCTGCAGCACCTCTCGTGGGTGCAGCACCTGGCCCACCACGCCAAAGACTTCGATAACAGCTTGTTTGGGCTCATCAACCTGTCGCGCAGCGCCCTTGGCCCGGCCGGGACGTACGTGCCTGCCCTGCTGCTGGTCCTTGGTAGCGCCGCCATCCAGTTCCTAACCAGCCGCCAGCTGATGCCGGTTGACAAGAATGCCCGTAAGTTACGCGACATCTTAAAATCGGCCGGAGCCGGCCAGCAGGCTGACCAATCAGAAGTTAGCGCGGCGGTGGGGCGCAGCACGCAGTACATCATCCCGGTGATGGTACTGTTGTTTACCATCAACCTGCCGGCGGCGCTAAGCCTATACTGGCTGACTGGCGGTGTTGTGGCCTACATCCAACAAGCCATTGCCCTGCGTGAGGACGAAGAGGACATGGAAAAACTGGCCGACAAACCTGCCGGGAAAGACGTCTCAAAGATTACCGAGGCTGAGGTGGTATCGCAGCCCGCAAAACCCAAGAAAAAGCCTACGAGGAAGAAGTCAACTAAGCGGAGGAAGTAGATGAGCTCATTTCACCCTTTCAATCCAGCCTCGGGCACATCTGGCGGCACCGCGCCGCAGTTTTGCTCCTCCCCATATGCTATATGCCTCGTCGCAAGAACTGCGCCGCGGCACTCACCAGATGTGCCCTCACTTAACGTATTGAAAGGATGAAATAAGCTCATGGAAGAGTCAATCCAGTTCGCCAAGAAATACCTTGAAGACCTGCTGTCGTTCTTTGGGTTGAACACTGACGTCTACGCGACTAGCGAAGACGGTGAAGTGATTGAGCTGAACATCCCCAGCACGCACCTGAACGGCTTTTTAATCGGCCAACGCGGCGAGACGGTGCGGGCCATGCAGTTTATGGTCAGCAATGCCCTGAAGAACCAGAACTACGAGATTACACGGGTAAACGTGGACGTGGCCGAGTACAAAAAACAGCGTGCCGACCGCCTGGCGGTGACGGCCGAAGAGTGGGTGAAAAAAGTCCAGGAGACCGGCAAGCCGTACGAGGTCCGGCCGATGAATGCAGCTGACCGCCGGGTGGTGCACAAAGTTGCGGCTGACGCGGGTCTGTCCAGCGAGTCGGTGGGTGAAGGCCGGGACCGGCACATTGTGCTTGGCCCGGCAGTCTAACGCTTCAAAACGCTTTCGTAGACGGCCAGGGTTTGTTTGGCCATGCGCTCCCAGGAGTATTTGGCGGCCTGTTTTTTACCTTTTGCAATCAAATCTTTGCGTAACTCGGGGTTATCGATGACTTCGCCAATTTTGACGGCCATGTCCACCACGTCTAATGGGTCGAAGTACTGGGCGGCATCACCGTGGACTTCGGGCAGGCAGGTGGCGTTGCTGCTGGCGACGGGGGCGCCGTGCGTCATGGCTTCCAGCCCTGGTAGGCCAAAACCCTCACTGAGCGATGGGAATATGTAGGCGGCGCAGTGCTGGTACAGCCACTTCAGCTGGCCGTCGCTGACGAAACCGGTGAAGATGACATTCGGGATGCCTTTGGCCGCCACATTCGCTTCATGTATGGTGTAGTTGCCGTCCTTCTTGCCCACCAGCACTAGGTAGAGGTCGGGGCGGCTTTTGTGCAGGGCGGCAAAGGCGTCAATCAGCCGGCCAAGGTTCTTGTGCGGCGTTGGGCGGCCGGTGTACATAATGAAACGTTTGTTTTCTAGCCCGGCAACCGGCTCCGGTTTGTCTTTGATGAGGTCGGCGCACTCGAGTGTGACGGTTATTTTTGACGGTTTGATGTGCGTGTAGTTAACTACATCATCTTTCACAAACTGAGTCGGTGCGATGATGGCGTCGGACTTATGTGCCACCCGCTTATTGACCCATTTGTAGACCTGTTGCTTCACCCAGAACACCACGGAGTTTTTGGTGGGGTTGCGGAAACGGATGGTGGTGAGGTCTTGCATGGTGGTAACAACCCGGCCGCGGTACAACACGGGCTGTTGGACCATGGGGAAATGGACGAGGTCCGGCTGCAGGCTTTCAATCTGTTTTTTAAAGCCCAGCTGTTCGTCGAAAGTGAATTCTTTAAACGGGGTTTCAATCAAGGTAAATGATGGGGCGACTTTACGCAGATATTCGAAGCGGTGCGGTTTGGCCAGCACGATAATTTCGTGTTTGGGCTTCAGCTGGTGCAAGTACTCGACCAGTTTGTCCAAATACCGGCCGGTGCTAGTGCCCGACTCACGGCCATCGATGACGATTTTGCTCAAGCCAACTTCTTTCTGCTAACTTTCCACCAAACGGAACGCAGGTGGCGGAGTGCACTGGCGTTCGGTGGCAGATCGTGCACCAGCATATCCCAAATGTACTCATCACTAACTTTTTTGCTGCGCTGGATGCGCCGCCTGGTTGGTATTTTTTTGACCAACAAGTACAGTGCCGCACAGGCGCCGCTAAACGCGGCCCAGCCTTGCCCCCGCGTCACCGCACGGCCAAAGAACAGTGTTTGTGCCAACCACAGCCGGCAGCCGATGCGGAACAAGTAGCGCCCCGGTACGTTTTTGTACCACAGCAGCGGCAGGTTCTTCATGGTCTGGTGGGTGGTGAAGCCTTTGACACGTGCGCTGGTCATGCCGATGTGGTGGTCTACGACCGCGCCCGGCACAAAGGCAACCTTCCAGCCGGCCAGCTGCAGGCGGAAGCTTAGGTCAACATCTTCGTAGTACGCAAAAAAGTCTTCGTCGAACAGGCCAATTTCCCGCAGCGTCTTCACGCGGTACAGGCTGGCGGCGCCGGTGGCGGCAAAAATGTCGGTCTGGTCGTCGAACTTGTGCAGGTTGTATTCGCGGCGGCCGCGCGGGTATGGCAGGCCCCAGTCGGTGTAGTAGTCACCGGTACTGTCCAGGCGTTCGCGGTCGCTGGTAACCACCTTTGGGGCGGCTGCACCGTAACGCGGGTGTGCGTCCAGGAAGTCAACCAACTGCCGCAGCCACTGTTTGTTGGCCACCGCGTCGTCGTTGAATGGCCCGGCGTACTTGGCGCCCAGCTCAATCGCCCGCCGCAGCCCCGGGTTTACACCGCCGGCAAAGCCTTCGTTGCGGCTGTTTCGAATCACTTCGATGTCCGGATATTTTGCCAACACTGCCTCGGTGGAGCCGTCAGTTGAGGCGTTATCTACGATGATAATGTATGGCTTTAGGGACTGTGCCAGCAGGGATTCAACGGCGCCCAGCAGCTCGTCCCCGCCATTCAGATTTGGTATGACTATGACCGGCTGGTCTGTCGACTTATACATATGCTTCCTCTATAATACCCTACCAGCAATGAGTCTATATCGTCGTATTTTCTCGAAGCAAAACCGAGCTTTGCTTGCCGAGCTAGTCCGTACCGATTTCAAGCTTCGTTACCAGGGGTCGTTTTTGGGCTACGCCTGGTCTCTCCTGCGCCCGCTGATGCTGTTTGGCATCTTGTATGTCATTTTTGCGCTGGTTGTAAAGTCCGGCGACGGCATACCGCACTTCCCGGTCTACCTACTACTGGGCGTGGTCTTGTGGACGTTCTTTACCGATATGACCACCCAGAGCCTGGGTTCGATAGTCGGCCGTGGTGATTTGATCCGCAAAATCCGTATCCCCCGCTGGATTATAGTGCTCAGCAGTAGCCTGGCCGCGCTCATAAACTTAGGACTAAACTTGGTTGTGGTGGGGGTCGTGATGGCCGTGAGCCACAACGGCCTCATGAGCACGGTTGTGTTCATGCCACTGCTGCTACTCGAAATCTACCTGTTTGCCCTGGGCATTTCGCTGTTTTTGTCGGCCGCGTTCGTAAAATTCCGCGACATCGGATTTATATGGGAAGTCATCCTGCAGGTCGGGTTTTACCTGACGCCAATCTTGTATGCCATGACGCTCATACCCGAGCAGTACCAGAAGTTCCAGATTTTGAACCCGTTGGCCCAAGTTGTCCAAGACAGCCGGTATGCGCTGGTATCCCACAGCCCCAAGGTGGTGACGGCCTCGAGGTTGTTTGACGGCGGCTGGTACCGGTTCATCCCGGTAGCCATTGTGTTGGTGGTGCTGGTTGTGGGCCTGCTGTACTTTAAAAAGCAAGCAAGCAGCTTTGCGGAGAACGTGTAGACATGCCAGACGACGATATTGCCATAAAAGTTGACCACGTCAGCAAAACGTTTAGGCTTCCGCACGAAAAGCAGACGTCCATCAAGGGCGCGCTCATTAACTGGCACCGAAGCAAGCGCGGCTACGAAAAGCAACTGGTGCTGGACGACGTATCATTCGAGGTTAAGAAGGGCGAATTCTTTGGCATCGTGGGGCGTAACGGCAGCGGCAAGAGTACCCTGCTAAAACTGCTTGCCGGCATATACACACCGTCAAGCGGCGGCGTGCGCATAGTTGGTAAGCTGACGCCGTTTATCGAGCTGGGCGTGGGCTTTAATCCCGAATTGACCGGCCGCGAAAATGTCTACCTGAACGGCGCCCTGCTTGGTTTTAACCGCAAAGAGATGGACGCCATGTACGACGACATCGTCAAGTTTGCCGAAATTGAGCGGTTCATGGACCAAAGGCTCAAAAACTATTCTTCTGGCATGCAAGTCCGCCTGGCATTCTCTATCGCCATTCGCGCCAACACCGACATATTAGTCTTAGATGAAGTGCTGGCGGTTGGTGACGCCGCGTTCCAGCAGAAGTGCAACGACTATTTCGAAATGCTTAAGATGGATGGACAAAAAACGGTCATCCTGGTGACCCACAGCATGGATGCGGTAGAAAAATATTGCAGCAGGGCGGCGCTTATCAATGATGGGAAAATGAAGCTGATTGGTGCACCTCACGAAGTTGCGAACCAGTACTTACTAGAGAACTTCGATCCGGAGAGGGTAGAAACGGCGGACAAACAGAAGGGCCTAAGCTCAATCGTAAAATCACTGGGCGTTAAGCTCAAGTCCCCTGTGAGTGTCACCAACCAAGACACATTACTATTCGATGTTTCGTACGAACTGAACGAAACACTCCCCGTGTATCTGGGCATTGCGATAACGCATCGAGGGGTTTCGATGCTCGAGCATAACTCAAGAAGCATCAGCCTGGGCCATGAAAAAGGCAAAAAATACACCGTCCGCTACAGCCTGCCCCTAAGCGGCTTCAGTAAGACTGAGCTTGGCATTGACATCGCTATATTCAACGAGAGCAAAGGACAGCTCATCGGCTACAAAACTAACGCCGCAAGCTTCTACGTAACCACCCAGGAACGGTTCAAGGGTGGGGTGATGATGTCGGACGGCGTGTGGACCCAAAAGTAGCGTAGGGCTAGGGCGCATTCCCCGCACGTTCCAATTATGGGGCGTGATAGTTTATAATAAACTGTACGATTGGTGTAAAGGATACCGTAAACACCATGCAGTCTAGGGTGGTGGCTTTCGCTGGGCGGGACCAGGACTAAAGTAACTACCAGGAGGGGACAAAAACGAATGCAGCGCATACATGTCACTAAGACGTTCATGCCGCCCTTCGAAGATTACGAGCCCTACCTGCGGCAACTATGGGACACCGCCTTTCTGACTAACCAAGGCCCGCTGCTGCAAACGTTTGAGCAAAGGGCAAAAGACTACCTGGCCGTGCCAAACTTCCAGTTTGTGGGCAACGGCACCATTGCCCTGCAGCTGGCACTGCGCGCGCTCGACATCACCGGTGAGGTTATTACGACGCCGTTTTCGTATGTTGCCACCACGTCTTCCATTATGTGGGAGCGCTGCACGCCGGTGTTCGTGGATATCGAACCGGATTCGCTGTGCATGGACGTGGCAAAGGTGGAGGCGGCCATTACTGACAAAACGCAGGCTATTATGCCGGTGCACGTTTTCGGCTTCCCCTGTGATGTGGAAAAAATCGAGCAGCTGGCCCGCAAACACAATCTAAAAGTTATATATGACGCCGCGCACGCATTCGGCGTGGAGTACAAGGGAACGTCGCTACTGGACTTCGGTGATGTGTCGACCTGCAGTTTTCATTCAACCAAACTGTTCCATACCATTGAGGGCGGCTGCATTGTCACCAGCGACCCGCTGCTCAACCAGAAGATTGACCTGATGAAGCGCTTTGGGCACAACGGCGACGAGCACCTTACACTCGGCATCAATGCCAAGGCCAATGAATTCCAGGCCGCCATGGGCCTGGCTAACTTGAAATACGTCGATAGCAACATCGAAAAGCGCCGGCAGGTTTCAGAATGGTACGACGAACTGCTAGACGGAAGCGTGCGCAAACCGCGGCCGAAGGTGGATTACAAGCCAAACTACGGCTACTACCCGGTCATTTTCCAGACCGAAGAGCACCTGCTGGAGGTGATGGGCCGGCTGGCGGACAGCGGCATCTACCCGCGGCGGTATTTCTACCCGTCACTAAATAACTTGTGGTACGTGCCGCCGCGCCAGTCCTGCCCGATTTCGGAAGACATTGCGAAGCGGATTGCTTGCTTGCCGCTGTACGTTGGCCTAGAAAAACAGACGGTCGTCAGAATTTGTGAGATTATAAACGCATGAAAAATTTCTTCCAAAAACGCGGGGCCAAGGTGAATGCCGCAGAACTATTACTAAAGGGGCGCAAACGGCCCATTAAACTCAACGTGGGCTGCGGGACCGACTACAAAGAGGGCTGGATAAACATCGACAACAACTCGGACAACAATATTGAAAAGTTGGACCTGAACTGGGATTTGCGTGAGCCTCTGCCCTTCCCGGACCGCAGCGTGGACTATATATTTAACGAGCACTTCATGGAGCACCTAACGCCCGAAGAGGGCATTAAGGCAAACCAGGACTTCCTAAGGGTACTTAGAAAGGGCGGTGTGCTCCGTATCGCCATGCCGAACTTGGAGGAGACAGTCGCCCTGTACATGGACAAGGACTGGCGCAAGCACACAGTCCTAAATAACCATGGGCTCGGGTTTGTGAAGACCCGCGCGGAACTACTCAACATGGCCGTCCGGTGGTGGGGCCATATGTGGCTGTACGACTGGGAAGAGTTGCGGCGCCGCCTGCAGGACGCCGGGGCCAAAAACATTACGCGCGTGAAACACAGCACCAGCAGGCACAAGCCGCTAAACGGACTGGAGACGCGCGAAGAATCTACCCTAATCGCAGAAGTTACTAAATGAAAAAAACGGCCATAATGCAGCCCTACTTTTTGCCGTACATCGGGTACTGGCAGCTCATTGGCGCCGTGGATGAATTCGTGGTGTACGACAACATTGAGTACACCAAAAAGGGCTGGTTTAACCGAAACCGGATGCTCGAAAACGGCCATGACCGGCTCTTTACCATCCCCGTTAAAAAGGACTCGGACTACCTGGATGTGGTTGGACGGAGCCTAAGCGACGACGCAGCCAAGGAGAACGCCCGCACACTGCGTATCATACAAGCAAACTACCGGAAGGCCCCCCACTACGCGGAAGCCTACCCGCTCATCGAACGCTGCTTCATGTACGATGAAAAGAACCTGTTCGAATACATCTTCCATGCCATCCGCGAAGTCTGTGACTACTTGGACATTGGGACCAAGCTGACCGTTTCGTCGGCAGTGCAGGCCGACCACGAACTCAAAGGCGACAAGAAAGTCATGGCCATATGCAAGGCGGTCGGTACGGATGTATATATTAATGCCATCGGCGGCATGGGGCTCTATGACCGCGCCGAGTTTGCTGGGAACGGGTTGGACCTGAAATTTATTAAGGCAAAGGCGGTTGAATATACGCAATTTGCCCAGCCGTTTGTGCCCTGGCTGTCCATACTCGATGTGCTGATGTTTAACGACAAGGCGACGGTGCAAACATTCCTGAAGGAGTATGAGCTGGTTTGAGCAAGACACTTTTTATGATTGGTGCGAATGCAAGTGTAGCCCAGGCTGTGCTGGCGCGACTTGCCCGTGATTTTAAAATCATCACGGCTGGCCGGCACGACAGCGAGGTGTACTGTGACGTTACGAGTGAGGTTGCGGTGCCGGATGGCGTGGACACCGTCATCAACTTTGCGGCCAGCTTTGGCGGTCCGGACGCGAAGGCGATAGTGGAGGCGGTAGAAACGAATGTGTTAGGCGCGCTCCGTGTCTGCGAAGCGGCAAAAGCGGCGGGTGTGCGGCAGGTGGTGCACATCTCTTCCGTATTCGCGCTTCTGCGGGCGGGTGACGCGCATGTTTCGGCCTACGCGCTGACCAAGCGCCAGGGTGATGAGGTTGCAGAGTACTACTGCGGGCAGAACGACCAACGGCTGTGCGTGCTCCGGCCTTCGCGCATTTATGGTGATGGTGACACGCTCCGCAAGGGCCAACCGATGCTGTACGATTTGATTGATAAAGTCGCGGCCGGGGAAGACATTGAGCTCTATGGGTCGAAAGATGCCAAGCGCAATTACATCCACGTCGATGACCTGGCCGAAATTTTGGTGCGTGTCGTCCAGGAGGAGCTGGCAGGTGCCTACAGCTGCATGTCACCTGCCGATACCGCGGTTTCGGAAATTATAGACACCGCCAGAAAAGTTTACGGTACGGCTGGCAAGACGACCTGGCTGCCTGATAAACCCGACATTGGTGAGGACACGGTCCCCGTTGACCTAGGGCTATACGAAAAGATAGCGTTCCGGCCACAGATTTCCATAGAGCAAGGCATCGCACGCATAAAACGACGTCGTGAAGGGGCAAGGTGATGAGGACAATTTTAGTCTCAGGCGCATCCGGAATAGTCGGCTACGGCGCGCTGAAGTCTCTTCGCATGGGCAAGGAAAACTATCGCCTGGTCGGCACTACTATATATGATGATTCGATTGCGCCGGCCTTTTGCGACATCTTTGAGCAGGCACCCAAAACGACCGACCCAACATACATTGATTGGCTGTGCGGCATCATCCAGAAACACAAGGTAGATATGATTATCCCCGGCATCAATGATGACATGCTGGCCTGGAACGAGCACCGCGGGCGATTGGAAGCAACCGGTGCGTTTGTGATGCTAAACAACCAAAAGCTGATTGAGTTGTGCGGTGACAAATGGGCGTTTTATGAACGCTTGAAGGCTGCTGGTTCGCGGTACCTCATAGACTCGCGGCTAGACGGTACGTTTGCGGATCTAAAAAAAGATTTTGGCCTCCCCTTCCTGCTGAAGCCGCGGCGCGGTTTTGCGTCCAAAGGCATTGTGAGTATTGATTCCGAGGAGACCTTCAATAGGCACAAAGCCAATCTCGGCGAGGTCGTGATGGCGCAGCCCATTGTCGGCGATAACGAGAGTGAGTACACGGTGTCTGCCTTCTTTGATGAAAATAGTAACATGTGTTGTTTGATGAGCCTGCGGCGCAAACTCGCCAAAGAAGGTTTTACCGAAAAGGCTGCGGTGGCCATGCCGCCGGATTCCGAAGCGGCCATCCGTGAACTAGCCAAAAGCTTGAAGCCGGTGGGGCCGACCAATTTCCAATTCCGGGTACACAAAGGTGAGCTGAAACTGCTGGAAATAAACCCCCGCGTTTCGTCCGCAACGTCCATCCGCGCCGGCTTTGGCTATAATGAAAACGTAATGGCGGTCGAATATTTCCTGGACGGCGTGGTGCCTAAGCAACCCGAAATCAGGGAGGGATATGCCGTCCGTTACACCGAGGATTATTTCTTTTATGATAGCGCTGATATCTGACATCCACGGTAACTTCGTGGCACTCGAAGCGGTGCTCAAGGAAATCGACAAGCTCGGCACCGCAGATATCTACTGCCTGGGCGACAGCGTTGGCTACTACCCGCAGGTTAATGAGGTGCTCGACGAGCTGCGCCGCCGCGACGTGAAAGCAGTAATGGGTAACCACGACTGGTACCTACTGGCAGACAGCTTCTGTGACCGTTCGCAGACCGTCAACGACACCATTAGCTATCAGAAAAAAAGCGTCAGCGCCGTGAACCTGGAATGGCTCAAAACCCTGCCGGTACACCGTGAATATGACGGACTGAAGATGGTGCATGGCGGATGGGCCGACCCGGTGGACGAGTACTTACGCGAACCAAGCAAAGAGTACTTCGACAAAGTGGGAGGCAAGTTCTTCGCGTCAGGACACACGCACCTGCCGCGGGTAGAAGATTACGGCAGCAAAGTCTACTGCAACCCGGGTTCGGTCGGCCAGCCGCGCGACGGTGACAACCGGGCTTCGTTCGCGACCTGGGACGGCGAGAAGTTTGAACTCCACCGCGTGCCGTACGATTTCGAAAAAGTTGGCACGCTAATGGAGCAAGCCGGTTTTAGTGGCTACTACTACGAACGTCTGGCCGTCGGCGCCAAAGACAATGGCTGGTACACCACCGAGCCGAAGGATAGAAAATAGATGTTTGCCTGGAAAAAGCTTGGCGTGGTGTTCGACCCGCGCGACTACCACAGCCCGGAGCGGCCGTGGCTGGATGAATATGCACAGGCGCCGGCGACGGTCGTGTTTGATGATTTCGTCCGCGTATATTTTTCGTGCCGTCCGCCGCGCGATGAAAACGGCCAGTTTGTGAGCTACACGGCTTTCGTCGACCTCGATCGGAATGATTTATTCAAAGTGGTGAACATGGCCAGGCAGCCCATCCTGGACCTTGGTAGGCGTGGCTGCTTCGACGAGTTTGGCACCTATCCGGCGTCGGTTATAAGCATGGGCGACGAAATGTGGTGCTACTACGCTGGCTGGACACGCGGTGTTTCGGTGCCGTTCTGTGTGGGCGTCGGTGTGGCCAGGAGCAGTGACGGCGGCGAGACGTTCGAGCGGCTGGGAGACGGGCCAATCCTTCCCTACACGCCGGAGGAACCATTCACGATTAGCGGGCCGAAGATTCGGAAATTCGGTGACAAGTACTACCTGTTTTACGTCGCGGGTAACGCTTGGCTGGAAATTGAGGGCCGGTCCGAAATCTCCCACCGCATCCGGGTTGCAACGTCGGACGATGGGCTGAACTGGGAACGCTTCAACAAAGACATCATCCCCAATTTCTGGGACGGGCACGAATCGCAAGCCAGCCCAGACGTCTTCTACGCGGGCGGCAAATACCACATGTTCTTTTGCGGTTGGGTGCCAAAGAACTTCCGTGAAACCAAAGCGCGCCGCATCGGCTATGCCAGCTCGGACGATTTACTGCACTGGACGCGTGACGACTCCAAGGCCGGCATAACCATTTCGGACGACCCCGGAGCATTCGACAGTGAAATGGTCGCCTACCCGCACGTGTTCGAGCTCGATGGCAAGACCTACATGCTGTACCTGGGCAACTCGGTGGGGCGTTTTGGGTTCGGCCTGGCCGAACTAGAGGGGGAGCTGAGGTGATGAAGTGGCAGAAACTTGGCCAGATTTTTGATTTCGAAACCTCCCCGTTCGCCGAAAAATTCTTGAGCCACGCACAATCGCCGCAAGCGCTGGTGTTGGACGACCGGGTGCGCGTCTATTTCTCAACGCGGCGCAGCGACAAGCCAGGCCAATTCCTAAGCTACGTCCAGTACGTTGATTTTGACTTCGACTTTAAAAACATTCTTGGGTATTCCGACCACGAAGTCATTGCCCTCGGCAAGCTCGGTACATTTGATGAGCATGGCATCTTCCCGCTCAGCCCTACCAAAGTCGGCGACAAAGTCTACGGGTACACGAATGGGATTTCCCGGCGCGTTTCGGTCGCGGTGGAGACCGGCATTGGCTTTGCCAAAAGCAGCGACAGCGGCAAGACGTTTGTAAAGCGTGGCGACGGCCCGCTGCTGAGCGCCACTACGCACGAACCGTTCCTGGTGGGCGACCCATTCGTCCGTGAGTTCGGTGGCACATTCCACATGTACTATTTGTACGGTAAAAAATGGAGCGAGGAAACCGTCGGGCACCCCTCTGAGCGCGTCTATAAAATCGGCCACGCCACCTCCCCGGATGGTATCACCAACTGGACTAAAGAAAACAAATCCGTCATCCCCGACAAACTCGATGAAAACGAATGCCAGGCCCTGCCAACAGTGCTAAAACATGGCGGCCGTTACCACATGTATTTCTGCTACCGCAGCATGGTCGGCTTCCGTGACGGCAGCGGCCAGGCGTACCGGATTGGCTATGCGTACTCAGACGACCTACTGTCTTGGACGCGGGCCGATGAACAAGCCGGCATAGGACTATCTAAAAGCGGCTGGGACAGCGAAATGATGTGCTATCCGAACATTTTCGAATGTAAGGGGAGCACGTACCTGCTATATAATGGAAATAATTTTGGACGAAGCGGGTTCGGGATTGCAAAGTTAATCAGTGAATGAGAGGGGCCATGGGAAGCAAGCGGGACTACAACCAGGAGTTTGACGACAACGTCGGGCGTAAATACGCGTACGGGTTCGACCTAGATGTCATGCACCCCTATATGGTACAGTCGTTTGAACCGTTCTTCCGCCGGGACGGTAACCTGCTGGAGCTGGGGCCCTGGAAGGGTGATGTTACAAAGCGCCTTGCAAAATTCTTCGACGACATTAGCTGCGTAGAAGCATCGGATGTGGCAGCGGCGGACGTAACCAAAAAAATGGGTGGCAAGGTAACGATGCACCTAGGCATGTTCGAAGATGTGAAACTGCCGAAGAAGTATGACAACATCGTCATGACCCACGTCCTCGAGCACATCGACGACCCGGTGAAGGTGCTTAGGCGCATCAACGACGAGTGGCTGTCTGACGGCGGCCGGTTCTTCCTGGTAGTGCCGAACGCGAACGCCCCGTCCCGGCAAATTGCCGTCAAAATGGGTCTGATAGACCACAACACGGCCATCACCGAAGCCGAAAAGGCTCACGGCCACGTCATCACGTACACGCTCGACACGCTAGAACGCGATGCCAAAGCGGCTGGGCTGAAAGTGGTCTATAGGTCGGGCATCTTCTTTAAGGCGCTAGCAAACTTCCAGTGGGATAAAATCTTGGGCATGGGTGACGCGGTCATCTCTCCGGAATATTTGGAGGGCTGTTACCAGCTGGGACAGCAATACCCTGACCTGTGCGCCAGTATCTTCCTGCTGTGTGAAAAGGGTTAGGGCGATACCATGAAGAACCCACTACTTACCGTCTGCATCATTACCTACAACCATGAACGCTACATCCGTGAGTGCCTCGACACCGTACTGATGCAGCAGCTGTCGGTGCCATGGCAGATTGTCATCGCCGATGATTGCTCGACTGACGGCACCCGTAAGGTACTCCAGGAGTACAAGAGCAAGTACCCCGACCTGATTCATCTTATCCTCCAAGAAAAAAATGTTGGCCCGGAGCGGAACTGGCTTGACCTGATTGCCTACCCAACATCGAAATACCTCCTCTACACTGAGGGCGATGATTTCATGCTCGACCCCACAAAGCTGCAACGGCAAGTCGACTTCCTGGAAGCTCACCACGATTTTTCAATCTGCTTCCACCCGGTGAAAGTCATGTACGAGGGAAGTACCCGTACCGACGAAATCTTCCCGACGCCCGCCCAACGATTCCAGAAGCGTGTCTTGGGGCCGAAGGACCTCCTCAAAAGCAATTTTATCCAAACCAATTCAGTAATGTATCGCTGGCGGTTTGGAAAGCAAAATGTGCGGGAGGCTTTCCCGCCTGGTGTTATACCAGGCGATTGGTATCTCCACCTATTGCATGCTCAAGTTGGCAAGATTGGCTTTATGGACCGTGTGATGTCCGTCTACCGCCGGCATCCCGGGGGCTTGTGGTGGAACCAGCACAGCAACCCGGCTTTGATTTGGGAAAAGCACGGGCGCGGTTTCTTAAAGTTGCTGCATGCAATCATGCTTCTGTACGGTAAGGACGCGGACAATAAGCGGACCATACAAGGCCACATAGCGGGTTCGTACGAGGCGATTACCGCGATTAAACCTCAGCAAGTCGCCGACGATGTTGCGATACAGTCAATCAGCGACATCCCTGCCGAGACATGGGACTACATAAAAGACCTTGTGCAACAAATTGCCGGAGGTGCCGAACGCGAAGCGCGCCTGCGGACGCTAGTGGAGCAAGGTGCAAGAACCAACCTACTGCTCTCTGACGACAACAAGCGATTGTCTGGCGAGCTGAAGAACATAAAATCATCCAAGCTGTGGAAGGCTCTGCGTGTGGCGCGGTTTGGATCGTATTCCGCCAGGCACCCGGTGCAGGGTGCGAAACAGGCAGTTCGCCATCTAGGTGCAAAAACTAAACGTCGCTAAAGCTGCTGGGCGACTAGATTATGGGTCAAAACGTAAGCTACAATACTGGGGATGGAATCACAAAAGATGACTGCTAACACCAAGAACATCGCGCGGAGGACAGAAGGCAAATCGAAGCAAAGACCTCTTATTTCTGTCATCATCACCAACTACAACTACGGGAAGTACGTTGCCCGGGCAATCCGGAGCGTGCTAAACCAGACCTACCGTAACATTGAACTCATCGTTATTAACGACGGCTCGACGGATGATAGCGATGAAGTCATACAGAAGGTAATTAGTGGCAGGCAAGAACGGGACATTACCTATGTCAGCCAAGAAAACAAAGGCGTCGTCTACACCCGCAACGAGGGCATGGAACTCGCCAAGGGCGAGTTTATTTGCTACTTGGACGCCGATGATTATTTTAATCGCAACTACATTAGCGAGAGCTACAAAGTTGTCGAAGCGTCTGGTGCGGACGTGGTCTATCCGAACTGGCATTTTGTGGGTGAATGGTTGGGCCGCCCGGACACTGATTTCCCCGAGTTTAAGCCGGAGCTGCTGCAACTGCAAGAACTACATGTGACGCCGGCGTCGTTAACCAGGAAGAAGGCTATTGGAAAGCATCGTTTTGAAGTAGAAAAAGTTGCCGAAGACTGGGACTTTTACATTGGGCTGTCTCTGGACGGCGCGAAGTTCAAGCTGGCAAAACACAACCATATAAACTACCGCATACGCAAAGGTACGCGTGGTTCAAAGAACAATCCCAGGGAAGACACCAAGTATTTTGTGGAGATACTAACGAAGTACAAGAACGTATATGGTGACAAGGTTATAGACCCCAAAAGGCTGGTGCGGCTGCGGCACCCAAATATTGTGAAGCGGGCGCTGAATTCGAAGTATCTGCGGAGGCTAAGAGAATCCGTAAAAAAGCATGGGGTGCGCGGCACGGCGAAAAAGATTGCCAAAAAAGCCGCCATGCGCAGCAGGTGGGCGTGGAGAATATTCCTATACACCAGGAACATACAGTACCGGAAGCTGACGAAGTCGTTCGGTATAGCGCAATCACCAAATGCCAAACTGGCGGTAGTCGTACACTTGTACTACCCAGATTTGTGGCCGGACATTAAAGCCAAGCTACGGCATATCAACATGCCGTTTGATCTATTTGTCTCGGTACAGGAACAGCACAAGGATGTCACTCTGTACAGGGTTAGCAACTACCATAAGACGACGAATATTATGGCCATGCCAAATCGCGGAAGAGATGTGTTGCCGTTTCTGCTGCTAGCTAAACGGATCAGCGAGGAAAAGCAGTACAAGTATCTGCTAAAACTGCACACCAAAAAGAGCAAGCATCGGGACGACGGCCACGAATGGATGGACAGCCTGCTAACAGAACTAATCCCGTCGGACATATCGGGCATAGTGTCCACGCTAAAGGAACCGAGCACGGGCATCATCGGCCCTGCTTCCCACGTGGTGTCCCTTAGCAAATACATGGGTGCAAATAGGGACCGCGTCGGAACGATATTGGAATCCATCACCGACAAGAAGATGGTTAGCAAGATGCTAAAAATACCCAAACGGTACCCCTATTTTGGGGGAACGATGTTTTGGTGCCGGGTTGATTTCTTGGTGCCGCTGCTAAATTCGGGCATTAAGCCTTCTGATTTTGAAACAGAGAAGGGGCAGGTTGACGGCACGGCCGCACACGCCATAGAGCGTGTTTTAGGAAGAATGCTGCATGTAGTAAACGATAAGAAAATGTATGTGGTGTCAGATGGAGTTGTAAGCGAGCTTCTAGAGAAAACGTACCACGTTTCTTACAAATACGTTACGTAGGCGGGACGATATTATTTGGCAGCCCGTTGGGCGTCCCTGAGTGCGTCCGCGGTTGCCTGTAAATAGGCGTACCCGTAGTGTTGGTCGGGCTCCAAGTGCATGCCTTCGGCCCACTCATTCCACGCGGTAATAAACACATAATCTGTCTGAGCGTTAGTGATTGCCCCGGTTAGCCATTTTTTGTAGAGTCCGGGGGGTGTGGCAAATAGCTGGGCGCCGGTGTATATCTTGCGCGCAGTATTGTCAAAGTACGTCATTGCCCCTTTAAAGACCGGGAAGTTTGCTTGGTACAAAAACGCCTCTTCGTTGATGTACTTTTCCATGTCGTATTCGGTGATTCTCGCTAGGGGGTTCATTAGCTTACTGTTGGTTTTTGACGCCGGTATACTAGCTGGCATCATGCGCAGGTGTGAGCCGAACTCGGTGGCGGCGTCGGCGCCGAAATCCCTTGGGTCAAATTTCCCGTCAAAATCGTCCGGAAAGACTATCGAAACGTATGGCCTTTTTACCCCCTCCTTTTCCACTAGCCTGCCGACTTCCTGTATGAACTCCGGAAGATGCGGATCTTTTTTCGGCTGGTAGATGATAATGTGGGGCCTGCCGTCGATGGTTATATACCGTTTGTCTTTAAAGAACGGGATGATGTCGGCAACAAACTTCTTGGCATCTTCCGGCTTCATCTTTGCGCTGTAGGTTTTTGTGCCGATGTCACCCTGTGCGCCCCACGTGTTGGTCCAGTCCTCGTTCGCCCAGAAGAACATAAAGGGAAAATCTAGCAATTTGTCGTGCAGCCAGTTGATGAGCGGCTTTTCCATAATCCGCTTACCACCGGAGAACCAGTAATAGTAGAAGCAGAAGCCGTGGATGCCATACAGCTTTGCGAGTTCAACCTGGCGGTGCATGGTGTGGGTTGTCTCCAGGCTGTAGAATCCGACATCGATTGGCAGGTGCGGCTGCCAGTGCCCGGTGAACTGGGGGACGGCTTTGGCCGCATTGCTCCACTCGGTAAAACCGCGGCCGAACCATTCGTCATTTTGCGGGAAGTGATAAAACTGCGGCAAATAGTACGCGACTAACTTCTTAGGAGGGGTGCCTTCGTATGCCTTTTCGGCTAATGGTACAAAGTCACTTTTATCACGCTGGTGGTTTAAGACATAGTTCTGGTACTGTTGCCACTTTGGAATGTGCCTTATGCTGGAGACCCGCCGCAGCTGTTGCCTCGTGATTGAAGCGACGCCCTTGGCCTTTCTGTAGGTTTTGACAGCCGGAGCGTAGTTTCTTAGTCGGTTTTTTATGCTTTTGATCATTATCTTCTTACCACTCTCCGGCTTAGCGTCACAATAAGCTGTCCCAATAATACCGGGTATGGCTACGACAGACAAATACGAACGCCCGGCCCGCCCTTTGTCCGGCAGCCCGCCGCTTATATCCTATGCTATTATAATCACTAATAACTATCCTTTATGAAGAGAACAATTAGCTACATCTTCCCCATCTACAACGAGTCCGGCAATATCGGCGTCCTCTACAAAACGATAAGCGACCTACTGCTGGGCAACAAAAAGTATGAGTACGAGCTGATCTTTATTAATGACGGAAGCCGGGATAACTCGCTGGAACTGCTGAGAGGCCTGCAAGCAAAAGACAAACGCATCACCGTCATAGACTTCTCGCGCAATTTCGGCCACCAAATTGCCGTCACTGCCGGCCTTGATTATGCCAGGGGCGATGCGGTCATCATCATGGACGCCGACATGCAAGATCCGCCCAAGGTCAGTTTTGAACTTGTCAAAAAGTGGGAGGAAGGGTTTGAAGTCGTATATGCCCAACGCCGTACTCGAAAAGATACTTGGTTCAAGAAGTTTACGGCAGATATGTTTTACCGTGTGCTCCAAAAACTTGCCGACATAGACATTCCGCGCAACACCGGCGACTTCCGGCTCGTAGACCGAAAAGTTGTCGATGCGATTAAAAGATTCAAGGAGCACAACCGATTCCTGCGCGGCATGGTTAGCTACGTAGGCTTTAAGCAGGTCGCCGTGCAGTTCGACCGTGACGAACGCCATGCCGGCGAGACGGGCTACCCATTAAAAAAGATGCTGAAGTTCGCCGCCGACGGAATCTTCAGCTTCTCGACATACCCGCTAAAACTCATTCGCAACCTGGGCTTTTTTATTGCAGGCTTAGCTTTCTTAGGCATACTCTACGCAATAGTTATGAAGATAGTATTTCCGGATGTCACAATCGCAGGGTGGACATTCATTGTAGTGTCGGTTCTTTTTATCGGCGGCATACAGCTAGTCATGCTAGGCCTGCTCGGCAGCTACATTGGCCGGATTTATACGGAAGCACAGAACCGCCCGCTGTATATGATAAGTGAGGTTTACGGCAATGCCGATAAGTAGCGTGCGTGCGTTGGCGGAAAAGCACGCACAGCTCATCCGATACGGTTTGATAGGTGTGACTGGTGCCGCCTTGGACTTTATGCTGTACATTGTTTTTTATAGATACTGCAGCATTCCACCAGTGCTAGCTTCTTTTCTGTCGGTCAGCTTTGGCATACTCAATAATTTCATACTGAATGTAAAATTCAATTTTAAAACACACGACCATTTGCTGTTCCGGTTTGCTAACTTCTATGTCATAGGCCTTGGTGGCGCCCTGCTTTCGTCACTCTTGATACTGGTCTTGTTTAACGGCTTGGGCCTGGGCGAGAACATAGCAAAGCTAATCACAATTCCGCCGGTGGTCCTTGCCCAGTTCTTCCTAAACAGAAGGTTCGCCTTTAAGAGCCTTGCCGACGCGCCCTTGCGCGCGGTCAACCTCAAGGCCAAATTACGCTGGATAGCCAGGCATGTTACTCTAAGATGAAACAACTCGTGGGCTGAAGGGATCGCGCTATGGCTAAAGAAGGCGGCAAGACAGTGGCAATCATCGGGGCTGGCTACACCGGGCTAGTTACGGCATACAGGCTTGCACAGTCAGGGAAGAAGGTTACGGTACTCGAATACAGCGGAATGCTGGGCGGCTTGGCGAGCGGCTTTACTGTGGAGGGCGCGCCACTGGAACGTGCCTATCACCACCTATTTAAGACGGACACCGATATCATACAGATGGCGGCAGAGCTGGGAATCGGGGATGCATTACAGTGGCACGACAGCTCAGTGTCGCTGTACTACGATGGTGTACTGTACCCGTTTAAGGGGGCTTTGGACCTGGTGCGCTTCAAACCCCTCTCACCCATCAACCGGATACGGGCGGGCCTAGTCGTTCTGTACCTTCAGCAAACAAAAAACTGGAAGAAATTCCAGCACGTTAGCGCGTATGACTGGATGCTCAGGGCGGCCGGCAAACAAGTTACGGAGGTAATCTGGGAGCCCTTGCTCAAAGGAAAGTTCGATAAATACTATGACAAGGTGTCGATGGCTTGGCTATGGGCGCGTATACACGTCCGCGCCCAGTCACGCGAAGCCGGTGGTGAAAAGCTCGGCTACTTTGATGGCGGCTTCCAGGTGTTTACCGACGCGCTAGTGTCTAGGCTTCGGGCGCTTGGCGTAGATATACGCACCGGCGTCGAAATAGCCGGCATCACAAATACGCCCAGCAACAAGGTGCGCATTACCCTTGCCGACGGAAGGAGCCAAATCTATGACGCATGCGTTTCCACAACCCCTTCCTACGTATTTGCCAAACTAATCGAAAAGGACAAGGCCGCGAGCAAGAAGTATCTAGAGCGGCTTAGGAGCATAAACTATCTGGGCGCACGGCTCTTGATTTTTTCTTCCAGCCAGGACATAAGCCCCTTCTATTGGCATAACATTAATGACCTAGACTTGCCGTTTTTGGTGTTTATTAACCACACAAAACTAATCGATAAATCTTATTACGACAACAAGTACATATACTACGTAGCCACCTATGTACCGCACGACCACGAACTATTTACCTGTGACAACAAAGACCTGGATAAGCTGTGGCTTAAGGGTTTGAAAAAGGTATTCCCCAGTTTTGATGGCAAACAAATTCACGAAAAGCACCACTTCCGTTTTGCTAACGCACAGCACATAGTAGACCTCGACTTTGCCAAAAAAATTCCGGCGCAAAAAACACCGCTGGCAAACGTATACCTTTCCAACTTCTCGCAAATATTTCCTGAGGACCGCGGCACAAATTATGCGGTACGTGAGGGCAATCGCGTTTCCAAGTTGGTTAAGTAGCTAGTGGTTTGTGCCATAATAAAAGCAAGTAAGCCAGTCATGAAAAAGCTAATCAAATATCTAACAGCAGCAGTACTACTGCTCGCAAGTGTAACTTCACTGTGGTTTTTGCTTAGCAATCTATCGGCAATTGGTCCGGCGCTGTATCTGCTGCTTGTCATTACAATCGTCCTGCTGGCACTTAGTGTTGGGCTGCTCTCGCCAAAATTTTATACAAATCTTGCCGCGGCTCTTAGCACAGTAGCCGGTTCAAGAAAGAAAACCATACTGCTTTGTTCCCTCATCGTCCTCCTGGGGCTATTGCTGCGTTTTTCCTTTTATGTTCATTTTGATGGGTACCGGCCAATCTCGGATCCCGAGACGTTTTACGGTGCCGCCCAGTCTATAGCCAACGGGCACGGGCTAAAGGGGAATTTCCTGACCGCCTTTTTCCCGTACCTGGCGGCCTATGACAGTTCGCTGGGCCTGGTTATGAAACTAATGGGCAACCCCTGGCTTTCGGTCATTGTCCTGAATTCATTCTTTGATTTGCTTGCGGCTGCCGTTGTGTATCTCTTTGTTAGGCGGCTGACGGGACCGAAGTCGGTGGCGCCCTTAGCCGCATTCGCCCTGTGGGTGCTCAGTCCGTTTGGCATCTTGTTCTCCGTGCAGGCGCTGCCGATAATCATCGTTAATTTCTTTGTCATCCTGGTGCTCTACCTCGGTTATTTACTGTGCGAGGGCATCAAAATACGGAATACCAAGCGGGCAATCGGTCTGTCCGTAGCGTTGGGGCTGGCGGTTGGAATCGCAAACTGTTTTCGTCCAACTTTTACGGTTTTTATCGTAGTGCTGCTTGCGTACCTGGCGTTTCTGGTTGTAACTCACTTGGGGCAAGCTAAAGAACTTGCCGTCCTGGCCGTAGCCGGCCTTGTTATTGTGTCGGGTATATTTCTGGGCATCCAAAAACTTAATGTTGTGCTAGTGTCCCACGAGACCGGATTCCAGGCACCGTCAAACTCGGGCGGCCTGTCGGTGTACCTCGGAGCCAACTGGGAATCAAATGGCCGGTGGAATGCAGCCGATGGGCAACGCACATTATACTTAAGCAAAATATACGGTGATAATTATGAGGCAATCCAGAATCAGTTAACGAAAGACGGCATTGACCGCTATAAAAGCTATGGCATTGGCGGGACGCTCAGCCTATTCGTACGAAAACTAAACGAATTTTCGACCACCCAAAACTTTATGTACAATGCCAATGACTCAATCGTAAACTACACCCAATCAAAAATTGCGAAGTTGTACAATGTTTACATTTTATTGTTTATTTATGGCCTGTTCGCGGTGTGTGCACTCTACTTATATGGACAGGCGCAAAGGGCCGTACGTGGCCTAGGGCTGACCAATCCGATTATTCTGCTCGTCGCACTAACTATGCTAGGGTTTTTCCTGTCAGATATGTTTGTGGAAGCAGCATCGAGGTATGCCCAAATCATGTACCCGCTGTTCATCGTTGTGGCAGCGCTCTTTGTGCAGCAAAAGTCAGAATCACGGCAGACTTCGGGCACTCTCCCAGTACCAAGGCGTTCCCCGCGAACCCTAAAGCAATAGGCGCGTTTTGTAGTAGAATATGAGCATGGAATGGGCGCATGCGACCGTGAATCGCATATTGTTACTGTACCGTAAACACACTACGGTATCCTCGATACTAACCGTGGTAGTATTTGTCCTGGCTGCTAACTTTGTTTATCTGTTTGTTACAAACCCGGACCCGCTTATATCCCGCTCGACCCTCCCCGTGCAGCACGGTAGTCTCCTTGTTAAACTACCATTTGCCGGAGACAATTCGATTGAGGGTAATGATGGGATTACGAAGCAGGCACTGGGCGTACAGGCGGCACACCAGGTATTAGGCGGCAAACTGCCGCTATGGAATTATTACGAAGGGGTCGGCGCCCCGCTACTTGGCGAGACGCAATCGGCGGCATCGTTCCCATTTACCCTATTGCTGGTATTGCCGTACGGGTTCCTGGTAAACGAAATTGTGCTTGAGATGCTGGCGGGCATCGGCATGTACCTGTTCATTAGGCATCTAAGAAATGGTGAAAAGTATAGGATAGATAACGCGGTTGCCATAACTGGCGGATGCCTGTTTGCAACGCTAGGGACCTTCATGATGCTGCCGAACGCATGCTTCAATCCGATAGCGTTCCTGCCCTGGATCCTGCTTGGCGTTACGCTGATCTTTTCTGGCAATAGAAAACTATTCGACAGGCAAAATGTAGTTGCCATGCTGGTGTTTGCATTGGGCGTAGCGTTGGAGCTGAATGCGGGCTTCCCCGAGATAGCCTACATCAACCTGCTGCTCGTCGTGGCCTATGCAGCGGTTTTATTTGTAAAAACAAAGCGGAGTGAGAAGGTCACGAAACTACTGGCCCTGGCAATACCTGGGATGGTAGCAATACTGCTGTCCTTGCCGTGGATTGTGGAGTTCCTGACGTATACTAACCCTAAATACGGCTCGACGGGCATACATAATCACGCGCTATTGAATGGCATTGGCGGCAGCGGTGCCGCGCACTTGGCGTCGTTCATTCCGAATGTAATCGGGTTTGGTTCCGACAACCCGGTCTTTGGGGACATTGGCGGCTTCTTCACTGTTTCGTCTGTTGTGTTGGCGCTCTTTGCCGTTTGCAGCAGAAGCATCAAACTTTGGCACAAAGTATTATTTGGCGGTTGGTTTTTGATCGGCTGGCTGCGGGTTATTGGCGTTCCGGTCGTCGCGAGCGTTATAGCACATATTCCCATGCTTGGTTCTGCGGCGGTGTACCGGTACGTCCCTACGTCCATGTCCCTTTGCGTCATAGTGTTGGCGTGCCTGGGACTCGATCAAATCGTGCGGAATACACAAGTGAACCGACGGGTTGCAGTCGGACTGGTATCCTTTACGGTGCTGTTCTATGGGTTCATATTGTATGGCGGCCGGCACTATCTAAAAAGCTTTGTCTTAGCGGACACGATCCACGCATTATTTGCGACATTCTTTCTTGGGCTATCGGTAGCTGCCAGCGCTGCGGTACTGGTAGCTGCACTTACCAAGTGGCAATATAAGAAACAGCTTATCATCCTGGTGCTGGTGCTAGAGAGCTTCCTTTGCTTCGTAGTTTGGCAATTTGGCGCACACACCAAAACGGCTATGGTAGACACCAGGGGCGTTGAGTTCTTGCAGCGCAACCTTGGTGCCCAAAGGCTCGATTCAAACCAGCTCAGGCCTAACTACGGCTCGTATTTCAACGTAGCGCAGCTTAGTATGATGGATCTGCCGATATCGAAGCTCTGGGATGATTATATTGTCCAAAATCTTGAAACGTACAACCCACAGATTGGATTATTATCAAACAAATTTGATGCCGCCAGGATAGAGCAAGATAGATTCCTGGGCGTCAAATACCTTCTGGTAGTAAAGGGGTCTTTAGACGGTGATGTTGTGCGGCAGCAGAATCTGAAGCTTGCGTATAGCGATGAGAACTCCCAGGTTTTCGAAATTCCGGCCTACAGACAGTATGTGTCCGGTGCTAACTGTGTGGTAGTGGGCGATGGCAGCCGGGACACATTTACGGTGAACTGCACGGAGGCGTCACAACTTAGGCGGCTTGAGCTCTTTTATCCGGGTTGGCATGCCAAGATTGATGGCAAAGAGGTCGCTATAGCCAAGGCCGACGAGCTATTCCAACAAGTAAATGTCCCAAGCGGCGAACATTCGGTAACATTCCGGTACTGGCCTAAATACATGACTCCGGCACTGGTGGGCACGGGAGTTGGTACCGTGGCAATCATTGCCGGGGTGCTGTATGTTGCTCCGGCAACTAAGGCTGCCGCTGCCAGGTTTATAAAACCGGTGCGCCGCAGGGCGCCCGTTGCGCGCCGCTAAGCCAAGCTAACAAAGAAGCCGAAAGGTGTGCAGCCTGGCGGGAAGCAAAGGCCGGCTGCCCTATCTTGCTACTAATTTCCATTGCTGGGCGCCAGAGCCATTGCCATCCCAGATATCTACGCCGGTCCCATTAGTGCTAATGGCGCCCCATATGACGTCCAGATTCTTTCCCGAACACGAGGAGGCAATCCCGTATGACCCATCACCATTGTCTGTTGCCGTCCACTGTTGCGCGCAGCTATGGTTACCATCGTAAATCTGTACGCGCGCGCCCGAGGTGCTGCTGCCGCCAACCACATCGAGATATTTGCCGCTCTGCGGATTGCGGAATTCGTACAGTCCATTGGGCTGTTTAATGGCTTGCCAAACTTGGGCGCCGCTGCCGTTGCTGCTGAAGATTTGGAGTCGTGTGCCTGCTGCGGTACTGCCGCCGGGAAGGTCTAGAACAGTACCCGCGGGAGTTTGCAGGCTGTAGGGGCTGCCGGAGATGATGCCGGTCAGGGCGGTTAACTTCCAGCTCTGCGCATCAGTTCCGTTGCCATCCCAGATGTCTACGGCTGTCCCGTTGGTGCTGGTAGCGCCACCGGCAACGTCCAGTTTTTTACCCGAGCACGACGAGGTAACCGTATACGACCCTCCGCTGGCAGCGGTTATGGCCCATTGCTGCGCGCAGCTATGGTTGCTGTCGTAAATCTGCACCCGTGTACCCGCGCCGGCGTTGCTGCTAACCGCATCCAGGTATTTGTCGCTCTGCGGATTGCGGAATTCGTACAGTCCGTTTTGCTGCCGGATGACCTGCCAGGCCTGGGCACCACTGCCGTTACTGCTAAAAATCTGTAGTCTTGTCCCTGACGCGCCACCGCCACCAGGGATGTCTAAAACGGTACCCGCGGAAGTCTGAAGGTTGTAAAAGCCGTTAGCGACGACGGCTGCGTCCTGTGCAACAAGATACCATGACTGTGTTGCTGCCGAGCTTCGGATGTTTAACTGCAGGCGTGTACTATTTGCACTACCACTGCCGGCCGTATCCAGGGCTAGGCCGGAGCAGGCATTTAGGAGCTTGTAGCTGCTGCCCATGAGCTGCACCGCCCAGGTTTGTGCACAAGAACCATTGCCGTCGTAAATTTGCATCTCGGTACCAGGTGTACCGCTAGCACCGGGTGCGTCAAGATATTTACCGGACGCCACGTTTTGTATGGAATAGTACCCTTCGGCATTGCGGGTGAACTGCCACCGCTGCGCCGGGGTGCCATTGCCGTCGTAAATCTGCACCGCGGCTCCATTGGCGGTACTGCCACCGGCTACATCCGCAGACCTGCCCGAACCAGTATTCACCAGGCTGTAGGTGCCATCGGGTATATAAACGGGGCTGGGGGGATACGATGGGTTGCCGAACCAATGCGAAAACCACCACCAAAAGTTGCGGTTGCCGTAGGCGCTACAGGTATCACCGGTCCCGCCAGAGCTGGTATCTGACACGTGCGCGAGGGCGGCCGCGTTTGGCTGGTAGGGTGTGTAGGTATATAGCGCCGCAGTGGCCTTGGTGTTAATGTATACGTCACTCGCGCCGCAGCCTCTAGAAGTTACGTTCCACAAGATAGAATTGGTGGCATATGGTACCCGGTATGTCCACCAGGGCTGCTGCATGTTGTCGAGGTAGTAGCGCAGCAATGAGGCAGCAGAGGATACCTGTATGGAAAAGCCCGCGTAGGTAGTGTCGCATTGGGCTGACCCACCAGGCCCGCTGTCCGGGCAGTGAGAGCCAAGTGCGTACGTGTATTGCTGCTGAAGCGGCCAGGTATCTTGCGTAAGTGGTCCAGCACTCTCGGTCTGGATCTTAACCAACAGAACCTTGGGACTGATTTGATACTGCTGCGCCGCATTGTAAATGATTTGCGCGGCACTTATGCCGCTCGGTACCGTGAGCAGTGTTTTGGCGTTAGCGTCATAGTGGTTGTAGCTGTTGTCGGGCGTGCCGGCCGCTGCCTGGGTCTTCGGGACCTCATAGTATTGGTTTAGGCAGACGTATGGTGGGGCGGCCCAACCCCTGGTGGCGGCGTATTGTGCGTGCGTAAGGTCGCTACGCCCCCATTCGGTTGCCGGTTTGGTCCCCCAGGTGTCGCAGCCTCCCTTTGCATCCAGCTGGCCGTTGATGAAATCCTGGATTTGCTGGACGGTCATACTGCCCGCATTGGTAAACGCAGAGTCGTCCATGACGTTACCCGCCTGCCAGTCGGAGCTGCCGAGTGCGTAGCCTTTGGGGTGTTGCCCCGCAGAGATAATGCCGAGTGCAACCACAACCGCGCTTAAAAAAAACACCACTCGTTTTATCATGGCGCCACCTCGTACGTTGCGGTCTTGGTGGTAGTATTGCCACCGCTGGTGACGGCAAGCGATATGTTCCAGGTCCCAGCTCCCAGCGCGCTTTTGGCAATAGTAAAACCGGCACAGATGGAGTAGCTGGGTGCGTAGATGACATCGGCTGTCTGCGTGTTGGTTTTGGCGCCGTTTGTTACGGTAAGTGAGCAGTTGCCGTCGCTGTAACCTACTAGTTGCGTACCAATAACAACGGTATCCCCGGAATCCCGGGGTGTGATGGTAATACCATTATTGTCGGTCGGTGGGGTGTAGGTGGTGTTTGCGGGTGTTTTGCCGTCCCCGGTCACGGGTACGCCGCCGTTGGCAATTGCCGCAGACTTCTTATTGTTATTGTAAGTCTGCTCCTTTACCGCCGGACTGTCTGACTTGAGTATCCCGGATATTTTTACCAACCCAAAAGCAATAACGAGCACAGCAACAATCCCGGCAACAATCCAGAGCTTTTTACGACTTTTAACTACTTTTTTTTGGCGCATGTTTCTATTTTATAATACTAATGCTAGTATACCATCGGTTCATCAAGAATGTAAGGGGTGTAACGTAGTGGAATACACAATTGCGTACATCAGGGCCACGATATGCAAAAGCTAACCGCAACAGTATAATTAAGAGAGAATATGAAAGAATCCAGCTTATCGGTTGCCGTTGTGGTACCGTGCTACAACGAAGAGGCAAGTGTTGCTACCGTGGTGCACGATTTCCGCAAGGCACTTCCTGGTGCTGCAATACATGTGTTTGATAACAATTCGAGCGATGGGACGGCAGAGCGTGCCCGTGCAGCAGGTGCCATGGTGCATAGCGTACGGCAGTCGGGCAAGGGTAACGTGGTCCGGCGCATGTTTGCGGATGTAGACGCGGATGTGTACGTGATGGTTGATGGTGATGCAACCTACGACGCAGCCAGCGCGCCCAAATTGGTCACTACACTCGTCGAACAAAACCTGGACATGGTGGTCGGCTGCCGGGTAGAGGAGTCAACCGACAACAAAAACTATCGTCCGGGACACCGCCTAGGCAACAAGCTGCTTACCGGCTCGGTACAGCGCATATTTGGTGGTGATTTTACCGACATGCTGTCGGGCTATAGGGCATTTTCACGGCGGTTTGCTAAATCATTTCCTGCCGAGTCACGCCGCTTCGAAACCGAAACGGAGCTAACCGTGTTTGCGCTGGAGATGAGGTTGCCCTATGCCGAGGTGCCGACGCTCTATGTTGAGCGCATGGCCGGATCGGAAAGCAAGCTGTCTACGTACAAGGATGGTTGGCGCATCCTCAAGATGATTGTGCGCCTGTATTCCAACGAACGACCTTCACGATTTTGGGGAATCATTGGTGGTGTGCTGTTGTTGGTTGCTGCCCTGATGCTGTTGCCGGTGTATTTTGAATATCTGCACACCAACGAGGTACGGCGGTTCCCAACCGTAATTGTTGCCGGTACGATTGCCCTGGGCGGCTTCTTGGCATTTATGGTCGGGTTAATACTGCGTACGGTGACCAAGGGGCGCAACGAAGCCAAACACCTGGCCTATCTGCGTACGCCGTCGGTCAGAAGCGTCAAATGAAACCCCTCGCACAGAAGGCAAAAGGTTTGTATGCGGCCTACGGCAAGCACGACAAGGTCAGGTTTATAATCGTCGGTGCGGTTGGTTTTGTGGCCAATTTTCTGGGGTTAGCGCTCTTTTTTGGTTTGCTCAACTTGCCAATTCTAGTAGCACAGGTCATTAGTGTGGAGCTGGCCATTCTGGTTACCTTCGCCGGCAATAACTATTGGGCATTCGATGGCCATGGGCACATTCCGCTGGTTCGAAAACTATGGCGCTTTCATGCCAGCGCCCTCACGGGAATGGCCATTAACAGCGCGGTCGTGGTCGGGTTGGTGCGGTTTCTGGGTGTTTACTACGGCCTAGCGCTCGCCGCCGGCTCAACCGTCGCCCTTGTCTGGAATTACGTCCTCTACAAACGCTTCGTGTTCAGGGCGCGCCCGAAGCCAGACTAAGCCTAGTCGACCAGACTTAGCAGGTACTTCCCATACCCGGATTTGTGCAGTGGTTCGGCCAAGGCGCGCAGCTGGTCGGCGGTGATGTAGCCTTCCTGGTAGGCGACTTCCTCGATGCAGCCGATTTTAAAACCGGTGCGCTGTTCGATGACCTCCACGAACTGGCTGGCCTGGTTCATGCTTTCGAACGTGCCGGTGTCCAGCCAGGCGCTGCCGCGGCCCATGGTTTGTACCTTCAGCTTGCCGCGGTTTAAGTACTCTTCGTTGACGCCAGTGATTTCAATTTCACCACGGTCGCTCGGTTTTAGGTTTTTGGCAATCTCCACGACCCGGTTGTCATAGAAATACAGCCCTGGCACGGCATAATTACTTTTTGGTTTGGCCGGTTTTTCTTCGATGGAAATTACCTTGTGGTTTTCATCAAACTCAACCACGCCGTAGCGTTCTGGGTCGGAAACCTGGTATGCGAAGATGATGCCGCCGTTCGGGTTGACACATTTTTTTAAGCTGTTACCAAAGCCGTGGCCGTAGTATAGGTTATCGCCTAAAATCAGACAGACCTTGTCGTCACCAATAAACGCTTCGCCGATGATGAACGCCTGTGCCAGCCCGTCGGGTGATGGCTGCACGGCGTACTCAAATCGGCACCCCAGTTGCGAGCCGTCGCCTAGCAGCCGCCGGAACGCCTCGTTGTCTTCTGGCGTAGTAATGATGAGGATTTCGCGGATACCGGCCATCATCAGGGTACTTACCGGATAGTAAATCATCGGCTTGTCGTAGATTGGCATCAACTGTTTGCTAATACCTTTGGTGATTGGGTACAGCCGCGTGCCCGAACCGCCGGCTAGAATTATGCCTTTCATTGTGTCTGCTCCTTCGCGACGTAGTCTTTAAGGTCTTCGTGCCAATCACGCGGCTTGAACCCGGTGGCCTCTAATTTGCCCAAATCCATAATGCTCTTCAGCGGCCGTGGCGCGATGCCTTCCTTGCCCGCAAAGTACTCTTCGGTAGTTGTGTCGGTAACTTGCAAATCGTACCCACCCAGCTTGAAAATTTCGCGGGCGATGTCTGCCCAGCTGGCCGGTTCGCCGGTGTTCGTAGCGTTGTAGGCGCCGTAAGCCGCTTTCCCGGTCAGCAGGTGGTCGATGATGCGCACCAACTCGCCCGTGAACGTCAACCGTCCAACTTGGTCGGCTACGACAGTTGGAGTCACGCCCTTTTCGCCCAGGCCCAACATGGTGCGCACGAAGTTCTTGCCCTCGCCAATCACCCAGGTGGTGCGCAGCAGGTAGAACTTCGGCGCGAGCGAAACGGCGATGTCGCCGGCTGCCTTGCTGGCTCCATACACGGAAAGCGGCGAAAACGACTCACTCTCGGTGTGTGGCTCGATGGTGCCATCAAACACGTAATCGGTCGAAATGTGCACCAGGGTAGCATCATACTGCGCAGCCACGGCCACCAAGTTCGCGACTGCGTCGGCATTGATGCTCCAGGCCAGCACGCGGCCTTCCTCGGTCTCGGCGCCGTCCACGTTGGTGTACGCTGCGGCGTTCAAAATGACCTTCACGCCCTTCCAGTCAAACGCCTCCACGGCTTTGCGGTCAGTGATGTCTAGCCCGTCTGAATCGAACGCTCGCGCACCGGGGTATTGTGCTCGCAGCGCCGTGCCCAGCTGGCCTTTGGCGCCAATAATCAAGATTTCGGAATCGTTCATGACTCAAATCTCCTTGCGTCTTTAAGCAGTGGGTGGTTGCGGTCGCGGTCGGACATTATGGCTTGGTCCAGCGGGATGGGCCACTTGACGCCTATGGCTGGGTCGGCCAGGTTGGCGAAGCAATACTCGTCGTATAGTTCTGCGCTCCAGTGCGCGTTCCAGCCATATAAGTAGTATGTGTCGTCCTCTAGGGTCTGGAGCGAGTTTGCTACCCCGCGTGGCAAATAGACGCAGACGGTAGGTGTGATTTCCACCGTGACCACTTTGCCGAAGCTGTCGCCCTCGCGCAAATCAACGTAGGCTGAAAATACCTTGCCTTTAACTATAGATATATATTTATCCCACGGTTCGGCATGAAGGCCGCGTGTGACGCCCACCTGCTTGTTGTACGAAACGTTTGTCTGAATGACGTTGAATGTCTCTGGCAGCCCGGCCGCAACCAGCTTGGCCTTTTGGTAGGTTTCCTGGAAGTAACCTCGTTCATCACCGACCTTTGTAACCTCAAAAATGAGTAGGCCGGGTATGTCTGTTTCCCTTGATGTAACTTCTGTTGTTGGTACTGCCATCAACGCTTCTCCTTAATTTCGTTACTTTGAAAGAGCCTTTGTAATTCACGGATGCCGGCGCGAATATCATCGGCGTGCAGCGCCGCCATGTCTACTTCATACAAAGGGACTGATTTGATTTCCAGGACATCGTCCGATGGCTGGAGCTGTGCGTCGCCCTTCAAACGAGTCCAGTACATGGCGCTGGCAATCGGGAGGCTTTCGCCCTGGTAGGGGTAGGTCTCGTAACAACTCGTCAGGTAGCGGAAGGGCTCGTATTGGTCCGGCTCCAGCTGCACTTCCTCGCGGATTTCACGCCGGGCGGCGTCCTCAAGGCTTTCTTCGCCGTCCAAAAACCCACCAACGGCGTCCAGCATGCCTTTGTGCGGTTCTATGCCGCGGACAGAGAGCAACACATGGTTGTCGGGTGTCACAAAGAACACACCGACGGTGGGTGACGAGTTCGGAAAAATCGTGTGCCCGTCTGCGCATTTGTACATGTGCTTGGCGGCCTTGGTGAGTGGCTTGCCGCAGCGCCGGCAGAAGTTCATTTCCATGGCTATTGTCCCTGCTTGGCGTAGGCTGCTTCGACGGCCGCTTTTTCGCCCTTCCACCAGGCTTCGTTGGCGGTGTACCAGTCAATCATGGCCTTCAGGCCACCTTCCCAGCCTAGTTTGGGCTCCCAGCCGAGCTCGGTGCGCAGCTTAGTCCAGTCGATGGCATAGCGGCGGTCGTGGCCGGCACGGTCGTTGACACGCTCAAACCAGTCTTTGGGTTTGCCCATTAGTTCCAGTAAGGTTTCGACGACTTCATTGTTGTTCTTTTCGCCGTTAGCACCAATCATGTAGGTTTCGCCGGCCTTGCCCTTTTCGATGATGGCCAGTACGGCGTCGTTGTGGTCGTTTACATGAATCCAGTCGCGGACATTCAGGCCGTCACCGTACACTTTGGGTTTGATGCCGCTCAAAATGTTGGTGATTTGGCGCGGAATGAACTTTTCGATGTGCATGTACGGGCCGTAATTGTTGGAGCAGTTTGAGATGGTGGCGTGGATGCCGAACGAACGCACCCAGGCGCGCACTAGCAGGTCCGAACTGGCTTTCGAAGCAGAGTAGGGGCTCGACGGGTTGTACGGCGTAGCTTCGGTGAATTTGTTTGGGTCGTCGAGTGCCAGGTCACCGAACACTTCGTCGGTGCTGATGTGGTGCAGCCGTTTCCCATGCTTACGAACTGCTTCGAGCACGCGGTAGGTGCCGATGAAGTTGGTGTACATAAATGGCTCCGGTTCGCGCAGGGAGTTGTCGTTGTGGCTTTCGGCCGCAAAGTGCACGACCACGTCGGTTTCACTGACGAGTTTGTCCATGAGTTCGGCATCGCAAATGTTGCCTTCCACGAATGTGATTTTGTCCATTACCGGTTCAAGGCTTGCCTTGTTGCCGGCATAAGTGAGGGCATCTACCACCGTAATTTCATAGTCCGGCCGGTTCTTTACCGTGTAGTGCACAAAGTTGCCGCCGATGAAGCCGGCGCCGCCAGTTACTAGTAATTTCATGAGTGCTCCTTTGTAAAGCCGTTAGGGTGTTTTGTTTGCCAGTTCCAGGCGTCGCGGCAGGCGTCTTCGATGGTTTTGGTGGCCTGCCAGCCAAGTTGCGCCTGTGCTTTGTCGGGTGCGGCAAAGTAGGCCGCGGGGTCGCCCGGGCGGCGCTCGCCCAACGTGTGCGGTACCTTGACGCCGTTGACCGATTCAAACGTTTCGATGAGTTTCAGCACGCTGGTGGGATGGCCGGTGCCCACGTTAAACACATGGTAATTCATCCCATCCGAGCTGTCGTGTTCCAGTGCGGCCACGTGCGCCCGAGCGAGGTCCACTACGTGGATGAAGTCACGCTCGCAGGTGCCATCGGCGGTGGGGTAGTCGGTGCCGTAGACGGTCAATGGCGGAATTTTGCCGGCAGTCGCTTGCACCACCAGCGGCAGCAGGTTGTTCGGCCGGCCGAGCGGCGATTCACCTAGTTCACCGGACTCGTGTGCGCCCACTACATTAAAGTAGCGCAGTGCCGTACCATGCAGCGTTGTGGCTGCGCAACAATCCCGCAGCACAATTTCGTCCATGTACTTGCTCCAGCCATACGGAGATTCGGGATTAGTAGGGGTTTCCTCGGTCACTCGGTCAACCGGGGGTGTGCCGTACACGGCAGCAGTCGACGAAAACACAAACTTTGGGATGCTGTGTTTGACCACTGCCTCCAGTAAAGACACGAATCCGCCCACGTTATTTTGATAGTACTTCAGCGGCTCGTTGACCGATTCGCCCACGGCCTTGAAGGCGGCAAAATGAATGACGGCGTCGAATTTTCCTTCATCCATGATTTTGCCCAGCGCTGCTTGGTCTGCAATGTCGATTTCGTGGAGCTGCACTGGCTTGCCGGTTAGCTTTCTGACTGCGTCTAGTGACCCGGCCGAACTATTGCTCAAATTATCGACGACGGTAATTTCGTGCCCATGCTGCAACAGTTCAATGGTGGTGTGCGAGCCAATATAGCCCGCCCCACCCGTAACTAAGACTCTGCTCATGAGCTACATGCCTTCTACAATCTTACTGACCTTGGCGGTCATGGCATCAAAATCTTCCAGCGTTTTGGCTTCGCCGTTCAACCGCATCATCGGTTCGGTGTTGCTGGGACGCAAGTTAAACCAGCGGTCCGGGTAGTCGACACTCAGGCCGTCCAGGTGCGACAATTCGGCATCATCAAATGCCCCGGCCAGTTTCTCTAGCGCGGCCCGTTTGTCTTCGACATGCAGATTGATTTCGGGCCGGTGCGCGTAGGTATCGTAGCGCTTCACAAACTCGCTGAGCGTAAAGTCTGCTTCCGACAGTACCTCGATGGCAATCAGGGCGGCAAGCAGCCCGGAGTCCACAAAGTAGTTTTCCTTGAACATAAAGTGGCCGGTTATTTCGCCGCCGAGGTCGGCGTCATGCTGCCGGACCAGTTCCTTGATGAACGTGTTACCCACCTTGGCATTGACGGTTTTGCCGCCGGCTTTGTGAATCATATCCAGCGTGGAGCGGCTCATGCGCAGGTCGTGCACAACGGTAGCGCCCGGGTGCCTGGCCAGTACGTATTGGCTAAGCAGGGCAAACGTCATGCTGCCGGTGAGCGGTTCACCGTGCTCGTCCACCAGCGCCATGCGGTCGCCGTCACCGTCGAAGGCGATGCCGAAGTCCAGTTTTTTAGCAACAATCAACTTCGACAAATCGTGCAGCGTTTCCGTCTTCATGGGATTGGCTTCGTGGTTCGGGAAGGTACCATCGAGCTCAAAGTACAGCGGCTCAACCGTGATTGGCAGCCGCTGCGCAAGCTTTGGCATGGTAAGTCCGCACATGCCGTTGCCGGCGTCGACGCCAATTCTTAGCGGCTTGATTTTGCTGACATCCACAAACGTTAGGACGTGGTCAATCCACGTCTCCAGCAAATCCTTTTTGATTACGGCGCCCTCTTTGGCGGCGGCTTGGCTGGGCTTGCCGGCAACAACCATGTCCCGGATTTCTGCCAGGCCGGATTCAATGCCGACCGGCAGTGCTTTCTCGCGGCAAAACTTAATGCCGTTGTACTCGCCAGGGTTGTGGCTGGCCGTGATGACCGCGCCGCCCGCCAGTTCCTCGAACTTGCCAGGCGCAAAATACACCATGTCGCTGCTGGCCAGGCCAATGTCCCAGACGTCCCGGCCCTGCGACCGGATGCCATCGGCTAGCGCCCTTGCTAGGTCGGCTGAGTCGGTGCGCATGTCATGGCCGATGACCACTGGGCCGTCGGCTGGCAGCCACGCAGCAAACGCCTTGCCTATGGCTTTCACGGTATCGGCCGTGAGTTCCGTGCCGACTTTACCGCGTACGTCGTACGCCTTAAAAATAGTGTTGATAGCATCCACGGGGATTTCTCCTTTACTTACGTTTATGCTTGTCAACTAATACCCTCTGTATTAGCTGCCTCCACAGTACGCCGTGAGGCGCGTCGTGTCAATTTTGGGCCAGACGGCCATGCTACACTAGGGGTGATGAAGATTTTGATTGTCGCAGGGGGGCAGGGTACCAAGCTGTGGCCATATAGCCGGCAGGACAAACCAAAGCAGTTCCAGCCGATTATCGGGGATGTGTCGGCCTACCAATTCGCAGTCGAGACACTGCTCAGCGAGTTTGCTCCGGAAGACATCTTTGTTTCTACCAAGCAGAAATTTATTAAATATGTCAGCGAGCAGTCGCCGCAAATCCCGCTCAAAAACTACATTGTTGAGCCGGATATCGCACTGGACCGTGGACCGGCTGAAGGACTGGCATTTCTAAAGCTTTCGCTGCAGTTCCCGGAGGAGCCAGTGTTCTATGTGCAGGGTGACATGGTGCGCGAGCCCGGTGCAAAGTTCATCGAGATGATACAGGCTGCCGAAAAAATTGTTACCGAGCGTGGTTGCTACATAACTGGTGGCGTGAAAGCCACTGAACCGAACATGGGCGCTGACTACCTCGAATTGGCCGAAGCAGTAGACGGTGGCAAGGTAGAGGCGTACGTCATCAGCAAATTCCACTACCGCAAAGGCACGGTGCGGGAGACCCGCCACCTTGTAGAGAACTTTCGGGTGGCCCTACACTGGAACCACCTTTGTTGGTATCCGGCCAAAATCATCGAGGCGTACAAGCAATACCGCCCCGACTGGTATGAGGCGCTCATGAAAGTCAAAGACGTACTGGACAAACCAGGTGAGCAGGAGGCCGTCCGGGAGATTTACGAGACCATGGCGAAGGGCCCAACGGAAGATGTGACTCGCCACCTAATGGATTCCGGCGAAGCAGTCGCGCTGCTGTTGCCATTCAGAAACACCGACGTTGGGACCTGGGAGTCAGTCCGCGAATTCAGCGAGGATGATGATGGTAACCATTTTGACGCCAATGTCGTTGCCATCGGCACGCGCGGCACACTGGTAAAGTCCCAGAACGAGAAGAAAATCATTGCTGTCGCAGGCCTCAAAGACATAGTCGTAGTGGATAGCGAACAGGCACTGCTCGTTTTGCCACGCGACGAAATCGACAAAATCAAAGACATCCAGAAAATGCTCGAAGAACGCGGTGAAACCGAGTATCTCTAGGCTATTCTACGGTAACTGACTTGGCTAGATTACGAGGTCTGTCGACGTCGATGCCGCGGGCGATGGCAACATAGTAGCTAAATAGCTGCATAACCACAGCTGCCAGCAGCGGGCTGGTTTGTTCCATGGAGCGGGGGACGTAAATGACGTCGTCTGCCAGGCTGCTAATCATTTCGTTGCCCTCGGTTGCCACGGCAATCACTGGACCGCCACGGGCTTTTACTTCCTGTATGTTCGACATAGTTTTTTCGAGCAGCTCTGAGTCGGTTGCCACCACGAACGACACAAAGTCTTCGTCAATCAGCGCCAACGGCCCATGTTTCATTTCGCCAGCCGGATAGGCTTCGGCGTGGGACAGGGTACACTCTTTTTGCTTCAATGTGCCTTCGAGCGCCACTGGGTAGCCATAGCCACGGCCCAGGTAAAAGTAGTCATCGTAGTCTTTGTACTTTTCGGCCAGGGCTTTAATTTCATCGGTGTTGTCGATAATATGTTTCATTTTGTCTGGCAGTGAGTCCAGTTCTTTTAGCAGGGGCTTATACAACGGCGAACGGCCGTTGCTTAGGTACAGGCCAATAAGCATTAGGATGACCGCCTGCGAAAAGAATGCCTTGGTGCTGGCGACGGCTTGCTCCCGGCCAGCATGGCAATACACGCCGGCATCAGTCATACGCGCAACCGTGCTACCCACGGCATTCACCACGCCCAGGCGCAACATGCCGTAGTTTTCAACCATCTGTAGTGCAGCAATGGTGTCGGCCGTTTCACCGGACTGGCTAACGCCGATAACAGCGGTGCCGCGGTTAAATGGCTGCTTGCGATATTTAAATTCGCTAGCCTGGTGCAGTTCTACCGGTATGCCGGCGATTTCTTCAATCGCGTATTCGCCGTATAGCCCCGCAAACGACGCCGTGCCACACGACACAATTACAATCCGGTCAATGAACCGTAGCTGTTCTGCTACGCTTTCTAAGCCACCCAGTTTAACCGTGTTAGATTCTAGCTTAATGCGGCCAAGCATAGCCGAGCGTACGGCTGCGGGGATTTCGTTGATTTCTTTAATGGTAAAGTCGGGAAAGTCGCCTTTGCTAATGACGTCAGCGTCATAGTCTAGCACCTCCGCTTCGCGGCTAACCGGCACAGCGTTTTTGAAATCCTTGATGCGGTAGTCGCCATTCTTCTCGGCCCGCACAAACTCGTAGTCTTTTAGAAACACCACGCGTTTGGTGTGTTCCATAATTGCGGTTGGGTCGCTTGCAATGACGCACATATCGTCGCCAACACCCAGTACTAGCGGGCTGCTGAGTTTGGCGGCATATAGTACGTCTGGCTCCTCGGTAGTCATAACACCCAGTGCATACGCACCGCGTAGCTGGTCTAGTGCTTGTTCAAGGGCCTCTTCGAAGCTGCTGGCTGAGCGGCGGTAGAAATCGATTAGGTGCGGTATGACTTCAGTGTCGGTTTGGCTCACAAATTTATAACCCTGCTTTTGCAGGTGCTCACGCAGCTCGGCGTGGTTTTCGATGATGCCGTTGTGTACGGCCATGATGGTTTTGTCGGCGTTAAAGTGCGGGTGCGCGTTCAGTATCGTCGGCGTGCCGTGGGTTGCCCAACGGGTGTGGCCGATGGCCGCGCTCGACTTTTTGCTTGCGCCAAGCGAATCGCGCAGCGCCTGTACGCGCCCCACTTGCTTGTCCACCGTAATTTTCTTGCCGTCCAAAAACGCCAAACCGGCTGAGTCGTACCCGCGGTATTCCAGCGATGTCAGCCCATCCAACACCACATCCACCGCCTTCGGTTGCTCGCCAATAAATCCAACAATTCCACACATATAGCTATACCTTCTGCCCAACCGGGCCTAATACACTAACGCCAAGTTTGTCGAGTTCAGTGCGCAACTGGCGGGCGTCTTTAAAATGAATCGCGGTCAAACCAACCTGCCGGGCTGCCAACACGTTTGGTTCGCTGTCGTCTATAAACACCGTCGAACCGGCTTTCGCGCCCAAGCGCTCCAACGCTACATGGAAAATACGGTGGTCAGGCTTGGCCAAGCCGGTTTCCGACGACACCACTACGGTGTGAAATAAGCTGCCCAGGTCATGCTGCGCGAACAGGAAATCCAGCTCTTCGGTACAGGTGTTAGAAAGCAGCCCGATGCGCCAATGCGGCTTTAGCTGGCTGATGGTGCCAACTACGGCGTGGTTTATGAGTTCCGGCGCAAGGAATAGCTCGCGGAGCAGGTCATATGATTCGCCAGTGATTTCCGCCAGCCGCACGAAGTACTCGTCATAGCTAATGTCGCCAGTGTCGAGCAGCAAAGCCGTAGCAGCAATCTCTGCCACGCGGCCAGGGTGTCGGCGAACCAGCGCTTTTTGTGGGTCATCATATATCACCCCAAAGAAATCAAACAGAACGGTGTCAATTGCCATGCTACGCCCCCTTCATTTCACTAACTGTTTGGTAAATCTGCCACTGAATGCCGGCGCGCCACATGTGGTTGTCGTGCCGGTTCGCAAAGCGTGCCTTGTCCCAGCCGAAGTAGTTGTCGTCGGCGATGTCGTTCACAAACCGCATGCCAAGCTCCAGGGCGATTAGCTGGGTTGCTGTCAATGCCTGGTCGTAAAATTCATCCGCATCAACCTCGGGGCGGGCCTCTGCATAGTAACCTTCGATGATTGGGCGCAACTTGCTGACATCTGGTTGTCGGCCGGCCTTCAGGTCGTCTTCGAATGTGGCACGCAGCAAGTCTCCGATGTCCATCCATATAGTGCCCTTCATGGTAGTGTCAAAATCAATGTAGGTGTACGGCTTCTCGTCCCGGAAGAGGATATTCGTAAGCTGTGGGTCACCGTGAATCAGCTGTTCTTTAGCCGGCAATTCCGGCAGAGCCTGGTAGGCCTTTAGCAGGTCCGTCGCTAGGCCGGCAGATTCGGGGCTTGGCAACTGCATGTGCAGGTCCTGCAGCCGTCCAGCGTAATGCGAGGTATCGTGAAAGTGGGGGATGCTGAACGTGGGCTGATAGTCTCGTTTGGCCAGTGTGTTGTGTAATCGGCCAAGTAAGCCACCAACCCCGCGCAGTGTCTCCGACGTCAGGTTTTCTGGAATCTGGCCGTCCGATTCTATGTAGCGCAGTTGTCGCCAAATGCGCCCGGCACTATCGCGGAAAAACAGGCCGCCGTCGACTGGGGGCAGTGTTTCGGCCACTTCCCAGCCGTCTTCTGCCAACATGTCGGACACCATAGCATTGTCCACTACCAGTTCTGGCCCAAAGGCCGGGTTGATACGCTGTAGTACGCTTGTTTTCACCCCTTCGTCGGTCCACGTCTTCGTCAGGAAGGTGCGGTTGATGAGACCTTCGCCCAGGGGACCCGAAACGGTGTTGGCATCTCCAAAGTAACCGCTCAAGACTTCGCCTGGTACGGCGCGAGTTTCCATGTCGGGAGAGAGTTCTTTAGCGTAGTGGCCCCTGGTTCCCGGAACCTCAACATAGCCAAGCTTCCGGTACATCGCAATAGCTACCTGGCGAGGTTCCTCCGTGTTTAAGGCAACAGATGGCAGACCCTGATCTATTGCCACTTGGTCCAGCTGGCCCATAACGGCGACACCTACGCCCCTGCCGCGAACTGCTTCGTCGGCGATGATGCCGCCAATGTAGCCCGCAGTTGCTTTGCGGTGCTGCTCACGTATGGGGGTTAGCACACCAGAGCCCACGACTGTCTCACCCAGCACGGCGACAACCATTCTTGGGCCGCAGCGTTGCAAAAACCACTCAAATTCATCTGCTGACCACGGCTGCTCACCCACAAAAGTTTCGTCTAGTTGTGGCATGTGCCGGTCGTTGGTTACGTCTAGCCAGGCGCCGTCGTGGCGGGTCATAACACCAGTGAGTACAATATCTTCAGGTTTGGGCATACTAAATCCTTGAGTTGATACGGACTGATTATAAGTATGATCATCAGAAAGGCTAATTTTTTGGCAACAATTTATTGACAAATTTACAGAGAAGGAACACAATTTGGTGTATGAAAAATGACAGATTTACCGTACAAAAGTTGCTCCTAGAGCTCGGCTTTGCCCACACCGACGCCGAAACCTACTGGGCGCTGCTGAACCTACCGACCGTTTCCATCCGCAAAGTGTCACAGCAGAGCGGTATCAACCGAGGCACCACGTACGAAGCCATCCGGCGCTTGATTGCCGTCGGACTAGTCGGCGTGCGGCACAAGGGCCAGCGCGAATACTTCACCGCCGAATCACCCGAGAAGATTTACGACCTCATCCGCGACCGCCGCAAAGACCTCTGGGAAACGCAGCAGCGCGCGCAAGAGCTCATTCCCGATCTACTTGCCAAGAAGGCCCGGCCTGTCGGACGGCCGGTGGTGCGCTACTACGAAGACGACGAAGGCATCGTGGCGATTTTGAAGGACGTGCTGCAAACCTGCGGCCAGCTGGAGCAGCCACAGTACTACGCCTATTCATCGCGGCCACTCCGGCAGTACTTGTACCGCAGCTTCCCGGAATTCACCGAGCGGCGTATCCGCGAGGGCATTGCCGTGAAAGTGATTGCCGTGGGTGAGGGCGGTGACCCGGCTGACGTCAGCGAGCGCAAATGGCTGGGAGAGCCGAATGACGACAGCACCTCCAGCTACGTGCTGATTTACGACAACAAAGTCGCCAACATCTCGATTTCGAATGACAACACACCTTACGGTGTGGTGGTGGAAGATGCTGGCGTGGCGGCTATGCAGAGACTGCTATTTGAGCGTCTGTGGGACATCATTTAGGTTGGCGGTTTGGCGGTCTGTCTTGGCTGCCACCGATTTGCCGGCAATCAAGCGGCTGAGGCCGAAGAACGCGAAGTCCACACCCACGCTCCACAGTCTGGTAATGATAGTGACTGCTAACGCCAGCTCTTTGGGCATAATCAAGCTAAATAACACCAGTTGGATGCCTTCGCGCACACCCAGGCCGCTTGGCGCAAAGATGGCGAGCATGCTGGCAGCGCCGGCCAGGCTGCCGGCGCCCATGGCGAAGATGATGTTACTGTAGGCCAGGCTGGGGTCGACGGCTTTGGCGATGAAAAAGAGCGACAAACCGTTGATAATTGCATCTGCTAAATACAGCGTGGCGCCTTGGAAGACCGTT
>DATIIC010000011.1:0-10296 GCA_035480095.1 Saccharimonadales bacterium (SeqCode) | reverse complement strand
CCATCGTCGTCATGAGCATTGACCCCGTAAACCACACCGCCGTTATGCTCAGCGTGCCGCGTGACCTCTGGGTGCAGCAGCCGGTCAATTACTTTGGCAAACAGCAAAAAATCAACGCCGCATACGAAAGCGGCAAGTACCACTACATCGGCAAGCTGGACTCGTCCAACGCCAATGCTAACGCTGTCGAGGCCGGCTTTAACTCCATCGACCAAGTCGTCACGAATGTATTGGGTATAAAAGTGAACTACCACATGCTGGTGAACTTCCAGGCCTTCCGCCAGGCGGTCGATGTAGTCGACGGTGTGACCGTGGACGTACCAACCGAGCTCTACGACCCGACCATGGCCTGGGAAAACCACAACAACCCGGTGTTGGCTGCAGCCGGCCTGCAGCAGATGGATGGCGTGAAGGCCCTGATGTACGCCCGCTCGCGCGAAACTACCAGCGATTTTGCCCGTTCCCAGCGCCAACGGCAAATCCTGCTGGCGCTCAAAGACAAGGCGCTCAACTTAGGCACGCTCAGTAACCCCGGTAAAATTGACGGGCTGATGAACGCCTTCGGCAACAATGTCTATTCCGACCTGAGCACCCAAGGTGCGGCGCGCCTGTACGGCATTATGAAGAAGATTGATGACAGCCAAATCCATTCGGTGGGGCTGACCGACGACGGCCACAAGCTGGTCACTACCGACCGTGTCGGTGATGCCTCAGTGGTGCGGCCAATCGCCGGCTTCGACCAGTATGCCGACATCCAAGCCTACGTGCGCAGCCAATTACCAGACGGCTATTTGCTGAAGGAAAACGCCCCGGTAACGGTGGTGGCGCCAACGCTCGCCGGGGCGCAAGCCGCGGCCGGCCAACTCAAGACCTATGGCTATAACGTCACTGGCGGCCTGGCCAGTACCGCGCCCGTTACGGCACCTGTCCTCGTCGACCTCTCGAAGGGTAAAGACCCCTACACACTCCACTACCTGGAAGAGCACTACGAGATTAAGGCGGCGGTAACCTCGCTGCCGGACGGGGTTACCGTACCGCAGGACAGTGCCAAGTTTGTTATAATACTCTCTAAATGAAGCCTTTAGGCACCGAAAGAGGGGTTTGACATGAGGCCGCTAATCAACAAGCTAACACCAAGCCGCGGCTTTTCGCACTCGTTTTATTATGTCTATAACGCCTTGCTGCCCATTTTGGTGTTCCTGTTGGTGCGCTGGACATTTCTCCCGCTAGCCTTAAGCTTAATTTTGTTAAGTAAATGGAGAATGTTTGCAGTACGACCCCGCTTCTGGACGGCCAACATCCGGGCCAATGCCATCGACATGATTGTCGGTGTCTCGGTGCTGGCGTTCATGTCGGTGACCGGCAGTGAATGGATCCAGTTAGTCTGGGCTGGCTTGTGGGCCGCCTGGCTGATTTTCATCAAACCCCGCGGCGACACGTTGTGGGTGTCACTCCAGGCCTTGATTGGCTTCGCGGCAGGACTAATGGCTATGTTCCTGGTGTGGGACCACGAACCGCTGTACTTACTGGTCGGTGCCGGCGGACTCTTGTGCTTCTTTGCCGCCCACCACTTCTTCTACAGCTTCGACGAGCCCTACACCCGGCTGCTGGCGTACTTCTGGGCATACTTTGGCGCCATGTTGGTGTGGATTTTGGGCCACTGGCTGCTGTTTTACGGCCCGGTGGCGCAGCCGACGCTGTTGCTGCTGGCCATTGGCTTTGGGCTGGGTACGTTGTACTACCTGGACCATTTTGACCGGCTGAAACACGGGGTGCGCAGGCAAATCGTGTTCATCATGGTCGCCATTGTGCTGGTAGTCCTGGCTTTCTCCGATTGGGGCGACAAAATCGTATAAACAGCAGTTCGTAGACTAAACTTGATGTATCAGATGGGAGGGTAACGAATAACGTGGACCAAGACAACGAAAAACCAAGCAACAACGAGCTGGAAGAGGGCAAGGCAACCGGTATGGCCAGTGTAGAGGCCGATGGTAAGCGCGAGAAGCCAATCCCGCTCCCTGCGCCCGAACCGCAACACGCCCAAGCCGAGTCCCCCAGGCCAAAGGGGGCTGCATCGAAGCGCGGCCGGCATCCGGTAACGGAGTTTTACCGTCACAAGGGCATGCTCACCTGGTTGCTGGGTGCCATCATCGTCTTGGCGCTTGGTTTTGGCGGCGGCTGGCTGGGCGCAACCAGCCGGGGCATAGAAAACACCGCCAACGTGACGCAGCAAAAAGTCGTGCTGCAGGGCGAGGCGGCCGTCATCAGTAAAATCGCCAAAGACGTTGGCCAGAGCGTAGTTTCGGTCAACGTGACGGGGCAGGTGCAGACGGATAACCCCTACGCCGACTTTCTCGGCGGCGTCAGCGGCACGCAGACCCAGCGCAGCGCCGGCACCGGCATCATCCTAACGGACACCGGCTTGATTATGACCAACCGCCACGTTGTTCCGGCCGGCACCACGAATGTCAGTGTCACCCTCAGTGATGGCACCGTCTTTAACGACGTAAAGGTTGTCGGGCGTACCAAGAGCAGCGATTCGCTGGACGTGGCCTTCCTGCAAGTCAACGACCTGCAGGGGCGTAAATTAGTACCGGCTAAATTGGGCGACTCCTCGCTGATGAAAATCGGCGACCCAGTAGTGGCCATCGGCAACGCCCTCGGCCAGTTCCAAAACACGGTCACCAGCGGCATTATTTCCGGCCACGGCCGCAGCCTGCAGGCCAGTAGCAGTGACGGGTCTGATTCAGAAAGCCTGGACGACCTGTTCCAAACCGACGCCGCCATCAACGAAGGTAACAGCGGCGGCCCGCTCGTGAACTTGGACGGCGAGGTCATCGGCATGAACACGGCGCTGGCATCGGGCAGCCAAAACATCGGCTTCGCCATCCCCATTAACGACGTAGCCGGCCTGGTGACCAGTGTGGAGCAAACCGGCAAGCTGGAGCGCCCATACCTCGGCGTCATTTACATCCCGCTAACGAGCGACATCGTAAACCAATACAACATCAAAGTTTCGCAGGGCGCGTACATACCGACCTCGTCGCAGGTGGGCGGGCAGGAAACCGTGATAGCGGACGGCCCGGCCGACCAAGCCGGTGTCAAGCCGGGCGATGTCATTACGAAGATTGACGGCGTAGACATCGACCAAAGTACCAGCCTAGTAGCACTGCTAGGCAAACACAAAGTCGGCGACAAGGTCACGCTCACCATCTTCCGTGATGGCAAAACCATCACCAAAGACGTCACGCTCGGCACCGCCCCGACTGACTCCAATAGTTAAACAGACAACCCCCTACAGCGCACCCCTCATAGCATGGTGTATAGTGGAGGCATGGAACCCGAGCTACCTGCAGATGGCATAGCCCCAGGCACTTCATTTGGGCTGCCCGGTGAGCTGGGTGTCCCAAGCCATGAGCGGCACCTGCCAGACTGGTGCGGCGAGGCCGGCAAGCCTTGGCCGGACAAAGACCAGGACCGCGGCCTCGTTATGCCCGAACAGGGTATATTCGCCGTCTTCGACGGCGTGAGTGCCAATGAAAATGGCGGCCTGGCAGCCCAAAGGGCGGCCGACACAGTCGAAACAACGTACCAACGTGCTGAACCAGCAGTTGCCGGCCGGCATGTTTCGAGTGTTGTTGACGAGCTAAAAGGCTGCTGTGATGCTGCCACTACCCGCATCGTCCAGGAGTATCCAGGCGCGGCTACAACCGCGGTGGTTGCACGGCTGGTGACAGAGGCGGAGGGTGATGAGGGCAAGGGCACCTATGTCGCCTGGGTTTCGGTGGGCGACTCCAGGCTGTACCTGCTCCGCGACGGTGAGCTTACCCAAATTACCACCGACGAGGCATTTGGCAGTGGGCTGACCAACGCGCTAGGCGGCCATTATGGGGGTGTCCGGCGGGCGGGTGCCTTCATGGCGCGGCCGGGCGACCGCCTCTTGCTACTGACAGATGGTATTACCGGCAAAGGCCAGTCGGACATGCTCAACAGACAAGAGATGCTTGAAGCCTGCGCGGGCCGAACGGCCAAGGAAGCGGCCGATGAACTGCTGCGCATCTCCCGCGCCAACGACGACAAGAAAGTTGTCGTCGTCGACCCGCAGGTTGCCTGAAACCAAAGCTTGCTTGGCTGCGCCCGAGTTAAAATTATTATTTTTTCGCCCCGGCAGGCACGGTACCATAGCCGGTATGGAGCAATTACTGGGCCACATTCCAGAGATGTATGACGACCGCTATCGGACGGTGTTGCCGCGCGGCGCACAAGAGATTATCTTGGCGGAGCGCCCGCCGCTGCTGCGGGCCGATGAAGCACTAATCGATTTTGGCTTTTGGGCGCCGCTGCGCCTGGTGGTCGGTGCCTCCGACCGATTGTTTTATGTGTTTGACGTCAGTTCCACGCTGTACGACGATACCTCCGAGCACGCCTACATGCACGGCACTCATTTCCTGATAGCTGATGACACGTTCGGCAGTGCCCCAAAACGTGGGTTCGTGGAATTGCAGCCCGGTGACGGCTGGGTGTCGATTGGCCGTATGCACCACACCGACCGGTTCGACTATCCCGCAACCGTTTCGCCCAGCCATTTCCAGATTGGCTGCGACGGCAATGCCAACCTGTTCCTGCGCAATCTGACGGCCATGAACCCGACCACACTGCGCGTGCACCCGAAGGTCGAAGCCTACGGGCTACCGGGCGCGGAATAGCTGGACGAAATCGTCCGTTTGCTGCAGTTCGTAACCAGCTGCTAAGGCAATTTTTGTGAGCAGCTCATGTTGCGGCGGCAGCGACTCGGCCAGGATGAACAATGGTTTAGCGGTTAAACTATTGAGCTGCGCAAACAATTCGCGGTACAAATCCAGCCCATCGGTGCCGCCAAACAATGCGTGCCGCGGCTCGTGGCTAGCGGCGGTGTTGATTTGGAAGTTGTCTGGCACGTAGGGCAGGTTGCAGAGGATGGTCGAGCCGCCAAGCCCAACCTTCATATCGAGCAGCGGCTCCAACAGGTTGCCGCGCAGGAAGCTGACGTCCGCACCGAGCTCTGCTGCATTAGCGCGCGCCGTTTCCAAACACTGCTTGTCGATGTCGGTGGCGACAACAGCTGCTTGCGGCAGTTCCAACTTCGCCGTAATCGCAATTGCCCCGGATCCTGTGCCAATGTCTATGATGGTTATCGTGCCTGTGCCGTCCCGGGCTTGATGGCGGGGAAAGAGGGCTTTGAGACACTCAACCATGGTCTCGGTTTCCGGCCGCGGCACCAACGTGTGCGGGTTCACAGCAAACTTCCGGCCATAGAATTCGGCGTGCCCGCGGATGTAGGCAAGGGGCACATGCTGCGCTCTTTGAACAATTTTAGTGTTCAATTTTTCCAAAATCGACCCCTGTAATTCATCATCCGCATGCGAAAGCAGCCAACTTTTGTCCCGCTCCAGCTCATCCGCCAAAAGCACCAAACAGTCCAGTCGCGCCGTGCTGATTCCAGCCTTCAAAAGCTGCTTGGTCGTAGATTGCAGCCAATCGCTAATTTTCATCAACGTGGTGTAAGATTTCGTTGATGACGGCATCAATCGGCTGGCTGGCATCAATCACCAAGTAGCCTGAATCAGGGTAGCGTTTGGCTAGCCACTGGTTGTTGACGAGGGTGTGTTCGAGCTCGTGCGGAAGCTTTCCCCAGTCGTTGCTGGTGCGGGTGGCCAAGCGGTGTTTCAGTGTTTCGTCGTCTATGGCCAGTGCGAATACGGCGTCAAAAATGTCTTCCAGGTCGGGCATGTTGTTAATCGCCCCGCCTAAGAAGACGACTTTGCCGTGAGCTGCCTTGGCGAGCTCGGCGACTTCCGTGCGCGGGACTTTCCAAGAGTGTTGCGCCAAAAATTCAGGCGTTCGATTGGCTACCTTTACTGAAGATTTTGGATGCACAAAGCCAGTCGTGTCGTTGTGCCACTTAGCAGTAGCCGGACCGGCCTCGTCGACATCGTAAGCCTCGAAGCCGCGCTTTCGTAATTCTGCCAGTACGGTTGATTTGCCTGAACCAGAAATGCCAAAGACGTAATAGAGCGCCACGCTACTGGCCTTCGTTTATTAGCTGCCGTTCGTAGGCGGCAAGTTGCTCGATGAGGTCGTCGATTTCGCCGTTCAGGGCGCCGGGGATGTTACTGCGCGAGTAGCCGATGCGGTGGTCGGTGATGCGGTCCTGCGGGAAATTGTAGGTGCGGATTTTTTCGCTGCGGTCGCCGGAACCAATCAAGTTTTTACGGGCGTCCGAAAGCTCTTTCTGCTCGGCCTCGATTTTTATGGCCAGCAGCCGTGAGCGCAGCACGCTCAAAGCTTTTGCCTTGTTTTTAATCTGTGATTTTTCGTCCTGGTTGGCTACCACGAGCCCGGAGGGCAGGTGGGTGATGCGCACTGCGCTATCCGTGGTGTTCACCGACTGGCCGCCGTGGCCGCCGGAACGGAACACGTCAATCCGCAAATCAGAATCCTTGATTTCGACGTCGGTTTCTTCGGCCTCGGGCAACACCGAAACCGTAATGGTGGAAGTGTGGATGCGCCCCTGGCTTTCGGTGGATGGCACCCGCTGCACGCGGTGCACGCCGGCCTCGAATTTCAGCTGCTTGTAGATGTCTTCGCCGCGCACCGCGAAGATGATTTCCTTGAACCCACCGACCTCACTCGGGCTTTCAGAAATCAGCTCCATTTTGTAATTGTGCCGTTCCACCCACCGCGAATACATCCGGTACAAATCAGCCGCGAACAAACTGGCTTCGTCGCCGCCGGCCGCCGCCCGGATTTCCACTATCGCGTCCTTTTCATCGTTGGGGTCTTTGGGAGTCAATGCTTCGGCCAGGGCATCGATGTTTGCGGCAATCTTTTCATCCAATTCGGTCAATTCCAGACGGGCAAGTTCGGCCAACTCATCACTGCCACTTGCGAGCTCGGAAGCCTGCAAGCGTTCATCCGCCAGCTGTTTTTTGGCGTCAAACAGCGCAATCACATCCTGCAAATATTTCTGCCGCTTGGCCAGCTTCGGATACGCCGGGTCGCTATATATATCAGGGTCCTGCAGCTTCGCTTCCAGCTCTGCAAACTCCGCGCGTAAATTGTTTTCTTTTTCTTCCATGGCTATTCCTTAGTGTCAGTATACAAAAACCGCCCGGATATAGATATCGCGGGCGGTTGATGAAGCGTAGCTACTCAGCGCTCTTGGTTTCGTCGCTGGCTTTGGCGGCCTTGGCGGCGGCGCGGCTCTTCTGCTTTTTGGCTGCGGCGATGCGCGCGTCCTTAGCGGCTTTGGCGGCTTCGGCGCGGGCCTTGAATTTGTCTACGCGGCCTTCGATGTCGAGCACGCGCTCTTCACCGGTGTAGAACGGGTGGCTGCTGCCGGTAATATGCACTTTCACCAATGGGTACTCAACGCCATCTAGGGTGATGACGTCTTCGGTGGCCACGGTCGAGCGTGTCAAATAAGTCTGCTGGTTGTTTAGGTCCTGGAAGACTATCAAACGGTAGTCCTTGGGGTGCAAATCTTTTTTCATTAGGTTAATGCCTCTTGCCCGTAAGTTGTAGTTGTATGTGTGGTGGCCGGTTAGCACAGGGCGGGGTGCAGTCGGCATATCCCAAACAGTTAGACGAAATTATACCACCTCTGGAGCTGTGTGGTCAACAGGGGTGGCACACTGTTGCATATTTGCCCCGAACCGGTATAGTTGTAAGCAGCAATTCATTAGCAAACCAACACCTAAACAAAACCATGCCAGAAAATAGAATGCCGCAACAGCTGGAAGACCCAGTAACCTACGATGAGGTTTTGCAACGGCACCCCGATATGGACCCTGTTTTGGCAGGGCATATCCACCGGTTGAAGGCCGCTACGCAGGGTGCGGTCGAGGTGGTGGAGGTACCAGAAGCGCTGGCGGGGGCGGCCGCTGGTGATGGCCAGCCTGGCCCCGAAGCCCGTCCGTTAGGATTTACCGACTTCATGGAGCGGATAGCCGCCAACGACAGGTAGCACACGGACCCGGCCAGGACTGTTTGGGTACTTAGACCAGCTGAAACAGGGTCTTACAAAAATCCGCGTCCCGGTTACTAACACCACGTTCAACGACTATAATATCTCGAACGATGTATACGCGCTCTAGCTTGCGCAACTAATCTACAGCTGTTACCGCCAGGCCGGCTGTGCCAACCGAAACGTTGTAATATGAATCGAAACTTGTCTTTTACGTCCCCACTTGTGTAATCTAGGGATAATTTTTAAAGCTAAGGTGTGCAAATGGGCAACTCGGTAGGTTTTGGACGTGGCCATAGCGTAGAAGTGCCGGCATTGCAGCCCGGCGAGAGTGGTGCCCACCAGGTACGTGAGGCCGTAGAGGCAACCCGCGGCATGTTCGAGGAGCTGTTTGCCCGGCACCGGCCGGATGGGGCGCGGGATGCCGACCAGGCCAGGGTAGACATCGTGACCGAAACCGGTGAGGATGGTGAACGGGAAACGGGGGTCATGGTTAGGGCGTTCCTGACGGTACTTTCGCGCGGCGGCAATCGGCACTCCAAACCCAGGATGGCGCCTGCCACCTATGGGACGGTGCAGTTGGCGGACTTATTTACCATTACGCCTATGGGTTGGCGGCCGGCTCCGGGTGGTGACGGACGGGAATGGCGTGCCACCGGCGCGGAAAAACAGTTTCGGGTGGGGTCACGGCTCAACGGCTTACCGGCCAGGTTGCTAGAAAGTGTCGTAGGCGTGGAGCGGGAAAGGGCAAGGCAGGCCCAGGAACGTACCGCCCGTGCGCTGGGGGCTATAACGGCCAGCGTGGCCGGCTGTGCGGAAGGTCTGGAGCTGCCTTTGGTGTGTGCTGCGGTGCACCAGGAAGACTTTTTGGATTTGAGCACTTGCTGCTAGGCTTGCCAGGGTGGTCCACATCTGTTACAATGGCACAGTCAACTAATGAAGCAGGCGAGTAGTATTCTCCCCGCGGCCACCGTGTAGGAACCGCAGGGCACTCCGCTTAAAGAACAAGAGTACAAGAAAGGATTTACTACTACCTATGGCAGTAGACGTAGACATTAAGCAATTGCTAGAGGCCGGCGCACACTTCGGCCACCAGACCAGCCGCTGGCACCCGAAGATGGGGCAGTACATTCACAGCAAGCGCGGCGGCAGCCACATCATCGACCTTACCAAGACGGTCGACCGCTTGGAAACCGCACTGAGTTTCCTGCAGGAAACCGCCAGTAAAGACAAGCAGATTCTGTTTGTCGGCACCAAGCGCCAGGCGCAAGACATCGTGCGCAAGCTGGCCGAAGACACCAAGCAACCGTTCGTGACTGAGCGCTGGCTCGGCGGCATGCTGACCAACTGGAACACGGTGGGCGCCCAAATCCGCCACCTGGTGGACCTGGAAAACAAGATGGCTTCCGGCGAACTTGCGGCCAAGTACAACAAGCTGGAGGTGCAGCGCTTCCAGGAGGAAATCGACCAGCTGAACCACCTGTACGGCGGCATCAAGGAACTGAACGCCAAGCCCGGCGTGGTCGTAGTTTTCGATGTCGTCCACGACGTCAACGCCGTTAAGGAAGCCAAGAAGCTCGGCCTGCCCATCGTCGGCATCGTCGACAGCAACGCCGACCCGACCGACATTACTTACCCGGTACCGATGAACGACGACGCCATCAAGGCACTGCAGCTGTTCGCCGACTACTGCGAAAAAGCTGTTTCCGCCGGCAAGGCCAAGGCTGTCAAACCGGCCGACAAAACCGAAGAGCAAGCCTAAGGGTTCGGGGTAAATGAGCGACGTATATAACTTTGAGAGCGCCTATGCCCTGCAGGCGCTACCCCGCGAGCATTTTGAGTACGCGGAGTACACTTCCGCGCCCTACGCAATGGTATATAGCGACCACAGCGTGACGGGTAGTATTAGGCAGGGGCTAATGTCCCGGACTGAGAGAAGCTTAGTAGAGATTAATGCAGCATTATCGAATGCGGAAAGGGATACGGAATAACCATATGGCAATTTCAATCGAAGAAGTAAAACGGCTCAAGGACCTAACCGGCGTTGGTTTGACCGACGCTAAAAAGGCACTTGAAGACGCCGGCGGCGACTTCGACAAAGCCTTGAGTGAAATGCGCAAGAAGGGCCTTACCAAGGCCGAAAAGCGCGGTGAGCGCGAAGCCCGCCAGGGCGTCGTCGGCACCTACAACCACGACAACCGCATCGGCGTGCTCGTAGAAGTTAACTGCGAGACCGACTTCGTCGCCCGCAACGAAATCTTCACCGACCTGGTGAAAGACATCTGCCTGCA
>DATIIC010000010.1:0-25556 GCA_035480095.1 Saccharimonadales bacterium (SeqCode) | reverse complement strand
TTCACCGATGAGCTGCTGGTCGCGGATGGAGAAATGGGTGGAACTTTCCTGAATGGCCACAGGATAGATTTGCGCACCAATCCTGCCGTGCAAGAAGCTACCTTCGGAGAAGGCATGCCGTATGACTTCGCATCTTGGCATGGCTCTCTTTTAGACCCACGCCACCTCCGCAGGGACTTAGCGACAGAGCCGAACGGCACATTTGCGGCTAGTGGGCAGATACGTGACGTATTGAAACTAGACAGTATGTCCTGCGTCTTCACGGGTACCACCATCCACGATATGCTGCTTGGTCTGGCCGTAGAGCTAGCTGGCGGCGTTGTGACCGGCCTGGATGGCAATCCGATTGACTGGGACAACCCGAACGGTGCCGTGTATTCGGTCAACCAAAATGTGCATGATGGTATGATTGCCGCCCTTACCGCAGACCGCCTAGACGGGCTAGCGCCAGGATATGAGCCGGTCGGAAAAGATGACGTCACAGCGGAAGAAATCTTAGCACTACGCCGTGAGGCAGGCTTTGGGACCTCGTGGGACGAAGCCGCACTGCGCTCATGGCGTGCTACGCTTGAGAAGGCAGAGGCGTTTTACGGCGCCCGCGAAAGGGCTACGGGTAGACTGGTACTAGCCAGCCTCATAACCGGTAGCCCCCAGGTTGGCTTCATCCATGACATCCTTACAGCTAAAGACCACCGGCGTTTTGGGCTGGCATCCCGTGCCGTTGACAAACTTGTAGCGTACGCCAGGAACTATGTGGTAGACGGGGAACCCGTAGGTATGAAAGATGTATACACGGACCTCGGCATTAGGGACCTGGGCAGGGTTCCGCTGGAAGACTGCTTTAAGGCAAATCAGTTTGAACCCGACGGCGAAAACGGCTATGTGTGGAAGCTGAACCTACGGAAGCGCAACCTGACACCCGCAGCATAAATGCTCGCTGCCAAATAAACGTAAGCGCGGTATAATGGCGGCGTTAAAAAGAGGGGGTGTGCTATGAAACGACGCGTCATCAACCTAACCGCCGGAGTGCTTTTGGCTTTGGGCGGGTTGCTCGGCAGTGTGCCGGCTGCGTTTGCGGCAAATCCGGCGTACGGAAGCTGCCAGGAAATTGCCAGGACGGTCAACCTGACGGCCGGCATTTTGCCGCCGACGGCCACCATACGCGGCACACTCTGCACGCCAACCACCTGGGCGGCAGGTGCGCACCAGGTAGACTTGCTGGTGCACGGCGCCAGCTACAACCGTACGTACTGGGACTGGCCGGTGGACCCCGCCACGTACTCGTATGTCGATAAAACGCTGCAAAGCGGGCGGGCAACGCTGGCCTACGACCGGCTAGGCGCCGGCACCAGCAGCGACACGCCGAGCGCGCTCGTCACCACCACCAGCGACGCGTTCGTGATGCACCAGCTCATCGGCTACCTGCGCGGTACGCAGGGCTATAGCACCGTCAACATTGTGGGCCACTCATTCGGCTCCATCGTGGCAATCGAGGAAGTGGCGACCTACCACGACGCCGACCGGCTGGTACTGACCGGTGCGCTCCACACCACCGGCACCGTGTTCGTCAACAACGGCACCAGCTTCGAGCCCGCCCTGCTCGACCCGGCCTTCCCAGGCGAACTTGACCCGGGCTACCTCACCAGCGTACCCGGCACCCGCGCCGCGCTGTTCTACAACAGCACCGCCGACCCGGCCGTCATCGCCTACGACGAGGCCCACAAAGACAAAGCCTCGGCCGCGCAGTTCGCCGACGGCCTGGCCGAGCTGCTGGCTCCGGCTGCAACTAACATTTCGCAGGGCATTACCGTGCCGGTCTTAAGCATGGTGGGCGACCAGGACATCCTGTTTTGCGGGCTGCTGCTGACCTGCACCCAGGCCAATGTCCAGGCCTTTGAGGCGCCGTTCTACACCCACGCGCCCAGCTTTGACGCCGTAGTAGTGCCGAACACGGCGCATGACCTGGGTTTGCACCCGTCAGCGCCAGCCACCTACGCTACCATCAACCAGTGGATTTTGACCCACTAGACATAACCCTATTTGCTGGAATACCGGCCGCAACCTGCGGCCGGTATTCTTTTTGCCTACACGGCGTTTGCCATAAGGAAAGCCGGGAGGAAATAGTTAATAACCTTTTAATAATTCAGCCGTATAATTCATATTGAGAGAACTTTTCCAATGAAAATACTGATTGTAGAGGACAGCCGCCTGTTGGCGAGTAGCGTTAAGCAGCTGCTAAGCAAGCAGTACACTGTTGATGTCGTGCACACCGGCCGCATGGGCGTTGAGTATGCACTCGGCAGCGAGTACGGTGTTATTATCTTGGATCTTGCCTTGCCTGATTTATCCGGCGAGGAGGTTTGCAAACGGCTGCGTGCGGCACGGTTGCACACGCCCATTTTGGTGCTTTCCGGCACGAGCGACACACCCAGCCGGGTTAAGCTATTGGAGCTCGGCGTGGATGATTACATGACCAAGCCGTTCGACGCCAAGGAGCTGCTGGCACGGATCCATGCCTTACTGCGGCGCACCGGCCAACCGCTGCTGGCCGCCGAACTGCGGGTGGACGATTTGGTAGTCGACACCGCCAAGCGCACGGTAGAGCGCGCCGGCCAACCAATTACCCTCAGGCGCAAAGAGTTCGACATCCTGCAGTATCTGGTTCAGAACCGAGGCTACACCATTAGCCGCGAAATGATTTTCAATAACGTGTGGGAGTCAGGCAAAGAAGGCTGGAACAACACCATAGACGTCCACATAAAACACTTACGCGACAAGATTGATAAACCTTATAATAAAAAACTTATCAAAACAGCGTACGGCGTAGGGTATGTGGTCGATGAGACCGGCTAATATTAACTAACTAATAGGGGGGCATCGCCATGCAGAAAACTGTAGCGGCCATCTTGTCTGACGCTTCGGCGCGGCAAAGTGGTAAAGTTGCGGCCAAGCTGAATACTGAATTCAGCGCTGGTTTTCCGTGGTTTAATAAAGAAGCGTAAGTTTACGCACCAAAAGATCAGCAAAAGTACGAAACGATTAGCTTGACTTCACTACAGCCACACCGCCGCACGACCGAGAACCGGCTTTATACCCTACTTATAAAGCCGAGGCAATCCGTCCAGAATCTCCGAAACCGAGAGATTGTGTTGAATGTAATTCTCGTGGGCACGGGACTGCTAATGAGTGTTTTGCTATTACTGTTGCTGGTAAGTTTCTTTGCGCTTGGTAACGGCCAAGTGCTAGGCCGGATTGTCGTGGCAGCCGGTGGAGTAGGATTCATAGCAGTTTTGCTATGGCTATCCCGCCGACTGCGTTATAAACTCGCAGCGTATTTACTGACTATTTTTTACTTCTTGCTGGCAGCAGGTAGCGTTGCATCATGGGGACTTAGCAATACGTTTGGCATATTGCTGCTGGGGCTGTGCATCATTCTGGCGGGAATAGTCCTCCGGGCCAAGCACGGCTTGTATGCAGCGGTAGCGGCCAGTCTGGTTCTGGTCCTAACACAGGCATCGGTGGAGGCTGGCTGGCTGACAGTTCCGGCACCCGCTAATTCGACTGCTACCTTGGGTGATGCAATCGCGTTTTCCGTTATGTTTGGCATGATTGCGATTATTTCGTGGCTGTTTGGCGGGCGCATGGAGCATTCGCTGGCCGCGGCTGAAGCGGCCGAAGCCGCCCTGGAACACGAAAAGCAGCTCCTACAGGTACGGCTCAAACGGTACGCCAAGCGCCTCCAAAAGCTCCAAATGGACGAAATGCGGCAGTTATACCAATTTGCCGAAGTCGGGCAGCTCAGCACCTCGCTGCTGCACGACCTAGCCAACCACCTTTCGGTGCTGAACCTGGAAATTGGCGGCATGCGCAGTGAAAAGCACAGTAAATCGTTAAGACGCAGCCAGGCTATCGTTGACCAACTAGACACCATGCTCGATGAGGTCCGCAGCCGCCTGGCCGGCCAAAAAACAGCCAAGGCATTCAACTTGGCGCACGTTATAAACGACGCGGTCATGCGTTGTTTGCGGAACTATTCGGACTCGGGCGTGCAGATTGACTGGCAGCCGCCAGCCAAGCTGGCGCCCTACGATTTAGTCGGTGACTCGATAAAATGTGGTCAGATTGTTGCCATTCTGCTGCGTAATGCGTGCGACGCCTACGCCCACAAACCACCCGGTGAAAATGGACGACGGATTGTGGTCCGTTTACGGCACACCGACCGAGCACTTGAAATTAGCGTAACCGACTGGGGCATTGGTATTCCGGTGGATGAGCGGCAAATAATTTTCCGGCCAACCTACAGCACCAAGCACGGCAGCATGGGGATTGGCCTCTACCTGGCGCGGCAGATGGTAATGACTGAGTTCGGCGGCATGTTGCGTTTAGGCCGTGCCACCGGCAAAACGGAATTTATTGTCACCCTGCCCACCAATGGGCACTAACTGGAGCACCTACGTTGCCCTGCTTCGCTTCCACACCGTCAAGCTAGCCGTACAGTCGGTCGACACACTGCCGGCGGCGGCTTGTGGTTTACTAGGCAGCTTGCTGCCACCCTTAGACTCTCTGGCGCCGCTGCGAACCCGTTTGGCGGGGCGGCTTCGGGGCATCTGCGACCAAGCGGCATGGTACAGCCAAGCGGAGCTGGGCGAAATCTGCGCCGTGTTGGACGGACTGCATGCTCTTAGCCCCGGCCTGGTGAGCGGCGCCGACCTGGCTGCCTTCATACAGCGACTGCTAGGGTCAGAGATAGCTCCCGGCGGACCATATCGAGAAGTAGACGGCATGCTGCACGCCTCCACCAACGCTTTTGTAAACCAAACGTTGCACTGGGTGGCCGAACCATTACCCAATGTGTCTGGTTTTTTAGCACAGGCCGACCGGCTGTTTGCTAGTGCCAAATTAACGGACGCCGAGAAATTACTGCTGCACGCCCTAAGTAGCCATGGACCGGCACAGACGAAGCACATGCTCGAGCTGCAAACCCACGGCCAATTGTTAACAGCCGCTTTGGCTGCCCAAATTGTGTACCAGGCCGAACAGGGTACCGGCAGTGATGATGCATTTGCTACTCACCTGCGCACAGTCTATGCATACAGCCGGCCCCACAGCAGCCACCCGGAACCCTTTGCGGGTAAAACACACGGCATGCTCCGCAGGGTGGTACGGGCAGATGCCAACCACGAGATTGCCGCCCTAGCTTGGATGTATGGCCATGCCTGCCGCCCTGCTCAGCTGAACGCAGCAGTTTACGAGCACTTCGGCGTAGCTAACGTGTACGCCTGGACCGCCTACACCATTTACGATGATTTCCTGGACGAAGAGGGTGACCCCAGTCTGCTCGCTACCGCCAACCATTGCTTGAGGGCAATGCTGCGCGAGTACCACGACGCCCTGCCCGAATCAGGGGGCTTTCAGGCATTCGTGGAAGAAACGCTAGCAACCGTGGACGTCGCCAACACGTACGAAACTACATCACTGCGGTTCGCGGTCACAGCCGACGCCATCACCATTGGCAGCCTGCCCGATTACGGTGCGGCAGACCTGCTGGCCGAGCGCGCACTGTTCCACATCATCGGGCCAATGGGAGTGTTGGCGGCAGGCGGCGAACCAGTTGGCAGCAGCACTTGGACCGGTTCGCTCACCGCCTTCCGGCATTACCTAATTGCCAGGCAGCTGAATGACGACATCCACGACTGGGTAAAAGACCTGCAGCGCGGCCAAGTAAGCTACGTGGTTGCTGCCTTGCTCCGCTACCTAGGCACCACGCCCGGCACGTACCACTTAGGCGAACTGCTCGGCCACGCCCGACCAATCTTCTGGCAAAACGTGTTACCCGACCTCTGTGATACCGCACTCGAACACATCGCGCTCGCCAAACAAATGCCGGCCGTGGACCGCACGGCGTTTGAAAACAGCCAGCTTATGCAGCTTTTCGACTACGTAGAATCATCCATGCACGCCGCTAAACGGCAGCGGGATACCAGTCATGACTTCATTAACGCTTTACGACTCTAATACAAATACCTCCCGTTTGGGAGGTATTTACTTGGTGCGCGGGGCGGGAATCGAACCCGCACGCCTTTTGGGCAAGAGATTTTAAGTCTCTCGTGGCTACCAATTACACCACCCGCGCATGAATATGTCAAATATAATACAATTCTAGATTATACTCTTGGTCTGCGAACTCCCAAAGTGCTACGATACGTGCATGCACAAGGTATGCTCAAAATGTAGGCTGGAGAAATCGTTAGATGCATTCTTCGTTAAAGATTCGTCTAAAAACCGCCTGCATGCTCAGTGCAAGGTGTGTTACCAAAAACACCGGCAAACTTACGCCGCGGCACATTATCAAAAGTACCGCCCCGCCTACTTGGCACGTGCAGCTGACCGGCGGGCCAAGTTGCGTTTTGAGTTTCGCACCAGAATGCTAAGTTACCTAGAGGACAAGACCTGCGTAATGTGCAACGAGTCTGACATTCGAGTGCTTGAATTCGACCATCTAGATAGCTCACGGAAGGTTTTCACCGTTTCCCAAGCTGTTAAACTCGGTTACGCCTGGGAAGATGTACTGGTTGAAATATCAAAATGCCAGATTCTGTGCGCAAACTGTCACAAAAAAAGAACAGCCGAACAATTCGGCTGGTACAAGAAATAAATGGAGGCGCCTACCGGGTTCGAACCGGTGTCTGAGCTTTTGCAGAGCTCTGCGTAACCACTCCGCCAAGGCGCCCCGTGGTCAAATGACTGCCGGTATTGTACCAGAGACAGGGCTAATTCACTACTTCGGTGGACTCGGGCTGGCTCAGCAGGGCATCGGCCATAATGCCATCAATTTGCCGCAGCACTGTTTTCTTATTTTCCGGGGTCAAGTATGAGTACGGTCGGGTAACCTCAACCCAAGCCGGGTGGAAGCCGTAGAGCGGGTTGTCGGTGCGGTGGAGGGGCTCGGCGATAATGATGTCATCGGGTGTGTAGCCTTTGTAGTTACCATCTGCGGCCACCATAAACCACTGCTGGCGCTTGTCGATGCCACCGCGGACGCGCACCGCTGCTTGGTCACGCAAACAACGCGGGGCGTGGGTGGCGGCGGCTATTTGGAACACTTTGTCGGCATGGCAGTGGTTAAAATACTCGCCGGCACTTTCAACCTCCGCCAGGGTGTTCTTGATGACCGGCCCTAGCACAATGCCCTGCAGCCGCCCAACGAAACACTCGTACTCCGCCGCCGACAGCTGGTCCAGTTTCTGTTTCAGCCGGGGAAAATCAGCCAGCTGCTCCAGGCGGTCCAGGAGGCACCGCTTGGTGTACGCCCCTTCGCCCAAACCATCCCGTTCCGATGGGCCGCTATACACAACTGCAACTGTCTCGTCATCCACCGGGACATCCAGCAGGCACTCTACAAACTTGGTAGCAGTACCTAGCTCATCTTTTGCCGGGTCGCCCCAGACCATCCGTTCCCAACCATCAGTTTCCAGATGGTACACATGCAGCAAGAAGCCTACTTTCATTGCCCTACAGTGTAACAGACCTAGATTAGGCGTTGGTAGTGTTTGATGCCAAGCTCTGGGATGAGCGTTTCATCATCGCAAGAAAGGATGTAGTTGATGGCCCCCACCGCCTCTTTGACCTGCATGGATGCGCCGTTCGGCTCCGCCCCCGCCTTGCGTACAAAATTGGTGTCGAGCAGTCCCGGGTAAAAGCCGGTCACCCGCACGCCGTACTCGGCGACTTCTTGCTGCAAGGCTTTTGTTAGGCCAGTCAGTGCCCATTTAGAGGTGTTGTAGACCGATCGGTACGGCCGGGCGTTTATACCACTTTGCGATATAACGTTAATGATAATACCTTGGCGCTGCTGTTTCATTTGCATCAGCGCCGCCTTGGCCACATACAGCGCACCAATGGTATTGACGTTAATGACACGGTGGATGTCTTCATAGCTGGCATCTGCCAGTTCACTCTCCAGGAACACGCCGGCGTTATTGATAAGCACGTCGATACGGCCGTACTGGGTGGCGATGTCACGCATCACCTGCTCTACCTGCTTATGGTCGACTACATCGCACACCCGGTAGTCGCAACTGGCCTCGGTTGCAACCTGCTGGAGCGTCTCCTGGTTGCGGCTCAGTACGACTACCTGGTGGCGGCCGCAAAAATCAACAGCTAGAGCCTTGCCCAGGCCGTCACTACCGCCCGTGATCACCACCACTTTCATAGCCATATAATACCAAAGACTCCTGTTATATCCGTTGTAATAATTCTTACAACGTGTACATAGGCGGCTTAGTATACACTCCTTCGTTGCGTTTTGCTAGCCTACGATGGTACCGAATAGTCCCGCCGTGCCCCGTGCTACACTACAATCAGCAACCATAAACCCGGAGGAATTATGTCGTCACAAAATGTCATCCAGCCAGATCCGCAGGCCGTCGCCACGGCAGTGGCCAAAGCCACCGCAGACGTACTGTCCGAAGCAATCGGTGCGCACGGAACAGCCGTCTGGATGCTCACCGGCGGGACTTTGCCGCCGGCTATTTATCAGGTCTTGGGACGTGATTACCGGGACGCCCTGGACTGGTCGAAGGTCGTCTTTGGCGTCGACGACGAGCGCTGCGTAGCATTCGATAGCCCCGATTCTAACTGGCTAACGGCGGATGGGCTGTTTGGCCCGCTAGGTGACACCGTACCAGCCGAACACAAACTGCGCCCGCAGTCAGACCAAGGCGCCGAAACCGCCGCTGCCGCCTACGAACAAACCCTCTCCGAACTGCCCAAAAACGAGGCCGGCCTGCCGCGCATCGACCTAGCTTGGATAGGCTTTGGCGACGATGGCCACACGCTGTCGCTGTTCCCCGGCCACCCTTCATCCCAGCCTAGCGAACAGTTGGTAATACCGGTGCACGAATCGCCCAAACCGCCAGCCGACCGCATCAGCCTGACCGTCAAAGCCATGAAGGGCACCGCAAACTGCTTCGTGATTGGCGCTGGCGCGGGCAAAGCCCCAGTGGTCGCACGCGCCCAGCAGGGCGATACCACACTACCGCTCCAGCAGGTAACGGCAGCTATTTCTGAGGTTGGAGGTACCGTTACCTGGTTCCTCGACGAAACCGCCGCCGCAGCGCTTTAGGCGGATTAAGCACCCACCGCCCGGTCTTTGCCTCGCCCATCACCGTTTCCTTTTAGTCCTTTCAACCGTCACGGTATGCTTACTGCACGATGTAGCCGTTCGCAAACAGCATGATGCACCACGCCGCCACGAACAAACTACCGCCTGTGTAGGCAGTCTTTAGTAACCCGTTCCGAGATTTGTGGTAGGCAATTGCCAGTCCCAAAAACAGCGGCACGGCGCTCAGCATATAGCGGTTCAGCCCGTCCAGCCGGCCGCTGGAAAGCGGCAGCAGCACGAACGCCAGCGTGTACCAGAAATACGCCTTGCCCAGGTACCGGTACACTGCCCGCAGGCCCACTGCCAGCACCGGCAGGAACCACAAATATTCCAGGCGGAACGATTCGGCAAAGTTAGAAAGCGGCGAACCGTGCAGCCGCCCCCATTCTTTTTGCGCCCGCAGGAACTCAAAAAATGAACCATAGTTAGCGTGCAGGAAAGTCATGTACACGGCTAGCCCGCTCACCGCGCCGAGGGCTGGCAGCAGTTTCTGCCAGTCACGTTTCTTGCTAAACCAAAAGTCCGCCGCAAAAAACACTGCAAGCACGGCGCCCTGGTATTTCGTCAGCGAGGCCAACGCCGCACAGATTGCCGCCAACGCGTAGTTACCACGCCGGTAAGCGTACAGCGCACTCACATTCACCAACAAAAATAAGCTTTCGGTGTAGGGTATGGCCAGGTAAAATGCGGTCGGGAAAATGGCGAACAGCCCCAGCGTGAGCCAAGGCGTCATGCGTAAGTCCCGTTCGCGCAGCTCAAAATCAATCCATTTGTACAGCACCACGACCGCCGCGCCCAGCGCCAGCCAGGCAGCCACCAACCCTGCCCAGCCGTACGAAGCAATTACCCGTTCCACATACAACACGCTCAGCGGAAACAGCGGCAAAAACGCCGCATCCGGCAGCTGTTGGTAGCCATTTTGGGCGATGCGCAGGTAATGCCCGCTGTCATACTGCACCAACGACTGCAAAAACGGTTGGTGCAGCCCTTTGCTAGCCACATTCACGACATCGTTCGGCAGGAAGCTGTACACCAGTATGTCCGTGTACTCCAGCAAACCAACCATAACGGTGATGAACGCCACTGCCGCGAGCACGCAAGCCAGCACGTAGTGCTTGGCAACGTACGCGCAGACTAGCCTGAAGTAACGCTCGATATCCATAAAGCCGATAATCCTGCCCATACTATACGGCTTCTGGGAGCTACCGAGAAGCGTAAAAGGGGTTACGCTGCGAGCCTAATGACCTGGTGGCCCGGGAATTTTTCTTGCATGCGGGCGGCGTAAGCGTCTAGGCGCGCCTCGGAATTTGGACGCGGGTAGATGGTTATCTGCCGGTTGTTGCGGTCGCTTAGGTATTCCGCGGTAGCCCAGGCGGTGCCATCGGGCGCAATCGCCACCGAAGACAGTCCAGCGTCGGAGTCCCCTGCCCGGTCGATGGCAACGCGCGCCACTGCCAGCGAATTATTCACCGGCGGCCGTATGCTGATGTCCAAATCCAGCCCACGGTAGAGCAAGCAGTAGCGGGGGCGGCCACTACCGGCACTGGGTACCACTTGCACCTCGGTGCCCGCGGCAGCGCCCAGGCGGGCAGCAAATGCCGCTACCCGTGCTTGGTGATTATCCGCCGGCAGCCAAACGCGGATGTCGTAATCTTTGATGCGGGAGGCTTCCCAGCCGTAGTACGCACCGCAGTCAGCATCGCGGATAGCACCACCAAAGGCGGCTGACGGCGCCACTTCGTCGGCCTGCACTATCAGGTCGAAGCACGCTTCGAGGCCGGGCGGCCTACTGAGCAACTCTACTTGGCTAACAACTTTTTCCATACAACGTCATTTTATATGCCACGATTCAATATGGCCAGGCTTCACGGCCGGTTAGGCAGCTTGGGCGTATGCACCGCCGCATGCTTCCTTGAAGGCCAGCAGGGCTTCTTCGCCCAATTTGGCCACCGGGAGCAGGAAGTGATGGTGCTCGACATCGCAGCTAGCCTGGGCAAGTGGTATGGGTTCACCCGCGGCTTCCACCACGCGCCAATCATGGACGACAATCACGCCGCTGCACTGCCGATCGCCCTCCTCACCAAATACCATTTCAGGGCACCTAACGCCGTCCAATTTCATCCCGTTTCTCCTGCTATCCGATTGAGGGCTACATCATAGACCTGTAGCCAGGGCAAGTCAAATGGAAAGCAGCTTTTGCTGGGTGGTACATGGGACGTTTACCGCAGTATGTGGGTGTGGCTAGCGGTGACAGCACCAAATGCACATTTGCGATACACTGCAGGCATGGGAAGCTACACTGCCAGGTTCTTTCAGGACGGCACGGGCAAACTGGTGCTTTGGCAGACGCCAAATGTCCCGCTGCTCGGCTGGGCGCTGTTCACGCTCTTCACACACCTATTGCCAACCGGAAATTGGCAAGCGTTTGCCGGGTACGCAAGCTTTGGCTTCATTTTTACCTGGTCATGGCTGGAGATAACTAGCGGCGCCAGCTACTTCCGCCGGACCTTGGGGGTGGTGGTGCTTGTGCTGTCCATCCACTCCAGGCTTACCTAGCTCAATCGTCCATGTAACCAGCGGTGCTATACTTGCAATTAATGAAAGAACTGCTGGGCAGCGTCACCATTTTTCTGTCACTGGTTGGTTACATACCCTACCTGCGGGATGTGTTTAAGGGCAAGACTAAGCCGCACGCGTTTTCGTGGATAGTCTGGACGCTGGTGACCTTCATCGTCGGCGTCGCCCAGCTGGCGGCCGGCGCCGGGTGGGGCACCATCCACAATCTAGTGACCGGGTTCATCGGGCTGGTTATCATCTTCTACGCGCTGAAAAACAAAGACAAAGACATCACCCGGACCGATGCGGCATTGTTTGCCATGGCACTGCTGTCCATTCCATTGTGGGTAGCCACAAAAAATCCAGTGTACTCAATCATCCTCATTACATTCATCGACATCCTGGCGTTTGCCCCGACGGTACGCAAAACCTGGCATGACCCCACCAGCGAAACGCTCATCAGCTACGTGCTGGCCGGCGCCAAGTACTGCTTCGCGCTCGGCGCCATCGGCACTTATGGCTTCGCCACCCTGCTCTACCCCATCGCTTTGGTGCTGATGAACATCATCATCGTTACGGTCATCGTCACCCGGCGGAAATCCCCCAGCCCCAAACCCAGGGTAGTCACTCCCTAGCCGGCACCGAGCGCCGTTGTGTTAGAATTCACTAGTTATGAATGATGCTATTTGGAACGAACTGCAAGATTTTGCCGACAAGGCGTCCGGCGACTGGAAGACGCACGTGGCATCCTACTTGGTTTGGCCGGACGGACGGAAAGTGTTTGGCGCCAACCACCTGAGGGACGGCCACGGCCTGACCAAACAGGAAATCACGGAGCGGGTGCGGCCGAAGTACTACGACGCCATGAAATGCAGTGAGGCAGACGCAATCGACAAAGCAACGGAGCTGGGCCTGGACCTTAGGGACGCCAAACTGTACTCGCTGCTGTTCCCCTGCCCGCGCTGCGCCGAACAGATTGCGAAGACCGATATCAAATATATAGTCAGCCGGAAGCACCGGGTCGGCCACAACGGCAAGTTCGTCAGCAACGCCCTGGAAGACGCACAGCAGATTTTCGACAAAGCCAACATCCACTACGATGCCGGCGAGCCCGACGAACGGTAAGCTAGAAATCTCCTGCAGACAGGCGCGCTTGGCCTAAACCAAGCGGTCGAATAGTGAAACCATAGCTTCCGACAATTTGCGGATGCCGCCGCCCTCGCCCGCTACGGGGCACATGATGCCAAGCTGGCCTTCCTGCCATATTGCTTTGTCCACCTCGCTGGCAGTTTTAAAAACTCGGTGACGCACTTCCAGTTCTGCAAGCGCCCTCGCGACATATTTGGCACGGACCTCCTGCATGTGCTCTTCGAATCCGGGCGTGAATTGCAGCTTGCCGTCTACCACTTCCAGCGGATTTGGATAATACACGCCCTTGAGCGTAAGCGGGCCGACAAAAGCCATAGGCAGCTTGCGGGTAAATCGCTCTACTACGCCCTGGTTCACCAGGTCCTGCAGCAAAACATCCGGGTCGTCATAGCCGGGGACTGTATCCGCCATCAGCAGGGCCACAGCTTGCATAATCGACAATGCGCCTTCCTGCATGATGGCCTTGGGGGTAGCGGCGGTAATGGGTTCGGCAGTTATTTCGTCTGAGAGCAGGGACACTTGCATATTCTGCTCCGACCTGCCCCGCGACGTTCGCCGGCTCAACACATCAGCATGCTCGGCCGCTACCGTCGCTGCCTCACCATCCACAATCGTAGCCAGTTGCTCGACGGTAAGCACCGTCGCACGCAGTAAACGCTCGGAGAATTCCTGGCCGTATGCCCCTATCGGCATTACCAGGGCACGGGGCATGGACATCTTGGGCAGCTGGCCATTCTCGGCAGCAGCGTAAACGAACCGCTCAAAGTTAGCATGGTAGGGAACAAACTTACTTGGTCGGTCCATGCCGATATGGTGATTCTTGCTGTATACCTCGCGGAGGCGATAGACCCACAACTCCAACAAATCGCGTTCGGTACCTTTGGCTACATGTGCGGCGTACAGGTCTTCGTATGTCTGCCAGGCATCCGGGTCGAACGGGAAAGGTTCGCCGTAGACGTAGCGTTCACGAAGTGCGCCTTCGAGCTGGTACTTCCATGACCCTACCAGACTGTCTTTGTTGGCCCGTACCACTTGGCTGTTCTCGAAAGCACCCACGAAATCCTCTACGTGCACCGCCGGCGGAACCGGCAGCTCCCGCGGCCCGTCTCCGAATATTCCAGGAGGGAGTATGGCGTACATCGGTTCATACGATATTGGGTAGGTAGTAACTGCATGGGCACGCTCGCGCAGTAGTGCCGGCTCCGCGTCCGCAGCTAAATTGATGCGCGCCGCCGCAAGCCGGGTAAGTGGATCCAGGGCAGTTTGCAGCTGTCTGAAATCGGCGGCATTTTCCTGAATGGAGGGTGTGTAGCCATCGTCTTCTTCGGGCTCTTCTGGCTGCATAGAGGGATATTCCAGTTCCAGAGAATCAACCAAACCGATTTCTGTATGGTCGAAGGGGCACTTAAGTTCTTCAGAGCTGGACATAATATTGCATATTATAACACTTTAAATAGTACATTACAACATGGGGCAGCACTGGTCGGATAAATAAAACAGCACCGCGAGATAGCGGTGCTGTTTGCTGGCTGGGAGCGTTACTTCCAGCCGAAGGCCTGGCTCAAAATCCACAGCGTAGTCGCAATGGAAATGAAGAACAGGCCAAGACCAACTGGGCTGCCCCAGCTGAACCACGAACCCCACGAACGCCAGTGTTTCAGGCTTTCTGCGTGGCTCCAGTCGTAGTCCTTTTCGTAGTCTTTAGGGCTTTTGCCTTTGTCTTGCATAGTATCCCTTTGTTAATTGATGAGAGCCTGTCACCCCGCGGGTTCGACGATGCCCTAGCGAGCAGTGCCAAGCCTACTCATTCATCTGCAGTGGCCTTTGCGTCCATCCATGTTATTCGCCGAATGAGCAGCGAACTTCTATGTAATGACGACCACTTATGCCACTATTTAAGCACGAAATAACAGATGCAGCAACCGGCCAAAAATGGCAGCAATGGCGCAAATGTAAATTTAGTTATAGCTACGGCCGTAGGTCCAAGAGTATGCTGCGGCCTAGTGCCCGGAAGCTTACAAATGTATAAGGAGCCCTATGATGATACTGTACGATTCGGCCAAAGACCTGGAGCAAGCCCTGAAGCGTGCATCCGAAGCGCACGGTGAGCACGAGGAAGAAATCGGCCAGGCGGACCCGGACTGGCCAAGCTGGTACGCACAGTATATGGAACAGGAACAGAACTAGAGATACGCCGGCAGCCTGGCCTAAGCGTTCTCTTTTTTCATGTGTGTGTAGGATTTTGTAATCAACGCTTCGAGCACACCACGGTCAACGTCCTCTAGCTTGTTGATGTACAGGCAGCCCATGCCGGTTTTGTGCTTGCCGAGGCGCGCAAGCAGGTCGTCATAATTCCCATGTCCGAGCATCAGGTAGAAGGTAAGCGCCTGTTTGCGCGGTGAAAAACCGGTCAGCATCCAGTCGCCTTCCTGCCGGCTTTTTTCCGATTTGTAGTGGTACTGGCCGAAGCCGATGATGGAGCTGCCCCACATCTTGGGCTTTTCGCCGGTCAGCCTCGTGAATATTTCTAGCAGCGTTAGTCCGTCTTTCTTTTTCTGGACGTTCCCCACCGAATTAATAAAATCGTTTACGTCTGCGTCGTTGACCTTCGTCTTTATCTCAACCATACCCTAATCATAGCAAAAGCGCCCCACCCGTGCAGGACGCTTCTACTGATACCCACTGGAGATGCCCACCCAGAGAGGCTACCCCGTTCAGACTAGTTATTAGATGTAGAACGAATATATTTGATCGTTGGCGTTGGTAAGATCCCGGCAGAACGAATTACCATCCCAATGGTCAAAGTTAAGATTTCTTCTATACCCACCCCCGCTCTGAGTGAAGTAACAGCCGCCGCCACAGTCAAAACCGTTGTAGAACGTAACAGCATAGCTAGTATTATTAATGAGTGAACTGGTCGTGCCAGCCATAGCACCGTACAGATTCCAGCAAAAATGCGGGTTTCCTGAGTAAACTTGTTGATTATCACCGCCAAAGTTTGAATTTGAGTACACGCACACATATACCGATGCTGGGCATGGACCAATTGCGCTGGCCGAGCTGGCCGAGAAGACCGATGCAAATAACAAACCGAATACCGCAAATGGCAGCAACATCAAGCCTCGGCCTTTTAAGAGAACTCTACCTATATTGTTTGTGGTTCTAAACATAACGCCCCCTTATGCTTACGTTTTGCTAGCGCATTATATGATACGCTTGACTGCCAGTTAGATGCTGTAAGCTTTTACACAGTTCCATGAAGAGACTGCGGTCAGCAAACGTCAGAGCTACCAGGAGCGGCAGGCGGGGGGTCTATTTTCCAACCGTGCCGGTTTTGACTTCGCCGGCGCGTTTGTAGTTGGCGAAGATTAGGCCGTTTGAGGTGACTACGCTGTCGGTCAGGGTAAAGGCCACTGGGATAGTGCCCTCACCGAACAGCCTTTTGCCGCTGCCGAGCGTCACTGGGAAGAATTTTAGCCAGAGTTCATCAACCAAATCATGTTTGAACAGTGTCTGGGCCAGGTTGCCACTGCCGTGGATCTGGATGTCGCCGCCCTCTGAGTTTTTAAGTTTTTTCAGCCGCTCTACGACGTCGTCACCGGTGATTAGCTGCGAGTTTTGCCAGGCAAGCTCCATCGGCACGTCAGAAACAACGTACTTTGTGACGTCGTTGATGCCCGGCCACATGTCCGCATGTTCCGGCCAGTAGCCGGCAAAAATCTCGTAGGTTTTCTTGCCGAGCAGCAGGTCGGCAGGCTTCATTTGCTTGGCCATCAGCCCGCCGGCTTCTTCGTCAAAGTACGGCGCCGTCCAGCCGCCGTATTTGAAGCCGCCCGACGTGTCTTCCTCGGGTCCGCCGGGTGCCTGCATGACTCCGTCTAGTGTAATGAATGATAAAACGATGATTTTTCTCATGCCTTTGTACCCCCGTCTACTTAAACTTTGCCTGTCTTTTCCCGGTGCAAGCAGCCAACCCAGCAACACGGGCGGCGCATGCCTTTCAGCATCTTGTCGCGCATCACCACGATGTGCTTTGCGCGCGTTTCCGGCTTCGCGCAAGTTACCGTCCAGCAAATCCATTCGTTCCGGGCCAGCGGCGTGATGTCTTCCCACATGGTTCGAATCTTCTTGTCCGCCAGAATCGCCTTCCGCATATCGGACGGCAGTTTGTGCACGGTGCCAGAGGAAAGTTGCTTGGCGAACATACACTTATTTTAACGTAAAAGAAACGGACGCCGAAGCGTCCGAATACTTTTGATTGGTGCAGCGGGCGAAAAAGGTTTTCACCCTACAGGGAATGCACTGGCCTACCGAGTGTCAGGCTCCCCATATAATCAACACTCAGTCTCAACCGGTTAGGCTAAAATACTAGCGTAAGCCTAGCAGCGCGTTAGCGTTGCTAGTGAAAGGAACCTGTACTCAACATGGCCAAAGGCAAACCAACCGCCCCGGAGCTGCGCGCTGAGATTCTGGGCAGGATTCGTGACGAGCATGAGCGTAGCGGTCGCTTCAGCGACCTACAGCATTTCCAGCAAAAGCATCTACACCTGGCTACGGGAAGGCGTCGTAGACGGTAACCGCAACTTAATCCTGGAAAACAACCGGCTCAAAAAGGAGCTGGAGATCGCTTACCGCGTCCTCGGTAAGCTTACAGCCGAAACCAAGCGCCCAAAAGAGTAGCCGTCCTGGAAGAAGTCGAGCCAGGATGGCGCGGCAAGTTTGCTTGCATCCTGCATGTCGACCGCACCGCATACTACCGTGAACCAACCAAGCAGCGAGACAAAGATGAGGGCAGCGTCGCTGCCCTCATTGCAGCCCACCAAGAGCACCCATTCTACGGCGTTCGCAGATTGGCTTTGCATCTTGGCTGGAGCCAGAAGAAAGCCCGACGTATCCGCACTCTTGCCGGGGTCACCATTGCCATTCCTGGTAAGAAGCGGCGCAGCAGCCAACAACCGGCAGAGATAGCTGCCGCGCCAAACGCACTGAAACGCTTTGCTCGATTCCGCAACGAGAGCCGTCCGCAGGACGGCCTGAGCTACGCCGGCATGGTAGATTCCGGTGGCTGGGTGCAAGACTTCACCCATCTGCGTTTCATGGGAGAAGAACACTACCTGGCGGTGGTACTTGACCTCAAAACCCGGCAAGTGGTTGGCTGGAGGCTGGGCACCAGGCACAGCAGCGAGCTAACGCTCGCCGCCGTGTTGGATGCACTCAGTAAACACCAGGCGCCAACCATCTTGCACAGTGACCAAGGCAGTGAATATCTGAGCCACAAACACCAAGAGCTGTGCCAGCGCATGGAAATAACGTTGAGCTGCAGCAAACGAGCCAGCCCTTGGCAGAATGGATTCATGGAGCGGTTCTTCTGCGGATTCAAGGCAACGTGAACCGGCACAAAGATCTCGCCAGGTTTCACGAAGCAATTGCGCTTGCCATCTTCTACTACAACACTGAGCGCATCCATCTGGCACTCAAGATGAGCCCAGCGGCTTACGCCGCTACGCTCATCCCGGCTACGCCGGAAAGAGACAGGGTGTTGCAGACAAGGGGAGCTTGACAGGAGAGATTTATGCAGTTCGCACTGGCATGGGTAGAGAAAATAGGCGAAAACTTCCTGGCCCCCGAATTATCAAAGGAAAACAGATTGAGGTGTAAACAAATCATATTCCCTGCTGATTTCCGTTTGAATAAAAATGGAAAAGTTTACACCCCCGAAATTAGCCCTCTTATCACCTTAGCGGCAACAAAAAAGGACACCGAAGTGTCCGATTTAGCATCAATGGTGCGGGTAAAGGGACTCTAACCCTTGGCCTCGTCCTTGGCAAGGACGCGCTCTAAACAACTGAGCTACACCCGCGTATTTCTACTCTGGTAGATTGTACCAAAACAGCTTAAAAATGCAAGGTGCGCAGGCTAATCTTCCCACGCACCCTGCAGCTGCTGTTAGATGTTTAGCTGGTTATATCTCCGCTGTTGCCGTCTACCGAGTTCACCCACGTACCGTTGTGGGTGGTCTTGTACTGCCAGCCCCACCAAGCCAGGTCACCGTTCCAACCGGAAACAAAGCTGCCGACCGTCGGGTGGGCGCCGGGACAGTTTTGGTCACGGTCGCAGTTCAGGTCGAACGTACCTAGGCTGCCGCGCGTTTTGTATGTCGGATCGCTCACCAGCGCACCAGAGAAAGCCGGCGTGCGGTAGCCGCCGCTCATAACACCATCAATGCCGGCAGTCACCGTACCGGTGCCGCCGGGGCTGCTCCAGTCGTAAGTCACAAAGCTGCCGTTGTCCGACACGGTGGCACAGTACATGCCCTGGCCAACCTGCGTAACCTGCAGGTGGCGGCTGATAGTATCATTCGCCCAGGTGCCGCCGCCGACGGCTGAGTCGGTGTCGTTCAAAAGGTCATAGGTTACGTTCACCACGACCTTGCCGCCGCAACTGCCGGCGTCAGTTTGATTGCCGCCGTAGGCAAAGACCGCCAGCGGAGTGGCCAGTACAAGCCCGAGTGCGGCCGAGAGTGATAGCAGAAACTTCTTCATTGATTCTCCTTAAAGATTTGGATTGGTTCCGTAAACTCTACAAGCCCGCGGGTAGGTTCCTGCCACCCGTAGCAACGAAGCTTACGCAGTCACCCTGGTTCTTAAATACTCCGTAGTCTTTCCAGCCGTCGTTCTTGCACTGGTCTTTGCTCGTGGGAGCGTCCAGTGAGATGGCTACGTTGTCGAGTGCGGCGCCGTAAAACGTGTTGTTCGGGCCAGCGCTGGTGAAGGTTAGCGTGGTGTTTGAACCAGTCGCTGTGAAGTTGTACGTTTCATGTGCCCAGCCCATGTCAGCGCGACTATGGCCAGTCGTATCAAATGTGTATGCCGTTGGCAGACCGCCCGTATCGACAGCCAGAGTCTTGACCACCGGTGCACCGTCGGGGTTGCCGGCCATGTCAAACGTAACAGTGTAGGCGTGCCCCGTTACCGTTGAGAATGTTTGGCTTATGGTACCTGGTGCCAAGCCGCTCATGTCGAGGTCCTGGCTACCCTCAGATGAGTTCCAGTAGTCGTGAATCTGGTCTACGCTTCCAGCTGTAACTGTCCAGCCCGGAATGCTAACACTGTCTGGCGCGGTAATCGTGGCAAAATTGCCCGAGACAACATTCATCTCGAAGCTACCGTTCATAATTGTCGGCGGCGTTGCACCAGCTGGCACTGCAGCCAGACCCACGATGGTGAGTGCGCTGGCCAAAATGCCTGCTACATACCTCTTTACGTTCTTGCCCGATTTAGTCACACCAGTACGAATATCGTAATGATACTTCATGGACTCTCCTCCTTAATGACTTAGTAGGTTCATTGTACACCCAAGCACAAGCGATACGTTCAGCGAATCGTAAGGTATACAACCCGGTGGCCGCTCGACATGTTTTTACCACCTGTGGTCAGAAGCTTATGCATTCGCCCTAAAAGCTATTTTGTTTTATGTAGTATGTAAAGTTTACACTGGCAAATACTGCGTTATTGCTGGAATTTCGCTTGACAAACTTGGTGTGAAGCAGCTTAAACTTGGCTTATGAAATATCTTACAAGACTTCGCGTCCGGGTACCCGCAGTAGTAAGCATCGTAACCGTAACCGCCCTGCTGGGCGGTTTTTTGTGGCAAGCCCTTGCCAGCGCGGCACCGCCGGCGTTCGTGCAGGCGGCGAGCGCAACGGCTAGCGGCGGCAGCTCGTCAATCGCAAAGGCCTTCACTTCGGCGAACGCGGCCGGCAACTTGGTCGTCGCGGCCGTCACGTGGAGCGCGACTGCCAGCGGCAGTTCGTTGACCTGCACAGACACCAAGGCCAACACCTACACTACCGCACTCACCCAGTTCGATACCTCTAATGGCAAGTGGCTGGGTATTTGCTATGCCCCGAACGTCAAAGCCGGCACAAATACCGTTACGGCTTCGTTTGGCGCCAGCCGGCAAACCCGCCGTATGGTTATCGCTGAATACGCCGGTGTCGCCACCGCCGCTGCCGTAGACGTTACTGCCAGGAACAGTGCCGCCGGCACTACGGGCGCCAACGCCATCACCAGCACCGCGGCCACTACCACTGTAGCGGGCGATTTGATTTTTGGTGCCGTTATGGACACAACCTCCACTACCACTATTACCGCTGGCACCGGCTTTACGCAGCGCGGCTTTACCAACAACAAAGATCTGGCCGTGCAAGATATGATTCAGGCCGCGGCCGGTTCGGTGGCCTCCACCCAAACTTTTGGGGCAGCCCACCGCTACGATGCAGCCATGGTCGCATTTAAGTCGGCCACCGTCACACCAGACACCACACCACCCACGACGCCAACCGGCCTCACCGCTCAAGCCGTCTCTGCTTCACAAATTAACCTTAGCTGGACCGCCAGTTTCGATAACGTAGGGGTAACCGGCTACAAGATTTACCGCAACGGCACATTCCTGAAGAATGTGACCGCATCGCCCACGCAAGACACCGGCCTGACCGCTAGCACCACCTACAGCTACACCGTGAGTGCCGTAGATGCCGCCGGCAACGAGTCCACCCAAACTGCCGCCGCGCAGGCCACCACTCAGACGCCAGACACTACACCGCCAAGCGCTTCGATGACGGCGCCCGCCCGTGGTTCCACGGTCGCGAGCACCGTCACCGTGTCGGCTAACGCCAGCGACAACGTGGGCGTGCAAGATGTTGAATTCCTACTGGACGGCGTCACCATCAACGACGACACCACCGCACCATACTCGTTCCAATGGGACACCACCACAACCTCTAACGGCCCGCACCTGCTGGCCGCCCGCGCCCACGACACTTCCGGCAACCTGGGCATCACCAGCGACACCTTTACGGTCCAGGTTAACAACCAGCCGTCACAGCTGCCAGTCGACATGATGGCCGGTTGGCCGTTCAGCGAATCGACCGGTACTAGCACGGTCGATGTTACGGCCTACGGCAACAATGCGTCGTTCAGTTCGCTGTCCGAGCCGGTTTGGGCCGCTGGCAAAACCAGTGGTGGCGTTAAATTCGATGCTTCGAACACCAGCTTCCTGACTGTTAACGATTCACCAACCATAGACATCACCGGCAACGCTCTGACACTGTCGATGTGGATTAACCCGACCGGCAGTCAATCTACCGACGGCGTCCTGTTCGGCAAGTTCTGGAACGGCGCGCCCGGCACACCGTTCTACCAGTACGGGCTGGAGTACGGCCACAACAACGTACCCGTCTTCTACATCGGCCAAAGCAACAACACAAGCCTAAGCGCCGTCATGGGTACCACCATACCGACCGGACAGTGGAGCCATCTGGCGGTAGTCTTCAACGGCACCACCTGCAGCTTCTACCTGAACGGCAGCCTGGTTAACACCGCGCCGATGTCCGGCAGCATCGTAGACCGCACGGGCAGCACCGTCCGCATCGGTAACGACCTGAATGGCTCCCAAGGCTTTAAGGGCACACTGGATGACGTCCGTCTGTACAAGCGCGCCCAGACCCAGGCCGAAGTCCAGGCCGACATGAACAAACAGCTGGTTGGCAATGGCGGCGGGGTTGGCCCCAGCGTGAACATAACGGCGCCTACCCAGAACCAGCAAGTTAGCAACATCTTCACCCTTACCGCCGATGCTTCTGATGCCGCCGGCGTGCAGTTCTTCGTGGATGGCACCGCCACCGGCCCCGAAGACACCATTGAACCCTACGCCGCCAACTGGGACACTCGGGCCGCCTCCAACGGTGCTCACACCATCACCGCCCGTGCCCGCGACATAAACGGCAACACCACGGTGTCCAACCCCATAGTCGCCAATGTGGTCAATTCCGATTCATTCCAGAACGAGGTTCTAGCCACCGGCTTCAACCTGCCCACGGCCATGAAGTTCCTGCCCGACGGCCGCATGTTGGTAGCCGAACTAACCGGCAAGATTTGGATTGTGCCGGCGCCCTACACCACGCCCAACCCCCTGCCGTTCATGACCATCCCAGACATCGGCACCAGCGCGACATCCCAAGAAGGCATCTTTGATTTCGCCTTCGACCCCAACTTTGCAAACAACCACTACCTGTACATTTCCTACACCGTCAACAACGGTCACGACCGCCTGGCGCGCTTCACCGTCAACTCCAGCCTGGACGGTGTCGTGGGGGGCAGCATGTTTGTCATCTACGAAGACACCCAGAGCATTCCAAGCGACGAGCACCACGGCGCCGCCATTGCCTTTGATAATAACGGCCACATATTCTTTACCACCGGTGAACACTTCCAGGGCACTCCAGCACAGGACCTGACCAGCCCATGGGGCAAAGTACTCCGCTACAACATGGATGGCAGCGTGCCCACCGACAACCCGTTCTACGACGGTGCCGGCCCGCACTTCGACGCTGTTTACGCCCTAGGTTTCCGCAACCCCTACCGCGCCACATTCGACACCGCCACCAACCGCCTACTGGTCGGCGACGTGGGCGGCAACGACTACAGCACCGCCTACGAGGAAGTCGATAACGTGGTCGCCGGCGCCAACTACGGCTGGCCAAACTGTGAATTCGGCACCTGCGGCAACTCCGCCTACAGCCCCGCCATGTACGCTTACCCGCACCTGGGTCGCGACGCAGCCATCACCGGCGGCTTCGTGTACCACGCCACTGGCCACAGCGGTGACTTCCCCAGCGGCTTCGAGGGCAACTACTTCTACGGCGACTATGCTCAGAACTGGATTAAGCGCCTCACATTCGACGCCCAGGGCAATGTTAGCGGTGTCAACAACTTTGAGCCGGCTAGCGGCGTACTCGATGGCCCTTACGGCGACATTGTGTACCTGACCGAAGGTCCCGATGGTTCGTTGTACTACATCGACCTCGGCTACTCAGATGTTTCCGGCACCTTTGGCACCAGTAAGATTCACCGCATCCGCTACCAGACCTCCAACCAAGCGCCGAGCGCTATGGCCGCCGCCGATGTTACTTCCGGCCCCACACCGCTAACCGTCAACTTCAACAGCAACGGTTCGACCGACCCAGAGGGCCAGCCGCTCACCTACTCGTGGGACTTTGGTGACGGCAGCGAGCTAGCTACCACGGCTAACCCATCGCACACTTACACCGTGGCCGGCGTGTATACAGTTCGCCTAACGGTTTCCGACGGCGTCAACAGCACCTTCTCGCCGCCCATCACTATCCAAGTGGGAAGTGTACCAACGGCCACCATTCTGGCGCCGACCGACGGTGCAACCTTCCGCGGTGGTGATGTCATCAGCTTTAGCGGCGATGCCACCGACCCAGATGACGGCACGCTGCCAGCCAGCGCCTTTAGCTGGACCATCGACTTCTTGCACGAGGGACACGTCCACCCCGGCCCCACCATCACTGGCGCGAAGAGCGGCACTTTTACCATCCCGGTAACTGGCCACGATTTCAGCGGCAACACCCGCTTCCGCTTCACGCTTACCGTCACCGACTCCACTGGGCTTAAAGACGTCAAAACAGTGACCATCTGGCCGCAAAAGGTGAACCTAACGTTCAATACTGCTCCACAAGGCCAAACGCTGTACCTGGACGGCATAGCCCACGCCACACCGTTCGTGTACGACACGCTCATAAACTTCCAGCACCAGATTGAAGCCCGCAACGCCAGTTCCGGCAACACCAACTACACGTTTGCATCGTGGTCTGACGGCGGCGCCCAGATTCACACGCTGCTTGTCCCAGCGGCCGACGCCGGCTACACCGCAACGTACAATGTCACCACGGTCAGCAACGGTCCAGCCGCAGCTTGGGGCTTCAATGAAGCCAGCGGCACCACAGCGGCCGACGCCACTAGCAACAGCAATACAGTCACACTAGTCGGCGGCGTCACCCACACTACCAGCACCACCGGCCACGGCAATGCACTCACCTTCAGCGGCAGTGGCCAGTACCTGACAGCGCCCAACTCGTCCTCGCTGGACATTTCTGGCACCGCTTTCACCATGTCCATGTGGGTCAACCCCAGCACTACCAGCACCGGCGACCAAGTGGTGATTGGCAAGCACTGGAACACCGCCATGACCTCGCCGTACTACCAGTACGGGCTGGAGTTACAGCAAAACGGCGCCCGGCCAGTCTTCCAAATCGGTACCTCCAGCGGTGTACTGGCTGCAGATATGGGAAGCAGTCTCACTAAGGGCGTCTGGAGCAACCTGGCCATCGTCTGGAATGGCACGACAGCCCAGTTCTACGTCAACGGCACCTTGGTCCACACCAGCAACCTAAGCGCCACCATCACTGCCCGCGGCAATCCGCTGCGTATCGGCGCCGATGCCAACACCCAGCAGTTCTTCAAGGGTTCTCTGGACGATGTGCGCATCTACAACCGGGTTCTGTCGGCCAACGACGTTCAGGCGGATATGAATACGGCTTTGTAGCCGGCTCAGATGCTCCAAAGAAAAACACCCCAGATGTTGCTGAGGTGTTTTTCTTGGTGGCTCCTCCCAGATGCGCTCCGGCTTCGCCTCCGCTTTTCCGCTGCGGCGTGCTATAGCTTCTAGCCGGGCCGTCTTTTTCTCTTAGCTTAAGGACGGCTCGGTTTCGGCATATATCTGCGCTAACCGCGCAGCTATCGAAGCAAGCTTCTGCGCGTGTCCTCGCTCCACCGAACTGGTGGTTCGCCTTCGCTCACGCATCCAGTTCAAGTCTGGGGCCCTC
>DATIIC010000009.1:0-10325 GCA_035480095.1 Saccharimonadales bacterium (SeqCode) | reverse complement strand
CAGCAGCTCATCGGTGAAGGGGTTGTACATAGCAACCGAAGTCAGGAAGCCATGCCTAAACACACCGGCCACAACACATGAACTGCGCTCGCTGTCTTTGATTTCTACAGCACCAGGCGGCAGGGGCTCGCCCAACTTGATGAGCTGTCCGATGACAGGGTCGCGGTGCGTTGCTCCATATTCTTCAGTTCCATCTAACTCATCGGCGCACACCAGCAAGGCGTGTTCGCCGGGTTTAAGATGCTTCCCTTCCTCGCCATGTATCGCTGCCGTGGAACCCCACTTACGCCGCGTGCGCTGTTGGAGCGTGCGGTGATTCATTTTGTCGGTACCCGTTACCAGTGTCCTGTCCGACTTTCTTTCGCCCACTGCCGATGTTTGTTGGCTTACGGCATAGTTACCGGCTTCTTGGACGTAGTCTATGAGAAAATGCAGGTCGTCACTGATTTCCAGGCCTTCATAGTTACCAAAAGGTTTGTCGTAGCTTTCCATAAGCTGCCACTATACCAAACCCTTTCGGAAAACCAGCAACACCATTTTTCTTAGGCACAGCGGGACTTTTCGGTACAATGGGATGTAAACAGGAGGAAATCGGCATGGCAGACGAGACCGGGTTTAAGAAGTGGGCGCCGCTGGTGGTGATGGCGCTGGCGCTGTTCATCGTTGTGTTAGATACAACGATTATTAATGTGAGTTTCCGGGCAGTCATCGATGACCTGCACAGCAGCCTGAAGTCCATCCAGTGGGTAGTGACGGGCTATAGCCTAATGCTCGCGGCGTTCACCATTACCGGTGGCCGCCTGGGCGACATTTTTGGCCGCAAAAAAATCTTCCTGGTCGGCGCCGTCATCTTTGCGCTTGGTTCGCTGCTGGCCAGCCGGGCGCACTCGGCTACGTGGCTTTTCCTGAGCGTCGCCATCATCGAAGGCGCCGGTGCGGCGCTGATGCTTCCCGCCACGGCGTCCCTGCTCGTTAGTACTTACCGCGGCAAGGACCGCGCCATAGCGTTCGGAGTGTACGGCGCTATAGCTGGCGCGGCGGCCACCATCGGCCCGATTTTGGGCGGCTGGCTGACCAGCAACTACAGCTGGCGCTGGAACTACTTAATCAACCCCCTGATAGTCGTGGTGCTGCTGTTCGGTGCCTCCATCATCAAGGAAGCTCGCGAGCGTACGCCACACCGGCCGGATTTGCTTAGCATCGTGCTCTCGGCGTTAGGTCTGGGCGGCATCGTCTACGGCATCATCGAATCATCCACGTACGGCTGGGTGAAGGCCAAGCAGGACTACGAAATTTTTGGGCAGCAGTTCCACTTGGCGGGCGTCTCCATTTCCAGTATCGCCATCATATTCGGGCTGATTTTCCTTACCCTCTTTTTGCTGCAACAGTCCATGTTGGAGGAGCACGGCAAAACACCGTTGGTGTCGACCGATTTGCTGAAGAACAAGGAATTTATGTCGGGCACGGTTGTGCTGGCGGTCGCCGTGCTGGGACAGTTCGGGCTGATTTTTGCCATGCCGGTGTTCTTGCAGGGGCTGCTGGGCAAAGACGCGTTCCATAGCGGCATCGCGCTGTTGCCGCTGAGCTTGGCCATCTTGGTGGCGTCACCGCTGTCCGGCGTGCTGGCCGGCAAGCGTAATGTGCCACAGCGGCACATCATCCAGACTGGCTTAGCGTTGTCGGTGTTGGGCGGATTACTGCTCTACACCGAAGTTTCATCAACTGCGACGGTAGTGCATTTGCTGCCCGGGCTGATTTGCTTCGGCGCCGGCTTCGGCCTGGTGATTTCACAGTTGGCGAATGTGACGCTCTCCGCGGTGGACGTGCAGATGGCCGGTGAGGCGTCGGGCGTCAACAACACGTTCCGGCAGATTGGTACCAGCCTGGGGCAGGCGCTCATCGGCGCATTGCTGATTACCGCACTCGTCTCGCAATTGAACCACGATGTTTCGGCCAGCAAAGTCTTGCCGCCCAGCCTGAAACCCCAAGTCGGCCAGTTGGTGGCGGCTAACGCTGAAAGTTTGGGCACTGCCAGTGACCAGCCTAAGGGCCAATTGCCGGTAGCCGCTGTGGCCGAAATCAACCGCATTAAAAACAACGCCATTGTACATGGCGTAAAGACCGGTTTCTTAGGCACTACAGCGGCCCTGGCTGTAGCACTGGCGCTTAGCCCCACGTTGCCGCTCCGCGCCCGCCAGCACGCGTATGAACCCACGAAGTAGTCGTATATACTAGGCGATATGTTAAAACCTGTTTGCCCATTTTGCGACCCCAAAGACCGTGTGCTGAAGGAAAACGAGCATGCCATGACGTTCTTGAGCAACCCGCGAAAGGTGCCCGGGCATTTTTTGGTTATTCCCAAACGGCACGTCGAGAAACCGTGGGAGCTTACGCCCGAAGAACTCCAGGGCATTTTTGAGCTGATTTTCTTCGTGGAGCAGCGCATCCTGGGCAAGCTGGGCGACGGCGTAGACATCCGCCAAAACTACCGGCCGTTTTTGCAGCAGGACGGGCTAAAAGTAAATCATGTCCACTTCCATGTGTTACCGCGTGCCCTAGGCGACTACATCTACAAAGTTTCCGAGCAGTTCGAGCGCGACCTCTTCGCCGACCTGGACGACCTGGAACGCAAGGAAGTTGAGAAGCTGCTGAAATAGTGGTATAGTGCATCTGTTATGAAAAGTTTTGCCGCAACAATGATGCGCATGGTTACGATGCCCGCCCGGGCATAGCTTTTCTTTTCTCATTTTTTCTTTGCAGCAACTAAACAGGTAGAATAATACTGATGAACTATTACGTAACCACTTCTATTCCCTATGTAAACGGCGAACCGCATTTGGGCCACGCCATGGAATTCGTGATGGCCGATGTGCTGGCCCGTGCCGCCCGGAAGTCTGGCGCCCCGGTCATCTTCAGCACGGGTACCGACGAACACGGTGGCAAAATCGCCGAAAAAGCGGCCGAGCTCAAAATCAAACCGCAGGAACTGGCCGACCAGATGTCCGAAAAATTCCGCAAACTAATCAAGGAATTGGACGTCGAACCCGACCGCTTCATCCGTACGACCGACAAAGGCCACATCCAACGCGCCCAGCTGGTTTGGAAATCGCTGGAAAAAGACATCTTCAAGCACAAATACGTCGGCTGGTACTGCACCGGCGACGAAGAGTTCTTTACCGAAACCGTAGTGAAGGAAAACAACGGCATCTGCCCGGACCACAACCGCCCGTACGAAAAGATTGAGGAAGAAAACTACTTCTTCAAACTGTCGAAGTACAACGACGAAATTCTAAAGGCGATTGAATCAGACAAGCTGCACATCGTCCCTAAAACCCGCAAGAACGAAATTGTCAGCCTGTTGAAGGAAGGGCTGGAGGACATCAGCATTTCCCGGCCGAAAGACAAAATCGACTGGGGCATCCCGGTGCCGGGCGACAAAACGCAGGTGATGTACGTTTGGTTCGAAGCACTGCTGAATTACATAACCGTGCTCGGCTACCCCGAACACGAAGATTTTAAGAAATTCTGGCCGGCTAATGTGCAAGTAGTTGGCAAGGGCATCATCCGTTTCCATGCCGCCATTTGGCCGGGCATCCTGCTGGGGCTGGGCCTGCCGCTGCAGAAAGAACTGTACGTGCACGGCTACATTACCATCGATGGCAAAAAAATGAGCAAGTCGCTCGGCAACGTAGTGTCGCCGCACGACATCATCAAAAAGTACGGCGTGGATGCCTTCCGCTATTATTTCCTGCGCCACGTGCCATCCTACGAAGACGGTGACTTCAGCTGGGAAGCCTTCGAAACGGCCTACAACAACGAACTGGCGAACGAACTTGGCAACGCCGTGCAGCGCACCGCCGCCATGATTAGCAGGTACCAGGGCGGCATCATCGGCGACGTGCCGGGGCAGGAGCACGACAAAGGCGGCTATGACAAGGCGCTGGCCGAATGCCATTTCGACCGCGCACTGGACGAAGTTTGGGAGCAAGTCCGCGGCCTCAACCAGTACATCGACCAAGAAAAACCATGGGAAATTGCCAAAGGTGGCGATGATGACCACTTGCGTGAAGTCCTGGCGCAACAAGTCGGTGACCTGCTGGAAATTGCCGACATGCTGGAGCCGTTTCTGCCGTCATCGGCTGCCAAAATCAAGCACGTGTTCGAATCCGGCGTTGTAAAACCGCTGGAAACCACGCTGTTCCCGAAGCTAGAAACCAAAGATGCCGGCAACGACCAGTAGCGTAGACCTGTTCGACACCCACTGCCACACCCACGAAATGGTGCAGCGGATTACCCCTGTTTACGACAAATGGCACAGCGACGGGCTGGAGCGGACGCCGGAATCGACCATCGCGGCGGCGCACGAGGCCGGGGTGGGCCGGATGCTGTGCATCGGTACTTCGCTGGCAGATAGCGAACTGGCGATAGATTTTGTAACAGATAAGGAACAGATGTGGGCGAGCATCGGCATACACCCCCACGAAGCGGCTGTAGCGCTGGCGGGAGGCCATCTGGACGCATTTAGGAGCCTTGTGGGCCGTCCGAAGGTGGTAGCAGTGGGTGAGTGCGGTTTGGACTACTTCTACGAACATTCGCCCCGGGAGGCCCAAATTAAGGTGTTAAAAGCCCAGATTGAGCTGGCTTTAGAGCACCATTTACCCCTTAGTTTCCACGTGCGTGAGGCGTTTGACGATTTTTGGCCGATTTTTGACAGTTACAGGGGTGCGGACTTACGTGGCGTGCTGCACAGCTATACCGATACTTTGGCTAATTTGGAGCAAGCGGTGAAGCGCGGATTGTATGTTGGGGTAAATGGCATAGCGACTTTTGCGAAGCACGACGACCAGCTGGCCATGTACAAAGCCATCCCAAAGGAGTTGCTAGTGCTTGAAACAGATGCGCCCTTCTTGACTCCAGTGCCGTTCCGTGGTAAAGTGTGTGAGTCAAAACACGTGCGTGTGACGGCAGCGTTTGTCGCCGACCTCCGCGGGGAAACTCTTGGGAGTCTGGCCGCTAGCACTACAGGTAACGCGCGCAGATTGTTTAAGGTGTAACGATATGCCATTATCGAACAAAACCACAAGCATCCAACCGACTCCCGAGCGGAGCCGGCCTTCCCCTACCCGAGAGAAGCTAGACAAGATGACGATGTACGGGCTGGTAGAGCGCCGCTCGGTGGTGGCTGCATATGCTCTTGTGGACCGCGCTAACCGCGAAGAAGCCCGCAAACTGGCCGCACTACAGGCCGCCGCCATGAAGGCCGAGGTGGAAGCCGAGCCTATGAGCCCACAGGAGGCGCTGGTCGCAGAGACGGCGACCATGGAGCTGAATGCTGCCGAAATCAGGAAGCGCATAGAGGGGATTCACCGCAATGCTTAAGCGCCTGCTGAACGTTATCATGCCCACCGACGCACAGGCGCGGGGTGCGCAGGTGTACCGCGACATCATCCGTGAGTTTGCCCGGATGGGCGGCCAGCTGTTTGGCCAGGTGCCCGAAGGTTCTCGCCGCGAGTTCTTCTGCCTGGACGAGCACACCTGGATTTGGCACGAAGAGTGGACTGGTACAGACGGCATGCGCCGCATCCGCACTACCCGCTACGACATCCGCCCGCACGGCATTTTTAAAGCCCAAGACGGGCAGCCGTACCAACCGCTGAAACTCGAGGAAATGAACCGGCTGTACATGGCCATGTACCACTACGACCAGAACGTACAGGCGGCCATTAGCAGCTTGGCGGCTGCGGCTTAAGCTACAATTGTTCTTATGATGTACCTCGACCACGCGGCGGCGACGCCTATGGACCCTGCTGTTCTAAAGGCCATGCGGCCGTTTTTTAGCGAGCAGTTTTATAACCCGTCGGCAACGTACCTGCCGGCACAGAAAGTGCGTGCTGCCCTGGAACAAGCGCGTTCGGATGTGGCGATGGTTTTGGGCGCACGCAGTAGCGAAGTTATCTTTACGGCTGGCGGGACTGAATCAGACAACCTGGCGATTGCCGGCGTGATGCAGCAGTTCCCGGACGCCAATGTAGTGGTGGGCGCGGTGGAGCACGACGCGGTCTTGGAACCGGCACGGCAGTTTGATTGTTCGATTGCCTCCGTGGACGCGCAAGGGGTGATTGACCTGGCCGATTTGGAATCGAAAATCAACGCCCAAACTGTTCTGGTGAGCGTGATGTATGCCAACAACGAAGTCGGCACCATCCAGCCCATCCGCCAGATTGCGGCCTTACTGGGGCGTGTACGGGACGAACGGCGCCAGACTGGCAACAAATTGCCGTTGTATTTTCATACTGACGCCTGCCAGGCGGCCAACTACCTCGACCTGCAGGTGGCGCGTTTGGGCGTGGACCTGATGACCTTGAACGGCGGTAAAATCTATGGCCCGAAGCAGAGCGGCGTGTTGTACGTGTCAGCCAAAGTGCAATTGGCGCCGCTAATTCGCGGCGGTGGGCAAGAGCGAAACCTACGCAGCGGTACCGAAAACGTGGCGGCCTGCGTGGGTTTTGCCAAAGCGTTGCAACTAGTCCAGGCCAAGCGGCACGACGAGTCTAAGCACCTTTCGGAATTGCAATCGCTGGCGTTCAAGCTAATCGAAGAAAAACTGCCTGGAGCGGTCGTAAATGGTTCGCGCAAGCATCGCCTGCCCAACAACATCCACCTGACGCTGCCGGGCGAAGACAACGAACGGTTGCTGGTGGAACTGGACGAGCGCGGCATCTTGGCGGCGGCCGGTTCGGCCTGCAGCGCCTCCGACGAAGCACCCAGCCATGTTCTGCGTGCCATGGGCTTGTCTGACGCCGACGCCCAGGCCTCCCTGCGCCTAACCACCGGCCAGTCCACTACCGATTCCGACATCCAAAAACTTATAACCAATCTGTCACAAATTGTAAATAAATCAACAAACTAACACCGTACAAAGAATACATACGGAGTAAAGTTTTCTAAAAAAGAGGACTGTCCTCACAAAATTACAACGGGGAGATTGACGGTGGTGGAACGGGGGGAGGTGGGGTATACTGGAGGGAGTTAAACACTAGCTGTTTGCAGCGGGGAAACTAAAGAGAAACACTATGAAGATTGGTCGGCTTACTGTACGCCTTGTGGCTAGCGTGCTGCTGCTGGCCGTGCTGGCGGTGGCGCCAGTAGTTTCGGCGGCCGACGCCAAAACGGATTCCAAAACCGACACCACCAAGACCAGCACCGAGGTAACCGCGACCACCGCCGGCAGCGTCCAGGGCTATGCCGCCGACAGCGACCTGCAGGACGGTACCATCGTGCAGCTAGTGGGCGACAACGCCACCAAAGTAACACCCGCCACCAACAAAGATTTGCAGCAGATGTACGGTGTGACCGTCGACCCGCACCGCCTCTCCGTCACCATTTCCGACGCCAGCCTAACGCACGAAGTCTTTGTGGCTACCAGCGGCACCTTCAACGTACTAGTCAGCACCCAGGGCGGCGAAATCAAGACCGGTGACTACATCACCATGTCGGCGCTGGACGGCGTGGGCATGAAGGCCGGCACCGACGAAAAAACGGTCTTCGGCCGCGCGGCAAGCGCTTTTGACGGCAAAAGCAAGAGCATCGGCAGCACCACGCTGAAGTACGACATCGGCGGAGACACCGAAACGGTGCAACTGGGCATCATCCCGGTGGCCATAAACATCCAGCACAACCCGAACGACAAAAGTACCAAGGCGAACCTGCCCAAGGTGCTGCAGCGCATCGGTGAAGCCATCGCCGAAAAGCCGATTGGGCCGATGCGGATTTACCTGAGCATTGCCGTCACGGGGCTTAGCATCATGGTGGCGCTGGTGACGCTCTACGCAGGCATCAGGAACGCCATCATCGCCATCGGCCGTAACCCACTTAGTAAAAAGTCAATTTTTAAGGGTCTGGCCGAAATCATCCTAACTAGTTTCATCATTTTAATTATCGGCCTATTTACGGTATATTTACTACTGAAGTTATAAGCATGGACGGGATGGGCAACACGCTATGACAATCTGGTGGGGCTTACTAATAGCAGTCAGTCTAGCCGCGCTGGTCGGCGGGCTGGTGTGGATTATCCTGGCTGTCGGCAAGCTGCAGTCCGGCAGCGGCCCCAAGAAGTCTTCGACTGAACTGGGCAAGGCCTACAGCGACATTGCCGAGGAAGAAACCAACCACCTGTTCAACACCGAATTCCGCGAGGAACTGCGTAACCGCGGCCGCATCCGGTTCGAAAACATCATCGACGAAAACGCGGCGTTTTTAAAGCAGGATTTGGACGCCACCATTACCCAGCTGAACACCTACATGAAGCAGCAGGTGCAGGCCAAGCTGGACGCCGAATTTGCCGCCTACGCCACGGCCATGAAACAGGCGCAGGAACTGGCTATCGGCACGCTGCAAAAAACCGCCGCCGACATTGAAGCCCAGCGGGCCGCTATGGCCCAGGCGCTGCAAAAAGACACCGCTGAGCGCGAAGCCCAGCTGCTGCAGGCGTACGAGGCCAACATGGCGCGCATCGTCGAGCACTATGTGCTGCAAAGCCTGGGCGACCAGTTCGACTTAAAGGCCCAGCTGCCATACATCATCAAGCAAATGGAGGCCAACAAGCAGAACATCATCGAGGACATGCGCCTGTGAGCGAGGCCGCGAAACTCGACCTCCAACTGCCGCCCTCCCTCATCGGCCGGGCGGATTTAGCGCGTTTAATCCGCGAAGTCGAAGACCTGGACAACGAACTGGAGGCCCAAACCGCCCGCAACCGTGCTAGCGGCGCAACCGGCTACCACATGCCGAACATGAGCCAGTCGCTGCACGATTTTGTGGAACTGAACCAGCTGGATTTGGCCGACGGCCAAGCGCGCATGCACCTGAAGGAACGGCTAAAGCTGCTAAAAGACAAGGCGCCGATTTTGCACATGACGTTCGCCGTTGAAGCCGACCCGCAGTCGCTGCAAAAACTGGTGAACTATCTGCGCACCGAAATCCACCCGCAGGCATTACTGACTGTTGGTTTGCAGCCGCGGCTAGTGGCCGGCGCCTACGTCCGTACCCCCAACCACATTCACGACTTTACGGTGCGGGAACTCATGGCTGCCCGCCGTGAAATCATGATGCGCGAACTGGAGAGCTTTCTAAAATGAGCACCGAAACTGCGCAGGATAAACTCTTCAAAGAGCTAGTGGACAAAGGCAACCCGGTTGGTGAAATCATCGGCATCGACAGCTTTTTGGTGAAAGTCCGCGGCCTGCAACCATGCAACGTCCACGCCCTCATCCGTTTCGAGGACGGTTCCAAGGGCTATGTCCACCACATCTACGAGGACTATGTGATGGTGATGAAGCTGGGCACCACCATCCTAAGCATTGGTATGGTGTGCGTGATGCAGCATGAAGAACTGCTGGCGAAGGTCGGTAAGAATTTCATTGGCCGGGTGGTGAACATCTTCGGCGAGCCGATTGACGGCAAGGGCCCCATCCAACCCGACGCGGTGTGGGATGTGTTCCACAACGCGCCCATGCTGTACGAACGCAAGCTGCTCGACAAACAGTTGGAGACGGGCATCACCGTTTTGGACATTAACTTCTCGCTGGTGCGCGGGCAGCGCATGGCGGTGCTGGGCGACGGCAAGGTTGGCAAGACCGCCATGACGACGCAGATTGCCATCAACCAAAAGAACACCGACATCACGGTTATTTATGTGCTGATTGCCAAGCGCCAGCGTGATGTGGCGCAGTTGGTGGACCGGCTGGAGAAGAACGAGGCGCTGCAAAAGGCCATAATTGTTGTAACGAACATGTTCGAATCGCTGATTTGTACCTATTTGGCGCCGTATGTCGGTGCGGCACACGGCGAGTATTTCTGGCAGCAACTGGGCCAAGACACGCTGGTGATTTACGACGACTTAACCTCCCACGCCCAGGCCTATCGTGAAATTTCGCTGATTGCCGGTGTGTCGCCAGGCCGTGATAGCTACCCCGGTGACATGTTCTACACCCACTCCTCGCTGGTGGAGCGTGCCGGCCGGTTGGACCGTAACGGTGCCGCCCAGACCATCCTGCCCATCATTTACGCACCCGCCGGTGACATCACTGCCTACTTGCCGACGAACGTCATGTCCATGACGGACGGCCAGTGGATTTTGGACATGAACGTTTTTAAAGACACCATGCGTCCGGCTGTCAGCACGGGCCTAAGCGTGACCCGCGTGGGTGGCGTCGGCCAGAACAAGCGCCAGAAGGGGCTTGCCGCAGCGCTGAACAAAACCCTGGCTGGCTACCGCGTGGCCGAGGAGTATGCCCACTTCGGTACCGAATTGTCGCCGGAAGCAC
>DATIIC010000008.1:0-53902 GCA_035480095.1 Saccharimonadales bacterium (SeqCode) | reverse complement strand
TCAATGCTCATGACGACGATGGTGTCGGTGAGGTCCGGCCCCTGGTGCCCTGGCCCGCCCACGCCGAGCAGCAAGATGTTGACGCGGCCGTCCCCCTCGCCGTCCAGCAGGTCTGGCGCCACCGGTTTGGATGACAGCGCCGCCACAGTGGAGGTGCCACGGAAGACTTTATGCAGGTTGGTGTACGCCCGCCACGACAAAAAGCCACCCGTGCCCAAGATGAGCACCAGGAACGCGCCGGCCGTGCTCCATAGCACACGCTTACGGCTAACGCGCTTCTTTTTCTTGGCCGCCTTTTCGGGACGGCCTGGTGCAGCAGTCGAAAACGCTATGCCTTGCCCGGCCAGTGCCAGGGCCTCGGCCAATGGGACTTCTTTAGGTTGTGGCTTGGCCGCTAACGGCGGCTCCGGCTTTGACGGCGCCGGAGCTGGCTTTGGCGTGGACTGGACGCCGGACACGGCCGGCAGGCCTGACGGCTTGGCAGCCGGCCGCTTCAAGCGCGGCGCACCCAGCAGGTCGAATGACGACCGCCCCGGCGCCTCGGGGGCCGGCCGGGTAGCCAACCGCACCTGCCGCCGCACCGGCAGGTCCATGGAACGTTTTGTATCAGCCCTGGCTGGGCGTTTTATGCCGTCAATATCCATAAGCGCTTAGTGATTCTATCTAAGTATAAAGCACTGGCGGCAATCTCAAAACACACCACTGGCAGAACATAGGGGAAAAGCTGAAGATTCAACCAAAGGCCCAAGACTTTTATGGCTAATTCATCCCGGATGCCTTATAGTAAACCCAGTGAACGAACAAAAACCCCCAATTAACAGCGAGGCCGGCAAGCCCGCCGCTGCCGCACGGCCAGTTCAGCACGAACCGGCCCAGCCCTCTACTGCCAAAAAAATCAGCAGCACCCTTTCCACTGTCGGCATCTTGTTGCTAGCGCCGCTCATCGCCTTTTTCTTAACGTGGTACGTCTTCCAGTCGTACCAAGTCGACGGCCCCAGCATGCAGAACACGCTGCACAATAACGACCGGCTGATTGTCTGGAAACTCCCCCGTACTTGGTCGCGCATTACCGGCCACCAGTATGTGCCGAAGCGCGGCGACATCATCATCTTCTCCCAAGCCGGCCTGGCCAATTTCGGTGACAGCCAAGACACCAAGCAGCTCGTGAAGCGCGTCATCGCCCTGCCCGGCGAGCATGTCGTCATCAAGAACAATGTCATTACCGTCTACAACAAAGAGTTCCCGAACGGCTTCCAGCCCGACAACACCCTGCCATACGGCAAAAACGGCGCCATTCCGCCCACTATGAACAACGTCGACGTCACCTTGAGCGACTCGCAACTGTTCGTCTGCGGCGACAACCGGCCAGACAGCCTGGACAGCCGCATCTTTGGCCCCATCCAGACCAACCAAGTCGTTGGCAAGCTTGTCGCGCGCATCTTCCCCCTTTCCGACATCGAAAAGTTCTAAACCCTAATGACAGACATCCATCGGCACGACCCAGAAATAACCGGGGTGAAGGGTCTGGTGTTCATCGGCGATAGCTTGCTGGTTTACCGGCGCGATACCAGGACTACCGTCTTCCCGCTCAAGCTAGATTTGCCCGGTGGTGGCTCAGAGCCCGGCGAAACGCCATTTGAAACATTCCGCAGGGAGTTGCAGGAAGAATTTGGCCTAAAAGTCAGCCGTGACGACATAACCTACGGCCAGAAATACCATTTCGGCAGCACGCCGCCCCGCGGCTTTGGCTGTTTATTAGCCACACATCTCCCCGTCTCCGCAGCAGCCGACATCGCCTTCGGCAACGAAGGCTTGGAATACATGCTGATGCCGCTGGAAGCATTTGTAAAACACCCTGAAGCCGTGCCGATTTTTATAGCCCCAATCCAGGACTACCTGGCCTGGCTTGCGCACCATCCTAAGCCTTGACGAGGCTTACTGCTCGAGTTCGGCGAGGAGTTTCGCCAGTTGGTCTTCGGACGTGAATGCAATTTCTACCCGGCCGCCTTTGGCGGTGCGGTGGATGCGGACTTTGGTGCCGAAGCGCTGTGAGAGCCGTTCGGTTTCCGGCGTGTCGCCACTGACCCGCTCCTCGGCTTTTTTGGCTTCTTTGATGCCGGCCTTGAGCGAACTAACGTAGCGCTCCGCCTGCCGCACCGACCAGCCGTGTTCCATAATGAGTTTGAGGAGTTCTGTCTGTGCTTCCGGCGAATCTTTCAGCGCCAAAATCTGCCGGGCGTGGCCCTCGCTGATGTCGCCCTTTTCGAGCGCGTTGCTGGCTTCAATCGGCAGTTGCAGTAAGCGCACGATGTTGTGCACCGTCGTCTCCGCCTTGCCCAGCCGTTTAGCGACATCACCATAATTCATATTGAACTGCTGGTGCAGCCGCTCAATCGAAATCGCTTGTTCCAGCGGCGACAGGTCCACCCGCTGCACGTTTTCCAAAATTGCCAGCTCCAGCCGCTCTTGTTCCTTGGTGGTGCGCACCACTGCCGGCACGGTCTTAAGCCCGGCCAGTTTTGCCGCCCGCCAGCGCCGCTCCCCGGCGATGATGTGGTAGCCGGCGCCCTCCGGGCTGACTACCAACGGCTGGATGATGCCGAATTCACGGATGGAATCGGCCATTTCGGCTAGCGCGCCTTCGTCGAACACCCGCCGCGGCTGGTCCGGATTCGGGGACAGCGTTTCAACCGCAATTTTCTGAATCCGTTCGCCATCCTCCACCAGCGCCGCGGTGTCGAAATTCTGCGGAATCAGCGAGCCAAACCCTCGCCCTAAACCCGTTTGTTTTACCATACCCACTATTATACCGGGTTTTCACGCCCCGCCACCAGTTTTCACGCCCCAAGATTTGCGGCCCAAATTCACCCACTCGCCGAATGTACGCTACTTTTCTCTTCGGACGGTGTTACTTTTGACCGCAAAAGTAACCAAAACTCCCCGGCATAGCTCCACTCGCTTGGTTGGCTGTTGATGAAAACCACAACCATCCCGACAACTCGCCCCAGTGGGGGCTCAAACAAGTCGGGCTGTCGTTTCCCTAACGGGAAACGGTATTGTAGTTTTCACGAACAGCCAAGCCAGGCTCCTTCCGAAATGCCGGGTCTCCGGCTGCAAATTCTGTGTGTACCCTGAAGCCATTGCAGCCCAAGGATTGCGTAGGATGGTGCAGTGTGGGATGGAATGGGAGCACCGAAGCGCAGCGTACTAGAGGTACGTGAGCATCGGAGCCGCAGCATTCCGCCCGCAATGTGCCGTCCTACGCAAGCCTTTTGGAGATTTCGGCGGCAAGATGTTTATACGCTCTTGCGCCCTTAGACCACTTATCGTGTTCAAAGATGGTTCGGCCATAGCTGGGTGCTTCAGCCAAGCGCACATTTCTTGGTACAACGGTTTTGAACAATTTGTCGCCAAAGTACTGGGCGACTTCGCTCTGCACTTGCTCGCTCAAGGTCATGCGCTTGTTAAACATGGTGAGCGCCACACCCAAGATTTCCAGCCGGGGGTTTAGGTGTTGTTTCACCGCCTGCACGGTTTGCATCAGTTGACCCAGCCCTTCTAGCGCAAAGTATTCAGATTGGACCGGAATCAGAACAGAGGTAGCAGCGGTTAAGGCGTTGATGGTGAGTAGTCCAAGCGCCGGTGGACAGTCGATGATGACCACTTCCGCGTCCACCGCCTGCAGCGCCTCCGCTAAGCGGAACTCCCGCCGCGCTACGCTCACCAAATCAACTTCCGCCTGCGCTAGTTGGTTATTAGCGGGCAGTAAAAACAGGTTTTTTATGTTGGTTGAGAGGACTATCTCACTCGCCCCCATGCCCGAAATCACAACGTCGTACAATGTTGCGCTTAGGCTGTCTTTGTCCACGCCCAGCGAACTAGTGGCATTGCCCTGCGGGTCTAGGTCCACCAAAACAACCCGGCGCTTGTCGCCTGCCAGCTGCGCCGCCACATTAACAGCGGTGGTAGTTTTACCCACGCCGCCCTTTTGGTTGGTTACCGCAATGATGTGTTTCATGTTCCCAAATCCTTGTTTACAGATTAGCAGAAAGCGGGCGAAACATAAACACCTTACCAGCTTCGCCCGTACGGTGTCTGTAACTTGCCCAGCCCGTCTTATCAGCACCCGGTAGGCTACACATACGTATTCGACTGCCCCGCCCAACCAAATCGCCAAAATAGGCAAACTGGCCACATACCGCTAGGCGTAAAACTTCCTCGCCAGAAAACCATCCCGAAACCAAAAAACCGCGTTTTCACGGCCGGACGGCATGGATAATCAAATTAGCCTTGTAATACTAGCACTCTAAGGCTAGTTATACAATCTGCCCAATGTATCCGTACAAACCGTTCACACGGCAACTGCCAGCCGTTGGGATAGTCGTTCGGGCACGGCCTAGCACTTGCACTCCCTGCGAGAGAAGCATAGCTAAAACACTTACCACCCGCCGAAGCGTACGTCGCACAATTACTATGCGCTACTTTTTAGTAGAGGCGGCGTTTGTAGTGCCCTGTGTAATTGGCGCCACAGTAATCAGCCTGCCCTCGCTGGGCCGGTACAGAACCGCCAGCTTGGCCCCGCTGTAGACCAGCAGGTAGTCGCCCGTTTTGGCGTCCTTGTAGAAACTCTGGCTAGGCAGCTTCTGGGTGTCTTTAATGCGCGCTACGGTGGGGGTTTCGTCCGCCGGCAGTTTGTACAGCTTGTTTACCACGGCAACCACCACCTTGGGGTCGCTGGTCTGCAGGTTGGCGCTGCGGTGGCTCATAAGCCACCAGACGGCCAAGCCGATAGCGAACAGGCAGGCCGTGCCGGCAGCGCCAATGAACAGCCACCGCCAGGAAACCTTCGGCCTCCATACTTCGTCTTGCATAACCACTATCATACCACCCCAGGGTACCTAAAGTCGTTAGCAGAGCTTGAGCCAGACCTGCCTAGCGTGCCGAGCTGAACTGACCTTCGGTAGAGAGGTAGTCCAGGAGTATGCCCCTGGCCTGAGCGTTGGTGGTAAGCGTTCGGTTAACTAGAGTCTGGAAGCCCATAGCGTTTGTGGTTGGGATATTCGTGGTGATTTGGCAAGCGCTGGTACCGTTAACCAGGAAGCCGGCGGAAGTACCGGCGCCGTTGACCGTTACCGTCAGGCGTACCCAAGTGTCGGCGGCAGCTGTGATGCCGGTGTCGCAGGTACTGGAGGTGCCGCCGTCCACACAGACGCCCTGCCACTTGCCACTGTTGACGTTGTCGCTGTACTTGAAGAAGCAGCCGTTGTTGATGCTGGCCACGGTGCCGCTGAACGAATCGCTGAAGCCGGCGCTCACCACATACCGGTCGCTACTATCAGAGAGGTCGGTGTGAATGCTTAGCACTGATTCACTGCGCCAGGCGGTGCCATCGCCGAAGGTTGGGATGAGGTTAATGGCTGAGGTGGTTAAGGCGTAGTCATCCTGGGTTGTGGGTGACATGCTGATGATGCCCGGGTGACCCGCTTCAGAGTTCGTACTGAAGCGTTGGCCGTCGGTAACAAGCGTAGTGTCGTTCGAGGTGCTGTTCATGTCGTTGGTGTAGTCGAAGGTGGTGCGCAGGTCCGGCGTGCTACAGGCGCTCCAGTGGTTGTCGGCGTAGCAGCGGAAGCCGCCCAGACTGCTGTTGTAGTACATGGCACCGTTGACGCCGGTTGGGTCACCGGAGGTGTTCTTGCTGTCGAGCACCAGCAGCGCGCCGGTAGCGTCAGCTACGGGGTTGCCTATGTAGACAAGATTGTTGGAAGTGTCGACCACGAACTCTGGTACGCTACTGCTATTGAGCACCTCGAAAGCAACGGTGCCATTGGTGCTGCTCTTGGCAATGATGCTGGCGGAGGAGCTGTTCGTGTTCAGGGTTAGGTTGCCAGTGCCGGATTGGATGATAGTAGCGCTGCCATCGTTTGTGCTGCCGATGGTTACATTCACCTTACCGGTGCTGGTGCTCGAGGTGCCGATGTTTATCGTCCCGGTGTTGCCAGCCGCAACAGTGGCGTTACCGATGTTGATAGTGTTAGTGGCGGTGGAGTTGCCTAAGGTAATGCCACCCGTGTTACTACTGGTACCGATGGTGTACGTGGCGCCGGCCGCACCCTGGAGCAACAGCGCAGTGGTGTTTGTGGTATTACCCAAGTTGACGCCCGTGGCAGTGGTGCCGCCTACAGCTAGGCTGCCCGACACACTGTCGATACCAGGAGCCTGTATGCCAGTTGTGGTAACTGCCAGGTAGGTAGTGTTGCCAGCGCTGTTTTGCACCTGGAGCAGATTAGTAATGCTGCTGCTCGACGCATCGCGAATCTTCAGGCCACCGTTGGTGTTGCTCAGTTGGATTTGAGGATTAGTGGTAGCGGAGTTGTTGTAGGTATCCTGGAGCGTGGGCGAACCGCCACCGCCACAGCTGGCATAGCCAAGTGTTTCGGTCGAACCCGCTACGCTACTAATCGCCAAACACTGGCCGGCCGTGCCCTTTACAGCCGGCAGGTCGATTAAGTAGGTAGTGGTAACGCCCGTAGCCTGGATAGTTACGTTGGCGCTAGCCGAAGCATTATCCAATTGCACTTTACCGTTGCTAGTACTGGGTGAGCCAAGCTCAATCACGGCCGCACCGCTGACGTTCTGGGCCGTTAGGACACTCAGGCCGTTGGCTTCGAGTGCCAGGTTGTTGGTGCTGGTCTTGATACGAGCCGTGGTGCTGGAGCCGTCCCAGCTTAGGCCGAAGATTTGGTTTTCATCTGGTGACAGTACGGCGATAGTGGCTTGGTGCGAGGTGGTGCGGGCATCAACGGCCAGGATTGCGCGGGAGCTTGACGATGCGCTAGATGGCAAGCCAAGCGCGATAACCTGGCTGAAGTTACCGGGGTTGTAGATGGGGATATTGATCTTAGTGCTAAGATCAACGCCGTTGCTGCCATCACCAGCGAGGCCGGGAGTTCGGAACTGGGTGACATTGGAACCCTGGATGGTCAGCGCACCATTATTGATGTTCACCCCGTAGTTGTTCGTTACATTCAGGCCACGCACTTCTGTAACGCCAGTACTAGAAATGGTCCGCAGTAGGGTGCCGTTAGTATCGCTTACCGATAGGGGCTCGCTGGCGGCATCCTGCGAGTCAATAGCAAGGTTGCCATTGGAGTCGAACGAAGCGACCGTGGCACCCTGTACCTTGAAGGCCATGCCAGCGGTGCCCGCCTGTATCGCCACGCTTGAGTTGCCGTAACCACTACCTAGCGTGAGGTACTTGGCGGCGCTGCTACCAGTGCCGATGTTGATGGTCTGCGAGGTGCTGTTATCCGTACCGACGTTTATGGTGGCGGCGTTGTTGGCAATAGTTACCGTGCCACCGTTTACCAGTGAGGCTATGGTCGTCACATTCGTGGTGCTAGCCTGCAGCGTGCCGGCGATGCCGGTGCCGGAAATGTTGAAGTTACCGGTTTGCTGCGTGCCGGGGGTTGAGCCCTGCAGTTTTACGTAACCGTCGCTGCCGCTAGGGGCGGTTAGGATGTTGAAGGTGCCGCTGCCCCCTTGGTCTTGCAGCTGGAACGTCTGGTTGCCGCCAGTTGGCGCTACGATGCTCAGTTTGCTGGTGTTGCTGCCGCTGGTGGTCTGCAGCTGGCCGGCACTGAAGGCGTATGGCACGGCTGTTAGCGGCAGGCGCGGGTCCATTTCGCCGTCACCGATGGTGGGGTACGTGCCGCTGCCGGCCGTACCGCCGATGTTCATGGTCAGCCACAGCTTTTGGTCCCAGTTGATGCCCGAAAATGCCGTGATGCTGCCCAGGTTGACGCTCAGGTAGCCATTGGCGACCGTAACACCTTGGCTGTTGCCGTTCAGGTAGTCTTCCGTCCAGAGTGCGCTGCCGCCGCTGGAGGCACCGTACAGCTTGAATTCGACGTTGTAGGTACCGTCCGGCACAATGGCGCCGCTGCCGTTCTGCAAGCGGGCTTGGAAGTTGATGGTGTTCGCCGTAGTGGCATTTGCCACCTCTGGTCGTCCAGCGGTGTGAAGTAAGGTCAAAGAAAAAACACCGATAAAAGCGAGTAGCAACAGGGCCTGCCTGCGCACAAAGAGTACTCGCTTTTTCGGTGTTTGTTTGAGCATTTTGTTTGAAAATGTTGGTTTTGTGCTAACTAGTTTTTGTTTAACACCCCTCTATTTTCCCTCTTATGCTTCCCTGTAGCAATGGAATTCCGTATAAATCTTGTCGCCAAGCGGGCTGCTGAATTCAGCATTTTTTCAGTCGAACATCGTTGTGTTGGATACATCGTTTACCTGCTCAAACTGATTCGAGCGCTAAAAATGTGGGTTACAGTCGACCTATTTTGGCTTGAACAATTGTTGTAACTATAACTACGATGCGTTTTTACCGCTGCCCTACCCCACCACTTATCCACAGACGTTTTGGCTTTTTTGCTAGCTTACCGCTCGGCTCAAGTCTACCTGCTACCAGATGTACGCCCTGCTTCCGTTTGTTACATGTTACTTTTGCTGCCAAAAGTAACCAAAAGCACCCGGCATAGCTCCGCGTCCTTGGTTGGCAGTTGTGAAAGCCGACAACCGCCAAAACGACTCGTCGGAACTATCCTCCTCGAACAGAGTTTTGGCGCGCTTGCTTCGCAAGCGGAGTTGTCGCTTTCACCAACAGCCAAGCCACGGCCGCTTCGAAATGCCGGGCCTCCTGATGGATACTGGTCTAGTGAACTAAATTCTGTGGTAGACAATGGTTGAAAGTTTGGGGTTTGGATACAAAAAATCCTCCCGAGTTTGGGAGGATTTTTGGGAGCCCAGAAGACTAGCGGGTTTTGCAGAATGGTGCAGTGTCGGATGGAAAGCGAGTAGCGGAACGGAAGCGTACTAGAGGTACGCTGGAGTGAGCAACGGAGCTTTACGCCGGCAATGTGCCGTTCTGGAAAAGCCGCCCTGGCTTAGGCGATTTTGTCGATTTTGAGGACCGTCTGTAGTTGACGGTGACCGTGCAGCTTGTGCACGCGCTTCTTCGCTTTGTAGCGGATGGCGGTGACTTTGTCGGCCTTCACTTCGGCCTCAACCACGGTGGCGGCAACAGTTACACCGCTGACCAGTGGAGCTCCCACAACGGCCTTGTCGCCGTCGATGGTGAGCAGCGCGTCAAACTTGACGCTCTTGCCGGCGTCCTTGAGACGCTCGACGGTAATGGTCTCGCCCTCGGCAACAACATACTGCTTGCCGCCGGTTGCGATTACTGCTTTTTTCATTACGTTACTTTCCTTACAGAAATTTGATACCGTTACATCTTATCAGATATGCTTACATCTGTAAAGACTGGCTCTACGGTGCCGGCTAGTGCTGGTGGCGGCTACGCCAGCAGGGCGCCGCCGTCGACCACAATCTGTTCGCCGGTCATGTAGCTGGCCATGTCGCTGGCCAAAAACAGCGCCACCAGGCCGATTTCGTCTGGTTCACCCATGCGGTGCATGGGAATCTTCGCCATAAAGGCCTTGGTTTGGGCCGCCATTTGCTCGGCCGAAGCGCCCTGGCTGATGGCTGCCACCCCTGGCGTGGTAATACCGCCGGGCGCAATCGCGTTCACCCAGATGTTGTCGGCTGCCAATTCCAACGCCGAGTTTTTGGTAAAGCCCCACAGGCCGTGCTTGGATGCATCGTAGTGCGCCAGGCCGACCATGGACGGGTGCAGCGCGTCAATCGACGTGATGTTGATGATTTTGCCGCCACCCTGCGGTTTCATGACTTCGGCGGCGTACTTGGTGGTCAGAAACACGCTGCGCAAGTTCACGTGCATCACCCGCTCGAATTGCTCCTGGGTCATCTGCGCCACCGGTACCGGCGGGTAAATGCCGGCGTTATTCACCAAGATGTCCAGGGAGCCGAAGCGGTCTTTGGCAGCCGCAACCATAGCCTGCACGCCTGCCTCATCGGCCACGTCGACTGCGAAGGCTTCGGCACGCCAGCCTTTGGCCGTCAGCTCCTCAGCCGCAGCCGTTGCCGCCCCTTCGTCCATATCGGCAACTAACACCGCCGCGCCGGCCTCGGCCAATCGGTAGCAAATACCCTGGCCGATGCCCTTCGCGCCCCCGGTCACAATCGCCGCCTTGCCGTCTAGGTTCAGTAGTTCACTAAGTGATTTACCTGTCATACGCCCCCTTTCGTCTACCAGAAGTGAAACACAATCATGGCCGCAACCGCAAGCGCCCACAGCACGGCCAAAAATACGTCACCGCCGCGCCGCACAAATGTTTCCAACCGCAGTGCCGCCAATGGTCTAAGCGGCCATTCGCGGTACTGCAGCCGGAACCACGCCCAGTTCATTAGAATGACCGCGCTGTAGCAAGCCAAACAAAAGATGCAGATGAAACCAATCCGGTAGGTGCTCTGCCCCAGGTACCAGGCACCAAACCCTAGGAAAAAGACGGCAAAAAAGTGGAAGATGTGCCGCACGGCAGCATTCAGCTGGCTGCCCGTAGCGGCCGCCAGCCCCACACCGGCCGTCAGCGCAAAGAACATCATGCAAATAAGTGAGTTCGAAAACCCAAAGACATGCGACTGCCAAGCACCGAACACATTGCTACAGCTGAATACCGCGCTCAGGTCGCAGGCCAGCTTGTTGGCCGGGTGCTCCAAGGCCTGGATGCGTTCAATGGTTTGCAGGAGTGATGAGGTGAGGCCAACGGCGGCAGCGCCGGTGACGGGCCACCAGAGTACTTTGTGGTGTGTTTTCATACCCCAACTGTACTAGCAGACAGCCCGGGCGGCCTGTGACGCCAATCACACCGCCTGGGTGACATGGCCTAAATAGCGCCCGCTCCCCCGTTTCGGTCAGCGCCAGGCACATTGATTAAACAGCGTATAGGTGTTACTATAGTCTTTCGGATTACAGAGATGGAAGCAGGACCAGACACAAACGACCCAGAGGCACGGCAAGAAGCCTATGCCGCCGCCGTTGCCCGCCGTGACGAGCTAGCAACGCGCCGAGATGAACTGGCGGCCCGCATCGGCACGACTGAGTTCGCCGACGCTGCTGTCGCGAAGCTATATGCTGATGCGCTCACTGGCCTGGAGCAGCAAGTTACGGAGCAGTCACGGCAAGTCACCGAACAAGGACAGCAGCTTGCCGACGGCCTGCTAACCGAAGCCTCACGGTTAGCTACTGCCTACGAACAGGTGCAGGCGCTGCTCGAACTGGGCGGCGACCCGGCACGGGTCGCCGAGCAATCAGCCAACTACGTAGGCCGCCTGGAAGCGCTCGCCGGCCGGCTCGCCGGCTTCGAACTTGACCAAGCCGACCCGCGACTGGAAACCATCATGCGGGTCTCGAAGGCCGTTGGCGGCAGCGCAGTTGCAGCGGCCAGCAGCCCGGCCGCCGCTGACACGGTTGCAGCCGGCCACGGTACGCCCGTACCAATTCCAACCCAGCGCCCAGCTCCAGCCCAACCAGCCCAGGCCAATCCCGTCCCCGCCCCAAACGCTCCGGCAGCCGGACCCGCCGCCGAAGCACCGGCAACAGGCCAAACCAGGCCGGCGGCAGAAGCTGCCATCGACCCATCCGGCAAGGAAGCTGGCGACACGCCAGAGCTTGTTACGGACTTATCTGACGAGGAGGTCGGCCCGAAAGCAGCCCTTGTCATCGACCTCTCCGACGAAACAGCGGCGCACATCGGCGACCTCTACACCGTTGCCGATGCCCTCAACAACCTAGTCGACTACACCACCGCCAACCCGGGCAGATTGTTTTTGAGGCCCAGCGACCTAGCTAGGATTATCCTGCCCGGAGTCACCTATATACGGCACCGGCATAGACCATTTTTTACAGCGTTGATAGATGAGGCCCGGGCCATAAACATCTACCTTAGCTACAACTTCGGCCGTACCAAAGCCGCCGGCTATTTCGTAGAGCGCATCACCGACGCCCAAGCCCAAAGCGGGTACAACCCCGACGCAGTCGCCGCGCTGGAGGCCGCCCAATCAGACAGCGAATTCGACATCGACACGTACTTCTCTGCGCGGGACGCCCAAACACTTGCTGCGTTCTTGGGGCTGTTTAACCAGCTGTTTACCAACTTGGGGGTTGAACCGCTGGATGGGGCGGTCGTAGACCGGCTGCTGGCCGTCGACACTGAACACGAAGACACCCGGGCAGACACCGACCCGATTGCCATCACCAGGCTCGACATCCTTACCCGCATCGTCTCACTGGTCAATAATTCAGACTTAGCGGTCGCGGCCATAGACAACTTGCCGGCCGATGACCCCCGCACGGCGTTCTTCGAGTACTTAGTGGACTTGATTGATGATGCGACACTACCGCTACTGACCGAACTGGTCAACCGCAACAAGACCCTGCTGTACGAGCTCCACCGGGGCTACTGGCACACCGGCCAGCGTGTCCGCGAAGTCAGGTCGGAAGTTAGCCTGCCCGACCATCTCATCCAGGAATTCATGGAGCGGCGTACCCAGCCGTCTCCGGGCACCACACCCTACAAGAACGGCCGATCAGAACATGCTGCCAGCACTACATCACAACCGGAGCAGACGCTGTTCCCACTGGACTTCCTAAGCGGTACGACGCCTTCCGTAGCACCGGACGCCGCACCACCGGAACCCATCGCCAGTAGCAGCCAACCACCGGAACCTAGGGCCGAACTTTCAAGAGCCGAACAGCGAAGGCGGGCTGCAATTGTTGCCTGCCGGAAAACAGTTGGCGACATCCTGCGGCGAATGCAAGACAGCGGTCTCGACCTCGATGCGGAATACAGGCCGACTTCACTCTACCCCTATTTCGGGAAACGCCTGCGGACTGACCTTGGGTCGGCCAAAAGCGGTGGCCTACGGATTCGGCCAGGATCTGGCCATCGTAACGCCGACGACAGGATTAAGCTGGAGGAAGCGTTTTTGGCACACCTGGGCAATGAGGCGCCCCGTGTTTCAGAGTACGTACGGACACATCTGGACGACATCCGCGAGGTCATCCAAGACGCTATCAAACGCGCCAAAGACAACCAGAAGTAGCCTTGCAGACATGCTGCATGAGTGATAGCCGCTTACCACGGCCGCCTCACCCGATTAGGTACGGCATAAACAGGCTATCGACGATGGGCGGCTTGCGCGCGCCGATGCTCATAATCCGCCGGGCTATCCTATCAATGAGCCGCCTAGACAGCAGCCGCTCCTGGGCGCGGACGGCTGCCTCGGCCAGCAGGCCGGCCATGATGGCGGTCAGCTTCTCCGTACCCTCTGGTCCCTTTACGCTGGCGTAGAGCGCCGGGCAGCCGATGGCCATTTCGTGGCTGCCTATCCTAGAACGCTTCCCGGGTTCTTCCTCGTACTGCCGAAGTTTGATTAAAACTTCCGGCTCCACAGACAGCGCCCCAGTTTCGTCCAGCGACTGCTCCTTGGGCAGGTCCTTGAAGAACACATCTTCGTGCAGGCTAGCGGCTTTGTTGGCGAATGTGGCCGGGATTAGGTTGCGCAGCGTGCCGGCATCCACTAGCCCATCCAGTTTTGTAACACACACCGCAACCGCCCGTTCGAGTTCGGTTTGCCCATGGGTTACGCCCGCATGTAGCAGCAGTCCGTTCACTAACAGCTCCGAAGCACCTGTCGTGGTACTGTTCAGCACGTAGTTAAGCGCCCTGCCCTTGCCAAACACATGCCGCAAACGCCGGCGCTTCTGCTGTTCGGCTTCTGGCGTACCCGGCCGTCCGAGGTTCAGCCCCCGGGCCACTTCGAACAATGCGTTGGTAAGCAAACGTGGTGCGGCCGGCTGGCGGTTGAATGCCTGCTCCATCGCCCGCCTGGTCAGCCGGCTTTTTTCGGGCTTCGTTGCCTCCGACAGCTCACCGATGTACAGGCCGACGTTGTCCGGCTCGCCAACAATGCGGGCGTAAGCCCGGTGGTTACGAACCAGCTGCCCGGCCATGTGGCCGACCACCCACTCACGGCGGGCCGGCTGCACCAACGTCTGCGCCACCGCACAGACGGCGGTGCTGCCCAGCCCGTAGTACAAACAGTTGTCATTGGTGTTCGGTGGCAATTCGCGCACGGTGTCCCACAGCGAACCCGCCACCTGCATGCGGCGAGCCTCGGGCACGCCTGGGTCGGCAGCGACCGCGGCAATCTCTAGCAAGCCGGCCCACTCGGCCGGCTGGCGTTGCCGATACGACACAGCCTCGCTGGCCGCTCCAGTAGATACCTCAACAGACATAGTCCGCCTATAGTAGAACGTCATCTGTATTTTTGCAACATCCGATGCAGCGGTGCGTCAGCTAGGCTTTGGCCAGGGAGATTTCGACCGGGTAGCCATCAACGGTCAGGTCTTCGCTGTAGGCGGCGTTCACCAGTTCGTTTTCGTTTAGACTGGTGGCGAGCGTTTCGGACTTGATAGTTTCCAGATGTTCTTCCAGGGCGTCCAGCACGTCTTTTTCGGCGGAAACAACCGACAGCACTATGCGGTCGTCTACGTTTAGGCCGGCGGCCTTGCGGGCGGTTTGGATTTGCCGCACCAGCTCACGCATCAGGCCTTCGCGTTTGAGCTCGAGGGTGATTTCTGGGTTCACCAGAACCTTCATAGCAACATCGTGGTGGTTTATCCAAAACTGCTTTACGTTCAGCTCTTCGCACACGATGTCGGTGTAGTGGATGCGCAAATCCTGGTCTTCGATGTCGAGTGATTTCGGCGCGCCAGAAACAGTCACTTCCTGCAGCGGCTGCCGCACTTTTATCTTGGCCGCAGCGCGCTGTGACAGACCTTCGTTAATCACTTCACGCACAAACGCCATACGCTCCAAAGTTAGCTCGTCCACAGCCCCGGCCTCCGGCCAGTCCAGTAAGTGCACGCTCTCGCCGCCGGTCAGTTTTTGGTACAGCTCTTCGGTTAGGAACGGCACGAATGGCGCCAAAATCATGCTTAAACGCACTAGTACATAGTGCAGGGTGCGGTAGGCATCGTTCTTATCGGCATCGTCGCCGGATTTCCAGAAACGGCGGCGGCTGCGGCGGACGTACCAGTTGCTGGCGTCGTCCACGAAGGCCATGATTGGCTCCATCGCTCCCGGCACGTTGTAAGCGTCCATGTGCTCGGTTATGTGATTTTGCAGCTGGTGCAGGCGCGAAACCACCCACACGTCCAGCGGGTTTTTGAGACTAGCCGACGGGTCTTCGTGCTTGCCGTCCCACTCCCAACCATCCACCGCGGCGTACATGGTAAAGAAGTCGTACATGTTCCAAATCATGGCCAGCTTGCGCTGCACGTCCAGTACGTCTTTGTCCATCAGCGCGAAGTCTTCGCCGTTCATGAGCGGCGAAGCCATTAGCAAAAAGCGCAGCGCGTCGGCACTGTACAGATCCATCAGCTCGTTCGGGTCGGTGTAGTTACCATAGCTTTTGCTCATCTTGCGGCCGTCGTTGCCGGCCACGATGCCCGTCGTAATGACGTTCTTGTACGAGTTAGTTCCGAACAATCCCAAGCCCACGGCATGCACGTAGTAGAACCATGCCCGAACCTGGCCGATGTACTCCACGATGAAGTCGCCCGGGTAGGCCCGCTCGAACTTCTCTTTGTTCTCGAACGGATAGTGGAACTGCGCGAACGGCATCGAGCCAGACTCGAACCAACAGTCCAGTACCTTGTCGATGCGCTTGTAATGCTTGCCCTCGAAGTCGAACTCAATGTCGTCGACCCACGGGCGGTGGTAGTCATCCAGTTCCCTGCCAGACAGTTCCTTCAGCTCGGCGTAGCTGCCGACGACCTTCACGTCGCCGTCTTCGCTCTTCCACACCGGCATCGCCGTCGCCCAGAAGCGGTCGCGGCTCAGGTTCCAGTCCGGCGCGGCTTCCATGTTCTTGCGGAAACGGCCTTCTTTTAAGTGCGCCGGGAACCAGTTGATGTTTTCGTTTTGCGTAAGCATAGCGCCCTTTTGGCCCTGGATGTCCATGAACCAACTGGGGTGGGCACGGTACATCAGGCGGTTGTGGCAGCGGTAGCAGTGCGGGTAGCTGTGCTTGATGTATTCAATCTTCCAAACGATGCCGCGCTCATGCAGGGCCTTGGCGATTGGCTTGTTGGCGTCCCAAACGTTCTGGCCTTTCCATTCGCCTTCGCTGTAAAAGCCGTTGTCGTCGATGTTGCTGACGAACGGAAAACCGTTTGCCTTCGACAATTCGTAGTCTTCCTCACCGTAAGCCGGTGCCAGGTGCACGATGCCGGTGCCCTCTTCCATGCTGACGTATGGGGCGTGCCAAATCTGGTGCGCCTTTTCGCCGCGGTCTTCGAACAGCGGCTCGTAGTGCTTGCCCACGAGGTCTTTGCCCTTCAGCGTGCCAACCAGCGTAAACGGCACTGGTTGGTGCTTTTCATCGGTCAGAACCTTTTCCAACAGTTCCGTTGCGAGGATTACAACACTGCCGTCTTCCAGTTTGACTTCGCTGTAATCAGCGTCTTGGTTCACCGCCACCGCGGTGTTGGCAGGCAGTGTCCACGGCGTAGTCGTCCAGGCCAGTACGTACTTGTCTTCGTCTTTCAGCTTGAATTTCACATACACCGACGGGTCGGTTACATCGACGTAGTTGCCCGCATCCATCGTAACTTCGGCCTTAGACAGTGGCGTTGCGTCGCGCGTGCAGTACAGCAGCACCTTCTCGCCTTCGTAGATTTTCCCGTCGTCGTACAGCTTTTTGAATGCCCACCACACGCTTTCCATGAACGGCTTGTCCATGGTTTTGTAAGCGCCCTTAAAGTCCACCCAGCGGCCGATGCGGTCGATGGTGTCTTCCCACAGGTTGCCCGTCTGCGTCATGTTGTCACGGCAGGTGGTGATGTACTCTTCGAGCGTAATCTTGGTGCCGATATCCCGCTTGTCGGTAATGCCCAGCTTCTTTTCGGTAAAAACTTCGGCCGGCAAACCGTGGCAGTCCCAGCCCCACACCCGTTCCACGCGGCGGCCCTTCATGGTCCAGTAGCGCGGCACGACGTCCTTGGCAATGGAACTTAAAAGCGTCCCATGGTGGGGTACACCGGTGATGAACGGCGGCCCGTCATAAAACACATAGGCGCTCTCCAACGGCCGCTGCTCGACCGACTTCTCAAAGGTCTTGTTCTGCTTCCACTGCCTTACGAGGTCTTTCTCGTACTCAATCGCCTTGCGCCGGTTCCCTGCGGTAAATTTCATGCCTTTGTCTCCTTCCAATAACATCGGTAGTTAGCTGCTTTGTGAAATCCTAGATCCGCGTATCTGCTATTCAGCGTCTCGTCTTCGCTGTCGGTGTAGACGATGATACTGTCATGACCCCGCTCGGCAGCAATCTGTTGGGCCCTGGCCAAAAGAGCCGCCGCAGCTCCTTGGGCAGCCGGCAGCACAGGATCGACTGCGAAACGCAGCAGCCAAAAGCTGTGCGGATTGTCCAAAATCATGAATGTTCCAATCACCACGCCGCTTTCGCGTGCTACGTACAGATTACCGTCGTCAGATGTGGCCATCAGCCGTTCGGGCGTATCGCGGTGCGGATCAAAGTTGCCGCCATACGCCGCCTTGTTCTTGTAGAGCGCCACAACGCCGTCGTAATCTCCCCCACTGTAAACCGCTACATCCATCACAGGCTCCCCTGCTCGCCCTTTTGCATGGCTATGAACATGGCTCCCAAGTCCTCGTCCCACGTTTCGTCGCTGGCTAGGTAGCCCTCGCGCTTGTAAAACGGAACTGCTGAACGCTCGCAGTCGAACACCCAGGCACGGATGGTGGCATCTGGGCCAGCGCGCGATTCTACCTCGCGGAGCAACCGGCCGCCAACACCCTGGCGCTGGAATTCCGGCATCACCATCAGGTGCACCAGCTCCACGACTCCGGTTAGTTCTCCGGCCTCATCACGAAGGCGCTGAGCCAACGCATAGGCGCCGATGTACCCATGCGCAGTGCGTATAACCGGCGCAAAGACATCGGGACTGGCCAACAGTTCAGCAAATCTGGCCAGGCCCGCAGGCGTCTTTGGTTCAAGCACCATGTGGTGGTGCAGCGGTGTGCCTGGCGCCACGGCGTATGCCTCATCGCGCGTTACCGAAGTTACCACGGCCAAGGCTAGGGCTTCGTTTTGCCGGGCGGAGTCAATTTCGGTAAGTAATCGTTCCATATAAAAAACCTCTGTTAGACACTGGAACCCATGCAAGGGCGGTACCATCCAGTTTCTAACAGAGGCTTCTTGGCCGCCAGTTAGCGCTTAGTTTTACCGGTCTAACGAGCCGGGTCCGACGGGTTTTACTGGGGTGGACATCATACTTTTATTAGCATGCCCTGGCCTGTTCTGCCCATTGCTTTCGCGGGTGATAGCCGCTCATGTGGTAGAAACCACCACAACGCATTTCCCCCTTATGATAACTCCTGTGGGCCGAAAAAGCAACGCTACTGGTACGACAGCACGTAGCCGGCCACTTCGTCCATCAGCGGCAACGCTTCGCCCTGCCAATGTTTGACATAGCCGCCGTCATCACCCAACACCAACAGCACCGGCTGTGCCGTGACGTCGTACAGGCTAGCCAGCGCCGATCCTTCGCGACTGTCGTAATCCATAACTTGCAACTGGTGCTCGCCCAAACCATGCCGGTCCTGCAGGCCACGCACGAACTCCTCGATAGTACGGGACATCTCGCTATTCGGCCGATAGAGCACGAGCAATTTCATTTCAATTTCAGTGTACCACAGGCGAGGCACGGCAGCTGTGGTAATTAGCTATCATTTAATGTTGGTTTAATGCTCCGCTACGTTTTAGCTGGTCGCCTATGGCCTATGGCGACTATCCCCTCATAGCAAGTAAGTGTATTATTCTCACATGAGTTACCTCGACTGGCGTACCGTTGGCAAGAAGTCTATTGGGTGGATATTCCTTGCGCTATGGATACTAGGAATGGTTTGGTATTTCACTTCGGACCCCGCACCAGCATGTGTTAATGACCCTTATGATAGCTGCGCCCAAGATTTAAGTCAGTAGTCGGATGCACCGTAATGCAGCCTACGGTGGCTAGACCCTATCGCAGCTCCTAATAACTTGCTACTGTGCCCCTGGAGCCTTGTATAGGCTCCTTTTTAATTGGAGGAAATTTATAGCGAAGCACTTATAGCAACCACTTGGGGGTGTAGAATATGCTACTTTTTTGGAAAAATCGTGGCGGGGGTGTAATTCCCCCCATCTCCACCAGGCCTAGATACAAATAAAGACCCGAAGGTCGTTATTTGTTCTGGAAAAATCGCGTACTTAGAGAATAACACCTATACGCAACTATTAATAGTGTCTGTAGATATGCAAAATAAGTACAATACTTACTTCTTACAATATACCTTGCATAGCAAGTACTTCTTTGCTATTATGAAGTCATACATGAGATACACACTCAAAGACTTCAAAGCCGAGTATCCAGACGATGCCGCCTGCCTAAAAGCCGTGCTAGACAACCGTTACGGCAACACCTGTCCCCGCTGCGGTGTGGTGGGCGTGAAGTGGCACCCAATCACTGGCCGCAAGGGTTTTGTGTGTTCCGAGTGCGACAGTCACGTGTATCCACTAGCTGAAACTATCTTCCGTAAATCCGAAACAAGCCTGTGGAACTGGTTTTACGCTATCTTCCAGTTCTCGGTATCCAAGAATGGTGTAAGCGCTAAGGAACTAGAGCGCACACTCGGCGTAACATACAAGACCGCATGGCGCATGTGCAAGCAGATACGCAAGCTTATGGAGGATGACGTCGATCCACTCACGGGCGAAGTCGAGATAGACGAAACGTACATTGGCGGCCGCCGCAAGCTGGCACAGAAGTACCACAACAAGAGCGTTGTGTTCGGCATGGTCGAACGTGATGGTTTCGTGAAATCATCCCATGTTAAGAGTTCGGGTAGCCGCGTGTTGCTCCCCGTTATTATCAAAGACGTAGCGCCCCAGTCCAGCATTCACAGCGATGAGTGGCGCGCCTATAAGGTACTTCCGAAGCACGGTTACAGCCACACCACCGTCAACCATAGCAAGCTAGAATATGTACGCGGTACAGCTCACACGAACACCATAGAGGGCTACTGGAGCCAGCTAAAGCGCTCTATTGACGGGACTTACCACTCGGTTTCACCGAAGTACCTACAGCAATACCTGAACGAGTTTTCGTTCCGTTATAACTTAAGAGCTATCGCTGTTTGTCCTGTTCTTTTGGAGCGGGCTGCGAAGCTTTCTTAATTAGTCGTTTAAATAGCTTCTTAGACATACTACTTTCCTACCCACACGGCAATTGCTACGGCAACTACAATTGACCCTACCCAACCGATAACGATCCCAAGTACGACTTTTACGCTCTTGAAAATACGCGCATCTATCTGTTGGTCAGCATACTCTTGTACTTTCTTCATGAATGGCACGCTGTCAGTATGCTCGACTATCACCTCAATGGTGCGTTTTCTAAATACCTCGTGCCCTAATAGCTCAGCAACCTTGCTAGTTACAAAAGAGTCCTGCGATGTAGGACTGTCTAATACAGAGTTAACGCCAACGTCATTTGGTGTCGGAGTGGGTGGCACGATTATTCTCCACAACTTGCTTAAGCAAGCCTATAGCGGTCTTTATAACGGCATCGGTGTCATTTGCACCAATCTTCTGCTGTAATTCTTCTAGTTCTGCCAACGCACCATTAGTAAATACTACCGTGTATGCGTCCTTCTCCGACCCATCTTCGTTGACAGTTGTTCGTTGTCCTGTTGCTGGCATATGCACCTTACTATAAGGCATTCGTACCCCTGTATGCAAGGGGTGCACTACTTGCCACAGATAGCAAAGAGACCGTCATTGACGGTCTCTGCTCTCAAGCTTAGCGCTTGATGATTACCACCGTCTTTACAACGATAGTGAGTTTGATGGGAAGTAGCCCCATGTATGTAACCGCAACCACCCTGTACACCAATTATAACATTACCGACTTACTTGCTGTCAGGGGATAGTCGCCTGGCCTATGTATTGACATATTTGTGTAAAAGTTTTAATATAGTCATTGATTATGCAGAAAATCCGGATTAGGGATGCTGTGGTTGGAGCCGGCATGGCGCTTGGCGTGTTTGTTGATGCCGCCGCCGTCAACCAAGCCATCACCACCAGCCACAGTGTCTATGCCGAAACTGGGATGCACGAATTCCCTAACTGTGACCCCGACGCCAAAACCAGCACCGTAAACCACCTCAGCTGTCCCGACAAACTTGGCAGCATCGCGTTTGTGAACGTAAACAGCCCGGTTGGCGGGCTGAGCGCGGATTTGGTCCAGGCAGCCGCCAAGACTTCGACCAATGTTTGGCGGCAAGCCACCGGCGGCGTCCTCGACCTGGCGCCCAAGGTCTACCAAGCCCCCGAGTCCGTTACAGACGAAGTCTTTAGCCACATGTCCGTCGACAGGAACGGCCAGCCTTGCATCGACATCGGCGGCGAGAACACGCCTAGCAAGGTTGCTGTCAAAGAAATGCCCGAACTGCGCGCCGCCCGCTACGTCATCGCCCTGGTGAATGCGCCAAGTTGCGAGATTAAAGTTGTGCAGGAAGGTAAAGAAGTCACCAGCCGGGCATTCGGCGTAGCCACCACTGGCGCTGCCGACCGGGTGATAGACGTCTACGCTTCCGGCGTGGTACCGATGGCCGACCGCAAACAGGCGCTCAAGGACCTAGTGTCGGTGGTACTGCACGAGGGCGGCCACTTGCTGCGCCTGGCCCACATGGACCTCATGGACTGCAACGATGATTACCTGTTTGGGCGGCAGAACCTGGTCTTCGACATCAACTCGCTGCTGGAACGGCTCTCAAACCGTGATATTTGTAAATTTAACGAGTACGAACCATATGGCGACAACGTTATGGGTTCGGGCACGCTGTGGGATGACTACAACGCCTATCCCAAAGAGGTCTTCACTGCCGAACAGCTCGACCGCCTGAGCGGCCGGACGCCATCTAGCAAAGATGCTGCCACCACCGTTCTCAATACACCCGGCACCAGCGTGACGTTAACTGCCGACCGGCCTACCGACGAGTCCGGCAAATACGGGCTGCTAGTGCCCCTGCCAAAACCATTCGAGTACAAACTGACCGACGACAAAGATTCAGCCACTTACACCTTCACAAACATCGCTTTCGAGGTTGATTCCAATAGTGGTACCCACGGTCGCAGCGTCACTATGTACCTGACCAACGGCATGGATGGCGGTGAATTGCGAATGATGAACGTCGGCACGTTCTACGTCCAGGGCCAAGGCGGGCCGAACGTCTCGTTCACTATTGGTGACCAGATGCTCTCCTTCCAGGCGCAGCTCTCGCGCGACCTGACGGTGTCGCTGAACAAAGTCGGCGCCGGTTCTTAGGCTTCACAGACTTGAAAGAAAAAGACCCCTTACGGGGTCTTTTTTGCGGGCTGCTTTTGGCCTATGAGCAGCCAGTGGTACTGCCGCAACTAGAGCAGACATAGCAGCTGCCGGCGCGCTGGGTCTGATTGCCGCAGTTGTAGCACAGGGGCGCGGTGTTGTCTTTTACCGCGGCCTGCTTGCCTTCTGGGGCTGGAGTGGCGCTTGCGGCGGCCGGGGCCTGGGGTGCGGGCTCGCTGGCCAGAGCCGGCACCTCGGCGATGACAGCCGTGACGTGCTGCACCGGCTCTACAGCGGCTTCCAGCAGGCTAGTCTGGGCCTCGGGCATGTCATCGAACGATGCCAGGCCGAGCTCCAAACGGTCGTCGAAGCTGAGGTAGTCCAGTGCCAGGCGGCGGAAGATGTAGTCCGTAATGGAGCTGGCGGTGCGAATTTCGGCGTCATCGGTAATGCCCGACGGCGCGTAGGACGACCCACGGAAGCTCTTTACGTAGCGCTTTAGCGGCACACCGTACTGCAAGCCCTGGGAGATGCCGATGGCGAACGAGTCCATCACGCCGCTTAGGGTAGAACCCTGCTTGCTAACGTTCACAAACAGCTCACCGGGCGTGCCGTCTTCGTACTCACCAACAGTGAAGAAGCCCTCTAGGTCGGCTAGTTCGAAGCGGTAGGTGCGGGCGCGGCGGGAACGCGGCAGCTTGCGCCGCACGGCGCCCTTGACGACGATGCGACCGTCAACGAGCGTGGCGTCCGGGGCGGGCGCGGTGGGAGCTGGTGCCGGTGTGGCCACGGCAGCTGGTGCGGTGGCCGATGCCCCGGCAGCTGCGGCCTGTTCGGCACGGCTCTCTTGCGTACCTTCCTTTTCACCTTCCTTCTTAGCCATGCTCAAAGGCTGCGCAACCTTACAGTTATCACGGTAAATAGCGACGGCTTTCAGGCCCATCTTCCAGGAGTCTAGGTGGATTTGTTCGATGTCTTCCACGGTAGAATCTTCCGGCATGTTGACGGTCTTGCTAATCGCCCCGGACAGGAACGGCTGCACGGCGCTCATCATCTTCACGTGGCCCAGGTAGTGGATAGCGTTGTCGCCCATGGAGCACGCGAAGACCGGTTCGTGGGCTTTCTGCAGGTGCGGCGCACCCAGGATGGTCTTTTCGGTGTCGATGTACGCCACGATGTCGTTCACCTGCTCCTGGGTGTAGCCCAGGGCACGCAGGGCACGTGGCACCGTCTGGTTGACGATGCTCATGGTACCGCCGCCGACCAGCTTCTTTACCTTTACTAGGCCCAAGTCTGGCTCGATGCCCGTGGTGTCACAGTCCATCATCAGGCCAATGGTGCCGGTGGGAGCCAGCAAGGATGCCTGGCTGTTGCGCACACCGTACAGCTCGCCGAGCTCAACTGCTTCGTCCCACGACTGGGTGGCAGCACTAAGCAGGTCTTCGGCCACCATAGATGCGTCAATCGCCTCTACAGCCTCGCGGTGCATACGCAGCACATGCAATGTGCCTTCGCGGTCCTTGTGGAAGCCGGCGAAGGGGCCGACCTTGCGGGCAATCTTGGCGCTGGTAGCGTAGCTGTGGCCGGTCATTAGAGCGGTAACGGCGGCAGCCTGGGCACGGCCCTCATCACTGTCGTATGGCAGGCCTTGTGCCATCAGCATGGCACCTAGGTTGGCGTAGCCAATGCCCAGCTGGCGGTAAGCCTTGGCCGTCTTGGTGATGCGCGGTGTCGGGTACTCGCTGTAACCCACCAGGATTTCTTGGGCGGTAAACACCAACTCCACGGTGTGCTTGAAGGCTTCGATGTCGAAGCTGAAATCGTCGTTTAGGTACTTCAGTAGGTTGATGCTGGCCAGGTTGCAGGCGGAGTTGTCCAAAGACATGTATTCGCTACAAGGGTTGGAGCCGTTGATGCGTCCCGCTACCGGCGTGGTGTGCCAGCGGTTGATGACGCTGTCGAACTGCACGCCCGGGTCGGCACACTTCCAGGCTGCTTCGGCGATTTGCCGCCAAATGGCCCGGGCCTTCACGGTCTTTACCGTCTTGCCGGTCGTAACGGCCTTTAAGTCCCAGTCCGCGTCTTCTTCGACGGCCCGCATGAATTCATCAGTCACCCGCACGCTGTTGTTGGCGTTTTGGTACTGCACGCTAAAGATGTCTTTGCCGTCCAGGCTCATATCGAACCCGGCAGCTTGCAGCACGCGGGCCTTGTCTTCTTCGATGGATTTACACCAGATGAATTCTTCGACGTCTGGGTGGTCTACGTTCATGATGACCATCTTCGCAGCGCGCCGCGTTTTGCCACCACTCTTGATTGCTCCGGCCGACGAGTCTGCCCCGCGCATAAAGCTAAGCGGGCCGCTGGCCGTACCAGCACTCTTACCGAGTGGTTCAACCGAAGAGCGAATCATGCTCACATTCACACCGGAACCCGAACCGCCCTTAAAAATCATGCCTTCGTCGACATACCACTGCAAAATGTCTTGCATGGTGTCGCCCAGGCCCAAGATGAAACAAGCACTCGCCTGTTGCGCCCGTTCCGGCGCGCCAATGTTAAACCACACCGGGCTGTTAAAGGCTGCCCGCTGCGAGGCCAACACATACTTTAGTTCCTCGCGGAACGTCTCGGCATCGACTTCGGTGTCGAAGTAGCCTTCCTGCAAACCCTGGCGCACCACGGTGTCTACCACGCGGTCAATCAGGTGCCGTAGCGATGTCTCGCGGCTTTCCGTCCCTGGCGTACCGGTAAAGTACTTCTGCGCCACGATGTTCAGCGCGTTCAAAGACCAATCTTCCGGAATCTCTACATCCTTCTGCTCGAATACTGCCTGCCCGGTGAACGGGTTGGTTAGCCGTGCATCGCGCTTGACCCACTTCAGCAGGTCGTAGCCTTTCTGCTTTGGCTGCGTAAAGTACCGGCGTACTCCACTCTTAGTTGCCTCTCCCATAGTTGTTACCCTCCTGGTTTGCCGACTCCACGCGGACAAACCACTTATTTTTGATTGTTTTTGTTAGAGTCGTTACTCTAACCCGGTCGCACTTACTCTAGGCCGGGTTACAAGCAAGCTCTCCGGGAGATTTTGAGGTGCCCCCCTTAAAGGTGCCCTAAAATCCCTGGGAGAGCCGGCTGATGCCGACTCTAAAGGCGCTAGACGCCGACCACATCGGTCGTTTTGCGTTCCCGCATCTGTGAAAGTTCTTTCTCGAAACTCGCGATGTCTTTGAACCGCCGGTACACGCTGGCGAAGCGCACATAGGCGACTTCGTTGAGCGCCGGCAGCCGCTCCATAACCAGTTCGCCGATTTTGTCGGACGGAACTTCCGTCTCGGCGCAGTTATACAGCTGTTGCTCCACGCTGGTTACGAGCTGCTCTAACTGCAGGCTGGTCACCGGCGTCTTTTCGCACGCCCGGTACAGCCCGGCTAGCAGTTTGCTGCGGCTAAACAGCTGGCGCGTGCCGTCTTTCTTGACGACAATCAGCTGCGGCCGCTCCACGCGCTCGTACGTTGTAAAGCGGTGGCCGCAAACCACACAGGCGCGGCGCCGCCGCACGGCGTGTTCGGCTTCTACATCACGGCTTTCGATGACTTTGGTGTCTTCATTGCCACACTGGCCACAGTCCATCTTTTGCCTTTCTGGGGACAGCCTTAACCAAAGGCCGCCTAAATCCCACAATGTTTTCTTTAATGTGCGGCTACTTTAGCGGTGGCCGGAGGGCTCACCTGTATGATTTGGTGTTTTTGTTTGCCCTCTGCTACTACATATAGCGTTCTAACCATTGACTATACCCCCATGCCTAGCGCTAGCACAAGCCCCTTATGCTGTATTATTTAGTACGCTCCCCACTCGCCTCTACCCCTGTAAAAACAGTGGATAATTCAGCAAATTCCAAGATTTCTCACCCCACATTCAAACGCGGGAGGCCACTATTTTTAGCTAGAGTCGTTCTTTCTTTGTAACCCAAAGGTACAACAGGATAAGGAGTGAAACGATGAAAATAGCCAAGCTTATGTCTTGAAGCACGCTGCCTATATGTACCTTGATGTCAGCTCGGTGCAGCGTTCCGCTGCAATCGGCCATGGAGCCGGCACAGTCGTAGATATTGAGTATGGAGCTGACCGTGGCAAGCCGGATTAAGAAAGTGGCCGCAAACGCCCCGATAGCAATCTGTATCAGTCGTCTTCGCGTCGGGTGCATAGCCAGATTGTAGCAAGAGGGCCTCCCCGGGGGAAGCCCTCTTGCTGACGGTCGGAATAGCCTACAGCTTATTCTCGTCGTCTTTGTGCTCGTCGTCGTCCTTGCCCTTACCGCGGCGCATCAGCCGGCGCATAAAGGACGGCTGCTCCAGCTCATCTTCGTCATGCCGGCTCAACGGGTTTACGTCTGACTTGTTGTTGTCATCATCATCGTCATCACTGGCCGTTGTAGCGTTATCGTCAGAAATCGACCAAATGTTCGGCATCGGCTCGTCATCGTGGAAGTCCGTCGCCGCTGCCTCGACGTGCTCTTTCAGCTCCATGTCGATGTCTTGCATGTCTTGGTCGCTGGCCGTGAGTGGCGCCACCGGCTTGACCACCGAGGGCTCCTCGGGCTCGGCCACCGGCGCGGTAGCTGTCTGCCGCTTGGCAAAGTACGAAGCATCAAACCCGGTCGCTACAACCGTAATAATGATTTCCCCGTCCAGGTCGGGGCTGATAGTAGCACCGAAGATGATGTTCGCATCCGGGTCGGCGGCGGCGGTAATCGCTTCGGCCGCGGCGTTGATTTCGTGCATCGACAGGTCGTTGCCGCCGATGACGTTGAACAGGATGCCGCGGGCGCCGTCAATGGAAACTTCCAGCAATGGGCTGTCGATGGCCTGCTGGGCCGCCTGCACGGCGCGGTTCTCACCACTCGCCCGGCCAATGCCCATTAGAGCCGAGCCGGCACTGCTCATTACCGCCTTCACGTCCGCAAAGTCGAGGTTGATGAGCCCATGCACGGTAATTAGGTCGGAAATGCCCTGCACGCCCTGGCGCAGCACGTCGTCGGCCACTTTGAATGCTTCGAGCAGCGGCGTGGCACGGTCGATAGTCTGCAGCAACCGGTCGTTCGGGATGATGATGAGCGTGTCGACGCTCTCGCGCAGTTTTTCGATGGCCGTTTCGGCGTTGCGGCGGCGCTTTTCGCCCTCGAATGCGAACGGTTTGGTGGCAAAACCCACTACCAAGATGCCCAGGTCTTTGGCAACCTGCGCTACCACGTGCCCGGCACCGCTACCGGTGCCGCCACCGGCGCCAATCGTCACAAATATCATGTCGGCACCCTCGAGCGCCGCGCGGATTTCGTCCTCCGACTCTTCGGCCGCACGCTGCCCCACGGATGGGTCCGCCCCGGCGCCCAGCCCGCGGGTAGTGCCGCGGCCAATGTGGATCTTTGTGCTGGCCTTCGAGTTCTGCAGCGCCTGCGCGTCAGTGTTCACTGCCACAAACTCCACGCCTTCGATGCCAGCTTCCACCATCCGGTTAATGGCAGCACCACCAGCCCCGCCTACGCCCACTACCTTAATACGTGCGAACGTCTCGATTGCCGGGTCAACTGCTTGTGCCATGTAGTCTAAATTCCCTTCCCTTAACTTCTGCCATGTAGTATACCGACTGTCCTACCCCAGTTCAAGGTCGCCCGTACACATTTGTTGCACGGGTAGTGCCCTCCAGCCGAAATCCGAACAACCAAAGCCACACACCTTCACCCACGCCAAAACCGCCCGAGCACTAAAAATACTCTAATGCTCCAAGACGGGCATATCCTCTTGCTGCATCCAGTCTGGAAACCCGTTAAAGGGATTGCCGCCCATTGCCTCGTTCAGCATTTTAAACTTCACCGCAGCCCAAGGGTCAACGCCTTCCTCACGGAGCTGGCACCTGATGCCTTCCTTAAGGTACTCATTCCAGATGTCTGCCGCGGTACAAGTCCGGCCCCTCGCGACAGCCATGATGCGCCGCGCATTCACGTCTTGCCTGATTTCTGCGCGTAAGGCCTCCTGATAATCAGAGTTACTTCGACTGTCTGCTACGGACCCGCGTGCCAAGGCCGCAAGCGCCCTGGCTTCCTCATCTTCTTCATCATACGAGTACTGCGTTGCTGTCTCCGCCGCTGGAGGATTGTGTGACGAGGACTGATTTCCCTGCGCAGATTGCAGGCGCCCATCCATCGGCCGAGTGGGTTCGGGGGCAGGTATATGGCCGGTTTCCTTTAGTAGTTGCTGCCACTGTTCCTCTGAACCAAGCGGGGCCCCTTCAGCCCGCCGCTCCCTAACTGCCTCCCTTACTAGAGCCGCTAGCTTATCGGCGGCAATCTGCTTCGCAGTCGCTTGCTTGTCGGCCGCAATCCTTTCTGCAGTCGCTTGCCTGTCAGCCTCAATCCGCTGTCGTTCTAACTCTTGCGTGTCCCCAGTCTCAGTTTTGGCAGGTGGTACAGTTAGCCCAGTCTGGGCTAACGCTTGCCGTGCAAACTCACCTGCCTCAGCCCTCGCACGCTGTACAAAAACCCCATAAGACTCGGTGGCCGGCGAAGCTACCGGGTCGCCGCCGGAACCAGCGCCGCCCTGCCCACTGGCAGCCAGCGCGGCCTGCTGCTCCTTGGCCAGTTCGGCCTCCCGTTCCTCAAACCACTTCCGACTCCAATCCGACATCCCCATAACCCCACCACAACAGTCAATAAAAATGTCGGCAGATTCTGGTTTGCCACAAGTCATGCTGTCTCCTTAGGCTATTTAGTGCCCTAGTTTTAGCATGAACAACCCGGAAAGTCTAGTCTCTCCGGATGCATCGAAATGGCCGGGTAAGGCACACCCGGGCCAAGGAGCTCACGGCAGAGCTTTTGAATACGACACCATCAAGCACGTCGATGAGTACGGTGAAGCCAGCTAGGCCTTGAACCGGCCGAGAAACTTGCCGATGGCGCTGGAAACACTACCGCCGAACATTTGGTTGCTGACGGCTTGGTCGTTCGAAGCGTAGGGTGTAAGGAGGATATCTAGCAGCATCAGGCCAGTTGCGGTTGCAAAGGCGGGGGTGTCGACGGTGTCGACCAGGCCGGCTAGCCCGCGGACTTTGCCGATGCGTGCGGGCAGTTGCAACTTGTCGCGGGCAAATTCGGCCAAACCCGGCAGTGCGGCAGTGCCGCCGGTGATGACTACCCCGCCGGGCAGTTTCCGCGCCCGGTGGATGCGTTGCAGTTCTTTCTCGACAAATTCCAGTATCTCTTCCACACGGGCTTCCACAATCATATTCACCATGCCCCCGGAGAAGTTGTGGTTTACGTCGTCGACTTTGACCGTCACACCCTTGTCGGCTTCATCGCCCAACCGCGCATACTTCACTTTCACGGCTTCAGCCACGTCCAAATCAGTCTTCAGCCCAATCGCCAGGTCGTTGGTGATGTGCATGCCGCCCATGGGGATGACCGCCACATGCTGGATTTCGCCGTCTTCAATCACGCTCAGGTTCGTGGTGCCGGCACCGATGTCCAGCACACAGGTGCCAGCTTCCTTTTGCTTGCGGTCCAGCGTGGCTTCAGCCGATGCCAGCGCGCTGACGGTGTGGTGCTGCGGCCGCACCTGCGCCTTTTCCAGTGATAAATCTAAATTGCGTATGTTCGGCGACGCAGCGGTGACGATGTGGCAGTCCACCTCCAGCCGCACACCGTGCATGCCCACCGGGTCTTTCAGGTTGTCCTGGCCGTCCAAGCGGTAGTTCTTGGCGAATACCTGCACAATTTCGCGGTTCGGCGGCAGTTTTACGATGGTGGCGGCTTCCTCGACGCGCTCGCGGTCGTCGACGGTGATTTCGCGGTCGCTACTAGAAATGGCAATCACCCCGCGACTGTTTAGGCCAGCCACATGGGCGCCGTTTACGTTCACCGTGGCAGCATGGATTTGTACGCCGCTAATCCGTTCCGCCTCGGTAATAGCCTGCACGATTGCCTCGGTGGCGTCCTCGATGTGCATCACGACGCCTTTGCGCATGCCTTGGTTGGCGGCGCGGCCGTGGCCGATGACCGAAATTTGCGTCGGGTCATCGGGGTTCCGGATGCCGACCACGCAGCGGACCGTAGACGTACCAACATCTAGGCCGACATACGTAGGAGCGGCTGAATCTCGCATACCCCGCAGTATAGCGCTTACCCTTCTTCTTACGCAAGCTGTGGCTGACCATAAGTAGATTGACCTATATTGACACGTGTGGTATAATATTGCCCGTTCGTGTGTTCAAACGTATAGCTTAAGGAGTTTTATTCAGAATGACCGTATATCACCACGTAGAAGAAGCCCCCGAGTGGGATGCAGACGCCCAGCACGACGTGCCGGTTGTCGATATCGTTGACACGCATGCCTACCGTACCCGCGAAACCGACCTCGGTGAAGTAACCGAACAGTTTGGTGACCTGCGCCCTGGCGAAGTTGTCGCCAACGTCAACATTGACGACCTGGCCATGCACGTATCTGCAGCCATGCTTACTGCCGCCGAGCACAAAGCCAACCTACAAGATGGTGATGAACTGGTTGTTGATGGTGTGCAAGTTAGCCTCAGCTTCCGGGTTGTGCGCGCTGCACAGCCTACCGAGGCAGACGCTAGCACTGCCGTTACCGGCGTTGCGGCTATCCCAAGCCGGCGTATCTCCCCTGAAGCTGACGAGGACGCACCTGTTGTCCCTGCTTACGTACCGATAACCGCCGCTGAAGCCGGCATCGCCGCCCCCCACTTCCACCCGCACGACGGCGGCAACGGTTTTACGGTGTACCGCTATGGGACCCGTCCCGCAGTTCCAGCCGAAGCTGACGAAGCCCAAACGGCCGGCCGGCACCGCGCCGCCGACGCCCTGCCCGTTTGGATGGCAGCCAGCGCCGCGCTAGCTGCCGGGAGTGAAGCCGCAGCTGCTGATACGCCAGTTGCCGATGAAGTCGCTGACGACCTCGACGAAGTTGAGCCAGCCGGCCTGGTAGCTGACGAAGCTGACCTGGACGGCGCCGAGCCTGACAACACTAACGAAAACACCGGCAACGCAGTCCTGACGGCTGCCGCCGTAGAAGACGACGCCGACCACAAGCGTGGTGGCCGCCGCGGCCTGAAAGCCATTGCGATTGCCGCCTTGGCCATCGTAGGCGCTGTCTGCTTCGCAGGTGCAGCTACAAGACTGGCCACCGACCAACCCATTGCCAGCGGCGGTGCCATTGGCGGCACCCCCGAACCCGGCGCCACCCCACCTGTGCCCGAAACACCGGCCACCAGCGAACAGGAAACGCCTGACCCAATGGCCTACCAGGGTGGTGAACACCTGTGGGACGAAGCTGTCCTGCACTTCGGCAAAGCGGACGCTACTGCCGAACTAGACAAGATGATTGCCGCTGCCACAGACGCAGGTATGGACGTTGAGGTTAACGCTGTCCCTGGCGGGTTCAGTATCGACTCCATCACCCTGGCCGACGGCACCAAGCTCACCGGCACCAAAGACAAGTGGGACGCCCTGGTACGCGCTGAGCGCGGCGCCCCGTTTGTGGAAGCTGGCAAGACCACCCTTACCCACGTCAGGGGCTTCCAGCAGGACCGCGACCAAATCCTGGCCCGCACCATGGCTAACCTGGCCAAAAATAAGGCCTAGAACGTAAGCCTGGCCAGCCCAACCAAGAGCCCCGCTGATAGCGGGGCTCTTTCGTTGTTTTATGAAACTTGCGTAAGGATTTCGGCGTCGTCTTTGGTGACAAGCACGGTGTGCTCGAACTGCGCGCTGCGGCTGCCGTCCTGGGTCAACAGTGTCCAGCCATCATGCGCCTGGAAGATGCGCGGGGAGCCGAGCGTGGTGATGGGTTCGATGCAGATGGTCATGCCGGCCTTCAGCACGGGGCCGGTGCCGGCGTGGCCGTAGTTGGGGATTTCCGGGTCTTCGTGCAGACTGTGCCCTACCCCGTGGCCAACTAGTTCGCGGACAATGCCCAGGCGGTAAGCTTCCAGCACCGCTTGTACGGCGGCCGAAATGTCGCCCACCCTTGCGCCCTCGCGGACTGCATCAATGCCGGCGTACAGCGCCTTTTCGGTGCCTTTCAGCAGCCGCTGGCCGTCTTTGTCGGCCTTGTCCAGCCCGCCAATCGACAGGCTGACGCCGCCGTCCGTCACCAGGCCGCCCACCGTCACCCCGAAGTCAAAGTTCACGATGTCGCCGTCCACGAACACGTGGTCGTTGGGTATGCTGTGCTGGACTTCGTTGTTGGTGGATATGCAAATCACGTCTGGGTAACCTTCAAACCCCTTGAACGAGGGCTTGCCCCCCAGCCGTTCCAGCTCGCGCGCCGCCATGGCCGAAACATCTTTCGGGGTCATGCCGGCTTTCACCTCGCGCTGTATCATATCCAGCACGGCGGCCAGCATCTGCCCGCCTTTGCGCATGTAATGGAGTTCGGTGTTAGTCTTGGGCTGCATGGCCGAAACGTTATGCCGGGAGCCCTAGGCTGTTCGAAATCCGGTCGTGCACTTCAGTGGGCGCGCCGTCGGCGTCAACATTCAGTACCTTCACACCCTTCTGCTTCAGATAGTCCAGCAGTGGCCGCGTAACCGCTTCGTAGTCGTTGTGGCGCTGGGTAATGGCCTCGTCCGTGTCGTCCATGCGGCCGCGTTTCTGCAGGCGCTCGCGGACTTTCTCCACACTGATGTCTAGGTTAACCACCACCGGCAGCTCTATGCGGCCGGCCTCGACTTGCATCAGCAGCCAGTCAACCTGTGGTTGGGTACGCGGGAAACCGTCGAGCAGGAATTGTTCTTTGGTGTCGATGAGGTCCAGCACGCGGTCTACTACGCGAATAACTTCGCCGTCGCTAAACAGTTTGCCGGTGAGCATTTCGTGGCGGCGACGCCCCGTGAAGAGCACGCGAAAGACTTCACCCGTAGAAATGTAGGCGTAGCCGTATTCGTCGGCCAGTTGGTGGCCTTGCAGACTTTTACCGGAACCGGCCGGGCCCATCAGCAGAATCATCTACGCTCCCAGCCTTTCCTTTACCAACTGCGCGATCTTGGCGCCGTCAGCGCTGTTACCGGCCTTGGCTTTTACTGCGCCAATCACCTTGCCCATGGCTTGCATGCCTTCGGCGCCCTGCGCCTTGATTTCGGCGTCGATGATTTGCCCTAGCTCGTCGTCGCCCATCTGCGCAGGCAGATAGCCTTCGATGATGGCTTTCTCGGCCAGCTCTTTGTCGGCCCGCTCTTGGCTGCCGCCCTGCACATACAGGTCGGCGCTTTCCTGGCGCTTTTTGGCTTCCTTAGCCAGCAAAGACATAACTTGGTCATCGGGGATGCCGCCGGTCTCGCGCGCCTTCGCGGCCACGTCGGCGTACAAAATCACGCTCTTTAAGCCCCGCAGCGTGTCTGTCTTTAGGCCGTCCTTAGCTAGCATGGCGGCCTTTAGGTCGTCGTCAATCTGTTGTCGAATCATAGCAATAGTGTAGCGTATCTGGTGGAGCGGTGTCTACAAAAAGCCGTAGCTTGAAACTGTCATTCCGGCCTCGACCCGGAATCCAGTCCGTTGGTGTTCGCTCTCGGCTATAAGTCTACCCCTTCGCCGAATGTACGCTCTGCTTCTCTTTGTAAGATGTTACTTTTGAGTGGCAAAAGTAACCAAAACCACCCGGCCCCTCCAGCGTCCTTGGGAAACTGTTGTGAAGGGCCACAACCTCCGCAACAACTCGGTCGGAGAACTCCCTCAGACAAGTTGCTCCGTCGCCCACTGACGTGGGCGGTATTGTGGCCTTCACAAACAGTTCCGCCAGGGACGCTTCCGCATGGCCGGGGCTACGGGTGGGTATCAGTGGAGGTGAACTGTAGGTGTTGCACATACAAAAAAGAACCCGTGTGGGTTCTTTTTTGGCAAGTGCGGGGACTATTTCTGGCCTAGCTTAATTTTTCGAAGTTTCAGGGCCTTCCGCTGGTTGCGGATGATGGCCTTCGCCCGGCGCTCGCGCTTAGAAATGGGCTTTTCGAAATATTGGCCTTGTTTGACGGCAATCACCAAACCGCTCTGCTGCACGCGGCGGCTAAACCGGCGGAGTAGGTTCTCGGTGGATTCTTTGCTGTCTTTGCGGGTAACTTCTATCATATGGGGTAAGATTATAGCCTAACAGAGGCGCCAAAGCAATGGCTAAATCGTGCCCGCTTGGCGAGGCTCAACCGCTAATTCCTGCTTCCGTTGCTCAAATAAGGTCGAAAGCAGCGCCACTTCGCTCAAGGCTATCAGCCCTACGCCAGCGGCCAGTAAGCCCTTGCCCAATTCCTTGTCGGCGGCTACATCAAGCCCCATATGGGTCGTCTCCATAGTCAGGCCTGTGTTGGCAGCATGCGGGGGGTTCTGGGCGGCAATCTCGAGGCCGGCGCCAGCACCCGCCAGGGCGACCCCGAACAAACCCGGGCCCAAAATCAAAAACAGCCGCCAGTTACTCGTTGGCCGCGACCGAATGTCACCCTCACGCCTACGCATGCTACTTACTATGCTCCGGCCACTTTCATAAATCAAGCCGACGGGTGCGAGCCGCCCGGGTACCGGTGTACCATGTGCCCGGCCACCAATGCCACCGTAGCCAGCATCGCAAGCATGTACGCTGGCCTGGGCCGCTCACGCGGCAGCGCGTTGTCCGGGCTGTGGCCGCCGCCAGCGGCGAACAGCGCTTGGGCAATCTCGCCGACCGTGTCCCCCAGCCTGGTTTCTAAGTATCGTTTCGGGTCGTAGTCTAGTAGTTCCATCAGTCCCGTACTACATTACCGTCATCAGAGAGAAATAAGCACGCCCACGGGCTTAGCATCATCATCTTGCCAGCGGCGCGGCGCTACAGCCGCCAGCCCGGCGCCCGCCAGCCCCAGCAAAGAAACCCAGGCGCCGGCGTACATGTCGGTTTCCACAAAATGCTCCGGTACCGCTGTGTTGCGCGGGTCAAACAAGGCATGCAAATAGGGGTAGTCCCCGGGGTCCACCTCCGGGGGCGGCAAGAAAGCCGCCAGGTACTCCGGCGGCGGCTCCGGTTTCGTGGCTGCCCGGTCTTCTAGGGCCGAGTGCATACTCATGCTGGCGATACCGCCCAGGATGCCCAGTGCCATCCCCACCGCTACCATGCCCACCTTGAACCGCTCATACGCCCTGTCGAGCCTTGGGCCAACCTGTAGTTCTGCCATAGGGGCAACTATGCACCCCTACAAGGTCAAAAATCTGTGATAAATACCACGCCAGCTAACAGCTCGGGCACAGCGAACATTCCCAAAAACGGTGCAGTGTGGGATGGAAAGCGAGTAGCGGAACGGAGCCGTACTAGAAGTACGGTGGAGTGAGCAACGGAGCTTTACGCCCGCAATGCACCGTTTTTGGGAATGTTCGCTTAGGCGACGTGGCGTTTTTGAGTGGTGCGCTGGGACTTCAGTACGATGGACTGGAGTTCTTTAAAGATGGCGAACTGCTTGTTCGTGTGGTACATCTTGGTGTTGCCCTGCTTTTCGCTGATGAGGAAACCGGCCTTTTCGAGCCGCTTCAGTTCGCGCTGGATGTTGCCGGCGTCTTCTTTAATTAGCTTCGCCAGGCCGCGCACATGCGTCTTAAAATCAGGATATTTAGCGTAAATCACGATGATTTTGCGCCGTACCCGCGATGTTATAAAGACGTCCAGCATTACAATTAGTCCCTGTAGTTGTTCCCTGTTATTCCACTTATGTCTTTCATTGTACGAAAGACAACGTACCTTTTAGTATAGCCCGCCACTCTCCCCATTTCAACCCACATTTCCCACCGGCGGTGGAAAGGGGGGCCAAATGGGACGATGGGTGAGAAGCCAGCGGTATGCTCAGCACCGGTGGTTACTTCCGGACGTAGGCGTTTCCATGGTCTTAAAGGGGAACCCTAGAGGGTTCCCCTTACGCTGGCGCCGGCAAGCCGGCTGGCTATCCCCTCCGGGCGAGGGAGTGAAAGCCCTCTTAAGCTATACTGTCAGGCATGTACTACTACGAGGTGTTAGTGGGGACAATGTCCTACCATGGCGGCGAGGCGCTGACCTACGCCGCGGCAGAGCAACTCCGGCCGGGGCAAGTGGTGCGCGTACCTTTGCGCGCCCGCAGCACGCTGGGAATCGTGGTACGCGGCGTGCCAAAGCCCAGCTTCGACGTCAAACCCCTGAGCGCCGCCGCCCCCTACCCGCCCGTCCCGGCCGTAAACCTCGAACTGTTGAGGTGGCTCTACGCCTACTATCCCGCCCCACTGGGCGCCGTCGTACGCCTGTTCGTACCGCCCAGCGAAGTCTTTCCGAAGCCCGCCGATGTCCAGCCCAGCACCGCCGTGCCCAAACCCAAACCACTGCCGCCCCTAACCACCGACCAAACGAACGCCCTAAGCGCCGTCCAAGCCACCGGCACCCACCTGCTGCATGGCATAACCGGCAGCGGCAAATCCCGTGTGTATATCGAACTAGCCGCCCGCACCCTGGCGGCCGGCAAATCCTCGCTGATACTCACTCCCGAAATTGGACTTACCGCCCAACTAACCCGGACCTTTACCGATGTATTTGGCGACATAGTGTATGTACTACACTCACAATTGACTGCTGCCCAGCGGCGCGACATCTGGTACACCCTGCTAACCGCCAACCAGCCAGTGATTGTCATCGGCCCCCGCTCCGCGCTTTTTTCGCCGCTGCATGAAGTTGGCCTGATTGTCTTAGATGAGTCCCACGACAACGCCTACAAAAACGAATCCGCCCCGCACTACCAGGCCGGCCGCGTGGCCGCCAAGCTGGCCGAACTGCACGGCGCGGCGCTAGTGCTCGGTTCGGCAACGCCGGCGGTGGAGGATTACTACCTGGCCGGTGCGCGTGGGCGGCCCATCATCGGCATGCAACGGCTGGCCAAGGTCGGCGACGAAACACCACTTGTTATCAGGATGGCCGACATGCGCCGCCGCGAGAACTTCGCCCGCAGCCCGCTGCTCAGCGACCAGCTGGTGGCAGCCGTTGCCCTGGCACTGGAGCGCGGCGAACAATCTCTCCTGTACCTAAACCGCCGCGGCACCGCCAACGCGGTGCTGTGCAGCGCTTGCGGCTGGCAAGCACTCTGCCCCAACTGCGACCTAAGCCTTACTTACCACGGCGACGCCCACGAACTGCGCTGCCACGTCTGCGGCCACCACGAGCCCGCGCCCACCAGCTGCCCCGTCTGCGGCAACACCGATGTCGTCTTCAAGAGCGTCGGCACCAAAGCCGTGGTAGATGCCGTACACAAGCTGTTCCCGGCCGCCCGCGTCCAGCGGTTCGATACCGACGCCAAAAAGGCTGAACGATTGGAGCACCACGTAGGTGCGCTGGCGGATGGCAGCGCCGACATCATCGTCGGTACGCAGATGGTCGGCAAAGGGCTGGACCTGCCCCGGCTGGCGGCCGTGGGCATCATCAATGCCGATTCATCGCTGGTAATTCCCGACTACACCGCCGCCGAGCAAACCTACCAGCTCATCAGCCAGGTGGTCGGGCGGGTCGGCCGCGGCCACCGCGCCGGCACCGTGGTAGTCCAAACCTACGACCCAGAAAACACCACCCTGCTGGCGGCCGTCCACCGCCAGTGGCAAGCATTTTACGACGCCGAACTTACCGAGCGCCGGGCATACAAGTTCCCGCCCTTCACCTATTTGCTAAAGTTGCGCGTCCTGCGGGCCACTGCCAAATCCGCCGAACAGGCCGCAGCGAAACTAGCCGCCGAACTAGCCCAAACACACAAAGGGCTCACCATCGAAGGCCCCGCCCCCTCTTTCCATCCCCGCGAGCGCGGCAAATACAGCTGGCAGCTGCTGCTGAAGAGCGCCAGCCGCACCACCCTAGTTACCATCATCAAAACCCTGCCCTCCGGCTGGTCCTACGACATCGACCCCATAAATTTACTCTAGTCGCTGCAGCCATCCTCAGCCCAACATAGCAATGAGTGTTCAATTTTGGCACCTCCCTACGCTATACTAGTAAATATATGGTTCAGAACTCGCTCATCACCCTCCCCAACCCCAACCTACGCCAGGCCTCCAAAAAGGTTGGCTACATTGGCGACGAAATCCGCGGACTCGTCGAGCGTATGGAAGCCATCACATTGGACTGGGAGGCCTCCCGCGAGCATGAAGTCGGCGTTGCCCTAGCCGCCATTCAAATCGACGTACCGCTCCGCGTCATTGTTGTCCGTAATGATTTTAACAACAAAAAAGACAAGACCTTCCGCACCTTCATAAATCCCGTCATTACCAAATACGAGGGCGAAATCGTCGAAGATTACGAAGGTTGCCTGAGCGTCAAAGACCTCTACGGCAAAGTCCCTCGCTACAGCAAGGTCCGGGTGAAGGCACTCGACCTTTCAGGGAAAGAAGTCCGTTTTAGCGCCGATGGCTTCCTGGCCCGCGTCTTCCAGCACGAAATTGACCACACCAACGGCAAGGTCTTTTTGGACCACATCGAGAACGCGCCGACGGCCTTTTACCGTTTGAACGACGAAGGCAATTTACAACAACTTGATTACGACAAAGACGTCCGCAGCAACACGGATTTGTGGGGTGAGTAGTGGAAGAGCCGATAGTTTTTTTCGGCACCGGCCCGGTCGCGGCACGCTCGCTGCGTTTGCTCACCCAGCACTTCCGCATTGAGGCCGTCGTGACCAAACCGCGCGCCGAACACCACCGCGGTAGTGTCCCGGTTTTGGAACTGGCCGAGCAGCTGGAACTGCCCGTAGTACTGGCAGCGAACAAAAAAGAGGTTTCCGAACGGGTCGCCAAAGCCAAATTTAAAAGCCGCGTGGCCGTGCTCATCGACTTCGGCATCATTGTTGAACAATCGGTGATTGATTCCTTCCCCATGGGCATCATTAACAGCCATTTTAGCCTGCTGCCGCAGTGGCGCGGCGCCGACCCCATCACCTTCGCGCTACTGAGCGGCCAGGAAAAGACCGGCGTCAGCCTAATGCTACTGGTAGCAGCCATGGACGAAGGCCCGCTCATCGCCGTCGGCGAGATTGAACTTACGCCCGAAATTGACGCCGCCGAACTCACCAGCCACCTCATCGGCCTGAGCGACAAACTCCTCACCGACATGCTGCCCAAATACATGGTGGGCGACGTCGTCGGCGCCCCACAGGAAAAGGTCGCCGGCACCGTCGGCTACAGCGCTCGGGTCTCCTACAGCCGCAAACTCACCAAAGAAGACGGCATACTGGATTGGAACAAGTCCGCCGAACAACTTGCCCGCGAAGTTCGCGCCTTCAGCGAGTGGCCCAAAAGCCGCTGCGTCCTAGGCGGCCACGCCGTCATCATCACGGCCGCCCGCGCCGAAGCCGGCGAAGGCAAACCGGGCGAACTCTGGCGCGGGGGGCAAAACCTGGGCGTCTACTGCGCCAAAGGCATCCTGATGATCGACCACCTCAAACCCGCCGGCAAGTCCGAAATGTCCATCGCCGCGTTCCTAAATGGCTACGGCAAAGACTTATAACCTTCGTAGCCGTCTAGGTTTGCTCAAAGATGTGGTGGGCGGCCGTAAACGCATCAAAGAACGGCATTTTGCCCTCCAGCACGTCCAGCGTCTGCTGCTCTGCCCGGTCGGAAGCGGGGTCTGGCACGTTGTAGGTGCGGTCATCGAGCAGTCGTGGGGCACCATAGAGCAAACCGAATCGCGGACGTTCGGTCAGCGGCAGGGACCAGAAGTCAGTTGTCAGCCTGGTAGCCAATTCGGCCAGGTGTATGGCCATCTCTGGGTCAACCTCACCCTGTCTGATAACCTCTGCATGTTCGGCACCACCTGGAACTACGGGCAGCGTTAGGCTGGTACTAACCGGAGCCGTCACTCCCATGCCAGCATCGATACGCAACTGTTTGTCGAAAATGCCCGCCAGCTGCGGCACATCCGACCAGTTCGGGTAGGCAATAGTCACCCATAACGCTGGTGCGCTAAGGCGACGCACGCGCAGAAAGTCCCAGCCGCGCGTCACCGACAGGTTGCCATAGTCCGGTGAGCTTAGCAGATCTTCCGCCGTTTGTGGTTTAATGCGTTCGGGTCTAGTCACGGTGAATCCCACTTTCAGAATAAAATGGTGGAGTACAGGAGACTCGAACTCCTCACCTCGGCAATGCGAATGCCGCGCTCTACCAGATGAGCTAGTACCCCTTGGTAAGAAGATTATACCACCAACCTCCGGCCGCAGCCTGGAAGTGCCAGCACTCGCCTCTCACTCGTCCACGGGCGTCCTGTGGAGGGGATAGCCAGCCAGCTTCAGCTGACGTACTCTAAAGGGGAACCCGGAAGGTTCCCCTTTAGAGTATGAGAGGCGCGGCCAGCGTCAGCGTTGCCGCCCCGAGTGCCGCCCGCCCCAGTGCTTACTGCCCAGGGTTCTGCGATGGAAAAGCGCCCGGCCCCGCCGGAGGCTGTTGGTCGGGGAACATCGGGCCAGGCTGGCCTGGCTGAACGCTATTTTGGTCGCCCTGAGGCGTAGGAGGTGCTGGGGCGAATGGGTCAGAAGTCGGTGATGGCTGGGGCGCCGCAAATGGGTCTGCGGGGGGAGTCGGCGATGTGGGTGCGTAAGGCGTTGGAGCCGGAGCGCCGGAACCAAACGGGTCACCGGCCGGAGTGGGTGCAGCCGGGGCTGGGCCGCCGGCTGGTGTGGCCGGAGCCGGGCCACCGGAACCACCGGGTGCCGGGGCACCGTAGGTTGGGGCTGGTGGGGTTGGCGCGTCTGGGACACCGAATGACGGCGCCGGGCTGCCAAAACTATCTGGTGCGGCATATGGCTGCGGGGCCGGCGGGTTGTAGCCACCAGGTGCGGGCGCAGCCGGAGCAGCCGGAGCTGGGGCGGCGCCGGGGGCCAGGCCGCTGGCCGACAGCAGTTGGGGCGCCATCTGCTTGACTTCACCCTTCAAGGCTTCAAAAACTTCGTTCACTACCTGCTTGTAGTTTGGCAGGTTGGTTTCCAGCCACTGCAGGGCTTGGGCTTGGTTGGCGTCGCCGCCTTCGTCGATGAACTTTTCGAATTCATCCAGCTGGGCGTCGGTCATTTGGTTGGCCAGGTTGGTACCCACGCGCAGTTCCAGCGTCTCGTAAATGTGCTGGAGCATGGCACGCTTTTGGTCTTCGGGGAGCGCCCCCAGGCCAAGTTCGTCGAGTAAGGTGTTGTCGAGTTTTAACATGGCTTTATTGTATCAGATGACCCCTTACATTCGCACTAACGATTATGACAGCCTTATTTGTACTCGCAGAGTTCGATGTGATTGCCATTTGCTGCCTTAAGGTGCACGAACTTAAGCGTCTGGTCTTCCGAGAGCGGACTGGTCTGCTCAAAGCCCTGCTGCAGTAGCGCAGACAGATCTGCTTCTATGTCATCTGTCTCGTAGGACAGGTGGCCGTCAACTATTGCCACATCCGGGTCCGTAGCATCAACGACCTGGAATAACTCCACCCCAGTGCCCCGTTGGTCTTCCATAAGTAGCACCGAGGCCTTAGGCCTAGCCGACTCAAACCGCTCAACTTCTTTCATGCCAAGCGCGGCATAGACCGCTTTAGATTCATCAAGGCTGTCGACCAGAACGCCAACATGCAGAAAGCGTTTGATCATGATGGTTAGAGGCTCCGTTCCACCGTCTCGCGCGTAAAGAATTCCAGGCGGTCGCCCAGCTGGAGGTCCAGGCGGCCAGCGGTCTTCAAAGAGATGCCGCCCAGCTCGCTGGTTGCCAGGTCCTTAGCTTCGTTCGGGCCGCGCTTCAGGCCAGTCAACTCGGCTTCGCCAATCTGTTCCTTGCCGCGGTGCACACGCACAAAGGCCGGCACCTTAAGCGTACCGCTTAGCACTTCACCACCGGCAATGACATCATTCTTGCTGGTCTTGAACACGCCCTTCACCTCTAGTTCACCCATGGCCTTTTCGACGATTTGGTCTGGCAAGAGTTTGCTGAGTTCGTTTTTAACGTCGTCAATCAATTCATAAATAACGTTGTAGAGGCGGATGGAAACTTGGTCGCGGCTGGCTAGCCGGCGGATGTTTGGCACCGCGGCAGTGTTGAAGCCGTAGATGATGGCGCCCGCACTATGTGCCAAGTGGATGTCGTTTTCACTGACTACACCCACGCCGCTGCCCACAATCCGCACCGCAACTTCCTCGGTTTCGACGCTTTTCAGGCTGTCCGCCACCGAAGTTAGCGAGCCTTGTACGTCGGCCTTAATCAAAATTGGCAGTTCCTGCAATTGGTCGCTGCGCGAAATGATGCGCAGCAGTTCGCTGCTCGACATATCGCCGCGCCCTGCCCCGCCAGCCCGTTCCATGGCGACCGTTTCAGCCTGCGACCGGGCGTCTTTTTCGTTTGCCACCACCGTGAACGGGTCGCCGAATTCTGGCAGCGTTTTGAAGCCGCTTATAACTACAGGCGTAGATGGCCCGGCCGCCTTCACCGCCTTGCCGGTGGTGTCTTCCAGGTTGCGCACCTTGGCGTAGGTGCCGCCGGAAACGATGAATGCCCCCGGCGTGAGCGTACCCTCTTCGATGAGCGCGTGGGCAATCGGCCCGCGCCCGGTTTCGACGTGCGCTTCAATGATAAGCCCGCGGGCCGGTACGGTAGCGTCGGCTTTCAGTTCCTCCACATCGGCCACCAGCAGTACGGTGTCCAGCAGGTCGCCCACGCCCTGCCCAGTTTTGGCACTAACTTCTACCATCGGCACCTCGCCGCGCCAGGCTTGGTTGTCCGGCACCACGCCGTTTTCGGCCAGTTGGCCCATCACTAGGCCGCTGTTGGCGCCTTCTTTGTCGATTTTGTTGATGGCTACGACAATTTTGACGCCGGCATTCCGCGCGTAGCGGATGGCTTCAACCGTCTGCGGCTTGACACCGTCGTCGGCTGCTACAACAAGGATAACAATGTCCGTCAAGTGCGCACCGTGCTCACGGATGGCCGCGAAGGCCTCGTGCCCCGGGGTGTCCAGGAACGTAATCGCCCGGCCGCCGCGCTCCACCTGGTAGGCCGAAATGTGCTGGGTAATGCCGCCAGCCTCGCCCTTGGCGACCTGCGCGCCCCGGATGGCGTCCAGCAAAGAAGTCTTGCCGTGGTCGACGTGCCCCATCACCGCGACTACTGGCGGACGTACGGTGGCATCGGCCGAAGCCACCCGCTTCTCGCGCTTCACGGGCTCCGCAGCGGCTACTTTCCGCTCCAGCTGTACATCCAGCCCTAGTTCGCCGACGATGATGCTAGCCGTGTCGAAATCAAGCCGCTCGTTGATAGTCGCCAGCACGCCGTTTTTCATCAGCTCGCCAATTAGGCGCGTCACCGGCAAACGCAAAGCTTCGGCCAGCGCCCCAACGGTGATGTGGTCGTCAATCTGTATGGTGGTTGCCATGGCGCCGGGGCTCCTTCCTTAAAATAGTAACTGCTTCGTTTGTTACCCCTGGGCCGTCCAAGTCTTGGACGGCCGTGGGCTAAAAACGAAATAACCCTCGGGGGGTTATTTGCGCTTCAAGCTAAGCGAGATTTTGCGGGCCTCGGTGTCGATGTCGAGCACCTTGAACTCTTTTTTCTCGTTCAGTTGGAAGATTTTTTCGGGGTCGATGTGGTCATCGTCGCCCATTTCGCTGACGTGTACCAGGGCTTCCACCGCTGCAGAGAGTTGCACGAACGCGCCAAACGGCGTGATGCGCGTAATCTTGCCTTCCACGATGTCGCCCTTGTTGAAGGCTTTGACTTCCTTCAGCCATGGGTCTTCGCTCAGCTGCTTCAGTGACAGGCTCAGGCGGTCTTTGTCGATGGCGATGATTTTCGCCTTCACCGTCTCGCCAACCTTCACGTAGTCACGCGGGTTTTCCACGCGCTCCCAGCTGATTTCCGAGATGTGGATGAGGCCTTCGATGCCCTCAACGTTCACAAACGCACCGAAGTCAATTACACCAGTTACGATGCCCTCGACTACGTCGCCGACCTTCAGTTCCGCAAAGCGGGCTTGCATGTCGTCTTTCACAGCTTCCTTCTCGGAGAAGATGAGCTTGTTGTCCTTGCGGCTAACGTCCAGCACGCGCACCCGGATGGGTTTGCCCGTCAGCTGGTTCAGCTTCTGCAGGATTTCGTCTTTGTCGGCGCCACTAACGCGTGGGTAGTGCCCAGCGGCTAGCTGCGACACTGGCAGGAAGCCACGGATGCCTTCCAGCTCTACCAGCAGGCCACCGCGGTTAGCGTCGTACGGCGCCACCTCGATGATTTCACCGGCCTCAAAGATGCGCTGGAGTTCGTCCCAGCCCCGGTCCTTAGCAGCCCGGCGCATGGAGAGCAGCGCGTAGCCCTCTTCCATTTCCGGGTCGATGACGCTGACCGTCACGGTCGCGCCCTCTTCCAGGGCTTGGCCGTGGCCGACTTCGCGGCGCATGACTACGCCGACACCGCGCGGCCCAAGGTCAATCCAGACCTGGTGCTTGCGCACGCCCGCGATAGTTCCTTCGACCACGTCGCCGGTTTCGAGTTGTTTGACGTCGCTGCCTGCTAGCAGCTCGTCCATTGTTATTGATGATTTTGGCATGTTCTTAAGATGCCTCCTTGTAAGTGTATTTCCTAGGAGCTAGCCCGAATGGCATCAACTTTTTGACACCGTCTCAAACACGCCCTTAAGATTAGGCTTTATTATAACAGAGGAACGGAGGTGATACAAAGTTTACTTTGTATCAGCGAGCACCGCAAGTTATCTCGCAGAGATAGCAGAGGAACAGACGTAAAACAAAGTTTACTTTGTCTTACCGGCTACCACAGTTATCTGGAAGAGATATCTGCTTTACGCCGGGGGTACAGGGTTCGGCCAGGCTGGTACCTACGCATCCGTACGCAGCCGTTCCCGGTCCGCCAGCAGGCGGTCAAACCGGCCGTCGCCTGGTCCGGAGCCTTCGGCGTGCAACCCAATAATCCGGTTGGTCAGGCTGTCAATCTGCTCGGCTACCGATGGCAGCCGTTCGAGTGCCGGGGCGGCCTTCGGCGGCAACGAAGGCACCGTAATAATCTTCGGCATCCGCCCTAGACGGCGGGTAATGGGCTCCCGTTCGCCAGCCGCCTCTGGCACAAACTGGTATCCCAGCATGCCCTTTGCGACCCGCCACAGCAGGCTTTCGGCCCTGGGCGGCACCGACGCCGTGCCGTCACTGCCATACTCCCGGCATCCGGCCACATACCGGTCGACTTCTTCTGGTGTCATGGCAGAATCCCGGTTGAACGGTTCTTCTTCGGGGCGTTCGGGCCACGGTTCGTTAGTTGAGGTGCTCATTGTAAGTGTTTAGTATAGCAACTACTGTAAGCACCGCGGTAGCAGCGCTTACAGTCCAGATATACTGCCTACCGAACCTTGCGGCTAAGGACAGCCTGGCCCAGACGCCGCAGCCACTCATGTGGTGCCATATGCTACACTAGTAGCAATATGTACGTGGGCATCGACATTGGGGGCACCAAGACGCTGGTGGCTGTACTGACGGCCGAAGGCGTCATCAAAGAATCTGCCAAGTTCCCTACCCCCGAAAACTATGACGTTTTCCTGGGAGAGCTACGGGTGGCTATCGAGCGGCTAAAAACCAAGGATTTCCGGGCAGGTACAGTGGCGGCGCCAGGCACCGTCGACCGGAAGCGGGGGGTATTTGTGCGCGGCGGCAACGTGGGCTGGCAGAACGAACGCCTACAGCACGACGTTGAGCGCATCACCCACTGCCCTATGCTGATTGAAAACGACGCCAACCTAGCGGGTTTGAGCGAAGCCATGCTGCTCAAAGACAAGCACGCCAAGGTGTTGTATTTGACGATTAGCACCGGGATTGGTGGTGGGTTCATTGTAGACCAGCGCATCGACCCGACTATGGCCGACATGGAACCGGGACACATGATGGTGCAGCGCGGCGACCGGATTGTGCGGTGGGAAAGTTTCGCCAGCGGCAAGGCCATCTTTGCACGCTACGGTCTGAAAGCTTCCGAAATTGAGGACCCGGCCACGTGGGCCGCCATCGTGAAGGACTGGGTGATTGGCTTCCTGGACGTACTGGCCGTAACCGAGCCGGACGTAGTCGTCCTGGGCGGCGGCGTTGGCCATTACCTGCACAAATATCACGACATGCTCGTAGCAGAGCTAGAGAAATACCACTCGCCGATGGTGCCGGTGCCGCCTATCATCCAGGCGCAGCGGCCGGAAGAAGCCGTCGTCTACGGCTGCTACGACCTCGCCCGCAGCGTTTATAAGTAACCCACACCTACCCCGGACGTCCAATCCCGGGCCGGAGCAGATAGCACCAGCATCACACCCTACCCCGGACGTCCTGTGGAGGGGATAGCTAGACGGCCGCAGGCCGGCGTACGCGTAAGGGGAACCCGGAAGGGTCCCCTTTAGATTGATGAGAGGCGCGGCAAGCGCTTGCGCAGCCGCCCCAGGTGCAGCCCGTCCCCAGAGGCTCCGGACATCTGGTACAATGGTACGCATGACGAAGTTGGAGAGTGCCACGTTAGATGACCTTTTAGCGCAAATTGCGGCGGACTACCCAGACCTGCAGTTCATAGAGAGCGCCCACTTCGCCTGGCACGCCGGACGGAAGCATGTGTCGTATCAAAAATCTGGCAAAGATGCCACAAAGAGCATATTTGCCCTGCTGCATGAACTTGGCCATGCCATTTTAGCCCACAAAGATTACATTCACGATATAGAACTGCTGCAGCTGGAGGTCGCCGCGTGGGAAAAAGCCCGCAAACTGGCCGAAAACTACGGCATCCAGCTAGACGACGATTACGTCCAAGACTGCCTGGACACCTACCGCGACTGGCTGCACCTGCGCGCCACCTGCCCCGCCTGCTTTGGCCGCTCGCTCCAAACCAGCCCCAAACTGTACCGCTGCCATAACTGCGGCACCGAGTGGTCAGTCACCCGCTCCCGCCTCTGCCGCCCATACCGCCTCAAAACCCCTCAGGCAGCCTAACCTGCTACGGCGTTACGTCTTCGGCTCGGCCAGTCGTAAAACCTCTGTGGAGCACCCGACGAAGCCCCTCTGCTGCTCTTATGTGTAGCCTGGGATGATACGCGTTGCCGGTCGCCTCCCACTCGCCACGCACGTAGTTATAGCGCTCTTGGGCGCCCCCGCCGGCCGGCATGCGCAGCAACTCATTATCAAACGGCACGTCTTCGTACGTGTAGTACGGCAGCAACTCAGGACGATTGTAAAACCGCATAGAGTGAATGTCCGTTGGGAGGACGCCCAAATCGGCGCTGGCCTGCCAGAGCGCCTCATAGGTCAGCGTGCGCGTACGCAAGCCAGACGGCACAATATCTTGGGGTCGCAAGAACGGTGTCGTATCTGCCATATGCCAATCAGGTATGCGATACACATAACGATTAGACGGTGGCTCCCTAAGCCAGAAGTTCCCGGGGGCGCCGTGGTCAGGGGCATCACTGAGTGTTCTGTATATTCTTGCCTGGGCGGTTCGGTTCGCTACGAGCTGATTGGGAGTTACGTTAGCCAACAGGTACTCCAAGAGGTCGTCCGGCTGTAGGCCTTCGGGTATTTCGGCCATCACAACCCCGTCAAGTGCCTCCTGGCCCGTAAAATGCTGTTCTGAGGCTGGAACTGGTAGATGTGGTGTGCTCATCCCTCTGTTATACCAGAATTATCGTAGCTGTCTAGCGCAATCGAGTCGACGTAAAAAATAAGACCTCCGAAGAGGTTCTTATTGAACGGTCAGTCACCCGAAGCCGCCCGTGTCGCCCCTACCGCCTCAAGACAAGTGCTGCCGTATAGCAGCCACAACCTCATGCAGCACTTCCCCAGGGCTAGCGGCACCATCAACTATGCAGTCGGCCACATCCCGCTGCGGATCCACAAATTCCCGTGTGGCGGGCACTAGCATTCCGTAAATGTAGTCAGGTTCGTTCCATACGGCCGCAGGGCGGCCGGCCGCCCTGGCAAGCCGCCGGCGTATCATTTCCTCCGGCTTCAAATCAATGTACGCCGTTACATCAAACAGAGTGTTGACTTCGGCGTCGTGTAACGCCAAAAAGCCCAACACCACCACAACCGGACGGGGCTCGATAACTCGCTCCGTGATTCCATCCCGTTTGGCCTCATACGAATGCGGCTCAAAACGTGCCTCTTTACCTGCCGCCAAGGTGGCCATCAGTCGCCGATAGGCATCCCACCGATAGAGATTGGGGTGTTCCCAGTTGTCGGTCGTTCTGCCAGGCAGCGCAGCCAACCCCACAAATAAGTCGTCGAACGAAACGGTGGACAGCTCGTCGCCAAATACGCCCACCAAGCCAGCCTCCAGAGTACTTTTGCCGCTATTGGTTGGTCCAGCCACCCCCACCAGTAAGGGTCTCTTAGCCATATACCAGATTTATAACACAAAAATCCCCCCTGTTACCAGAGAGGATTTTGTAAGTTTGAAGCCGACTTAAGCGGTCTTCTTAGTGCGGCGGCTAATGCGGCCACCGATGGCACCGTAAACGCGGGCGCGTTCGCGGCCGGCGTCACCAGCGGCGAAGCCACCAGTTTTGCCGTTCTTACCACCCTTAGCACCAATCTTCGCGTAGAAGTCGCTGCCGTACTTTTTCTTGTTGGTTGCGGCAGCCGCTTGGCCACCAGCTTTAGTTCCAGCCATTGTAACACCTCCCAAGGTGATAATTTGCTTGCTGTTACTCCGAAAATAATAAAGGGCTTGCCGGCCGTAAACAGTCAGCAAACCCTCTTATCCTTTCGAATTATGCTTATGATATCACGGTATGTTGCTTATGTCAACACATTATGGTACTATTTTACCTCCGATGACTGACCTGCCTAGCCCCGAATCACTCAGTAGTGAAAACGTCTTGCGTGTAACCGAACGGTATGCCCGGATACGCGATGCTGTCCTGGCGCAGGTAGCCCGCACGGCCGAGGCCAGGGTGCTGGAGGAACGGGTTAACCAAGCACCCGAACCTGCCCGGCGCACCGAGGCGCAGCGCGACATCCTACGTAATAAAATTGTGGCCAACCCCTCGTACCACAACCTAGTGCGCAACCTTATCGCCCAGGAGCGGGTTGGTTTCAACCATCAGGCCGCGGCACGCATCCGCAGCCTGCCGGATGGATTTCGTCTGGAGAGTGTTGAGCCTGGCCTGGTGGTTGTGATGAGCCGGTCTATGCCTGTTGGTGCCGGTCCAGACCCAGAACGGCAGCCAATTTTCGTAGATGTACAGGCCCGGAGCGGCACGGCCGGCGAACTGGCCGACCTGAGCCGCCGTTACGCCTACCCCACCACAGAGGCCGGCGTGATGCCCTTGGAATTCGTGGAAGCAGAACTTGCTGCGGGCGACCCTACTATGCTTTTGGACGTCGTTCGAGATCTGCACCGGCTAAACGAGCTGCTGGTGCGCGCTTCTGGGCGCAAAAAACGGCCCTAACCGAGTGGCCATGCTATCCTATGCCCAGAGATGAGTACCCCACCGAGCATCACCCCAGCACAGTTCGAGGCCGACCTGGCGACGTACGGGCAGCTCCAGCAAGCCCAGATTGCCTACCGCAAGGATGTATTCCAGGAAACTGGCCGGCCGTTCCGGGACGGCGAGCCGAACATCTTCACCGTTGGCGACCCACCGCCTACTGAATTTTCAGAGGAAGACGCGGAAATATACGCCGTTGCGACGCTGATTGACCACACTTCGGCGCTCTTCGGCAAGTATGACGGCTTCAACCTAAACCACATCGGCGAGCACGACATCAGCTTGGGCGCGTTTGACGACACGCCATACCCCGCAGACCCGCTGTCCACGGTGTTTATGGACATCGGCACGGCACCGGGCCCTTTGGGCGGCAGCCAGTTTACCCTGGAAAAGACCCGGTCCGGCGACAAACTACGCACCAATGTCCGTGACTGGCAAGTCATGATACGCATCGTCGGCCGCTTCGGCATGGTGGTCAGCATGCTGCAACCACCGCCTGATGCCGCGCCGGGCACACCCCAGCCGCCCACAACCACAACGAGCTAAGTGCTGCCTGGTTCGGTTTGGAACAGCAACTTCAGCCGGAGGGCTTGGGACATCACCAGTGCCATCCGGTCGCGCTGGCCGGCGCTGCCGGCTACCGGCCACAACTCCTCGGCGAGGTCTCGCTGCTGCCGTTCGTCCAGCCGTAACAGCTGTGCCACCGAATAGCCAGTATACATGTCGGCACTGAGCGCGGCAGCGTTTGCCTCGTGCAGCGTCCGGCACAGCCGCCGGACAGCAGCCAGGTTTGGGGCACCTTCCCACTCCAGCCGCAGGCCACGGCCAACATGCAAGATGGCCTCCAGGCAGTAGTAGTCGTGCCGCGTCAGCTGCGCCGCCCACCACTGTTCGCCCAAGCGCTCCCGCCCGATGACCAGCAGGTCCCGCAGCGTCCGGACGCCATGCTCCTCCAGCAAGTTTGGGATGTGCAGGCTATGGATGCCCAGCACCTGGCGGTATTCTTCGTCTATGCCCTTGCTCAGCCATTCGTGCATAACCTCGGTGGTTGCCCATTCGCCGTACAGCGCATCCTTTTGCCGGGCAGTAGCCTTCAGCGATGCATACGGCTGGCCGCCCGCGACTTCAATCCACTCAAACTCAGCCCCGCCGGCCACCAAGCGCCTGGCCTCCTCCCAGCGTACATCAGTCCAGTTCAGCTCCTCAGACCGCTCCATCCGTGGCAGTGTAGCACAACCAGCCATATTCCGATGTGACGCCTACCGGTATAATGTCCTTATGACGAAGTACGTGGCGATGATACGCGGGATTGGGCCGAGCGACCCAAACATGCGCGGTGAGCGGCTGGCGTGGGCGTTTGGGCAGATGGGTTTTACGAATGTGCGCAGTTTCTTAACGAGTGGCAATGTGCTGTTCGAAAGCGACACCCAAGATGTGTCCAAACTGGAAGCGACGGCTGAAGCGGCGCTCCCGAAATTACTCGGTTTTAGCCGCGAAGCATTTGTGCGTTCCGTACACAACTTACAGGCCATCGTCGATGCCGACCCATTTGCCGGCCTGGTGCACCAAAACGGTGGCAAAACCTACCTAACCGTAACGTTCTTCAAAACCCCGCCGCAGGACATACCAACCCTGCCCCACCAGCCCGAAGGCAGGTCGTACAATCTACTAGCCATGGCCGGGGGCGCCCTCTGCTGCGTGGTCGACCTCTCCACCGGCAAAACGCCGGACCTAATGGCCTATTTGGAGCGTAGGTACGGTAAATCCATCACCACCCGCACCTACGCCACCGTCACCCGGTTGCTCCAAAAGCTCGGCTAGCCCTAAAGGGCTGGTGCCTGTTTCACAAGGGCAATGATTTGCTCCGCCAGCCGCCGTGAGGCCGCCATGACGAACGGCTCCGGCTGGAACGGGTCGTATTCCTCCCCGTTAAAGTTCAGTACCACGCCACCGGCTTCATGCAAGATGAGCTGAATCGGGAGCACATCCCACGGCGCCTGCTTTACCTTGTGTGGGTTGTTGTCGTGCACAATGGCCGACAAGCGCTTGCGGCCCTCGGCAATCCGGATACCTGCCCCGGAATGCGGCGGGCTGCTACTGACCAGCCGCGCACCTCCAGGCCGGCGCAACGCTTCGCGCAGGCCACGGAACACTGCCGACTCCTCACGTACGTCGCCGTACTGGTTCAGCTCCACCCAGGCGCCGGACAGTACATCTCCCTGGCAGTGCAGCCGCTGTTTGCCCTTGTAGGCACCCAGGCCGCGCGCCGCCCAAAACAGTTCGTCGGTCAGTGGGAAGTACACCACCGAGGCTTGCGGCACGGCGTCTTTGGTACGGGCCAGCATCACCGCTGGCATGTCGGGCGACACCCGAAACAGCATGGCCGAAGTAGCGTCGATGGGGTCCACCACCCAGGCTTTGCCTTGGCTGATGTCGACATCGGGACTGGCCTCTTCCGACAGAATCGGCTCCCCCAGCCGGTGCCGCCCAATTTCGCCGTGGATGAGCTGGTCGCAGTCTTCATCTATCTGGCTGACTAGGTCAGCGTAGCCCTTTTCAATTACTTCTTGCGGCCGGTTGTAGCCAGCACAGACAATCTTGCCCGCTTGGCGAGCGACTCTTACCATTAGGTTTAAGTCATCAGCCATTTCACCGGACAGTCCTTCGACAGCCGGCAAGCGGTTAAACATAGAAAACATAGCATTTCTCCTTGTAGGTTGGTTGAGGTGCTCTATGTGCCGCCCTACATGAAGTTCCTGTCTCGAGACATACAAAAACTCCCGCCGCCGCGGGAGTTCATTTACATGCTAAAGGCCACGACAGCTAGGACGAAAGGGTCGTGGTGGTTGTGGAGTAGAACCGATTGCTCAGATTAAGCATAGCCAGACAATAGCATCTTCTACGTTGTCAATCAAGCAGTTTCCGGCAAATCCATCACCACCCGCACCTACGCCACTGCCACCCGGTTGCTAGCCAAGTTTTAAATCTAGATGATGGCCACGGAAGAGCCAGATATTTTATCGTCACCATAAACATGGTGTGATATAATAGTGTCAATATGTCAACACCACGCCGAACTGCCGGTGGCAGCCGCTTTGACCAGCTTGTCTCGATGATGCAGTCGGGCTTTAACAACCTGGTCGGCAATCCGGAACTAGAAATCGCCTACCTTGCCTACCAGCAGGAACTGTTCGCACAAACCGAAGCTCATGACTATGACGCGGTAACCATCGCCCAGCTGCCCGCACGGGAACAGAATCAAATCGACACCATGATAGATGGGCTAGTCACGGCCGGCTTAGTTTCCGCTGTTTTAGCCGAAAGACGCCTGGCACGCATCCGCATCGCTTACGTTGATGGATACGTCAGCCGGGAGCTGCCTGGCAGAGAGGTGAGTGGCGAGTTCAGCCTCCAGACGGGTCTTGCCGCAGTAAACACATTCCAGCTTCCGGAGTCACAAAGCGTCGCCCAGCTGCACGAGATACTGCACGGCCAGACCGCCATTGATGCCATTGCCCTAAACATGGCCCGAACAGCGGTCCGGAGCTACGGGCACAGCCTGCGAAACCCTAGGGTCATACGGGATACGACGCTATTTCAGGGCCTCGAGATGCTAGATGAAACGCTCATCGATAAGCGCGCGCTGGCTGCCAGCGACATGGACCCCACCGCCTACCTGGCCGGGGACTATCCAAACGAAGGCTACTGGCGCGAAATCAATGCCCACGCCGCCATCCTCAGTAGCAACCCTAATGCGCAAACCGTAAGCCGCCTAGCCGAGTACGCGATGTTCACCACCGGCATCACCGGCAAAAAACAAGCCGTCCAGTTCACCAACACCTTCCCGCTGTCAGACGTCACACCGAACCCGGCAAGTTAACTGGGTAAAAGAAAAAGACCATCCTGTTCGGATGGTCTTTTTACTGTCGCCGCATCGAAGCAGCATGCTTCGAGAAGACTTGCTCTGCAAGGCTTACATTCCGAAGGAATGTGCGGAGACAGCAAAAAGCCTCCCGTGAGGGAGGCTTTTTGATAATACGGCACCGTGCTATTTTCCCAGG
>DATIIC010000007.1:0-1679 GCA_035480095.1 Saccharimonadales bacterium (SeqCode) | reverse complement strand
GGTTACTTCTTTCAGTTTAGCATAAGCAGTAGCCGGCTCTTTGGCATTCTGTACGAAGCCGCCGACATTTAGGACATCCACGCCGGCTTCGGCAAGTTGCTTGGCGTTGTGCTCATTTATGCCGCCGTCCCAACCAATCTCGGCCTCCGGGTGATGCTCGCGTACTTTCTTCACTTTGTCCATAAGCCCCATGTCGGCGGTACCGCCGTGGTACCCAAGGTGGCCGCTAAATATCAGCACGTGGTCGAAGGAATGCATAACCTGGTAGGCGTACTCTACAGGCGTATCCTGCAGGATTGCCAGCCCCACCTTGATGCCCTCGCGGTGCAGCAGCGCCGCAAAATGCATGTGGTGCACATCGGCTTCATTGTGGATGACGACCAGGTGCGGCCGCAGCTTGATTAGTTGCTCCACGTAGTCCATAGGGTGGCGGTACATCAAGTGGATGTCATTAATTTTGCCCGGCGACAGCCAAATGCGGTTGAGCGGCGGTGACTGCGTTGGCGCAAAGTCGCCGTCCATGAGGTCTATATGCAACCGGTGCGCAAACGGCTCCACCCGCTCCATCTGCTCACGGTAGGTATGGAGGTCGGTGGCAGTAATCGTCGGACAAATAGTCGCCATAAGCCGTTAGGACAAGTTATCAAGTTCTTTTAGCCGTCGCACAAAGCGTGGCGCGCCGGCAAACGGTGTTGCCAGCCAGGTACTAACGATAGCCTCTGCCTGCAAGGGGCTCACGACCCGCGACGGCAGGCACAACACGTTGCTGTCATCGTCGTTACGCGAAGCCCGGGCTTCGTAGAGGTCCCAGCACAAACTGGCGCGTATGCCTTTGTGCCGGTTGGCCGCGATGCACATGCCCTGGCCACTGGCACAGATAAGTATGCCCCGGGCGCTGTTATCTTCATCGGCCAACATGGCATTAACTACACGGCCTGCAAACTGCGGAAAATCGTCCTGCGGGTGGTATTCGGCATCGCCTTCGTCCACAACATCGTGCCCAGCCCGGCGCAGCATGCCTATTAGGTCGTGCTTCAGCTGGAAACCATTATGGTCCGCACCGATGTAGATTTTCATATCAGCGGGGTTTTTCTTCCTGTGCGTGCAGCAGGCGGCCGACATCCGCGACCATCTCTACCAAGCGGTTACTGTAACCCCATTCGTTGTCGTACCACACCACCACTTTGGCCAGATTGCCGGCGACCACATTGGTGAGCTCCAGATCGACCGTACCCGACACACTGTTACCAATGTAGTCGGTGCTTACCAGCGGTTCATCACTCACAGCCACGATGCCTTGGTAATATGGCTCTTTGGAAGCAGCGGTCAGCACCTTATTGATCTCCTCCTTGCTGGTCGATTTTTTGAACAACATAGTCACGTCACTCAATGAAACTACGGGGGTCGGTACGCGCACACTCAAGCCGTCAAATTTGCCCTGCAGGCTTGGCACGGTAAGCGCTACGGCAATGGCCGCTCCAGTAGTCGTAGGCACAATGTTTTGGCTGGCCGCACGGCCTTCGCGTAGGTCTTTGGCGGGGCTATCGGTAAGCGTTTGGCTGGCGGTGTCGCTGTGCACGGTAGTGAGCATAGCCTTTTCTACGCCAAATTCACGGTCCAGTATGTCCATTATGGCCGCCACGCTGTTAGTGGTGCAGCTGGCATTGCTAACCACATCA
>DATIIC010000006.1:0-1540 GCA_035480095.1 Saccharimonadales bacterium (SeqCode) | reverse complement strand
CATGACCGGCCGCAACTTCCCTGAGGAGTTGTTCGAGAAGGTCGACATCGCGACCCGCATGACCAAGATCAAGCACCACTTTGACGATAAATTCCTAGCCAACAAGGGCATCGACTACTAGCGAAAAACCATATTTAATGGTATAAACGTTCCTGTCATTTCGACGACAGAGAGGTTAAACCCGTGGACGGGTTCACCGCAGTAAGCAGTGGTGCACGAATCATGCAACGGTACCGCAACCCCAACCTCTGGGTGGACGGCGCGACCGTACACGTCGCGATCCGCGGCAAGATGGCGGTACGCATCACTGAGACCGAAGTCCGGCCCGACAACGCAGCCATGGTGGCCGTGGCGAACGTCGCCTGCATCCAGGCGTGGGCGCGGTCCATCGCGCTTCTGCCGCAGGACGAAACCCCGGACGTCATGCACATGCCGGACAGCACCAGCTACCTGGTCGTCCCCAAGCGACACTGGGACTATGTCCAGCAGAGGCTGACGGCACTCTGATCAAATGGCAATGCGGGCGCCCTAGGGGGACTTATACTCTGGGCGCCCCTCGATTCGCTTCTCAACCCGGGGCAAATGAGCTTATAATCATTCTTATGTCTAAACGCAGCCTTCACCGCGCGCTCGCCGGGCTTGTCATCCTGGCCGCAAGTACCGTTGTCTACTATTTGCAATCCCACCCAGAGGTGCAGCAGTCTGCACCAAAAGAAGTTGGGGGCGTCGTCCAGCCTGGTTACTACCGCGTGACCAGCGTTGCAGATGGCGACACCATCAAAGTCGACATGAACGGCAAGACCGAATCCATCCGCATGATCGGCGTGGACACGCCCGAGTCGGTCAAACCCAACAGCCCTGTACAATGCTACGGCAAAGAAGCCAGCGACTTCACCAAACAGAACTTATCCGGCAAAACCGTCAAGCTCGAAGCCGACACCACTGGCGACAACCGCGACCGCTATGACCGCCTGCTGCGCTATGTGTACGCAGAGGACGGCACGCTGTGGAATCAGAAGCTCATCGAGCAAGGTTACGGCTTTGCGTATCTATCATTCCAGTTCAGCAAGCAAGCCGACTTTGCCGCCACGCAGGCCAAAGCCCAGGAGTCCAAGCTCGGCCTCTGGACCAGCTGCAAGCCAGAACTCAGCACCGGCGGACGCTGGTCGACCAACGATATGTAGGTAAAAACAATTCGCGCCAAGAAAGGGTAGGGTGGGATGCACGATTTGATTGGCCTGGTTGCCGGCGTAGTAGGGCTAGCGGGATATGCGCCGTACGTGCGCGACATATTGGCGAGCAAGACTCAACCCGAGCGGACATCGTGGCTGATATGGACACTGGAATACGCCGTGCTGTGCGCCGCGCAGTTGGCCAAAGGGGCAGGGCCGGCGCTGTGGCTGGCCGGGCTGCAATTTGTGGGCGTGATAATTGTATACGCACTGTCGTTTAAGTACGGCGTCGGCAAACTCGATCGCCACAAGGTAATTCTGCTGGCCTGCATATGCGTCGCGCTCAGCGCGTGGTTCTTCAGCAGCGA
>DATIIC010000005.1:0-119981 GCA_035480095.1 Saccharimonadales bacterium (SeqCode) | reverse complement strand
GCCACGGCCAGTCCCATCGCGGATGCCGAGGTAATTTCAATGATTGCCGACAGCATGAGCGCCCTGGATGTAGAAGCCGTGGTTCGGGTCAATAACCGGCGGGTATTGGATGGCTTGGCCGAGGTAGCGGGAGTTACTGACCCGGCTAAGGCCATGCAGCTGATGGCTTCCATCGACAAAACCGAAAAAATTGGCGTTGAGGCCGTATTGGCCGAAATACGGAAAGAACAGGGCGTTAAAGCCGCCAACCTAACTGGTAAGTATCTAGCAATTACTGGTGATGTCGAAAATAAGCTTGCGGCGATTACAAGACTGCTTGGCAAATCAGAAGCGGCCACGGACGGCATTGAGCGCTTGCGCGACGTCTTCGGCATGTTGCAAGCAGCAGGTTATAGCCAAGACCGTGTCGTCCTGGATCCGACGATTGCCCGCGGCCTTTCATACTACACCGGTACGGTGTTTGAGACTGCCGTTAAGGGGGCCGAGGAACTTGGGAGTGTCTGCAGTGGCGGGCGGTACGACAACTTAGTTAAAGACCTTGGTGGGCCGGATTTGCCAGCTGTCGGGACTTCGTTTGGCGTTGACCGCCTAATGGATGTCCTCAAAAAGCTCGATAAGGTCGGTGAAGTCCACACCCCGACCCAGGCATTGGTCACTAACTTTGGTCTAGAGCATGCACCGTACTACATGCAGATAGCCAGCGACCTGCGCGCTGCCGGCGTGCCAACCGAGGTTTATTACGATGCCGACAAGATGCCAAAGCAGTTCAGATTTGCTGTTGGCCAAGGCATTCCCGTAGTGGTTATTGCCGGTCCGGCAGAAATCGTCAAAGGTGTCGCCACCGTCCGGTCAATGGAAACCCGCGACCAGGCAGAGGTGTCACTGAGCGGGCTGGCTGAATACGTTAAGAAGCTCTTGCATAAATAAGCTCTAGCATGGCTATGCCTGGTCTAAATACATGTGCGCGGCGAAGCATTGTGGGCGGCGTTGGAACCCGATATACTTCCCACCAACAGGACAACCATGGCCACACAAACACTCCCCACAGCATTTTTTGAACTTTTGAACCGCTACCCATCGCCGCACAACGGCCAGCTTGCCTCGAGGGCCTCACGTAGTAGCTGGTTCTGCCGAGCCCAAGGCGTTTGGCGTACTGCTTCCGCCATCCTGGCTCGACTTCTTCCAGGACGGCTACTCTTTTGGGCGTTTTGTTTCGGCCGTTAGTCTGCCGAGCACCCGGTAGGCAATCTCCAGCTCTTTCTTGAGCCGGTTATTCTCGAGAATGAGGTTGCGGTTGCCGTCGACGACACCGGCACGCAGCCAAGTGTAGATGGTTTTGGGGCTGACATTGTGCGAGGCTGCCGCCTCGCTCACACTCACACCCTTGTTACGGATTTGGTCTAGTATCTCAGCCTTGACGGCCGGGTCAATGGGCTTGTAGCCGGGCATGTTTGCACTCCTTGTTTACTGAATATTGTACGCTGCTGTCTCAGACAGTGTGTTCAGTATATGGGGAGGGTGACATTAGTGCCATTTGTTGTAAAGACCAAGTGTCGCCCATCTCCACCTAGTATGTATCTCCATTCCGAGCCATTTTGCTGTTGGCCATTGTTACTTACGTCTGCAAGCACGTTCGTGCCAGTTAAGCGATCATGAACAAACACCCCAAACCCGGTTGGATTGGTTATAGTAGCACCCAAGTTGGTTGACCCAGAGATGAACGCAACATACCTACCATCCAAGGACAACTCACCGCCTCCGGAGCCGTTGTTGGATGGGCTTCCATCCTGTGCTACTGAAATGGGCGCAAGGTTTGCGGGGGCGGCACTCACGGCCTGAGGCGTGAGCATTGCCGCGAAGTATGGCGACAGTGATATCAAGGCAACGGCCATTTGAGGCGCTAGTGATTTAATTAACCTCATCCCGACCTCCATCATGATGATTAAGTATGCTTAGACACTAGCATTATACGCTTGCTGCCGTCAATTTGGGCTAAGCCTATAATACCTTGGCTGGGGATGAGGGATTCGCCTGGTTGGCCGAGCGCAAAATGCGCTGGCTACAACCACCCCTTCGCTCACACTACGGGGCTTCGGGTCCGGGGTTTGCCACTGGCAAACCCGTTCGAATCCACTCAAGCCAACTAAAAACGCCCACCTAACGGTGAGCGATTTTATTTGGCTGGGGAGCATGTTCTGGAATATAGCCTTTTTGCCACTTTCGGACGATGAAGTCAAAGATATTCGTGAGATATTAGAAAGCGACACTCTGAATGACTAGGCTTGAATCATTCAAACTACTTTACAGCGTATTTGCCGTCGAGAATATTGTGCTTGTCAGTAAACCGGAGGTAATAGCCGGCAGGATCGACGCAGCGAAAATCTTTCAGCCCCCATGGGCGCATCTTCAATGGCTCGAATATATTGGCGACATCTTTTACTTTCTCAAAGTACGCTTCAACGTCATCAACCATAAGGACAATTTCTACGCCATAACCTCGTTTCGAGTCTTTAGGAAATTGGCTGAAATATTCCTGCTCATACACGTGCTCATTGCCAGCCCAGAAACAAAGTACATTATGATCGAGTTTGAGAACAAGGTAGCCCTTGAATCCTTCGGACGGCCGTGTCCAGGCAATTTCAAATCCCAATTTTTCATAGTAGACCTTAATTGGTTTGAAATCTTCAACATGAAGCTCAACCATAGAGTCTGCGGCAAAAGGCTCTTCGTTAGTCATGAAGCCAGTATACCAAAGCAAGGTTTGGTTGTCCTTTCTCCCCTTCATAAAAATATAACCCCATCTGAGGGGTTATATTACAGAATAATCTCATGGCTGGGGATGAGGGATTCGAACCCCCGATCCTGGGACCAGAACCCAGTGCCTTACCACTTGGCCAATCCCCAACGGTACCCGAGACAAACTTGCGGTTTTTCTCGGCGGGCCGGGCTTTGGCGGAGCCAAAGTCTCGGGCTCTCTTTTCCCTTGGGCTTCAGGGAAAAGCGACCACCAGATTGTAGCAAATAACAGGGGTTTTGGCTAGCCCGGGGTTTTGGGGTTGGCGGAGTCAGGCCCGGTGTCCGACCCGTCGGGAGGCTCGTGGCGTTCGGCCAGCGGGCCTTTGGTGACTGCGGGGTAGGGGGAGTGAGGCTCGGGCCAGGTGGCAGAGTTGGGGAGGGGCTTGCGGTGGGCGGCCGGCGCAGGAGTGGCCGGCTTGGCGGGTGTTTCGGCCGCGGCCGCCATTTTGTACAGTATCCAAACCGTGAACACTAGGCCGAAAATGCCCACCAAGTGCCCAAACACCCGCAAGCTATTGCCGATGAACGCACTGGCGCCCAGCAGGTGCAATTGCCCAAACACGTAGTGCCAGTCGTGCACCGGGTCTTGGCCGGACAGCGCACCGCCTAAGCTAACTAATGGCAGGCGCTGCGGGATGGCATCGGCCATGTAGGTACCGGCGCTCTGGAAGGTTAGGTCGCACCACAGGCAGCAAAAGAGCAGCGCAAAATAGTTACGGAACCAAAACGCGCCGAACACCAGGCCGCAGCCCAGCAACAGTTCCGAACCCGAACCGGCCGCGGCGGTCAGTACGCCTGGCAAAAATGCCGTTACGATGTGTGCTAGCTCGTGCAGCATAAAATCGAACGAGTACGGCACGATGATTACAAACGTAGCAGTGCCCGACAGCATGTTGAAGCCCAGTAGCCGCACAAAAACATATAGGCCAAACAGCCACAACGGTACGTACCAGTACCACAGTTTGCCTACCGCATATTCATTGACCGAATTTTTAAAGCTTGCCCTTAGGCTGACGAAACCCATATAGGCGTATCATACACCAACAAGGGTTATGTTTATACGGCGTGCGTATGCTATGCTAAGACTACTTAACAACTAAGAATATACAGAGTGCAGGGAGAGAACTAGCTCGCCGATCTGCCGGCAACCTGCTTGGGTTTCCCAGGCGTCGGTGCTCCATCTAGCCCGCTTACGGCGGGAAAGATATGCCCTTCAAGTGTGGCGCATCCTTTCTGGCGTAGGCAAGAAAGGATATTTTTATGCCCAATGCTGCAGTAAAAGTCGCGGTAAAAACTAGGCCGGCAACCAGGGTGGCCAAGACAAAGAAAATACGCTTGTTCACTAGCGAATCCGTCTGCGCTGGCCACCCAGACAAAATGGCGGATGCGATTTCCGACGCAATCGTCGACGCGGCACTGGCCCAGGACCCGCACTCCCGCACTGGTGTCGAAACCATTGCCGGGGCGAATCAAATCTGCCTGTTCGGTGAAGTCACCACCAAGGCCAAGCTGGACTACGAGGCTATTGCCCGCGAAACCATCAAACGCCTGGGCTACACCAACCCGGCTTGGGGCTTTTCGCACCAGTCGGTGTTTACCAACCACATCCACCAGCAGTCGCCGCACATTGCCCAGGGCGTCGACCAAGACGGCGCCGGCGACCAAGGCATGATGTTTGGCTATGCCTGCCGCGAAACGCCGGAATTCATGCCGCTGCCGATTGCGCTGGCACACGCGCTCACCCGGCGGATTGATGAAGTCCGCCAAAATGGCACACTGCAGTGGCTGCGGCCGGACGGCAAGGCTCAGGTGACCGTCCGCTACGAAGACGACAAGCCGGTAGCAGTCGAAAAACTGGTGGCCGCCGTAGCGCACGACGAAGCGACGCCGGCGGAGCAGGTGCGTGCCGATGTCATCGAGCACATCTTCAAACCGGTACTTCAAAACTATGGTTTTAAGCTGCCGGATGACGAGCATGTCGTCGTGAACGGAACTGGCCTATGGCACATCCCCGGTCCGGAAAGTGACGCCGGGCTGACCGGCCGCAAAATCGTGGTCGACACGTATGGCGGCTATGCCCGCGTGGGCGGCGGCGCGTTCAGCGGCAAGGACCCCAGCAAAGTTGACCGCAGCGGGGCGTACGCGGCGCGCTACATTGCCAAAAACATTGTGGCAGCCGGACTGGCGGATGTCTGTGAAGTGGGCCTGGCGTATGTAATTGGCAAACCGCGGCCGCTGATGCAGACGATTGAAACGTTCGGTACGGCCAAAGTTAGCGACGAAGAACTACATGCCTTCAAGGACGCGCTGATTGACACGTCCGTCCGGGGCATCATCGACCATCTGGATTTGGCCCGTCCCATTTACAGCCAGACCAGTGCCTACGGCCACTTCGGCAAAGCCGGTTTGCCGTGGGAGCAAATTGCCGGCAGGTAACCTACTGGATGTCGCGGCGGCGGAAGCCCAAGTACGACACCACAGTGCCGATTATCAGGATGCCTACCAGGTAGGCATCCAAGCCATGCACAGGCTGGCCTAACAGGATTTTGTCTGGCGCAAAGTAATGGTACGGTGCGAATTTAGCCGGGTTTTCGAGCCAGTGGGTGAGCGGGGCGAGCGAGGCCAGTAAGTAGCCGCCAAAACTAACCAGCACGGCTATGGCACTTGCCGCCCGCCGGGTGGCGCTGCCGGCGGCTTGCAGTGTGAACGCAACTAATCCAAAACTGAGTGAAAACAACGCGGTGTAGGCGGTTGTGACTGCCAAGTGGATGGTACCGACATGCATGCCGAACAACGGGGCCGCCAGCACGACAGCCAGGAGTGTCAGCCCACCCACGACCACAAATTCCACAGCCAGGCTGAGGCCTTTCGCCAGCAGCAACCCGCCCCGGCTAACCGGCCGCGCCAGCGCCAGTTCCAAGGTGCGGTCTTGTTCGTCTTTCCCCAGCACACCGCTGCCGCGGGTAATGGCCAGGATAATCCACGGAATCGGCAGGGTGATGTAAAACAGCTGCGAATTCAAAAATTGCACCGGGTTGGCTACGTCCACGATGTTCGCGCCGCCACTCTTCAGCTGTCGCAGGCCATTTGGCAGTTGATTGATAACTTGGTTCAAATCGTGCGCCTGGTCGCGGATGGAGGGGTAGAGCGCCAAGATTGCCACCGACAGCACCACACTGCTGAGTGTCCACCAGAAAACCGCCATACGGCGCTGGCGTAGTTCCCACAACAGGGTGGCTATCATACGTCGTCTCCCGTTTCGTAAAATTCCATGAATTCGTCCTCCAGGTTGAGCGCTTGGGTGGAGATGTCGCGGATGTCGAACTGGCTTAGTGCCTTCAGGGCTTCGGCCACGGTGCCATCGGCTTGCACCAGCGCCGTGTTGCCGCCTTCCTGGCTCAAAAACTTCAGGTGCGGTGCTTTTTTCAGCCGGGCAACGGCGGATGGCGTAGCTAACAACACGCGGAAGATTGTTTTGCCCAGTTCGCCGTCGCCGGCCACAGCCTGTTCGCGGATAAGTTTGCCATGCTTGATGATGCCCACCCGGTCGCACACCCGCTGGGCTTCAGCCAGGTTGTGGCTGCTCATTAGTACCGCCGCGCCGCGGTCCCGGGCTTCACGTACCGTTTCGTAAAACGCTTCTTGCATCAGCGGGTCGAGGCCGCTGGTGGGTTCGTCCAGCACCAGTACGTTCGGCTGGTGCATAAATGCCTGCACGATGCCGATTTTCTGGCGGTTGCCTTTGCTAAGTGCCGAGACCTGCTTGCCGGTTTCGGCCTCAAACCGTTTTTCGAGCGTGCGGCGGTAGTCCTGGTTCGCCATGCCCTGCAGCGCGCCCAGGTAATCCAACAGTTCACCACCGGTAACTTTCGGGTACAATGCCACGTCGCCGGCCAAATAGCCCACATGTTTCTTAACTTCCACGGCGTCCTTCACCACGTCAAACCCATTGATGTGTGCCGACCCGCCACTGGGTTGCAAAAAATTCAGCAGCAGCCGGATGGTGGTGCTTTTACCGGCTCCGTTTGCGCCCAGATAGCCGTAAATCTCCCCGGCTTGCACTTGCAGCGTCAAACCATCCAGCGCCAGTGTCGGCCCACGGCCATACCGTTTGGTAAGTTTGTCGGTAACGATACTCGCACCCATGTCGTTTATGATTATACGCTAGGCCGGTGGGTTTACGATGTGACCCCAATCACTCACTCAGGCGGACGAGCGGCCATGTCCAGGAGGGTTGCCGGGTGCTGCTGCCAAAAGCCGCGCTCTGGTATACTGGATTTAAATGGCAAGCATAATCAGTGTGCGCGAGCTTTCGGTAGTGCTGGGCGGGCGGTTCCAGGCGCTGAAGCGAGTTAGCTTCGAGCTGGAACAGGGTACGATTACTGGCTTCATTGGCCCATCAGGCGCAGGCAAAACCACACTCATCCGCGTCATCGTCGGCCGGCAGCGCATCAAACACGGCAAGGCAACTGTGCTGGGACTGCCGGCCGGTTCGCGGCAACTGCGCCCGCGCCTTAGCTATATGACTCAGGAAGTGTCGGTCTACACCGACCTGACGGTGCAGGAAAACATTCTGTATTTCGCTCGTATGATGGGTCTGCGCGGCAAAGCGGCGCTAAGCGCCTGCGCCAAGGCTCTGTCACGCGTGGCACTGAACGGCAAAGAAGGCGTGTTGGTACAGAGCTTGTCCGGCGGGCAAAAGCAGCGGATGTCGCTGGCGATTGCACTGCTGGGTGACCCGGAACTGCTGGTTTTGGATGAGCCGACCGTGGGCCTAGACCCGGTGCTGCGTGAGCAACTTTGGAAGCTCTTCCGCGCATTAGCGCAGGCTGGCAAGACTATCATCGTGTCCAGCCACGTCATGGACGAAGCCGAACGCTGCGACGACCTGCTATTAATTCGCGACGGCCAAGTCGTGGCGCACGATAGCCCTGAGGAACTCTGTGACCGTACCGGCACCAAAACCGTCGAACAAGCCTTTCTAAAATTAGCTAAAGGAAACACCACATGAGTCCGCGCCGTACCTTCGCCACTGCCGGCCGCGTGCTGATGCAGCTGCACCACGACCCCCGCACGGTCGGGTTAATTGTGGTAGTACCGTGCGTGCTGATTGCACTGCTAAAATACGTCTTCAACGGCCAGCCGCAAGTTTTTAACGCCGTCGCGCCGATGATTCTCGGCATCTTCCCGCTGCTGATGATGTTCCTGGTGACCTCAATCGCCACGTTGCGCGAGCGCAAAACCGGTACCCTCGACCGGCTGATGACCATGCCCATCGGCAAGCTCGATTTCATTTTTGGCTATGCCACGGCGTTTTCGCTGCTGGCACTGCTGCAAGCCAGCGTGGTCAGCCTGGTGGCACTCGGCCTGCTGCACGTGACGGTCATGGGCGGTACCGCCGCTGTGCTCATCGCCGCTGTTATGGCCGCGTTGCTTGGCACATCGCTGGGCTTGTTCGTAAGTGCCTTCGCCACCACCGAATTCCAAGCCGTCGAACTCGTCATGCCCATCCTGATGCCCCAAGTGTTGCTGTGCGGCCTGTTCGCCCCGCGCGACCAAATGGCACAGTTACTGCAGTGGCTGTCCGACGTCTTCCCGCTAACCTACAGCGTGGACGCCATGTGCCAAATTACCACTCACGCCGGCTGGGGCGCCACACTCACCCGCGACCTCCTCATCGTCCTCGGCTGTGCCGTCCTGGCTCTCATTCTGGGCTCCATCACCATCCGCCGCCAGGAATAGCTCCGGTTTGCTAGAATAAGCACATGAGACGCATTATCTTGGCCAGCGGCTCGCCGCGCCGCAAAGAGCTACTAACGCTAATGGGTTTAGCGTTTGAGGTCATCCCGAGTGATTTTTACGAAGAACTGGACGGCAGCCGCACGCCGGAAGAAGTTTCGAAAGAACTCGGCCTGGGCAAAGCGATGGTGCTTGCCCGGAAATTCCCAGACGCGATTGTCATCGGTTCCGACAGCATTGTGACTATTGGCGGCCGGCAGCTGGCGAAGGCAGAATCTATCGAGGAGGCTCGCACGATGCTCTATGACGTTACGCTACACCCCAACCAAGTCGCCTCATCCCTGGCCGTGGTCTGCCTGGAGGAAAACTTCGAATCAGTCCAGGCGGAAAATTCCTGGGTCTATTTCAGACCGTTTGACGAACAAGCGGTTGAAACCTACCTGGCAACCGGTGACTACAAAGACAAAGCCGGCGCGTACGGCATCCAAAGCGGCGCAGCACCGCTCATCGACCACATCACGGGCAACCTAGACACCATCATTGGCTTGCCGACCCACCTGCTAGCGCCGTTGCTGCAGCGGTTTGGGTATGATGTGCGTCCTGTGGCCTACGAGCTACCCACTGAGATTGAGGTCGTGGCAGTAGCAAAAAACCTTTAAAAGTAAGCATTATTGTGTTATTATTACAACGTAAGGAAACCTGAAAGCATATGGTACTACTAGATACGCTACCCGCAGGACCCCAGAGCGACCACGGCCACGACCAAGACGAAACCACGCAGCAACTGCACCAGCAGGCGGAACAAGAACACCACCGCGCTGCAGCAGCCGGGCGGCACCGCCGTAGGATGCACGTGGGGGAGAGTCTGCGGCATCTGTTCAGGCGCCGCCGGACTGACCACAGTCCCCGCCATGCCGAATGGGATGCGGATGACAACACGGTTGAGCTGAACCTCCATGCCGCCGACGACACCGTGGAACTACCCATCCACGAACAGGCCGCGGAAACCGAAGAGTCTGAAGAGTCGGATACCTTCCATGAAATCTCTTTTTCGATTAATCGGAGTGCGCTAAAGCATCTAGATGCAGAAGCGACCAGGGTTGAGGCTGAAAGGGTACGTAGGCATGCGTCCGAAACTGCCTTGCATGGAAAAAGATTCACCGCCTTTCGAACCGCCAATCCTCATGCTCTCGAGAAAACGAGGCAGCCATTACTGGCGGGGTACGTCCAGGAAGCGAGGTCTCAGTTGGAAGCATCCTTGAGCACATTCCGTGACGAGGTTGTTGTCGCCCTGGAATCAGGCCACAAGCTGGATTTACTTGCGGTTGGTGCCGCATATGAACAGATTTGCACTAACGGCCAGTCCGGTACGCACGCTAGCGGTGAGTTACAGCTCGCCCTGCGCAATGCCACGGCCAACCCTGATTTCTTTAACTCCTCCGGCTCGGGTGCCCAGGCCAAGAGTTTGCTGCGGACGCTGTATAACATTGGCGCGTTATGGGACGAGAAGCTGGTAGTGGGTGTGAGCAGTCCTGCACATGCGAAAAGTGAGTACGGTCAGGCCAGATTTAACGTCCCAACCTACACCATTAGCTGGCTGCCCGGCCAGGAAGCATTGCCGCAGGCAACCATCAAAATCGCCCGAGAAAAGGGCGACGATGAAAAAGAGGCTGCCTGGAACGTTACTTCAGAGTCTTCAGAGTAACTTCAAATCTTTGAGTTCCGGTGGGAGGAAGCCGCCTTTGGCCTGGAAGTCGGCTTCCCATTGGTAGCCGGCGTTGTAGCCGAGGTCTTTCATTAATTTCGTGGGGGCGTTGCGCAGGGTGAGTGGCACCGGCAGGTCGGGGTACTGTTTGGCGGCGGCGAGGGCTCCAGCCATGGCGTCGGCCACTTCGCGGGACTTCCCAGCTTTGGCCAGCACGGCAGCGCAGTGGAATAAATTGTACTGGCACTCCGGCATGCCGATTCTTTCGACGGCCAAGAAAGTTGAAACAGCCAGATTTAGCGCTGCAGGTGCGGCTAGCCCAATGTCCTCAGAAGCAAACACCACCATCCGCCGCGCCACAAACTTCGGGTCTTCGCCGGCCTGCAACATGCGCGCTAAATAATATAGTGTGGCGTTCGCATCCGACCCGCGCATCGATTTTATAAACGCGGAAATCACGTTGTAGTGGTTCTCGCCCTTTTTGTCGTAGCCGGGGACTTTGGTTTGCGCCGCCGTCTGCACCAGTTCCGGCGTGATGGGTTTACTGCCCGCCAACTGCACTGCCAGTTCCAGGTTGCCGAGCGCCACGCGGGCATCACCGCCACTCAATTTTGCTAGCATCTCCACACCCTCTTTCGGCAGTTTTTTGGCCGTCAAGCCCAACTCCTTGGCTGCGCTCTTGACAATGGTGGTAATAGCGCTTATGTCAAGCGGTTCCAAAACCAGCACCCGGGAGCGGCTCAAGAGGGGGTTTATGACTTCAAAACTGGGGTTCTCGGTGGTGGCGCCAATCAGCACAATGGTGCCGTCCTCCACGTGCGGCAGGAACGCGTCCTGCTGGGCCTTGTTGAAGCGGTGGATTTCGTCCACGAACAAGATGGTGCGCATGCCCAGCCGCTGGTTGGCCTCGGCCGTTTGCACCACGCTGCGCACATCGTCTTTCTTGGCCGTGACGGCGCTTAGCTCCACAAACTCCGCGCCGGTTTCGCGGGCAATGATGCGCGCCAGTGTCGTCTTGCCGCTCCCCGGTGGCCCCCACAGAATCAAGCTGGTCGGCTGCTTCTTCTCGATTATCTCGCGAATAATCTGCCCAGCCCCCGTCAGCTGCTCCTGCCCAATCACTTGGGCCAACGTCTCCGGCCGCATTCGTTCGGCTAGTGGTCTCACGTCCATACACTGTAGTATACTGGCACGGTACTAAATAGGAGAGTGTCGCGTGGCTGGTGAAGTATCCCCAAGCGAGTCTAGTAGTAGGGCACATCGAGAGTGCCCTATAGGACTAGTGTGTGTAAAGTATCTCTGTGAGGGGCCGTATGAGGTGGCTGCAAAGCCTGGTGATGCGCCAGACGAGAACCAGCAGAACCGCACGGATGAGTCCGCTACTGAGCTTGCCTGTGCGGCCCCATTTTTATATTGAACGGCCTAAAACAAAAACCGCCCGGACCTTATCTAAGGGTCCGGGCGGTTGCTATTCAGTTAGAGATGGAGAGTGGGAAGTGGTGGATTACCACCAGTTGTGGGCTTGCCAGAAGGCTTGGGCGTTGGCCCAGCTGCCGTAACGGTTCATCGCGTAATTGTTGAAGAACTCGTCCTGACATGCCCAGTCGGCGCCACAGAGTGTGCGGAGCTGTCCGCTACAGTCCTGGCCAAGGCCGTAACAACCTAGGTAGTTGGTGGCATTCGGGTTGTTCGTACTTTCGTGGAAGTAGATGTATGCCTTGGCGGCGCTGTCGGCTACACCAGTGGTTACTGGGGCCGGAGCGGGCTCGGGAGCGGGTGCCGGGGCTGGTGCAGGGGCGGGGGCCGGGTCTGCCGCGGGGGCAGAGGCCTCTGCTACTGCAGGCGCAGCGGCGGGCTCGGGAGCGCTAACGGGTTCTGCTGCCGGTGTCGGGTCAGCCACGGGGGCTGGAGCCTCGATAACCGGGGTAGGAACCGTACGTTCCGCAATCTGTTCGTCGGCGTTCGGGATGCGAATTTGGTCGCCAGGGAAGATAAGGTCGGGGTCGGCGATGAAATCGTTCGCGTTGTACAACCGCATGTAATCGGTGCCGTTGGCGGCCGCGATACCACTTAGGGTGTCGCCGGGCTGCACGGTGACCGTTACGGGGCCGGGAACTACTGATGTAGCTTCGGGCGCCGGTGCGGGTGTAGCGGCAGGTGCGGGCGTGATTTCAGCAACTTGAACGCTGCTTGAGTCGGGTTTACTTTTGTTTGAGTGCTGTGTCGCGTGGGCACTAGCCATGTGTAGACTCGCGCCTGTTAATACAAACAGGGCAAGTGCGACCGCTGCTAGAGCGATCTTGCGCATGTTTACTCCTTCTTTAGGACTCGTCCGTTTTTGCGTTGCCCCACGTTGCCTGCATGCTCTATATGTATAGAGGATGCGCGGTAGCGCGCTCGGCAATGGATTGATGAGTCCACTTACTAATGTGCACATGCCTGGCCGTCGCTCGGGCATGCAAGTACTAGCCTACCAACCACCATATGTGGTGTCAACACTAGCGGAACGGGCACTACATGTAGATAACAGTGGTAAGAATGCTTACAGTGTTATTTACAACATTTGTGGTCGTTTTCCGCCGCTTCGTTCTCTGTTAGCGGTAGTTTTGGCTACTAAAAAGGGGCAAAAATGATTACAGTTCCGGGCCCTAAACTTGGTACGCTAAGAGTACTAGGAGGGTTTACTACGAACATGACCGCTAAAGAACTATTCGCATACGCTGTTGAACAAGCTACTGCCGTGATGGTGCAGGTGGAAGATGGCCAACTAAAACTGCCCACGCCCGACACCGAATGGGACGTACGCACACTAATGAACCACATGGTGTACGAACTGGCCTGGGTGGCGGACATCGTGGCCGGCAAAACCATTGCCGAAGTCGGCACGGCTTATGACGGTGACCTGCTGGGCGATGATGCGGTCGAAAGCTGGCGGCGCTACCTGGAACGTGCCCGTGAGGCAGTGGCGGATTGTGACGAAAACAGTAAGGCGCATCTTTCTTACGGTGACACCTCTGTGGCCGACTACCTGCTTGAAGCGGGTAATGACCAGCTGATTCATGCCTGGGACCTCGGCCAGGCCATCGGCGTCAGTGTGGTCTTCGACGAAGCCGTGGCACGGCAGCTGTACGACATTGCTGCGGCGCAGAGCGATTTAACCGCCGGCGGTATGTACGCTCCAGCCGTCTCCGTGCCAGAATCCGCCAACATCCAAACCAAACTTCTTGCCATGCTTGGCCGTTCCGAGGACTGGGCAGAACATCGCTAGGATGCCTACGGCGTGTCGGTTTCGTCGACAATTTCGTGGCCGACGATTTCTTCGATGAGGTCTTCGATGGTGACAATGCCGACTATGTGGCCTTCCCGCTCAACTAACATCAGGTGCGTGTGGGCGCCGATGAACTTGCGGAACATGGTGTCCAGCGCGGTCATGCTGCCGACGAGTTTGGTTTTGTGCAGGGGCAGTTCGTCGACGCTGGGCTGCTCGTCGTCGAAGTCGATATCCACTAAGTCTTTGATGAGCAGGATGCCGTAGCAGACGGTTTTATCGGCGTTCAAGATTGGGATACGACTGCGGCCGCGGGCCTTGATTTCGTCGATGATGCGGCCATCAATGACCGTCCCCGGCTGCAGCCAGTACACCTGGCTAATTGGTGTCATGATTTCGCGGACGTGTTTTTCGCTAAGTTGCAGGGCGCCGCGGATGATTTCTACCTCGTCTTCGTCTAGTTCGCTTTCGGATGAGCCCAGGTGTTCGGTAATCATCAGCCCCAGCTCCTGGCGGGTGTCCAGCGGTTCTTCCTGCTCCTCGAACAGGCGGTCCAGCAGCAGCTGCAGGGGCTTGGAGACGGGGTAAGTCAGGAAAATCATGGTCCGCAGCGTGTTCGCAAACAAGGAACAGAACTTGAGTGCGTGGCGCACAAACAGTGCCTGGGGGATGATTTCACCGAAGATGACGATGAGCAGCGTGGCCGTAATGCCAGCGATGATGCCACCCGCGACACTTTCCAGCACCAGCGAGGTGGCCGAAACCGCGGCGACATTGGTAAGCAAGATGGCAGCCAGGCTCAGGTGCCCGTTTTTGCGCAGCGGCAGTACTTTGGCGGCGTCGCCGTTGCCCAGCTTGGCCTTGCGGCGCAGGTCGGCGACCTCCAGCGACATCAGCGAGATGTTCAGGCCCGAACAAACAGCCGATATGCAAATCAGCAGCACGGTAATAACAAACGTTATAACAGCATTCACGCTACTGGTTGGCACTCATTTCTTTAGCTAATATACCATACCTCACCCCTGTTGCCAAGCATTTTACCTGTGGACAGTTTCATGCTATAATGTATTTCAAGGCAAAGCGCCTAAAAACAGGCGCTTTTATATATGTAATGGCTCAACCGCAACAAGACCCTACTAAGATTCGCAACATCGCTATCATTGCGCACGTTGACCATGGCAAAACCACGTTGGTTGACGGCCTGCTGAAGCAGAGCCAAACGTTCCGGGATAACCAGGCGGAGATGAGCCAGACGCTGATTATGGACAGTGGCGACCAAGAGCGTGAGCGCGGCATTACTATTACTGCCAAAGTAACCGCCGTGCAGCACGGTGACTACCGCATCAACATCATCGACACCCCTGGCCACGCCGACTTTTCCGGTGAAGTCGAACGCACCTTGAACATGGCCGACGGCTGCCTACTCATCGTGGACGCCCAGGAAGGCCCCATGCCGCAAACGAAATTTGTACTGGAAAAGGCGCTGGAAGCGGAACTCAAACCGATTGTTATCATCAACAAAATCGACAAACCCGGTTCGCGCATCGCTGAAGTCGAAGACGAGCTGGCCGACCTGTTCCTGGAACTGGCCGTGCACGAGGACCAGCTGCACTACCCGGTGTACTACGCCATCGGCCGCGACGGCAAAGCCTGGAAAGATGTGCCGACTGACTCAAGTGCAGCTGGCAGCCTGGATGCCGTATTCGACGCCATTATCGAAAAAATCCCCGCACCTAGCATCGAGCTAGACAAGCCCTTCCAGATGCTGGTGACAGCGTTAGCCTGGGACACTTACAAGGGTAAGTACGCCATCGGCCGCATTACCCGCGGCACCGTAAAACCGGGCGACCAAGTAACACTGTGCAAAAAAGACGGCAGCCAAACTAAGGCCAAAGTGGAACTGGTGTTCATGAGCCACGGCGTTTCTAAATTCGAAGTTCCCGGCGGTGTGGCGGGCGACATCGTGCAGCTGACCGGCATCGCCGACGCCAAAATCGGCGAAACCATCGCCGACGCCAACGAACCCGAGGCCCTGCCGGTTATAGAAGTAGAAGCGCCCACGTTGCGCATTTACCTGGGACCCAACACCAGCCCGTTCAAGGGGCTGGAGGGCCAGTTTAGCACCAGCCGCCAGATTGGCGACCGCTTGCAAAAGGAGCTGGAAGTAAACGTCGGCCTGCAGGTCGGCGACGACGGTATCGGCTTTACGGTAGCTGGCCGCGGCGAGCTCCACCTGGGTGTGCTGATTGAAACCATGCGCCGCGAAGGTTTTGAGTTCGAAGTCGGCCGCCCGCAGGTGGTCACGCACCTCAAAGACGGCGTGGAAGAAGAGCCGGTAGAAGAAGTTATTATCGAAGTCCCGGCCGAACACGTCGGCACCGTGCAGATGGAGCTGGGCCAGCGCCGCGCCACTTTGAAGGAACAGTTCGCTAGCCCCAAGGGCGTCACCAAACTCATCTACGAGATGCCTACCCGCAACCTGCTCGGCATGCGCAACATCTTGCTTACCAACACCAAGGGCACCATCGTCATGAACAGCCTGGTCACCGGTTTTCAGCCTAAGGGCTCGGAGCTGCAACAGCTGCGCAACGGCGTGCTCATCAGCTTTGAGCAAGGCGTTACCACGCCATACGCGCTGCAAAACGCCGAAGCCCGCGGCACTACCTTCGTGGGCCCGGCCGAAAAGGTCTACGCCGGCCAGATTATCGGCCTCAACACCCGCCAGGAAGACATGGAAATCAACGTCTGCAAGGCCAAGCACCTAACCAACATGCGCTCTTCGTCATCCGACGGCGTCGTGCAGCTGGTGCCACCCACCATTTTCAGTCTGGAACAGTGCCTGGACTTCATCGAAAACGACGAACTGCTGGAAGTCACGCCCAAAAACCTGCGCCTGCGCAAAAAAGAACTCGACCCCAACAAGCGCAAACGTGAGGTCAAGCGGTAACAGTAATGACTGCACCTGCAGGCCAGCAGGGTGGGGAGCTAAATCTTGTTGAGCGGCTTGTAGCTGAGGAGTTCTCTGGCCCTGGGCTTTGGAGCGTGCCCGAGTACCCTCGTGCCGAACCTCGTACCGAAGTGCCCTCGCAGTACTACATGGCGCCTTGGGTGTCGCTGCTATACGGCGCGCGTATCGTACCTGGTACCGGGGACGAGGCCGGCGAGGGTGGTGTGGTCGAGGTCACCAGCCTAGACACCATGTTTGCTATACAAGCGGTCGTTGCAGAGCGTATCTTGACCGGCGAAGGCGCCCGTCCCTCGAAGATTGTTGAGTCTCCGGAGCCTCATCTGTATGTCTATTCGGCCAAAAACAATGACCTCTGGCTGCGAGAATTTGGGGCAGGCCATTGGCCAATTATGACGACTACCAATTTCGTTGAAGGTGGTCCGGTAACGCTAAGTGCGCACGACCGCCAAGCGGCGCATATATTTAACTCCCTGGCTCAACCGCGGGAAGTTCAGGGGCTTGCTACGACCGCAGCATATCTAGAACTGGGCTGGCGCGCTCTCCATTTTGCCGGTGTGGTACCCGACAAAATGCTGTTCAAGCCCGGCGAGAAAGAAGACGACGATGACCCTTGGAGGAACCGCATCGAATCCGCTCCTTGCCATACGCCGGGCATATTTAAATTAGATAATCTAACGGCATTAAGAAACTACGCGGACTTGCTGGGCTATGCAGTGCAAGGCCCTGGCAATTCGGCCCTAGAACGTCTAAAAGAAGTTGCTGCCCAAGACTCGGATAATGAGCCGACTCCTCTCCCGGTAGATAGGCGATATTTTGCAGTTGAGGCACTCAAACGGATGCGCTGGGCATTGCTGGATGTGGCCAACTTTGTATCACTCCACCAAACTGGCGAAAACCTAACTCAGGGACAGGCCGACGAAATAATGGCCGGCTACATCGTCGGGGTTGCCCGCGTGGCCGACAAACTGATGGGCATTTGGGAAGAACCGACAGCCGGTTAGCGGTCGAGGCTTCGTTGTATGAAGCCTTTTGAACCTAAGTTTTTGTAGTGCTGGGCGGTTGAGTAGAGACGTGCGCCAACCAAGGCCGCAATACCCAGCACCAAGAAAGTGCTTCCCATTACGACCATTTCTTTGTGTACGTGCAAAGAGTCATGCACTACATCTTGGGCGTCTTGGCCGCTGCGCATTACACCGTCATCGAATTGTATGGGCGTGTCAGGGTGGTCGGTAGCTTGTTGCGCCAACTCATGGTCGTGGTCGATGGCACCCGCGCCGGCGATAATGACAACGGCACCTTCAACGGTGGATACAAGGCCAGCGGCTACGGCGCCTGGGACGACATTTTCGGCTGCAGGTAGCTTCATGCGAATAGACTATACCTCATATTCTTTAATTGTCAAGTAATGGTCGACCAACCAGTTGACCGGAAGTCCCGGTTGTGCTAATATATAGGTATTGTTCGTGCGAGTGGAACATCCGCCGCACATGAATCCGGAGTTATTCGTAGTTTACTCACTGGGTTCCTAGGGACAATCAACCAGTACTAACCAACTACAAATAACAATAGAGGATTCATTTTTTATGATTAATTCCCGCCGCGGCTACGCCTACAAAAGCAGCCGCACACCAAACTCCCGGCCACCGCGCCAACAGCGCGCCCCCCGGGGCAACAAGCACGGCCAGTACATCGACCCGGTCAAGTTCGTGAAAATCGCGAACCCGGCGAAGGTGGAAGACTACATACCGAAGCACAAATTTACCGACTTTGCGGTCGACCGCCACCTGCATGACAACATCGTGCAGAAGGGCTATGTTATTCCCACGCCCATCCAGGACCAGACGATTGAGCTTGGCCTGGCCGGCAAAGACGTGGTCGGTTTGGCCAACACCGGCACCGGCAAAACGGCCGCCTTCCTGGTGCCAATTTTGCACCAGCTGATGACTGACCGCGGTGCCAAGGCGCTCATCGTGGCGCCCACCCGTGAACTGGCACAGCAGATTGAAACCGAACGCCGCAGCCTTAGCAAAGGCGGTGGTGTGTACGGCGCGCTGCTCATCGGCGGTGCGTCATATGGTCCGCAGTTGAAAGACCTGCGCTCTAACCCGAACATTGTGGTTGGCACGCCCGGGCGCATCAAAGACCACATCGAACAGCGCTCGCTAGACCTTGGCCGCTACAACATCGTGGTGCTCGACGAAGTCGACCGCATGCTGGACATGGGCTTTGTGAACGATGTGAAGCTGCTGCTAAGCAAGTGCGCAGACAAACGCCAAAGCTTTTACTTTTCGGCCACCATGGACCGCCGCGTCAGCGACATCATCGACAGCTTTAGCCCAGAGGCTATCACGGTCAGCGTAAAGCAGGGTGACACCAGCGAAAACGTCCACCAAGACGTCATTCCGTACGCCGACAAATTCAGCAAAATCGAAGGCCTGCACAACTTACTCATCGAGCCGGTAGTTACTAAGAGCATTATTTTCGAGTCGACCCAGCGCAATGTGGAGCGGCTGGAAACGGAGCTGAAAGGCCGCGGCTTTAGTGTCATGGCCATCCATGGCGGTAAAACCCAGGGCCAGCGCAAGCGCGCCCTCGACGCCTTCAAGGAAAACAAGGTGCCGATTTTGATTGCCACCGACGTTGCCGCCCGCGGCATTGACGTCGCCGACATTTCCCACGTGGTGAACTACGGCATGCCGCAGACCTACGAAGACTATACCCACCGCATCGGCCGCGCTGGCCGCGCCGGCAAAGTCGGGTATGCGCTGACTTTCGTAGAACAGCATATCTAGTACCGCGTTCTTGGTTGGCTGCGCTACAATTAGGGGCATGACCACCATGTACTACAGCCGGGCGCATGAACGGGCGCTGCAGCAGATTGAGGCGCTGCGCTCTGGTGCGTGGGTGGTGGCGATTGCGCCGACCGATGCCGAGCTCGACAAACTGGCCAAAGACTTCGGCCTGGACCGCGACAACCTGGAAGACGCCGTCGACATTTACGAAGCTCCGCGTGTGGAAGTCGACAACGGCACCGTTTATATATACACGCGCTATTGCTACCCGGAAGGCCGGGACATTGCCACCGAGCCGCTGCTGATTGTCTACACCGGCAACTACGTGCTGACGGTAGTGCGCTTGCAAACGAACATCCTCCAGCGCCTAACCGGCGACCAATTAGAATTTGTGACTACCCAGCGCACCAAGCTGCTGCTGCAAATTTTGGCGGAAATAAACCGCTCGTACGAGATGCATGTGCGGCGGGTTTCGAAGCGGATTTTGCAGCTGCGGGGGCAGATGCGCCGCTCTAGGCTAACGGCGCGTGAGTTTGTGGGCATCATCGAACTGGAAGAGGACCTGAATGAATTTTTGAGCGCCCTGCAGCCGCAGGCATTATTATTTAAGTCGCTTTTGAATGGGAAGTCCTTGCGGTTGTACGAGGAAGACCGGGACATCATCGAGGACATCGAACACAACGCATCCGAGTTGATTACCCTAGTGCAGGGCCGCCTGCGTACGCTCGTCAACATGCGCCAGGCCTACGACGCCATCGCCACCACCAACCTGAACAACACCTTCAAACGGCTGACGTCCATCGCTATTTTCCTTACCGTCCCGACCATCATTGGCGGCTTATGGGGCATGAATGTGCCCATCCCGTTCCAGACCAACCGCTTCGCGTTTGAGGGTGTGTTGGTGCTGATTGCCAGTCTTGTCGCCCTGGCCATTTGGATGTTCAACCGCAACAAGTGGCTGTAACCCTTTTGCCGTCTACCAGCCATAGTTTATTTACTAACCATTTGCTATTTAACGCAGCGGAGTATATAGTCCGGGTCAGTTAGGAGCGGCGCTGCCGCTCGGTACAACTTAGTGACCATACTGCAACGTGCGCCCACCCAAGGGGTTCCAACAGGCTACCCGGAAGGATTTGCAGCGCTCGACGAGGCCCATCGGCTTCACGCGCCGACAGAGGAAGACATTGCACGCTACGGCCGGTATGCGCTGCAGGGTGCAATCCTGCTCGAAACCCCGGCGGACGTACTGGCTGCGGGAGAAATACTGACGAACCCGAGCCAGATAGAAAAAATCCACACCACAGTGGATGGCGTAGTGGGCGAGTACGATTTTGCGTATTTCCGCCGCGAGCCCATTAGTGAACACTTGGGTAAAACGTCCTCGGTCCCGTACTTAATAATGAAGGGCGAAAACGGCTTGCCGCGCCTGGTGCCGTTTGACCAAGCCAGGACACTGGAGGGTGAAGACCCCCGCGTAATGCGCGGTGTCAGGCTGCGCGGCAAAGACGGCATTGTGCGCAGCGGCTGGTGCGTCAGCACGGTCATAGCTACCGCCAAGCCCGATAATCCCGTTGATGTCGACAAAATAGAACAGGTGTTTTACTGGGGCGAAACGCTAGGCATGCTGGAACCGGTGCTGCGAGTGCCGAACCTGAAGAACACTTGTCTGTACCCGGTGGCTGCCAGCGAGGACGACACTAGGCTGGATGTCTTCGGCCGTCCGCATCCGCACATCAGCTACTGCCGGGTAAACGACCTTAGCGAAATTACTGAGGAATTAATTAACCGCAGCCTGATTATCACGGGCGATTTGCTGCCGCCCGACACGCACTGCGGCGTCAACCTGGTGAAGGGTGTGGCAGGCGAATCGAATACCCGCGAACTGGACATCCACGAGGCCTGCGCACCCATGACTGCCGCTGGTAAAGTACTGCATTACCGGCTGGGCCGGTACGTCTTCCGGCTACCTTCCGCAGATGCGCCGAACGGTCTGCTTATACCGTTCACGTTTGCAAACCGTGGCGATTTCCCGGCTGCCGAACCAAAACCGCCCGAAAACGGGGTGGCCGACTACACGGACATCTTGTACGGTTCCATGGGCACGACCGGTTCCATGCTCACCGGTGTCTCTGACCGCCACATCGGCTTCGCTACCGTGGTCCGTGTCGCCTAGTTTGCTGGGCACAAGCTGGAGTGACGGGCAAGCGCAGGCAAGGTATACTATGGAGACATGTCGGCACTGTTCGCGCACCACTCACCCTACCGCATTTTTGGCTTTTCGGCAGCAGCCACCGTGGGCATTTTGGCCTGGGTGTTTTTTGGCCTGGGCATCGGCGCGCTGGCAATCACGCTCATTCTGGTCGTGGTGGAACTCACCTTTAGCTTCGACAACGCCATCGTGAACGCGAAAGTACTGGGCCGCATGAGCCCGGCCTGGCAAACGGCGTTCCTAACCATTGGCATTGTCATTGCCATCTTCGGCATGCGCTTGCTGTTCCCGCTCGTCATCGTGGCCCTGGCCGCGCACCTGCCGCTGACGGGTGTGTGGGATTTGGCGCTGCACCATCCGCACCAGTACGCCGAAAAACTGGAGCTGGCCCACCCGCTCATCTCGGCCTTCGGCGGCGCGTTCATGCTCATGCTGACGCTAGAGTTTTTCCTGAACGGCCAGCACGATGTGCTGTGGTGGGAAACGGTGGAAATAAACCTGCGTAAGTTCCGCAGTGTGTGGCTGCCGGCAGCCATTGCCGCGGCGGTAGTGGTGGGTGCGGCGCTGCTGGCTCAGGAACACACCGGGCAAGTGCTGCGCGCCGGGTTTTTGGGCATAGTCACGTTTGTAGCGGTGCAGCTGTTTACGGCAGTGCTGTCGCGCAACCAGCCGCACGGCAAGCACCTGGTGGGCTGGGCGGCGTTCGGGCTGTTTCTGTACCTGCAGGTGCTGGACGCCAGCTTTAGTTTCGACGGCGTCATCGGTGCGTTCGCCATTACCAACGTGGTGCTGCTCATCGCCGCCGGCCTGGGCATCGGCGCCCTGTGGGTCCGTTCGCTCACCATCTTCATGGTCCGCCGCGGCACGCTGGACCAGTACGTCTACCTGGAACATGGCGCTTACTACACCATCGCCGTGCTGACGGTGGCGCTGTTCCTTAGCCTGTTCCTGGACGTGCCAGACGCCATAACCGGCCTGGTGGGCATCGGCATCATCGGCGCGGCCTTCGCCGCTTCGCTGCAAGAGCGCCGCCACAAACTGGCGGGTAGCAGCAAGCGTATACTGTAAGTACCAACGAAAGGGAGATTTATGGACGATATGCTGGTGGTAACTGCCAACGATGTGCCGGGGTACAAAATAGACGAGACCTACGGCGAAGTGTTTGGGCTGATTGTGCGCAGCCGGGATGTCGTCAGCAACCTCTTTGCCGGACTGCGAACCATCTTCGGCGGTGAGATTAAAGAGTACACCACACTACTTAGCGACAGCCGCGAACACGCCCTGGCTCGGCTGCGCGAAGCCGCTGCCGCCAAAGGCGCCAACGCCGTGGTGGCCATGCGGTTCGACAGCGGGGACATCGGCGGCACTATGAACGAAGTTGCGGCGTACGGAACGGCCGTAAAGATTTCCAAAGTCTAGTTTTTATGGATGATTGGTCCGTACTGAACGGTCCAGCCTGGGAGGTCGCGCCGCGTCTGCTGGGTTGTTTGCTGGTGCGGGAATTGGACGGCCAACGGCTGGTGGGGCGCATCGTCGAAACCGAGGCCTACGACCAAACCGACGCCGCCAGCCACAGCTACCGCGGCCGCACACCCCGCACGGACGTAATGTTCGGCCCGGCCGGCCACCTGTACGTTTATTTCACTTACGGCATGCACTATTGCATGAACGTCGTCTGCCGCCCGGAAGGCCACGGCTCCGCAGTGCTGATTCGCGCCATCGAGCCGCTGGAAGGGATTGACGTACTGTCTGCAAATCGTGGCAACAAAACTGGAGTTCAAATCACCAACGGCCCCGCCAAACTCTGCCAAGCCCTAGCCATAGACCGCACCTGGAACGGCCACAACCTCCAACAACCCCCATTCCAGCTACTACTGCAACCCCCGCCCCCCGCTACCCAAATAACCCAAACCACCCGAGTAGGCATAACCCAAGCCGCCCACGTCCCCTGGCGGTTTTATATTACCGAAAACCACTACGTTTCCCACATCTAAGCAATGAGGAATGTTTTTATGCCTTCAAGCACCTGTTGACGTGTGCTTTTGCGCATCAGGTCATCTTCCCAAACACGATAGACCTGCCAGCCCTCCCGGCGAAGTTGTGCACGATAAGCTTTGTCCCGTTTTACGTTGTGAATAATTTTTGCAGTCCAAAACGCTGGTAAGTTGTCCTTGCGCCGCTCAAACGTGTGGCCGTGCCAAAAATCCCCGTCTATGAAAACGGCGCGCTTCTTACGTGGCAGTGCAATATCGGGGCTGCCTATGGCACTTTTGTAATGCTTCTGAAAATATATCTTCTCATGGCGCAAGTACCGGAAAATAATAACCTCTGGCTTTGTATTTTTGCTCCGTATGTGCGACATTATCTCGCTGCGTTTTTGGGGTGAAAATTTGTCTGCCATTTGTATTTGAAGTTTGTGGTACTCTTAATTATACGTAACCCAGGAAGTACCACCATGGCTTTGCTACCGTTTATCTCTGATGAGGATTTGTACCGTGCCACCAGAACTTTAGTGGATGCAACGTTTGCCGCAGAAAAGAAAGTAGCGGCGAACCCATACCGCAATGTAATTGACCCATTTTCTGCACTTGTTGACGCAGCGCGGCAACACATAGACATAGAAGCCTGGATGGAACAGGAGAAGTCCCGCCAAATACAAAAGGCGTTCTCGAATGCACTTGGCGACTTCCACCAAGATATCCTCGGTGCTATGCCAGGCTGGGAGAACGCCGGCAGGGGTGGTAGCTACGATGTAAAGAACGAGGAGCTACAAGTAATCGCAGAGGTAAAGAACAAGCACAACACTATGAACGCCAGGAGTGCGATTAGTGTCTACGATAACCTTCAGAAGCATTTGGACTACAGTGAGAGCCGGGTCAAGAAGGCATACCTCGCAGAGATAGTGCCGAAGAAGCCTAAGCCATATGAATTACCATTTGCCCCTTCAGAGCGGGGCACGAAACGGCCTGCCCGCCCTGATATCGTAAAGACTGACGGCAAAAGTTTTTATGCCCTTGCTTCGGGCGACCCAGATGCACTCCGCAAGCTCTATGACGCGCTTCCCGAGGTACTAGGTGAAATACTTCGTGTGCCCGCGCCCGGGCTTTCTGCCTCTCCGGTTTTCAAAGAGCTATTCGACAGGGCATATGTAATTAAGTAGTAACCCTTGCATTATGCAGAGGGTACTGTAATATTGTAAGCAGGAGGGAAATGTTTATGCTTACAATATCTGATGCCGCAGAGAAGTTGGGTGTGTCGGTCGACACAATTCGCCGATGGGAAAAGAAAGGGCTGATAAAGTCGGAACGTTCCGACCACAACTACCGCGTATTTAGCCTTGATGAGATAAAGAGGCTACATGATAAAGTAAGCGGTATCTCTAGTGCCATAAACAACTTCCGTATACTCAAAAGTAAGAAACCAACAAAATTTACCTCCATAGACCTGTTCGCAGGAGCGGGCGGCACCGCACTTGGGCTAGAGAACGCTGGCCTAAAACACCTATTCCTGAACGAATTTGATAAACACGCTGTTGCGACATTGCGGGCAAACAGGCCAGGGTGGAACGTAAGCGGTGAGGATGTGCACAGGGTAGACTTTACGCCCTGGAAAGACAAGGTTGATGTAGTCGAAGGTGGCTTCCCATGCCAGGCATTTAGCTATGCTGGCAAAGGCAAGGGTTTTGATGATACCCGCGGGACGTTATTCCACGAATTTGCACGTGCTGTCAAAGAAACGAATGCCAAGATTGCCATCGGTGAAAATGTACGAGGCCTTTTGACACATGATGGCGGCTGCACTTTAGAGACGATGGTAGGCAGCTTACAGCAGCTCGGCTATCGGGTAGCCTATAAGGTAATGCGCTCACAATACCTTGATGTGCCGCAGAAGCGTGAACGGCTAGTAATAATTGGTGTACGCAATGATATTGAAACGCCTATCTTATTTCCCAGGGAACGTGATTATACGATTTCGTTGCGGGAGGCAATTGGTGATAAGCCCCAAAGTGATGGCCAACAATATTCCGAGTCCAAATTCAAGGTAATGAAAAAGGTGCCCGAGGGCGGATACTGGCGTGACTTGTCTGACAAGCTGCAGCGTGAGTATATGAAAGCGAGTTACTTCCACACGGGTGGTAAGACGGGTATGGCACGCAGGCTCGCGTGGGATGAACCGAGCCTAACACTCACCTGCAACCCTGCCCAGAAACAGACCGAACGGTGCCACCCAGAAGAAACACGGCCGCTAAATGTCCGCGAGTATGCGCGTATCCAGACTTTTCCGGATGAATGGAAGTTTTCTGGCTCGACATCTTCCCAGTACAAGCAGATAGGCAATGCAGTGCCCGTAAACCTTGGGTACTACATGGGCTTGGCTGCCATTAACATGCTCCAGGGCACTGAGTCGCCAGACCTTGAAGCAGTTGATGACTTGCCAGCAATCAATGCAAAGGCTGATGTAATCGAGGCTGGACAGCCCTTTGAGCAACCGAAGCTGGTGCCTCTCTTCGGATCCTAACCGCACTTATTCCGAGTGTCGGTTATGAGCGCTAAAGAACACACTTGACAAATTTTTAAATCTGTGATACACTGTAGCTACAAACGGATTCTCTTTTGTAAACAAATATTTCGGTAAACTGTTGCCTTAGAAGCTTTAGTAATCAATTTGCCAGCAATGGCCCCTTGTAGGGTAACCATTTGCCGGAATATGTTTTGCTTGGGAAGTCTTCTCGCCGCCGCGCGAGCGTCTGCCAGGCCAAGTAACGGCGCATATAGCCATGGCCCGCAGAACGTACACAAAGAATTACTGCAAAAAATACACTCCAGAACCGTTTGCCAAACACAGCCCCAACCGGCTGTGTTTTTGGTGTGCAGCACCAGTGTGAGACTGCTTGCAAAACGGGGGCGGGTGGGGTATAAAAAGCATTCTATGAGGCAAGCATGGTAAAACCGGAAGAGTACCCGGGGCATGAAGCGCCCCGGCCGGAAGTGCAGGGGTTTGGCATCGTGGACTGGGCGGACACGGTGGTGTTTGACCCGGAGATTGGCTGGGAGATGCCGGACAGCGGCGGGCTGCGCTATGCCATTTGGCGGACGGAGGCGGGGCGGCAGTATGTGCTTTCGCGCGCGCAGGTGCGGACGCGGCGGGGCGAGGCATATGGCATCTATGAACTGCGCAGCGACCCACCGACGGAAGCGGATGAATATGTGGGCTTTTCGTATGATGGCTGGAAGGGCGTAACGCTGCCCCGTGACATCGAGTGGCACGCGGTGGGGAATTTGCGGAAAATGCGCCTGCACGAGGCGGCCATGCTAGGGCACATTACAACCGCGCCCGTCCGCAACCCGGGCGACGCGCGGGTGGCGCCGCGGTTCGTGCGGCAGGACTTTAGGCAAATGGACCTTGGGCTGTCGCCCGCGGCGGTGCTGCGCGAGCGGGCACTGGAGCTTCTGAGGAAACTAGGGCGCAGCCTGCTCGAATAAACCGGTGGTGGCACCGGCGACCGCATACCGGTTTGCGGCAGGCACATGTAACTTTATTCGCTGCATTCCAGGCCAATCAGCCCATACTGCTACCGCGTAACCGCTAGACGGAGGTTCGCGTATGCATAAGGCCAAGCTAGCAATCGTAGGGTTACTCGTGGCAGGACTGGCCGCACTTGGTTGGGTGGCGGCGGCGCAGGCCCAGAGCTTCCGCAGCGGCAACAATGTAACAGTCGCGTCCGGGCAGACGCTGAATAGCACGTTGTTTGTGGCCGGTCGGACGGTGGACATTGCCGGGAATGTAAACGGCGATGTGTTCTGTGCGGGGTCGAATGTGACGGTTAGCGGCCGAGTACGTGGTGATGTCATCTGTGCCGGCCAAAACATGACCGTCACCGGGCAGGTAAGCGGCGATGTGCGGCTGGCCGGGCAGAATGTGACACTTGGCGGGCAGGTAACTGGCAATGCCACCATTGCGGCGCAGAACTTTACCCAGCAGTCAGGTGGCGCGGTGCAGGGCGACATAACCCTGGGCGGCCAAGACGCCATACTGCACGGTAAAATTGGGCGGGATGTAGCCGGCGGGGCGGCCACGCTAACCCTTGCGGGGCCGGTTGGGCGTGATGTGAGCGCGAGCGTAACCCATCTGCGGCTGGAGGGCGGCGCCAACATCACGGGCAATGTTACCTACACCAGCCACAACAATCTTCAGAAGGAGAACGGCGCCCAAGTAGGCGGCACCATCACCAAGCAAGCGCCCAGCCACAATCAAGCCGAGGCCGGTAAATCACACACTGGTGCTAGGTGGCTGTTCGCGCTCTACCTGTACCTGGCGTTCATAGTGCTGGCAATTGTGCTGGTGCTGCTGTTCCCGCGCGTGTTCGGCCGTGCGGCGCTGGCGGCCAGGCTGCGTTTCTGGCAGACGCTGCTGGTAGGGCTGGTGGCGAGCATCGTGGTGCCGGTTATTTTGCTGGCGCTAATGTTCACCGTCATCGGCATTCCGCTGGCGCTAGTTGGCGGTTTGGCGTGGCTGCTGGTGTGGCTGCTGGCCGAACCGTTCGCGGCCTACCTGGTGGGGCAGTGGCTGTTCCGCCGCCATGTTAACCCGGTACTAGCTATGCTGGTCGGCGCGGCCATATTGTTCCTGGTGGACCTCATCCCATTCATCGGCTGGATTGTCTGGCTGGTGGCTGGCTGGGTTGGCATCGGCATGCAGCTGCTGGTGCTGCGGCGTGGGCGCGGGTCGCTGCATGAAACCGACGAGCCGCCCCCGCCGCCAGAACAAACTCCCAAACCAGCTGTGCCGTAAGGCCAGTTAAGATTTCCGGTGTCTGGCCGTAAATAATTTAACGGCCATCTTGAGCGGTAGTTTGGCATAGTAAAACCATGGTAAAGACAATGTCGCTCCCACCGGAAGAAATCCAAGCGCTTGATGAAACCGTCAAGATTAGCCAGACATTGCCGCGTGACAAAGTGGTGCGGTACCAGCGGACAAAGACGCCGGTGGTGTTCATCCATGGGCTGTGGCTGCACGCCAGCAGCTGGCGGCCGTGGGTGGAGTATTTTAATGCCGCGGGGTACCAGGCGACGGCGCCCGGCTGGCCGGATTTTCCCAGCACGGTGGAAGAAACCAGGAAGCATCCGGAGTTTATGCTGGACCAAACCATCGACCAAGTCGTCGACCACTACACGAAGATTGTGCGGAAGTTGCCGCAGCAGCCGGTGGTAATCGGCCATTCGTTTGGCGGGCTGGTGGCGCAACGGCTGCTTGACCGCCGGCTGGTGGCGGCGGTCGTGGCCATCGACCCGGCACCCATCAAAGGCGTGCGGGCGCTGCCATTCACGCAGTTCAAGGCGGCCTGGCCGGTCCTAAGCCACCCGGGCGCGGTGCACAAGGCGGTCATCCTGAATTCCAAGCAGTTCCGCTACGGCTTCGCCAACCAGCTCGATGATGGCGAGGCCAAGGTGCTCTACCGCACTTGGTCCATCCCGGCGCCGGCCCGGCCGCTGTGGCAGGCGGCACTGGCTGCCTTCACCCGCCATGCTCAAACCAAAGTCGACACTACCAAAAAGCATCCGCCACTGCTGCTGATGTCCGGCCAGCAAGACCACACCGTCCCGCCCGAAACCACACGCGACGTGCACGCGCTGTACCGTGATTCGGCATCGGTTACCGACCTAAAAGAATGGCCGGACCGCGGCCACTCGCTGGTCATAGATAGCGGTTGGAAAGAGCTGGCCGACTATGCGCTCAAATGGCTGCGTTCACAACATATTCGCTAGGCGTTGGTGGGCATGCGATTACACCTATTTGGCGGGGTCAAGCGTAGTGCAGCCCGACCAGCCTAAATGTTCGATGTCTGCCAGTTGCAGGCCCGGAGGCTGGCCGGCGCGTAACGCACCGCCAAATAGGTGCAATCGCATGCCCGCTCGATTGGTGTCAGGTATAGCGCCGGTGCAAATCGGCCCACTCGGCCTTGGTTTCTTCGTCCATGGCGTTTATCTGCTGCGCCGCTATCTCAATCCAGTCTTGCTCTCCTAATTCCTTCTTGCTGCCCATCCACAGAACCCTCCTTAAAAGGTACCCGCATAGTATCTGGACGTGCAGGCCAGGGCAGTAAAAATCGTTGCAATATTTACCAGCAGTGAGAATTATTACTTCGTGCTGTCTAGGCGTACGCTACTATATCAATCGGAAACTAGGTTTTCCGGCGAAAGGGTCCGATTCATCCGGGCCTTTTAAAATTGACACGAACCAGAGGTAGTGGGGCAGTTATCCACAGCTTCTAAGCATTAGCATTTATAAAATATAATTTATTTGTTGACAAGCCTAAGGCGGCAGCCTATAGTACTGACTAACCACTGTGAGGTGGCCAGCAATCGGAGCTCCCGTAAGGGAGCGAAGGGAGCGAGCGATTGGGAGACGGCTTGCCGGCTCCCTTTTGTTTTTATAGGATATACTACTGTCATGAAACAACTTCCCATAAAACCTCCCATCACCTCCGAAGACCTGGATAAGATTGATGTCCGTGTAGGCACCATCGAAAAGGTTGAAGACATAGAGGCATCCGATAAACTTGTTCGTCTAACAGTCGACTTCGGCGAATTCAAGCGCACCATACTAGTAGGTATGAAGAAAGAACGCGAAAACCCAGCCGAAATTACGGGCAAGCAAGCCCTCTTCGTAGTTAACCTAGAGCCGCGCAAAATGATGGGTGAGATGTCTGAAGGCATGGTTTTCGATATCGGCTATGCCAACGATGTTACCCCAGTCCTGGCCATGCCGGAAAGCCCGGTACCGAACGGCGTTTGTGCGGGCTAGTCCTCTAGCAACTCTTGGCAGGCGGCGCAGTAGCCTTGCAGCTCGATTTGGTGGCGTTCCAGTTTGAACTTTACCTGGCGCGCCAGATTGCGCAGCCGGTCCTCAATCGTCACATCTTCCGACAACACGGCGCTGTGGCCGCACAACAGGCAAGTGGCATGGTGATGGTGGTCGTGGAACGCTCCGGCTAGTTCAACTTTGTACTTCCAGCCGGTTTGCAACCGCTGGACGATGCCCAGTTCCTCGAATAGCGCAATCGCCCGGTACACGCTAGCCCGGTCAATCCGCACACACCGCGCCACCAGCTCGGCAACGGTCAATGGTTCCTGGTGCAAGAGGGCTTCGAAGACACTGCGGCGGGCGTTTGTGACGCTTTGCCCCTCGCTCTTTAGGGTCTGCCGAAACTTTTCGAGCGAATCCATGTTGCAATCTTAGCGCAGGTTGCGACAAATTTGCAAAAAGCTACGCACCGCCGTAAGCTAGAGCTAACACCTATAAACTCACCAAATTTGAGGAAAATATCATACTACCCATAGTATTAGCCGCCGGAACGTTCTTTTCCACCCTGCTGGGCGGGCTGGTCGGCCTGCGCGCCAAAGACCGCTTGCACCGTTTGCTGGGCCTAACGGCCGGCGTGGTCATCGGCGTGGTGGCGTTCGACCTGCTGCCCGAAATCTTTAAATCAGTCGGCCACGGTGTGAGCGCCCGCGAAGCCATGCTGGCACTGGTCGTCGGCTTCCTGCTGTTCCATATCATCGAAAAATCCATCCTTATCCACCACAGCCAGGAGCACGACTACGAAGTCCACCATCACCAGCACGTCGGCGTCGCCAGTGCGCTGGCGCTTAGCGGCCATAGCTTCCTGGACGGTCTGGGCATCGGCCTGGCGTTTCAGGCGGGCACGGGCGTGGGAATTGCCGTGGCAATCGCCGTCATCGCCCACGACTTCGCGGATGGCCTAAACACCGTCACTCTCATGTTGGTAAACAACAATAACCGCCGCAAGGCGCTCGGTATGCTGTTTGTGGACGCCCTGGCGCCGGTGTTCGGCGCCATCGTGGGCACGGTGGTCAACATCTCGGAAGGCGGCCTCACACTGTACCTGGGTTTCTTCGCCGGCTTCCTGCTCTACATCGGCGCCAGCGAAATCCTGCCCGAGGCCCACAGCAAACACTCCTCCTACGTCACCATCGCCCTAACCATCCTCGGCGCCGCCTTCATGTTCTTCGTCACCCGCTATGCATAATCCCTTGCAGTTGCATGGTATCGGCCTAGGCACCTTCCCGTTCAGCAATGTCTTCGGAAAAGTAAGTGCCCAAGAGGCCGGTGTAATCACACAAAAGTACTTAGTAAGCGGCGGTGAGTACATTCAAACCTCGCCGTATTACGACGGCGTAGAGCCACTGTTGGGTGACATATTGGGCGAGGTGCCGCGTAACAGCTATAAAATCGCTACGCTCTGTGTAAAAGACAAAAATTCCCAACTTGCAGGCAACTACGACGCAGTCATTACACAGTGCGATGAATCGCTCAGTCGGCTTAGGCTCGACTATGTTGACCTGCTCATGACCTCGACACCCGAAGCTACCGATGCACCATTCAGCGAAGCAATTAGGGCAATGCAAACCCTCAAACAACAGGGCAAGGTAAAAGCGATTGGTGTTTGTAATGTCACACTCGACCAACTCAAGGAATACAACGCGACTGGTGATGTGGAGTATGTCCAGAACCGGCTGAGTTTGATTGACCAAGACGCCGACCGTGATGTTCGTGCTTACTGCGTCGAAAAAGGCATAGGGCTCATACCTTACAACGTGATTGAATGGGGGCTGTTGACCAATAAAATGCTCGGTACGTGGGAGCTGCGCAAAGGCGACTTGCGCACCAAGGTCTTGCCGGTTTTTGATGAAAAGCAAAAGACAATGCTGCACGAATGGGTAGTTGCCGAGCTGAAGCCAATTGCCGACGCACATCAGACGAGCATCGAAGCGCTTGCAATCGCCTGGGCGTTACAGCAACCCGGCGTGGTTACATGTCCGGTCGGGGCAACCAACGAAACACAAATCGCTTCATCACTACAGGCCGAGCAGCTTATCGGCAAGGCCGAGATGTTGGATGCGCTTAACGCAGCATACGAAACTCTAGCGAAGACCGTTGGTGAACGAACCGGCCAAACCCTAAACACTTTTCTACGCAACTCATACGGCACGTGGTAAAAAACTAGGTAGCTAGTGATGGTACAATAGGCTCATGATTGTGGCGGTGATTGTTCTGGGGGCGATGGTGCTGGTGCTGCTGGCGTTAGTTTTGCGCGGGCAGAAGCGGCCGGCTGATACTAATAGTGCGCTGCTGTTGAAGGAAGACCTGCGGGCGCTTTCCGAAGACATCACCAAGCTGAAGGACGGCATGCAGACGCAAATAAGCGAACGGATGGAAAAAAGCCAGGCCCTGATGATGGGCAGCCTGCAAAAGCAGTCCAGCGAAAGCAATAAAATCATCACCGAAATCACGCGGAACTTGACCGAGCTGAAGGAGTCCAACAAGCGCGTGGTAGACGTAGCGGACGAGCTAAAAACGCTGCAAAATGTGCTGCAAAACCCCAAACAGCGCGGCGGCCTGGGCGAATACTACCTGGAAACCGTGCTGGGCAATGTGCTGCCGCCGCACGTGTACCAAATGCAGTACAGTTTTAAAGACGGGCAGATAGTGGATGCCATCATCAAGCTGGATAAGGGGCGCATCCTGCCCATCGACAGCAAGTTTTCCCTGGAAAACTACAACCGGCTGATTGAGGAAAAGGACAAGACGCAGCGCGACATCATCGTCCGTACGTTCAAGACTGACCTAAAAAACCGCATCGACGAAACCGCCAAATACATCCGGCCCAGTGAAGACACACTGGACTACGCGTTCATGTTCATCCCCAGCGAAGCGATTTACTATGACTTGCTGGTAAATAACGTGGGCGCCACGGGAACCAACAGCCGCGACCTCATCGAATACGCTTTCGTCGACAAGAAAGTTATCATTGTAAGTCCTACAACACTTTTAGCCTATTTACAGACGGTGATGCAGGGGCTGAAGAGCCTGCAGATAGAAGAACAGGCCAAAGACATCCAGAAACGCGTCGGCGAGCTGGGCAAGCACATCGCGGCCCATGAGAGCTTCATGCAAAAGCTGGGTAATAGCCTAGGCACCAGCATCGGCCACTACAACGCCGCCCACAAATCGCTGAAGTCCATCGACAAAGACGTCATAAAAATCGCCGACACCGTCCCCAGCGTGGAACCCTTGCTGCTGGAGCGGCCGCAGCTGGACGAGGCCGAGTAGGTTCCTGATTTACTACTCTTCCAGTCCCCTGGATGATGCAACTGCTGGGCGTGAAGAAACAAACACCAACTTCTGGTGTGCCGTACCCAAGTGGGTTATACTTGTCGCCGCCGCCCGGCTCAGTTGACGATTAACGGGTTATATTATAGAATCCAGCCAATGAGCGAATTCCAGGAACACCTTCCGGGTGCCGATGAGGTTTGGTTTGCGGATTGCCAGTTTGCAGGTCGGCCCGCCGAGTATGGGCGTGCCACTAGTGAATTAGCCGAAGCCATCAACGGCTATGACCCGGATGTGCCTGACGTAGCAGACCCGGACGAACCCGACTACGCCGACTTTTGTAGGACCATCTACCTGCCCCAGCCACTGACCCGCCTGCGTGGCCACTGTGACCACGATGTTGAGGCCGACCGGAGCCTACGCAGTGCATTGCTTGAGGGGGCAGGCTTGTTGGATGCGGAAGACAGCCGCAGCTATGGCGACGAGTACGTTGACAGCTCGCTGTATGGCAAGAAGTTTGCCTTTGGTGGCACCGTCGACTTCCGTTGGCTAATACGCCCAGATGGCGCAAGGCTGATGGTACTCTATCACCGCAGCCTCCAGAACCATGACAACCGCGGTAACCATGCCCATCTTATTCGCATCATGTCGCCGGAAACGGGCATCCAAACCATGGAAGACTATTGCCAATGGTTGGACGGCCAGGGCGTAGAAGAGGAGGCTGGTGCTGCCCGCGACCAAATCCTGGCGGACCTTATGATGTTTGGCTGGCGGGGTGACCCCCACCTGGTGCCGACGCACCGGCTGCGCGTAGTTGCCAACGAACTGTTAGGGCAATGGGTTAGTGCGGGCGACCCAACTGCCCGCGCGCACGACCCTGACGACCCGCTGTGGGACGTTAGGTAGCCCGCCACACGGTGCTACTTTGAGCTGCTGCCAGCGCCGAAGCGCACGGTGCGGATTTGTTCCAGCGTTTCTTCGTGCAGGATGCGGTTAGTGCGGATGAGGTCGGCCAAGACGGCTAGGGCAACGCAAATGAACGCGCCCATTAGCAGCGCGCTGCCCAGGATGAGTGACTGCAGGTGAGCGCCGGGGTGCCGGTCAATGATAAACAACACTACGTAGCGTATGAACGGCACAAGCCCCGCCACTGCCAGCAGCGTACCAACGGTGCCGATGACTACATACGGTCGGTACATTATGTAAGCGCGTATGATAGCGGTCATGGATTTGAACACGTGCTCCCAGCTGTTTTTAAACAGCCGCGATTCGCGCGTTTTGGCATTCGTTTCAATCGGGATGCTGACGATGGGAATACGTTTGTTACCAGCCTGGATGGTCGTTTCCATGCAGTAGCTGAACTGGGTGATGATGTTCAGTCGCAGCAGCGCACTTTTAGAGTAAGCCCGGAAACCGCTCGCTGCGTCCGGGATGTCCGTGCCGGCGGCCTTGTTGACCACCCAGCTGCCGAAGCGCTGAAATAGTTTTTTGGCAGGGCTAAAGTGTGCGATTTTGCTGGTCTGGCGGTCGGCAATCACAATCTCGGCGCGGCCCTCCAGAATGGGTTTAATCAAATCCGGAATCCGTCCCTGCGGGTACTGGTTGTCGCCATCCGTATTTACCACGATGTCTGCGCCCAGCTCCAGCGCCCGGTCGGTGCCGTTGCGAAATGCCCGCGCCAGCCCTTGCCACTGCGTGTGGGTAACGATATGGTGGATGCCTAGCTTCTTGGCGACCTTAACCGTGTCGTCAGTGCAGCCGTCGTCGATAATCATGTATTCCAGCACATCGACGCCCGGAATCTTCCGCGGCATGTCAGCCATCACCAGCGGCAACGTCTCCGCCTCATTCAAACACGGAATCTGCACAATAACTTTCATCTATAAAACACCTTCCTGTTTTGCTACTCCTAAGTATACCGCATCTGTTATGGTATTATGCTTCGTATGTCAGAACGTTTTGGAATACCGCACGGCGTGGCGGCCGTCATTCGCCGCAAAAACCCAGCAACCCAAGCACTGGAAGTGCTGTTGATGCTTCGAGCGGAGAGACTATACATGGGCGGCTACTGGGCGCTGCCCGTCGGCCACGTTGAGCCGAAGGAAAGCCCAAGCCAAGCCATAGCCCGTGAAGCAAGAGAGGAAGTTGGTTCGAAGGCATCGTCAGATAAATTTCGGCACCTAATTACTGTTTCGACTCCGCCCGAACCCGGCGAGGGGCCAGAAGGCCAGCGCACCGATTTTTATTTTGAGCTAGCAGCTAAAGATTTAGGCGGAGAACCACAAAACATGGAACCAGACCGCTGTGATGACTTACGGTGGTTCCCGGAAGATGCGCTGCCCGAAAAATTCATGCCACGCCAACGCGCTGCGCTAGGCTACATCGCGGCTGGTGCCACTTACGTCGAAATAGGCTGGTAACAGTTATTGGGCAGACTGTAGGCTTTCGAACTCGGTGATGAACGCGGGAGTGTCGGTGAACAGCAGGCTGCGGATGCCGCAGGCTTCGGCGCCGGTGACGTTAACTTGGCGGTCGTCCACAAAGATGGCGTCGCCGGCGTTTACGCCCAGCATGTCCAGACAGCGCTCGTAAATGTCGCGGTTAGGCTTCACCATGCCCAGGTCGCTGGACATAATGACTTGTTCGAAAACGTGACCCAGGCCCTGTTCGTCAATGACGCGCTGCGTCCATTCGTGGTTGCCGTTCGACAGGCAAGCTACGCGGTAGCCCTTAGTCTTCAACTGATTGGCGTAGTCGACGAGTGCGGTGTTGATGCGCACGCCCGCTTCTATGTCGTCGCTGATTTTCTGTGGTGGCACGCCGCTGAGTTTTGAAAATTCATCAATCAACGCCGCCCGGGTCAGCCGGCCATAATCACTTTCGGTGCACAGCGCCTCAAACTCCTGCATTTTGGGCTCGTAATCGGGCACGCTAGCCTTAAACCAATCAGTCGCCAGCGGGCTACAAAACACCCCAAAAAAATCAAAAATTACCACTTTGTACATGGTTACAGTATATAAAAAGGCGGGCTGCGCTACGAACAGATTATTTGTCGTGTAGTAAATCAATCGTGAGCGCGGCTGTCCACGAGAAGTTGTGGGCGCCCAAGGGTTCGGCGGTGTTGGGGTCGAAGTACTCGGCAAAACCACTCTGATTCACCATTTCTAGGCTAGAGTCGCGCAGCGCAGCGGCGTGCTCTTTGAAGCCATAGCGCTTCAGGCCGTCTATGATGAGCCAGTTGGTGTTTAGCCAGCTGGGCCCCTGCCAGTAGCGGTCGGGGTCGAAGTCTGGGCTGTCTAGCGGCACGCTGGGTACGGGGAAGGCCGGGCCGAATTTTTTGTCGTTTTCCAGCTGGCGCACCAGCACGGCTGCGCGCTCTTTGGTAATCGTGCCGGCGTACAGCGGCATTAGGCTAGCGATGCTCTGCTGTTTTAGTAGGCGGTGGGTGACGAAATCGCGCGACCAGTAGGTACCGGCGTATTCGTCCCACAGGCTTTCCAGGGCGTGGTTGGATTTTTCGATGTTCTCAATCAGGTGGTCCGGCAGTTTTTCCTGCACCGTTCCCGCGATTTCTAATAGCAGCGCGTTGGCGCGGATGAAAATGCAGTTGAACGTCAAATCTTCAATGGCAAACAGGCTATGCGTGAGTACGCGCGAGGTGTCGTAGGCCTTGCGCCGCAGGCGGCGCTGGGCGTCAAACAGACTTAACACGTCGAGCGTGGAAAAACGCTGGCCGGGCGGCACGTAGTGCAGGTCGCGGCGGAACATGTTCACGACGGGTTCCAGGTGGGCTTTCCGGATGCCGCGAATCCACCACGGTTCCAGGTGGTCATGCAGTTCGGCCATCCAGGGCGGGGTGTTGTCCAGCCCCGTTTCCCAGGGGTGCAGCTGCAGCACCAGGCCTTCCTGGTGCGGGTCGCGGTCGATGTACAGCCAGTCGTGGTAGGCGATGAGTGCGGGCAGCATCTGCTTGTACCACGTACGGCGTTCGGCAGCGTTCAGCTGTTGGCCAATCCGCCAGACGGCTTCGGCGAGCATGGGCGGCTGGGTGACGCCGCTGGTGGCGACATTGTCCGGCGAGTATGGGCTGACCCAACTGCGCCAGACTTCGCGGTCGCGGCGGTAGCGCGGTTCGCCGCTAAAAACCATGTGCGGCAGCATGCCGTTGCTCCACTGGCCGCGCAGCAGGCTGGTGAGCTCCTTGCGCGCGCGGTCTACGTCCAGCCAGCGCCGCCCGATGGCGATGAAACAGCTGTCCCACAGCCACTGGTGGGGGTAGAGGTCTTCGGCCGGTACGGTGTAGTCGCCGCGGTCGTTGGTTTGCAGGATGATGGAGGCCTGCTCGCCCAGGCTCGGCGGGGTGGAAGAGGGCGGCGGCTCCGGTGCGTCGTGCGCTTCCGGTGTTTCGGGCTGCTCCTGCTCTTCGGCCGGCTCCGGCGGTTCGGGCAATGCCGGCTCCGTTACTTCTTCGGGCTGCTCCGGCGGTTCAACCGGCGCGGCGGGTTCCAGCTGGGCAGTGGCCGCAGGCTCGGCCAATTCGGTTTGGTCTGATTTCTCGCTCATGCTTACATGATAGTATAGCGGTAAATTGCCATCACCCGTCAACTTTGTATACTAAATGGTATGAGCAAAGCTGAATCTTTTATAGCCGAACATAAACTATTGTCGTCGGCAGCCACGCTCGGCAGCCTCGTCACGGTCGCCGCAGCCGGCCTGCTGGCCCGCAGGCGCGGCCGTGCCCTGCCGAAGCCTGTTGAACCCGAACTTGTTGGCGAGGCGGCCTACCGCGCCAAGCTAGCTGTTTTCCATGACCCTGCGATAGACCCGGGCGTGCGTAAACTGATGCCGGCAATCGCCGCTGAAGTATTTTGGGCGTCTACTTACGGCTCGAAGGCGGTACTGCCGGTGAGAGACCTGTGGAACCGCGTCGGCGCTGACCGGCACCAAATGGCACTGGCATCATCCGCGCTGCGTGAAGCAGGCGTATTAGTGCAGTCTCCCCATCCCGTGGACAAGCAACGGCAGGGCTACCGGCCGGGAGAACCGCTGCAATGGGCGCTGCACGGGTCTAACGCGGGCGAATTCCCGTGGCTGCACCGGCAAGTGCAGGGGTTCCTGGGACCGGAGGCGGCACCGGCCGCCGAAGCGGCAGTCTACCCGATGCCTGTGCCGGCAGCCCCAAACCGCGAAGCGGCTTGAAGCCAACCCAGTTTCAGAGTGCAATTTAGCGAAATAGTTGACTTTTAATAGTACCTTGCATAACATAGTACTGTATGGATGAAACTATTGAGCACGACTCGCTGGTTGGCCAGTCCGAAACCCAGATGCGCAAAGGGCTGCTGGTGTACTGCGTGCTGCTGCTGTGCAAAGACGGCAAAGTCTACAGTTCGGACATCATCCGCCAGCTGCGCGCGGCCGAGTTAATAGTGGTGGAAGGTACGTTGTACCCGCTGCTGAACCGGCTTAGCAAAGACGGCATCTTGGCCTACGAATGGCAGGAATCGGAACAAGGCCCGCCGCGGAAGTACTACTGGCTGACAGATGCCGGCCAGGGACTGTTAGTAAAACTCTACGAAACCTATCGCCGCTTGCACGGGTCGGTTAAGCAACTAGAAAAGGGGTTGTCATGAACGAAATTACTAAAATCCACCTAGGACGGCAGGCCTTCACTATCGCCGTTGACGCCCACAAGCAGCTGCGGGATTACTTGGCGGCCGTCAAGCGGCATTCGCACGGCAACGAAGACGTGGTGGAGGAAGTTGAAATGCGCATGGCCGAGTTGCTCACCGAACGGGGCGTAACGGCCGATAAGGTGGTACTCGCGAAAGACGTTGACTATCTGAAGGGCCAGCTGGGCGAGCCGGGTGATTTTGATGACGATGAAACGGGCGAGGGCAAGGAAGCTAAGGCCGGGGCCGAAGACGAAGCGCCGCGCCGGCTATTCCGCGACACCGAACACGGCATGGTTGCCGGTGTGGCGGCCGGGCTGGCTAATTATTTCCAAATCGACCCGGTGATTACGCGCATTGCGTTTGTGGTGGCGACGCTGGCTGGCGGTTGGGGCATTTTGATTTACATCATTTTGTGGCTGATAGTGCCGGAAGCCAAAACCCCCAGCGACACGCTGCAGATGCACGGCAAGCCGGTCACGGTAGACACGCTGAAGGGCTTGGCTGGGCAGGTTGATGTCCCGGGGGCGACACGGCGGGCGGGCGCACAGGTCGGCTCGGTGGTGATGGGACTGATGAAACTGGTGCTGGTGGTTGTGGGCATTGGCTTGGTGGCGCTCGGGCTATGCATGTTTATCGCTGCCAGCGTGGCGGCTGCCTATGGCCTGATAAACGGTGTGCAGGTTGGCTCTGCGGCGCTCTTCCCGGTGGGCCGTGAGCAGGTAGCAGTGTTGGTGTGCGGGTTTGTGCTGGCCGCGCTGGTTGCGCTGCTGGTGACTATCTCCGGCCTGGCGCTGGTACGCCGCAAGTGGCCGCTGCCGGGCTGGGCGGTGGCGGCGGTCGTTGGCGTGTTCGTCGCTGCGGCGTCGCTGGGAACTGCCTTTGGGTTCGACACCGCGCCGGCGGTGAAGGCACGATACGAGAGTTTCTACACCACACGGGCTTATACGCTCGCGCAGCCGGTTACGCAAATCCACTTCAGGGGTGATCGGGCGGCTTACGAAGTTCGCCACGGTGACCACCCGGGGCTGGTAATCCGCACGTTTGGCAAGAGAGACGCCGGCAGCATCAAATTTTCGCAGGACAAAGCCGGGGTGCTGACGGTGGACAGCTCCAGCTACCGTATGGGCGATGGCTGCACCTGGGTCTGCCCGTTCGCTGACGGCACCAGCGCGAAAGTGGTGGTAGAGGTTGGCACCGACCAGCCAGTAGCGGCCGACGCGCCGGACGGCGCGGACGTTGAGTTCATCAATGTCACCCCCAAAGACGGCATGTTCAGAGACGGCGCCAAAGAGCTCATGGCACTGCCCGAATTGCCCAGCAAAATCTACCGGTAATTCGTAAAATTGACCGGGTAGTCGAGGTCTTGGCCGCGGATAAGCTGCATGACGGCCTGCAGGTCGTCCTTGCTGCTGCTCATCACCCGGACGGCGTCGCCCTGGATTTGCGGTTTTACTTTGGGGTAGCTGTCGCGGATGAGTTTGGTAATCTGTTTGGCTTTGTCCTGGTCTAGCCCTTGCTTGAACGGTACTTCTTTGGTGGTCCGCAGGTTGCTTTCAACTGATTCTTTGGAAGTGTCGAGGATTTTTTGGCTTTCGCCGCTGCTCGCTAATTTCTTGCGCACAATGTCGAGGATGGCGTCGATTTGCCAGTCGCCGCTGCCGGTGACTTTTATGCCCTTGCGGTCGTCCAGCCATTCTATGTCCGCCGGTGTGCCTTTAAAGTCATACCGTGCCTCCATTTCGCGCTTCGATTGGTCGAAGACGTTGATGATTTTCGCTTTGTCGTACTCGCTCACAATATCAAAAGAGAAGTTTGCCATGGGTTAGATTATACCAATGTTAGGCGGCAACCGGTTCGCGGTTGAAATATTTGATGTCGTGCTGGCCAATTGGGGTCGGGTAGTTACCATCGAAGCAAGACCGTTCGATGTGTTTGGCGGGTACGCCGGTAAGCTCTTCCAGTGATGCCAGCGCGATATCCATCGGCAGGTAAACCACCTTATGGCACTTGATTTCTGCGCGGATACGCTCAATATCCCCTTCGTTGCGGGCGGCAATCAGCTGGTTTTGGACCGACAGGTCGACGCCGTGGAAGTTGGGGTACAGAATCATGTCCGAGCCAACGCCCCAGCTGACCGTGAGGGCGCCGGCTTCGGTGACCATTTCGGTGCCGTGGGGCGCGGCATCGCCGCGGACGATTGAATCATCGAATATGAGCACATGCCTACCGAACAGTTTTGATTGGCTGTAGCCGTACTTGCTGTTTCGGATGAGCTCACGGTCTTCTTCGTCGGCGCCCATAAAGCCACGCCCGTTACCGATTTTAACTATGGCGTCAGGCTCGAAGTCCAGCTCCAGTGCTTCTGCGAAGCCCTTGGCGTATGCCAGGCCGGAACTGGGCATGCCCACAACCAAGGTGTCCGGCTCCAGTTCGCCGTAGATGGCGGCCAGGTCGGCTCCCCAGCGTTCACGGATTTTCCGGATGGGTACGCCCATAAACAAGCTGTCGGGGTGCGAGAAATATATAAGTTCGAACAGGTCAAACCGGGGGTCTGCTTCGGCCAGCCGCCGTGACTCCACACCGTCTTTGGTAATCAACACCATTTCACCCGGTTCGATGTCGCGGATGAAGGTGGCCCCGGCCGCATCCAGGCCGACGGTTTCCGAAGCGACCATGAAGCCGTTTTCCGTTTTACCCAGGCAGAGTGGCCGGATGCCGTGCTCGTCGCGGACGGCGCCCAGGACTTCGTTGCCGTCGGCGTCTTTAACGCAAAAAACGGTGGAGTGTGCGCCAATCATGTACGGGAACGTCGCGGCCATGGCGTCACCGGGCGAGTCGCCCTGGTCGATGTGCCAGGAGAACAGTCTGGTGGCCATTTCAGTGTCGTTAAAGGGCGTGGGGTCGATGCCAACGTCGTGCAGACGCTGTTTGAGCGGCTCCGTGAAGGCCAGGTTGCCGTTCATGGCGAGCGCTATGTGTTTGTTGCCTCTGCCGGCTTCGGCCGGTTGGCTGTGTTTGTCGGCTGGCCCGGAAGTGGCGTAGCGGTTGTGGCCGATGACAGCCAGCATACCGAGGGCTTTCAGTTTGGCGACGGTTGCTTGGTCGTAAACTTCCGGTGCTGCGCCGCGCTGCCTGAACAATGCAAATTCGCCGTTAGCGTCAAAACCGGCGACGCCGGTCGAATGGCGGCCGCGGTGATCCAGTGCAATCAACGCCTGGGTGGCAATTTCTGCCGCGTTCGGATCCAGTACGGCCACAACGGCGCATTTTTCGTGCAGCTCGTCTGGTGGTGCCATGGCTTCGGGGTTGGCTAGCGGGGTCATACGGCGCTCCCGGCCGCAAAATAGAACCGCCCCGGAGTGTGCGGGGCGGCGTGGTGCTGGGTGTGCGCGAAGAGGATGGTTACTCCCCAATGATAAAAAATTGAAAAACTGGCCACCGGGCGCCCCTTTTATGGTTGATAATCTTTATCCTTAGTCTAAAGCTTGGAACGCCCGTTGCCAAGTAGAAAATGTAAGAATTCTTACAACTATTTGACCCTTGTTACAGTAATGCAGTTGCAAGCATAAGCGAGGTGATTATAATGATGGGTACGGATAAATGATAAAGGAACTACGACGCATATGAAACACATACCAAGACAGGTCAGTCTGCTAGCGGTGTCGGTGGTGATGGCGCTGGGGCTGGCGGTGGTGCCGGTGGGCGCCGAACATGGGGTACACGCCGAGGGCACTGATGACAGCACTTCTACCGGCACGGGTACCGGCACAAACACCGGTGAATCATCGGACGGCCAGCAGACGACCACCACCGGAACGGAAAACGAAACAGAGACCGGTGGCGGCATGGGGCTGCGTGATGAAGCTCGGACCCTGTTGACCGAAAAGCGCAAGAATGGCAAGGAGCACAGCACGGAACTCCGCCAGAAGGCTTGTGAGCAGCGCCAGAAGAGCATCGACAAGCGTACTAGCAACTTTGCTGCGGCGGCCCAACGCCACCTAGAGGTCTTCAACAAGATTTTCACCAAAGTCCAGGCTTTCCATGACAGCAAGGGCTTGAACGTAACCGACTACGACACACTGGTGGCGACGGTTACTACCAAGCAGACGGCGGCACAAGCCGCGGTGGACGCTCTGAAGGCGTTGGATGTACAAATTGACTGCACCCAGTCTGACCCGGCCAGCACGGTCGCGACCATCAAGACGGCCGTTACCAATGCCCACAATGCGCTGAAAGATTACCGCAAGGCACTGAAAGACCTGGTGGTAGCGCTCAAAGGTGCTTCAACTGCAGAACACACAGACACGACAGGAGGTGACCAGTAATGAAACGGCTTAACCAAACGGGTTCTCACATCGCTGGCATCCTGCTGTTCGCACTAGTAATTGGCGTAGTGGTATTTGCTGGCTGGAAAGTCGAGCAAGCACGGGCTCCAAAGCCCGCCCAAGTGGTCAGCAGCAAAGCCGCCGTGCCGGACACCATTACCACTACTAAAGATTTACAGGATACGTCCACCGTGCTGGATAACGAATCGTCCCAGCTGGATTCCGGGCTCGACAGCAGCACTATGGACTCGGACTTAAACAGCATGCTCTAGCCTGGGCATGCATATCCGTCACTTCAAGCTATTACTCATGCCCCGCCTCTGATACAATTTGTCGTTAGATATGCTATATCAGAACCAAAAAGTACAGGAAACGGCCGAGCTATTACAGGCTCGGTTCCTAGAGCTGTCCGAAAAATCCGAAATTATGAAGGCCGTCGAGTTGAAGGCGCTGTTCGCCGAAATCCCGCAGCTGCCGGCCGACCAGCGCGGTGTGTTTGGCAAAGAGCTAAACGAGCTGCGCGGTGAGCTGCAGCAAATGGTGGACGCCGCCGGCGACCAATCCGAGGCTTTGCCGCCCATCGATGTCACGGCGCCGTTTGATGTAAACACGCCCGCCAACCAGCGCCCGGCGCTGCTGCCCAGCATAACCGGCAGCAAACATCCGCTGATGACCGAGCTGGAATTGGTGCTCGACATCTTCTACCGCATGGGCTTCACGGCCGTGGAGTCACGCGAAATCGACGATGACTACCACATGTTCGGCAGCCTAAACTTCCCCGAAGGCCACCCCGCGCGCGACGATTACGACACGTTCACCACCACCCAGGCCGACGCCAAGGGCAAACCATTCATCGCCCCCGCCCACACTTCCACCATGCAGAACCGTGTGCTGCGCAAATATGCCGGCAATCTGGAAAAGGGCGAACCGATTGCCGTCTTGCTCCCTGGCCGCGTGTTCCGCAACGAAGACCTCGACGCCCGCCACGAACACACCTTCCACCAGTTCGAGGGCGTGTATGTGGGCAAGGGGATCAACGCCGGCAACTTGCTGGCCACCTTCAAGACGTTCCTGAGCGAGTACTACCAGCAGGACATCGAAATCAAAACCCAGCCATTCTACTTCCCGTTCACCGAACCCAGCTTCGAGCTGGCTCTCAGCTGCCCGTTCTGCCAAAAGCAGGGCTGCCAGGTTTGCTCGCACTCGGGCTGGATTGAGCTGCTCGGCATGGGCATGATCCACCCCAACGTCCTGCGCGAGGGCGGCGTTGACCCCGAAGCCTACACCGGCTTTGCTTGGGGTTGTGGCCTGGAACGCTTAGTAATGATGAAGTACGGCATCGAAGACATCCGCCACTTCGAATCCGGCAAGCTAGACTTTTTGAGGCAGTTCGCATGAATTTGCAGCAGCAAATCCTAGATTTTTTGAACCAGTACGAAGAGTGTGTGGTTGCCACCGTCAACGAATCGGGCAAGCCCGAGGCGGCCACCGTCGGCTACTCGACCACGCCGCAGCTGGAACTTACCATCGGCACCAACGGTGATACCCGCAAGTGCCGGAACTTGCGGCGCAGCCCCCGCGTGGCGGTAGTAGTCGGGTTCGAGGGCGAAACGACGGTGCAGTACGAAGGTGCCGCCCGCGAACTAACCGGCGATGAGCTGGCCGAACGCTTGGCACTGCATGTCCAGAAGGTTCCCAGCGCCGCATTCTTTAAAAACAAACCAGACCAAGTTTACTTTTCCATTGCTCCCACCTGGGTCCGCCTGACCGATTACGGCCAGGAACCGGCCGTCCAAGAATTAAAGGAATTCGCATGAAAATCAGCCTGAATGAAATCCGTTATTACCGTGGCCTGTACAGCTGGTCGGGCGACCCGGCGCCGCAGGGCGTAGACGCGCTCGTCGAAAAACTGGGCGCGCAGCTGGGCGCAGTCGAGGAAGTCGAAAATCTTGGCGAAACGTACAAGGGCATCGTCATAGCCAAAGTAGTTAGCTGCACCAACCACCCGGACTCGGACCACATGCACGTCTGCCTGCTGGACGACGGTGGCGTGGTGCAAAACGTTGACCGCAACGAACAGGGCTATGTGCAGGTAGTATGCGGCGCGCCAAATGTCCGCGAAGGGCTACTGGTGGCGTGGTTGCCGCCGGGCAGCACCGTGCCGGAAAGTGTGGGCAAGGACCCGTTTGTGCTGGGTGCGCGCGAGCTGCGCGGCGTGACTAGCAACGGTATGATTGCATCCATGCGCGAACTGGCGCTGGGCGATGACCACGAAGGCATCCTGGAGGTCGACGAAGACGCCAAGCCCGGCGATGACTTTGCCAAAACCTATGGCCTGGACGATTACATTATCGACATCGAAAACAAGATGTTCACCCACCGGCCGGACTGCTTCGGCATGATAGGCGTGGCGCGCGAAATTGCCGGCATCCAGCACCAAGCCTTCAAAAGCCCGGACTGGTACCGTCCAGACGCCCAAGTTGACGCGCCGGAGGGCCCGGGGCTCAAACTGCAGGTAACGAACGAGCTGCCGGAAGAAGTGCCGCGGTTTGTAGCGGTTGCGATGGACAACATCACGGTTGGCCCCAGCCCGCTGTGGCTCCAAATCAGCCTTATCCGCTTGGGCCTCAGACCCATCAATAACATCGTGGACCTAACGAACTACTACATGCTGCTCACCGGACAGCCCATCCACGCCTACGACTACGACAAAGTGGCCGAGCGTTCTAATGGCGACGGCGCAGCGATGGTGATCCGCCGGCCGCACCCGGGTGAAAACATCACCCTGCTGAACGGCAAAACAATTGAGCCGCGCAGCGAGGCCATGATGGTGGCGACCGACAAGGAATTAATCTGTGTCGGTGGTGCTATGGGCGGTGCCGACACCGAAGTGTCAGGTGAAACCAAAAACATCATCATCGAGGCTGCCAACTGGGACATGTACTCCATCCGCCGGACAGCGATGGCTCATGGCATCTTCACCGATGCCGTAACGCGGTTCAACAAGGGCCAAAGCCCGCTGCAGAACCGGGCGGTGGTAGCCAAAATCGTTGGCGACATCCGCCAAATTGCGGGCGGCAACGTTGCTAGCGAGATGGTTGACCTGAACCAAGTGCAGGGGCGCGAGTGGGTGCACCCGCCGGTGCCGGTTACTGCTGAGTTCATTAACGTCCGGCTGGGAACTAGCCTGGCGGCCGATGAAATGAAAACGCTGCTCGAAAACGTGGAGTGCCAAGTGGCGGTGGACGGCGACACGCTGACCGTGACCGCGCCGTTCTGGCGGACGGACATCGAAACGCGTGAAGACGCGGTGGAGGAAGTTGGCAGGCTGTACGGCTATGACCGCCTGCCGCTGGAGTTGCCAAAGCGCAGCATTAAACCCGTTGCCAAAAATACAACACTTGAACTGAAAGGCCAGCTGCGCACCACCCTTGCCAAAGCTGGTGCCAACGAAGTCCTGACCTACAGTTTTGTGCATGGCGACCTACTGCAAAAAGCCGGCCAAGACCCGGCCGATGCTTTCCAGGTTGGCAACGCGCTCAGCCCCGACTTGCAGTACTACCGCCTGAGTCTAACCCCTAGCTTGCTCGACAAAGTCCATTCGAACATCAAAGCCGGGTACGACGAATTCGCGCTGTTCGAAATCGGCAAGAGCCACTTTGTGGGCGAAATGGCCGCAGATGACCCGGATGTGCCGAATGAAGATACCCACCTCGCCCTAGTAGTTGCGTACGGCGACAAAAAATCACCGGCCGGTGCACCCTACTACCACGCACGAAAATACCTAGGACAAGTCATGCCGGTGGAGGGCGCGCTCGTGCCGCTGACCAGCTTTGACCTCGAAAGCGACAAGTGGGGCAAGCAACTGGCGGCGCCGTATGAGCCTGGCCGGTCGGCTGTCATTGTGCGGGACGGGCAGATTTGGGGTGTGGTGGGCGAATTTAAGGCCAGTGTCCGCCGGGCGCTGAAGCTGCCGCCCTTCGCCGCAGGGTTCGAAGTGCATCTGGACGTGCTCTCCGGACGCACCACAGATTACCAACCGCTGCCGCGCTTCCCGAAAGTTACCCAAGACATTACCCTGAAAGTTGCCGCCGATTTGCCGCTCGGGGAACTGGCTGCCTTTGTAGAGGCGCAACTGGCCGGGTCGCAACTGGGCCAAGTACTGGCCAGGGTAGAGCCGCTCGACCTCTACCAGCGCACAGAAGACACCGCACACAAACAGGCTACCTTCCGCTTGAGCGTTGCCAGCTACGAACGCACCCTGACTGATACCGAAGTCAACAAACTGCTCGACGACGTCGCCGCGGCCGCCGGTACCAAATTCGGCGCCGAACGTATGTAGTCTCATTGCGCTTTTTCCAGCCCCACGCTACACTGCCCCGCGTCGGACGAATTCCGTGCTAAGTAAAACTGGTACGCCAGAGTACGTTTGGCAAGGACAGATGAAGCTTTTTCAAAGAGGACGAAATCCTACGCAGGCGGGCTGGCTGGTCCAAAATGCCGTGTGTGGCAAGGACGTCCCCTAGGAGGGAAAGTGGCCCCTCCGGGGCGAGGCAGGAACTGGCATCCGGCCATGCCAGCTCCGCTCGTGCGGCCCTTGGGACGGGCGGTTGCAATTCCACCCCTGTCGGTGGAAACCGCCCATCCCGCCCAAAAAGCAGCAGGGAGCCGGCCAAAGGCGAGGGCACGTGGTTCTTGGCAATCCCAAGGAAACGTTGCTTGAGGCCGGCTCCCTGCGCACTATGCGCGTCTACGAAGACTTGACGGCACCACTTAAGGAGCCTCGTTTTCGCCCTAGCGCCTACCGAAGCTTCATCTGTTTCACCCAGAGTTCGTGAGCAGTATGTGCTGGCGGCCTGTGGGCGAAGTTTTACGGTTCCGGTACAATAAACGGTAGATGAAAAGTATCTGGCGGATTCTGCGCTTTACCGGCAGCTTGTGGCGGTACTATCTGGGCGTCTCGGTTTTTACCATCCTGGTGTCACTGTTGGTCCAGGTGGTGCCGTTACTGACGAAGGCAGCTATCGATGAAATCACCAAACTGACTACTGGCGGGCACGCCAGTGTCCGGCTGGTCGTCATCTATGCCGTGCTGATTTTTGCGGCCGATTTGGCACAGATGCTCTTCAATAACATCGGCGGCTACCTTGGCGACATGCTGGCCGCCAAACAGCGCCGCTTGCTCAGTAACCGCTACTACGAACATGTCCTAAGTCTGCCGCAGCGCTATTTTGACACCGAACTCACCGGGACCATCATCAACCGCATGTCGCGCGGCATCACGCAGATTACTGACTTCACCCAGATGTTCAGTAATAACTTCATGCAGTTCCTGTTCAGTACGGTCTTTACTTTGGTAATTGTGGCGTACTACTCCTGGCCGGTGGCGCTGGTGCTGCTGAGCCTGTACCCGGTTTACATCTGGCTGACCACCCTCAGCAACGAAAAGTGGCAGAACTACCAAAAAGAAATTAACGCGGATCAAGACATCGCCAGCGGCCGGTTTGCCGAAAGCATCGGCCAGGTGAAAGTGGTGAAGAGTTTTGTGCACGAGCTGTTTGAGCTCCGGCTGTTCGACAAGCTGCAGCGGAAAGTGGTGCGCACCACTAGCCCGCAGAGCAAGCACTGGCACAAGCACGACGTGCTGCGCCGCACGGTGCTGGCGGTAATTAACTTTGGGCTGTATGGGTTCATTTTCGTGCAGACGGCGCGCGGGCAATTTAGTTTGGGCACCATGGTGCTGCTCATCCAGTATGCCCAGCTGATCCGTATCCCCCTATTTTCCATCAGTTTTTTGGTGTCCCAAACGCAGCGGGCGGTGGCGAACAGCCGCGACTACTTTGCGGTCATGGATGAACAGCCGGAAATCCGTGACCACGTCGGTGCGCGGCAGCTGGAAGTCAAGCGCGGCGCCATTAGTTTTAGTGACGTCAGCTTCCGGTACGACAAAGACACGCCGGTACTGGAAGGCCTGACGTTCGAGGTCGAGCCGGACAGCAAACTGGCCCTGGTGGGTGAAAGCGGACAGGGCAAGACGACCATCACTAGCCTGCTGCTGCGGTTGTACGAAGTGGATGCCGGAGGGATTAGCATTGATGGCCAGAACATCAATGATGTGACGCAGTCCAGCTTGCGTGAAAACATCGCTGTGGTCTTCCAGGAACCGGCGCTGTTTAGCGGTACCATCCACGAAAACATCGCGTACGGCCGGCCAGGGGCGTCGCAGGCAGCGGTCGAAGCGGCAGCGCGTGACGCAAACGCGCACGAATTCATCAGTGGGTTTGAACGCGGCTACCAGACCGAAATCGGTGAGCGTGGGCTGAAACTTAGCGGCGGCCAGAAACAACGCATCGCCATCGCCCGGGCGCTTTTGAAAGATGCGCCAGTTTTGATTCTGGACGAGGCCACCAGCAGCCTGGACACCAAGAGCGAGCGCCAGGTGCAGCAGGCGCTGGAGCGGCTGATGAAAGGCCGCACCACCATCATCATTGCGCACCGGCTGTCCACTATCCAATCCGTTGACCGTATCGTGACAGTCGTAGGCGGCCGGGTGGGCGAAATCGGCTCGCCGCAGCAGCTGGCCCGCAGCGGAGGCGTATATTCGGAGTTGTTGAAATTACAACAGGCGCATACCGCCGCCAGCAAAAAGAAGCTACAATCATATGAAATGGAAGTGCAGGAGGGCTAAATGTCGCACAGGCAAGCAGTACGGGGCATCATTATTAACGGACAGTCGCTGTTGGTCATCAAGCGCAACAAATTTGGCATGGTGTACTACACGTTGCCCGGCGGTGGCATAGAGCTGGGCGAGGAGCCCGAACAGACGCTGCGGCGGGAGATGCAAGAGGAGGCCGGCCTGGCAGTGGGCGCCGTGCGGCCGGTGTTTGTGGAGGATGCTGGCGATATGTACGGCATGCAGTACATCTACCTGTGCGAGTATCAGGGTGGTGAGCCGCGCATCAGCCCGGGCACCATCGAGGCGGAACTCAATGCCAAGGGCCAGAACACCTACGAGGCAATGTGGCTGCCCGTGGACCAGTTACTGCAGGTACCATTCCGTTCCACGTCAGTCCGTGATGCAGTGCTGCAGGGCGTACGCAGCGGTTTTCCAGAAACACCCATAGAACTTGCCTGGCAGGCTGAAACTATGACAAAATAAGCTCTTAAGTGTAAGTGAAAGGTAACTACTACTATGGCGCGGATGCGTGAAAAGGTTTTTGCGGGATTTGGTGCAGTCCTGTTTTTTGGCAGTACGTGTGCGTTTACGGCGTATGTGATTATGCAGGGGAATGCGGCACCGAAGCCGGCCGCTAACACCCAGCAGCAAACCTGTGTGGCAAATACTACGGAGGAAGTATTGCCAGTGCCGGATGTGTACAAACCGGACGGCGCGGTTACCGAACTGCAAGCCACCGACCTAAGTGAAGGCACGGGTCCGGCTGCCAAGGATGGTGACTGTTTGGTAATGAAATACTACGGCACGCTTGCCGCTGACGGCACCAAGTTCGACGAAAACTTCACTGACACTACAGCCTTTGCCTTCAAACTGGGCCAGGGGCAAGTAATCGAGGGCTGGGACAAGGGCATGGTTGGCTTGAAGGTCGGCGGCACGCGCCGTTTGGCCATTCCGGCTGCCATGGCCTACGGCAGCCAGTCGCCCAGTGCGTCCATTCCGGCCAATTCCGATTTGGTGTTTGTCGTTAAGCTAGAGAGGATTCAAAAATAATGGCTACTTTGCAAGACTTTACCCCTGTTGACTCTGTGCTCGAGCTAGTTACTGAAGACCGTGTGCCAGGTAGTGGCGCCGAGGTGGCAGCGGGTGATACCGTCACTTGCCACTACACCGGGGCGATTGCTAAAACTGGCGAAGTGTTCCAAAGTTCGCACGACTTTGGCAAGCCGATTAGTTTTCCGTTGAATGGGGTGATTGCCGGTTGGACGAAGGGCGTGCCAGGCATGAAGGTCGGCGGTACGCGCCGCTTGCTGATTCCGGCGGCCCTGGCGTATGGCGACCGGCCGCCGTATGGGTCGGGAATCCCGGCGGGGGCTGACCTGGTATTCGACATCGAGCTCGCCGCCATCGAAGGGAAGTAAAGGGCTGCATCTACGGGCGCCCAAGCGGCAAGCCCGCTCTCACCGACGTCCAGTCCCGCGTCCGGAGGGGATAGCCAGCCCGGCTTTGCCGGGCATGCGCGTAAGGGGAACCCATGGGTTCCCCTTTTGTGTATGAGAGGCGCGGCCAGCAGGCTGAAAGCCTGCGTCAGCCGCCCAGTGTTGTAGCCCGTTCCCTCGTCCCCTCGTGAGTCTGGCATTGGTCCAGATATGGGCGTTGTGTACTAAAAAACACTACATGTAGCGCTATTGACTGTAACGCTTACGCTAGCGTACACTAGGTAGTACGACTTGAGAGTGCCTAAAAATAAACACGCTCTAAGCCAAAAAAGACAAACCTTGTGGAGGGGTTTAATCATATGGTCAAAAATATCACCATTTTCACTACTACTACCTGCGCGTACTGCCCGATGGTCAAGAGATATCTTGGCGCTAAGGGTCTCACGTACGACGAAGTCAACCTGGACGAAAACCCTGCCCGCCAGCAAGAAGCCCTGGCACTGTCTGGTGCGCTGACCGTACCGGTCACGGTCATCACCAAGCAAGATGATTCCCGAGAAGTGGTAGTAGGCTACAACCTAGCCAAACTCGCCCCCGCAGTCGCTTAAGAGGACGTCCCAGGTTCACCGACTGTCGGTCCTGCGCCTGGAAGGGATAGCCAGCCCGGCTTTGCCGGGCATGCGCGTAAGGGGAACCCAAAGGTTCCCCTTTAATCAATGAGAGCGCAGCGCGCCGTAAGGCTGCGCGAGCCAGCCCCCCTGTGAATTACTAATCGTATTTGTTAATCTAGGAGTACCATGGGAGACAAAACTGACATTCCGAAACACGACGTAATTATCATCGGTGCCGGGCCGGCGGCGCTGGCGGCGGCCATTTACACCACGCGTGAGGACATCGACACGCTGCTGTTCGAGCGCGGCGTGCCAGGCGGGCTGGCGGCGGTGACTGACTGGGTGGATAACTACCCGGGCTTCGCTGATGGCATTGCGGGCCTGGAGCTGGCTGGCAATCTGCAAAAACAGGCTGAGCGGTTCGGGGCGGTGATTGAACTGGGCGAGGTACTGAAAATCCACGACGAAGGCGAATGGAAGCGGCTGGAAACCACCAGCGGTGACTTCCAGGCCCGGGCGGTGTTGATTGCCACCGGCAGCGACTACAAGAAGATTGGCGCACCGGGCGAGGCCGAGTATTACGCCCGCGGCGTCCACTACTGCGCCACCTGCGACGGCGCTTTTTACCGAGACAAACGGTTGGTGGTGGTCGGCGGCGGCAACAGCGCGGTGCAGGAAGCCATGTTCCTGACCCGCTTCGCTACGCACATCGACTTGCTAGTGCGCTCGACCATCAAGGCTAGTGATGTTCTGCAGCACGAGCTGCAAAAGTTTATAGATAACGGCAAGGTAACCGTGCACCTAAACACTACCACCGATGAAATCGTCGGCGAAGCCGGTGCGGTCACCAAGGTGGTTGGGACCAAGGACGGCAAGAAGACCGATTTCCCGACCGACGGTGTATTTGTGTTCGTGGGCCTAAAGCCCAACAGCGAATTCCTGGAGGGTAGCGGCATAGAACTAGACCACATCCACCTAGTAAAGTCCGACGAGGGCCTGCAAACCTCCATGAAGGGCGTGTTTGTGGCCGGCGACATCCGCTCCGGCGCGACCATGCAGATTGCCAGCGCAGCTGGCGAGGGAGCTACGGCGGCGCTCAAAATCCGCGAATACCTGGAAGGCCACGCGCACCCCATCCAGAACTGATTGACCCCTGTTAGGTAGTGCGGAAAGGCCCGGCAAGAAATTGCCGGGTTTCCTTGTGGTTGCAAGCATTAGCAGCGTACAATAATTTCTGTATGCCATAAGCATAAAGAGACACCAACAGAGGGATGACGCGTTTACCACACCCGGGAGGCGATGATGGTCAGTGGGGAGATATCCTCAATGCCTTCTTAAGTGTGGCGCACGATTCGAGCGGGGCGTTGCTGCCCGGCTCGGTTGGCGCTACGCAGTTGCAGACCAACGCCGTTGTAACCGACAAAATTGCTGACGCTAACGTCACGGCCGCCAAGCTGGCCGGTGACATCCCTAAGAGCGCGCTTTCAGCCAGTGTGCAGCAGTCGCTGGACAATGCCGATGCGGCGGTAGCGCACACCTCGGGCATCAGCCGCATTACCGGCACGATTACGGTCAGCTCGCTGCTGCCGGCGGTGGCAAGCACCGACTACGTTTACTTCTGCGTCAATACGATTACCATCATGCTGCCGACGGCAGTGGGGAATTCTAACCTGTACACGCTTAAAAACACCGGTGCGGGGGCGATTACGGTCATCACCAGCCTCTCGGAAACTATTGACGGTGTGTCTTCGGCGACAATTCCAATGGCCAATATGTCGCTTAGCTTCATCAGCGACGGCACCAACTGGCAACTTGTGTAAAATACAACATACCACCGAAGTAAATTCAAGAACTCAACTATTCTCTAGAGGACTGTCCTCACAAATTTACAACGATTTTCTAGAAGTCGGTGTAGCCGTCGAAGTAGTCGAAAACGAGGTGGTCGTGGGGAGTGCCCAGGGTTAAAAGGTCAGCATGGAGGCCTTCCACGAAGCCCTGGCCGCCGGATAGGTAGATTAAGGCGTCCGGCGGGGTGGAGCCACGGATTTCGGCGGCAGTTAAGCGGTGCGGGGCAATGGTGATGGAGGTAAGGGCTAACGGGTAGGCGTCAGTTAGTTCACGAAAAATTTGTTCCCGGCGGCTGCGCAGGGCGTAGAAGAAAAAGATGGTACGTTCCTCGCGCGCTTCCAGTAACTGCCGCAACATGCCGGCGAATGAGGCGATGCCGATGCCGCCGGCCACAAACACCAGCGGCACGTCCGGCGATTTCGGTAAAACCAGGTCGCCCATAGCGTCATCCAGCCGCAGTGCGTCGCCGGGCTGCAATGCCTGCAATGCCTGCTTGTAGGGCCCGAACGGGGGGACGAACTTGGCCACAAAACTGATACGGTCGTCGGTGGGCAGTGAGGTAAAACTAAACACCCGGCTTTGGCCGCGCGGGTCACCGAGTGGTTTCAAGATGTGAAAATCAGCATACTGCCCTGGCATAAAATCCGTTGGACGCTCCGGCCGGAAGTGGTACTGCCAAATCCCCGGCGCCAGCTCTTCCCGCCGCTCAAAAAACACCTGCATGATGGCTCTAGTGTAACACCCTAGCGTCAGCGCTCGAACAAATCGGGCCGGTCGGTAATGACGCCGTAAAGATAACGTTGCCACCGCCTGGCTTTGGCTGGGTCGTTCATGGTGTATGGCACGACCTGGTAGCCGCCGCGGTGCAGCCCTAGCAGCACGCCGCTCCACAGCCACCAGGAGCGCATATTCAGCCGCTTGGTACTAACCTGGCGCGCCCGCCACTGGGCCCGCACTGCCGACCAGCGCTCGATTACCACCATCTCCACATCAGGAAATGCGGCGTGCATCGTCCGCAGTATGCCTTGGTCGAATGAACCAATGGACAGTGAAGCCGCAGACCGCCGGTGTTCCAATTGTTCCCGCAGGATGGCAATAATCTGTCCCGTGGGCTCGCGTGGCTTGATTTCGACCAACAGGTGCACGCTCGGCTTTACGGCAGCTAGTAGCTCTTCGAAAGTAAGCAAGTCTGATTTGTGGTCGCGCAGCTGGGCCAGTGTATGGGCTTTGATGGTTAGGCGGTTGCCGGCCGGGTCACGTACCTCCGGGTCGTGATGGACCACTACCACGCCGTCGCGGGTGGCGCGCAGGTCCAGCTCCAGTTGGTCCACGTGGTGTTCGAGCGCCTTTTTAAATGAGCGCAGGGTATTTTCTGGCTCTAAACCTTTGGCGCCGCGGTGTCCGATTATTTTCATCTTAAACTTAGTGTACAATATTCGCAGAAACGAAAAGGAGTTTATACCGATGGCAGATTTTAACCAAGTACTTACCCCCGGCGATTACCAGAACGGCACCGTTAGCACGGTGGTGGAAATCCCACAGGGCAGTTTCCTGAAAATCGAATGGCACCGGGACACCGCCACCTTCCAGATTGACCGGGTTGAGCCCAGCATCTACGCCAAGCCCGTCAACTATGGCTTTATCCCCCAGACACTTGATGAAGACGGCGACGAGCTAGACACGTTGGTAGTCTGCGATGAGCCCATCCCGACCGGTGTCTGGCTGCAGGCGCGCATCATCGGCGTCATGAACTTCACCGACGACGGCGAAGCCGACCACAAGATTGTGGTAGTGCCAGCCGACGACCGCAACACCGGCGACAGCATCAAAACGCTTGATGACCTCGGCGACCGCTGGAAGCAAAAGCTCACCGAACACTTCAGCCACTACAAAGATCTCAAAAAGCCCGGCACCACCCTGGTGAACGGCTGGGGCGACGCGGAAGCCGCCAAGGCCATCATCGCCCAGTCTATCGAGCGCTGGAACAGCCGCAGCAAGTAGGTCCCGCCATGGTCTTCGCTATCTATGCCAAAACACTGGTGATTGGCTCAGACGGCAAGGCTTTGGTTTTGCGGCGTTCGGCTACCGACGAAGATAATCCGGGGCACCCCGACTTTCCGGGCGGCGGCGTGGATGCCGGTGAGTCATACGTGGCGGCTGCCGTGCGGGAGCTGTACGAGGAGGCCGGGCTAGGGGCGGACGAAGCGGATATGCAACTAGTGTATGCGTTCACACAGTATGAACCGAAGAAAGAAGCCATTATATTCCGGCTTCTGTACACCGTCAGGGTGGATTCCGCCGACGTGCAGCTAAGCCACGAACATGACGACTATTGGTGGCAGCCGCTTGATGGATTGCAAAAGGTATTTGCTGGCCGGTCATGGGAACCTGCAATCAGCTTTGCGCTCAAACACGGCCTCGCCAGCTAAACGGTTTTGCATCTGGTAATACCCTGCGTTACAATGACAAGCGTAAGCATTATTTAAATCTACTCAAAACAGAGGTGGACACCACATGAAGACCAAGATTGCTATAAATGGATTTGGGCGCATCGGCCGCAACGCCTTTAAAATCGCCTTCGCGCGGGACGACCTCGAAATTGTCGCCATCAACGACCTAACCGACACCAAAACACTCGCTTATCTGCTAAAGCACGACAGCAACTACGGCACCTACGACCAAGAGGTCGGCCATGACGACACGAACGTCATAGTCAACGGCCACAAGGTAAAGGTGCTAGCCGAAAAAGACCCGTCCATGCTCCCTTGGAAAGAAATGGAAGTTGACGTGGTGATTGAAAGCACCGGCCGCTTCACCGACAAGGAAGGTGCTGGCGCCCACATCAAAGCTGGCGCCAAGCGAGTCGTCATTTCCGGCCCCACCAAAAGCGACGGCGTAGACACCATTGTGCTCGGCGCCAACGACGACAAGCTGGAAGGCTCCACCGAAATCATCAGTAACGCCAGCTGTACCACCAACAGCCTGGGTGCCGTCATGGCGATTTTGGAAAGTGAGTTTGGCGTGGAAAAATCACTGCTGACTACCGTGCACAGCTACACCGCCAGCCAAGTGCTGCAGGACGCGCCAGCCAAAGACCTGCGCGAAGGCCGCAACGCAGCAGAGAACATCGTACCCACCACCACCGGCGCGGCGATTGCGGTTACGCTGACACTCCCACAACTGAAGGACAAGTTCGACGGCCTAAGCATCCGCGTTCCCACCCCTGTGGTGTCTTTGAGCGACGTAACAGCTTTGCTTAAGCGCAACACCACGGTGGAAGAACTGAACGACTGCTTCAAGAAAGCCGCCAAAGAACCATTCTACCAAGGCATCCTCGGTGTTTCCGAAGAACCACTCGTTAGCTCTGACTACATCGGCAACAGCCACTCCGGCACCGTCGACCTGCTGCTAACCAAAGTCGTCGCTGGCAACCTGGTGAAGGTAATGGTCTGGTACGACAACGAATGGGGTTACAGCAATCGACTCGTTGAAGTCGTGGCCGACGCCGGCAAATTCCTGCACAAGGGCTAGCCGGGCACGTGCCTAAGCGGTAAGCTAAAAGGCATGTATCGTTTGGGAAATCACAACCGCTCACGGAAGATGCTGTGGGCGGTTGTTGCGTGCGCGGTGTTGCTGGCGGGGTCGGGGGCCGGGGCGGTGTATGCTCGGGTTTTCCATCCAGCCCCAAAGCCGGTAGTGGTGAAAGTGCAAACGCAAAAGCCCAAGCCACTCCCGGAGGGTGTGACCTCGCACCTGCTGTTTGTGGGTGATGTGTTCTGGGGGCGGTCAGTGCAGACCTCGGCCGAACAAAGCGGGAAAGGATACGCCGACATTACCAGCGGGCTGTCGGCCAACGACCGCGCGCAGTACGACGCCTGGATTGCCAATTTCGAGTGTCCCATTACGAACAAAGACGTGCCGTACCAATTGCAGGTGGATGCACTGAAATTCAACTGCCGGCCGGAGTATCTGCCGGAGCTGGCGAAGTGGTTCACGGCAGCCAGCCAGGCGAATAACCACACCGACAACAACGATGGGGTGTGGGGCTTGGACCAAACCCGCACGAACCTGCAGGCCAACCACATCCAAAACTTCGGCACCTACAACATGGCCGACACCAATGACATCTGTGAAGTCGTAACACTACCGGCAACTACTACCGTCAAAGACAGTCACGTGTCATTACCGGTTGCTCTCTGCGGCTACATGTACGTGGTGGACGTAACACCCACTGATGCCCAGCTGGCCGTTATGCAGCAGTACGCCAAAGTTATGCCGGTCATCGCCATGCCGCACATGGGTGTCGAGTATCGCACGACCGCCGAAGACGCCAAAGTGTCGGCCTACCACCGTATGATTGATAACGGCGCCGACATGGTCGTCGCCGCGCACCCGCATGTGGTGCAGAACAGTGAGGCCTACAAAGGCCGGCTGATTGCATACTCCATGGGTAATTTCCTGTTCGACCAGCAGAGCCTAGGGCGTGACACAACCTTAGGACTCGGAGTGGGCCTAAAGCTGACGGTCAAAGACCCGGCGGCGGCTAAAATCTATGAAGCCATTGCGCCCACCTGCGCGGCCTACAAAGACACCTGCCTGGAACAGCTCACTGCTAAACTTAAAACCCGGCCAAAAATAGACGTGGCCTACAACTTTGCCTGCTACGACGAACAGAACAAACTGCCGCACCTGGGCACGCCCGACGTCTGTGCGGGGGTAGAAAAAACCGCCACTACCGACCAACTAGCAGGTCTGGCAACCAGTTGGTGAAACCGCAAGCCGCTTATGCTACACTAGGCATAAGATTATGAAAATTTACCTGGGTGCGGACCACAACGGTTTTGAGTTCAAAAAGCAGCTGGCCGAGTATTTGCGGCGCAGCGGCTACGAAGTCGTCGACGAAGGCGACAAAGAATTGCGGCCGGAAGATGATTTTCCGCAGTTTGCCTCCAAAGTAGTCCTATCCATGCGCGGCGATACCGACCCCGCCCAGGCCCGCGGCATCCTTATCTGCGGCAGCGGCCAGGGCATGTGTATGGCGGCCAACCGCTTTAAAGGCATCCGGGCGGCACTGGCGTTCGACCAAGAAGAAGCTCGTGCTTCCCGTAACGATGATGATAGCAACATGCTGTGCCTAAGTTCACGCTACCTAGATTTTGATAAATCCCTCGGCGTCGTCCACACCTGGCTAATGACGCCCTTCGCCGGCGCCCCGCGCTTCAAGCGCCGCATCCAGGAACTGGATGAGCTAGGAAACTAAAGTCCCTTTTGAATTAATATGCCGAGGTTTGGTTTCGGTAGACGAATATATTGAGCCTGGGCGGCTTGCTTACTTGGCTGCTTCGGTCGAGTCGTCTTATTCATGCTTATAGTATACACCATGCAAGTAGGCCAATGCTTAGTATGACCATAACCAGCGAGGTGAAGCAGTAGCCAGTTTTTCGACTATTAAGCCGCAGATTTATATGGATGGCGTGCTGAGTGTCGGCCAGAAGCTGCAGTGCCAGCATGTCTTTGTTGAGTTGCAGATACTCCGGGTGCTCAGTGAAGTCGATGTTGCCCACATACCGATACATAGGCAAAGGCAGAATGACTAGAATACTAGCTAGTACCGCAAGCAAAACTGTGGTGAAGAAGGGTAGTAAAAGCCAGAGGGGGCGGTTCATTTCGCTTTGCAGCGCGAATATGCCTAATGCAAGTGCTGCACCCAAAATGGCTAAGGCCTTACTATCCAGTGAATCACTGGCATCAAATGTCCAGCCCAACTGGTTCTGGGCGGCATCCAGCGCCGGCGTAAAGTCGGTTTCGACGGGTTCGGCGGCGGCTGCGGTTTTTGCCATGAGCGGTATACCTTTTTCCTCTTTGCAGCTGTATTATACATAGCATATGGGTGCGAGCATATGTCCGACGGTGACTACCGACAGCCCGGCTGTATACCAGCGGCAAATTGAACAGACGCTGGGGTATGCCCACCGGATTCACATTGACCTGTCGGACGGCGTGTTTACGCGGCACAAACTGATGGAGATTGAGGACGTGTGGTGGCCGGGCGGTGTGCGGGCTGATTTGCATGTGCTGTACCAGAAACCGTTTGACCATCTGGGGGCGCTGCTGGCGCTCAAGCCGCAGTTGATTATTGTGCATGCCGAGGCTGACGGGGATTTTCTGGAATTTGCTGGCGCGGCCCACCTGCACGGCATCGAAGTTGGCGTGGCGCTGCTGCCGGAAACGCCAGTCAGCGCAATTGAGCCGGCGCTGGAACTCATCGACCATGTGCTGATTTTTTCGGGCGACCTGAAGCATTTCGGCGGGCACGCCGACCTAACGCTGCTCGAAAAGGCCAAGCGCCTGCGGGAACTGATGCCACGGCTGGAGCTGGGCTGGGACGGCGGGGTGGACGCGGCGAACATCCGGCAACTGGTGGAAGGCGGGATTGATGTTATCAATGCCGGCGGCTACTTACACGGGGCTGTGGCGCCGCAACAGGCTTATGCTACACTAAGGGCAGCAATTGGGGTTTGAACGATATGGCATATTCTCTAAAACAGCTCGAGCAAAAGGCCAACACCATCCGCGAAGACATCATTCGTATGCTAGAACACGCCGGTAGTGGCCACAGTGCCGGTCCGCTGGGGTTGGCCGACGTTTTTACAGCACTTTATTTTGATGTGATGAAAATCGACCCCAAGAAGCCTTATTGGGACGACCGGGACATTTTGCTGCTCAGTAACGGCCACTGCGTGCCGGTGCAGTACGCCACCATGGCAGAGGCAGGCTATTTCCCTAAGCGGGAATTGCTGACGCTACGCAGGCTGGGTTCACGGCTGCAGGGCCACCCCGAGCGCACCAAACTGCCAGGCCTAGAAAACACCAGCGGACCCCTGGGCTGCGGCCTGAGCCAGGCGGCCGGTATGGCCCTGGCTATGCGCATGGACAAGCAGCTGCACCGCCGGGTGTACGTGGTGACCGGCGACGGCGAACTGGACGAAGGCAATGTGTGGGAAGCCATCATGCTGATTGCCAAGTACAACCTGAACACCATCACGGCTATCGTTGACCGGAACAATATCCAGATTGATGGTCCCACCGAGAGCGTCATGCCACTGGAAGACCTGAAGAAAAAATGGGAGAGTTTCGGCTGGCACGCCATCGAAATCGACGGCAACGACATTGAGGCGGTGATTGACGCCTGCGCCATGGCTAAGGCCGTCACCGAAAAGCCAGTCGTCATCATCGCCTACACCATTCCGGGCAAGGGTGTGGACTTCATGGAAGGCGACTTCCACTGGCACGGCGCACCGCCCAACCATGAGCAGGCCGTGAAAGCCCTGCACGAACTGCGCACCCTTGGCGGTAAGATTCGGAGCGAACATGAGTGATATGTATCTAGTTGATGTAACCGCCAAGGATTTGCAAAGTGAGCCGATTCGCAAAGGGTTTGGGCGGGGGCTAAAGAAAGCTGGCGAACTGGATACGCGCGTGGTGGCAGCCTGTGCCGACCTAACCGACAGCACACAGATGAGTTTATTCCGCGATGCGTTTCCGGAGCGATTTATAGAAATTGGCGTGGCCGAACAAAACCTGGTGACGGTGGGTTCGGGTATGGCCGCGATGGGTAAAATTCCATTCGTGAGCAGCTACGCGGCATTCAGCCCGGGGCGCAACTGGGAACAAATCCGCACCACCATTTGCTTGAACGACCGGCCGGTGAAGATTGTGGGCAGCCACGCCGGTGTTTCAGTCGGCCCAGACGGTGCCACGCACCAAATGTTGGAAGATGTGGCGCTGATGCGGGCGCTGCCGAACATGGTGGTAATTGCCCCCTGCGACAGTGTCGAGGCCGAAAAGGCTACGCTAGCTATGGCGAAAGACCTGCGGCCAAACTACTTGCGGCTGGCGCGTGAAGGCACGCCCATTATCACCACCCTCGACACACCATTCGAAATCGGTAAAGCCTATGTGTTCGCGCCGGGGACGGATGTGACTATCATCGCGACTGGTACTATGACTTATCACGCGCTGTTGGCGGCCGAACAGCTGTTTAAAGACGGCATCGATGCCGAGGTGGTGCACGTGCCGACGGTAAAGCCGCTGGACGAAGAGACTATTCTAAAGAGCGTGCGCAAGACCGGTTGTGTGGTTACGGCCGAAGAGGGCCAAATCATCGGTGGTCTGGGCGGCGCCATTGCCGAACTGCTGGGCGAAAACCTGCCGACGCCTATGCGGCGCATCGGCATGCAAGACCGCTTCGGCGAGTCCGGTGAACAGGAAGAGCTTTTGAGACATTTCGGGCTGGATGCCAAACACATCCGCCTCGCGGCACACCAAATCGTAGAAAGGAAGAAGTAATGCCCATCACCCTTCAGCAAGTCCGTGCTAACTGTGCCAAGGCCCGTGTCCGGATGGAGCGAGCCCGGGCAGAGCACTGGGCGTTCGGCGCCTTCAACCTAGACGATGAACCGACCCTGAAGGCAGTTACCCTGGCGGCCAAAGCCAAGAGCGCGCCGGTGTTAGTGGAAGTCAGTGCCGGCGAGGTCAGCGACATCGGCCTGCAGAACGTGCGCGACATGGTCGACAACTTCAAGTACGAGTATGGCGTGGAGATGTACGTCAACCTCGACCATTCGCCGTCTGTCGAGGACGCCAAACGGGGCATCGACGCCGGCTTTGAGTTCATCCACATCGACCTGTCGCAGGCCAAACGGGATGCGACCGAAGAGGAAATCATTGAGGCTACCAAAGCAGTTGTGGAGTACGCCAAATTTACCGGCGCGCTGGTCGAAAGCGAACCGCACTATTTTGGCGGCTCGTCCAACCTGCACACCGAAAAGATTGACTACGAGGAAATCAAGAAAACATTCAGTACGCCGGAGGGCGCGCTGCGGTTCGTAGTCGAAACCGGCATTGACACCTTTGCGGCGGCCGTGGGTAACCTGCACGGCAAATACCCGGTGCCAAAGAAACTTGACTTGGAACTGCTGCAGCAAATCCGCGATGTGCTGCCCTGCAACATCAGCCTGCACGGCGGCAGCGGCACGCCGGGCCACTATTTCGAAAGCGCCGTGAAGATTGGCGTTACCAAAGTGAACATCAACAGCGACATGCGCATTGCCTACCACAACACGCTGCTCAAAACGCTCAAAGAAAATGCCGATGAATACTCAGTCGCGAAACTAATCAACCGCGATGTGGTGCCCGAAGTGCAAAAGGTGGTGGAAGCCAAGCTGGAAGCATTTAACTCGGCCGGACACGCCGTTGCTTAAGGAGGGTGCTTCATGGGCTTCTTTGACGACATTGTAAAGGCCATCGACAAGGTAGAGTCTGCCGTTGACGGTGCAGCCAGCAAGCTGGACGCTGCCGCCAGCAAGGTGGAATCTGTCTCGGACGGTGTCCAGAACCGGGTGGAGCAAATAGCCGAAGCACCCGGCAGGGCCTTAAAAGCTGCCGAAGCCGAGTCTCCTCAGGCCGACGAAGCGGCCTGAGGTTTTGCAGTATTTGCAACAACCGGTTGCTTTCTTTGCAAGCAACCCATACACTACCAGGCATTATGCTACACAATAAGCATGTCCGAACTTGGTCTGGTTTTGTGTACAGCCCCCTGTGCTTAGTCCGGGGCTAGCTTTACTTTCTTTACGAACCGCTAACTGCTCCCCGGAGCAGTTTTTTATTTGGAGTGCGCATGAAGGTAACACTTATAGCGGTTGCTTCTCTGGATGGGAAGACAACGAGGGGTGCTAGCCCTGGGACGGCTGGTTGGGCTTCGGCCGAGGACCAGGTTGTATTTCGGGCACAGATTGCCGCGCATGACTGCGTTGTGATGGGTAGTGCAACCTACGCCGCGGCGCGGCAGATCATCCGGCCTAGGGCAGACAAGCCGCGGATTGTTTTGACTCGCCGGCCAGAAAGGTTTGTGCAAGAAAAACGACCCGGTCTTGCATTCTCGAAGGAGACACCCGAGGCGCTTATCAAACGCTTAGAAGCGAGTGGCTACACGTCGTTGCTGTTGGTAGGGGGCGCCCAGACTAACGCCCGTTTTGTTGACGCGGGTCTGGTGGATGAGCTGCTCGTAACCATCGAACCGGTTATGTTCGGCGCGGGATTACCACTTACGGTTACCCTGAAGCGCAACGTCCCGCTCCGGCTGGTAAGCCACAAACGGCTGAATAGCCAGGGAACACTTTTGCTCCATTACGCCATTCAAAAACCTAATCAGGAACTGTTAAAACCATGAAGATTCGAAAGCTTGATTTACTAATTGCAGTCTACATCTGTTGTATAGCCATTACCGAACTGATGGGCGCTAAAACCGTCCCGCTTTTCGCAATCGGCAGCCTGCACCTGACCGCCAGCGTGGCGCTGCTGGCAGTGCCGCTGATTTTTACGGCCAACGACGTCATCGTAGAGGTGTACGGCAAAGCGCGGGCCAGGAGTGTGGTGTACTCGGGGCTACTTACCATTGCCCTGGTGCTAGCCATGTCGTTTTTGGCAACGTGGCTGCCACCGTCGCCGCGGTTTGCGGCCAGCGAGCCGGCCTACGATGCCGTGTTCCATGCCTCCATCCGCATCGCCGCGGCCAGCCTGACGGCCTTTGCGCTGGCCGAATTGCTAGACGTTTGGGTCTTTAGCAAAATCCGCGAAAGGCTGGGGAAGCAGGCGCTGTGGTTTAGAAACAATGTGTCGAACTTTGCCGCCCAGTTTGTAGACACGACAGTGTTCATGCTGCTGGCTTTTTATGGGCTTGGCAGGCCGTTCGGCGCCAACATCAGTTTTCTCATCGGCCTGATACTGCCGTACTGGCTGCTAAAGTGCTGTATGTCGGTTATCGAGACGCCACTGGTCTACTTGGGTGTACAATGGCTGCGAAATGGTTCGAGCCGGAAGAAGCAGGCCTAAATGAAAATTACCGTCTATAAAGTCCCCAAAATAACCGCGCGGTCGCACGATTTGTTCGAGCTGCTCGATTCGGTGCTACCGGATTTACCGGAGGGGTGTGTGGTGGCAATCGCTACCAAAATTGTGTCGCTGTGCGAAGGCCGGGTGGTTGCGGCCGAGGGTGCCGACAAAGATGAGCTGATTCGGCAGGAAGCGCAGTGGTATTTGCCCCGGGCTGGTGCGTATCACGTCAGTTTTACCATTACGCGAGGTAAGCTGATTCCGACGGCCGGCATCGATGAATCGAACAGCGATGGCAACTACATACTGTGGCCCGAAGATCTACAGCAAAGCGCCAACGCTATTAGGGAATATCTGGTGCGAAAACATGGCCGGAAACGCATTGGCGTTATCCTGACTGACTCAACGACCCGACCGCTGCAATGGGGTACGACGGGCATCGCACTGGCGCATAGCGGCTTTATGCCGCTAAAGGATTACATCGGCCAGCCTGATGTGTTCGGACGCGCCATGCAATTCCAAAAATCCAACATTGCGAATGGGCTGGCGGCGGCTGCGGTCACCATGATGGGCGAGGGTGACGAACAGACGCCCATTGCGCTGGTAGAAGACGTGCCGTTTGTGGAATTCCAAGAACGAAACCCGACGAATCAGGAGCTGGCTGAGCTACAGATAGAGCGAGAGGATGACCTCTACTGGCCGCTACTAAAACTGGCAAAATGGCGTAAGGGCGGCGGACAATAACCCTCTTGGTCGGCCGGGCTTGCATGCCAGGCACCGCTGTGCCACAATAAGCGTAAGCAATAAAATTCTGACTATAGGTGGGCAGAAAAGCTAACGCGGCAAGGTGCACTAATGGACGACCAACAAAAACCTACGATTTACGCGATTGGTAAGGCGACTCAGGACGTATTCCTAAAAAGTGATGAGTTCGACCCCAAGAAGGAAGGTAAGGTCGCGTACACGCACCTGCCGCTTGGGGCCAAGCTGGATGTCGAGGAAGCCTACTTCGCAACTGGCGGCAATGCAACCAATGTTGCGGTAACACTAGCCAGGCAAGGGCTGGACGCTCACTTCGTGTGGGCGCTTGGCGAGGACCCGGCATCGCTTAGCATATTGCGCGACATGGAAGTGGAGGGCGTCCATACCGACCTGGTTGACCAGAACAAGGACTATAAAGCCAGCTACTCCACCATTTTGCTGTCGCCCGACGGCGAACGGACCATCTTGAACTTCCATGGCACGCTCATGCCCAAGGAGTCTCTTGGCGATGCACTTGGCAAAATCGACAAAGCAAATTGGCTGTACCCGTCTTCCCTGGGCGACTACGAATTGCTTACGATGGTGGCCGAACGGGCTAGGGCGCTGAATGCATTCATAATGCTCAACCCTGCGGGCAGTGAGCTGTCCAATCCAGACAAACTCAAGGTATTCCTGAAAGATGTCGCCGTCCTTTGCTTGAACAAAGACGAAATGCAGACGCTTGTTGGCGAGGGCGACCTGGAGACGCTAGTGCGCAAAGGTCTGGAGCTTTGCCCGGCTGTCATTGTGTCTGACGGACCGAACGGAGTGTGTGCCTCGGACGGCAAGACCATTGTGAAGGCGGGCATGTATGAAGACGTACCCGTGCTAGACCGGACCGGTGCCGGTGACGCGTTTGCGTCCGGCTTCTTAAGCCAGTGGTGCCGCGGCAGCAGCCTGCGTGACGCGATAGTGTTCGCCAGCGCAAATTCAACTTCGGTAGTGGGTCAAATTGGTGCCAAGGCAGGCATCTTACGAGCAGGAACAGAACTACATAACATGGAATTGGAGGAAAAAGATGTCTGATGACTCACATGCGTCTGGCGCTAAAGTGCCACGCATGCTTGCGGTGGGTGATATCATTAGCGACGCCTTTATAGAACTAAACAAGGACTCTGTCCAGGTTTACACTGACGACCAAGGCATTAAGCGCCTCAGCTTTGAGCTTGGCGCCAAGCTGCCGTACGACCGCGTCGACATCGTTGAGGCCGTCGAGTGCAGCCCGAACGCGGCCGTTTCGATGAGCCGCTTGGGCCTAGACGTCAGCCTGATGTCGTGGTTCGGCGACGACGAACCGGGCAAGGGCATAACGACGTACCTAAAGGGGCAGGGCGTCCACACCGACGAACTGGTGGTGGAAAACGGCAAGAAGACCAACTACCACTACGTGCTGCGCTACGGTGCTGACCGCACCAAGTTCCAGCACTTTGAAGATTACAGCTATGAATGGCACGCCCCCAAACGCCACCCCGACTGGCTGTACCTGGGCGTCCTAGGCGAAAAGACCTGGCCGCTGCACGAAGGCATGCTGCGCTACCTGGAAAGTAACCCGGACATCAAACTGGCTTTCCAGCCGGGCATGTTCCATTTGCAGTGGGGCGCCGAAAAGCTGAAAGGCTACTACGCGCGGACCGAAGTGGTCATCCTGAACCGCGAAGAGGCCACAACCGTCACCGGCGGCAACCACGATGACGTCCACGACCTCATAAACAAGCTGCACGAACTCGGCCCCAAGATTGCCGTGGTAACCGACGGGCCAGAAGGCGCGTATGTTTCCGACGGCCAGCGACGGCTCAAGATGCCGCTGTACCCAGACCCGAAGGAGCCGCTAGACCGGACTGGTGCTGGCGACGCGTTTGCGAGCACATTCGTGGCCGCCCTGGCCATGGGCCACGACCTGGAAAGCGCGCTGCAGTGGGCGCCAATCAACTCCATGAGCGTCTGCCAGGAAATGGGCGCCCAGGCTGGCTTGCTTACCGAAAAAGAACTCGAAAAATGGCTGGTCAAAGCCCCCGACTGGTACAAGGCCACCTCGTTCTAAGGTCGTCGAGCTATTTTTATAAGCTCGCTAGTGATTGCATCCGAGATTGGTAGCTGTAGTTGGTGTTCTAGCCACATATACTGACCATTCGGGTTGCATTCTAAAAACGTCATTTGCCCTTCGGCGTCTTCTATAAAGTCAAACGCACCGAATCGTAGGCCGAATCTTCCTAAATATGCAAAGCATTTCTCTTTCAAATCGGTTGGGAATGGTTCGACCTTAAAATCTACGTACCCAGGCACTAACTGATGTTTACGCCAATCATCCTTAGCATCCTCATGAGTGTATATGGCCGCATCAAATGTCTCGTCACCTACGACAGTGATGCGCCACTCGCGTGACTTCTTTAGGGCGTTTTGCCATATACCCGGGTACGGGTTTAAATCAAGCGGAAGTTCGGATGGGTCGTTAGTGAATGGCGTGGTGTACAGCAATCGATACTCGCCACCGTCGTAAAAGACCGAGTACGAAGATTTACAGATAACATTTTGCTCCAGTCTATTTTGGATACTGTCCCAATCATTAGTAATGGCAGTAGATGGAATCGCAAACCCCAACTGGTGCGCCTGACGTAGTTGGGATAGTTTTCGCTCAGCCCTAAGTATTTGGTCTGGAGAGTTAAGCCACATCTCCTCCGGGATGCTATCCCAGAGTGCTGCCTGGAGCGCTCTTCTTTCCATGTCAAGGCTCATTTGTGTTGCGCCATCTACTCGGGGATTTGTAATGAAGGAGGGTCGCCGAAACCAGGCGGCAGCAACTCCGTCCAGACAAAGCTTACGCTGGTCGTACAGAATCTCGAATCCATTATCACCTACTGAAACTTCAAATGGCAGGCTTTGGAGGGCGACCTTATCTGCTTCAAAAGTTACGACATCAAAACCCCTTGTTTGCAATTTTGCTGCAACCGGTTCCCAAGTGGGTGCGTCAACGGAGCACGAAGCTATAAGGATTGACTGGTTTTCTATGGATGGTGTACGCATGGTGATTTAGGTGCTAGGTCAAAGTTCTTTCGGCGCTTGCCAAGACTTTTTAGGTTTAGTATGGGGAATGGCTGGGCTTTTATGGTCCCATCTCCCAATGTCACAGAAAGACCCTGTGTTCCATACAGCTGATGCGGAAGGTTCTCAGGGTCAATGGGTTGTACAGACCCAACCATAATCCTATCTACCAGATAGGGTATGCCAGGATAAAATACTTGGCTCTTATCCTTATAATAAAGGCGCCTCATTTTTTGCAGCACCAAGCGACCCGCACCCTTGTAGTTGAAATTGTGTAAAGCGATGAGCCATACCGCCCTGCTTCCGTCCAAACCAATATTTCGTACGCTCGGAGTCTTAGTCCGTTTCAGAATAGAGAGAACCTCATCGATACGGGCTAGCTCATTTTTGGTAATCCGTGTCGCGATAGCTAAATCTCTGGAAAAGAAGTCCGGAGAAGCTCTTTCCGCCTGGTCCGCTGCCATTAGCTGCAGTAGTCTTTTTCTTTCGCCTGGAAATCTTACGGTAATGGCCGCAGGTAGAGTTCGTGTTACTACATCCGTGGTACAACAATAGGTCATAGCCTATTCGTACATATGATCGGTCTGACTGTCATCAGCGATTTGCGCGTAACCCTCCCCGGATCGTGTAGTTGTGCTCATTTCTACGGGAGGAGTAGGTGGGGGTGTACCGGGTTGTCGCAAAGTAGGGGTTTCTGAGAGAGTTGCCATCAATTCCATGACGGTACCCCCCCAGTGGCCGTGCTATAGCCGGTGTTTTTGGTAAATCAGAAATACGTTCCATACGCTACTCCCAATTACGGTTGACATTCGCAATGTAGCATAACCCATGCCTTAGCGCAACCCACTTGTGCTATTCCCACTCGATGGTGGCGGGTGGCTTGGTGGTGATTTCGTACATGACGCGGTTGATGCCGCGGACTTCGCTGACGATGCGGCTGGAGATGATGGCCAGCAGGTCGTACGGCAGGTGGGCCCAGTCGGCGGTCATGACGTCGCGGGAGTTGAAGGCCTTGACTACGCAGGCGTTCTCATAAGTGCGGCCGTCACCCATCACCCCGACGGATTTGACGGGCAGCAGCACAGTGAGGTATTGGTAAAGCCCCTGGCGGACTTCGGGACGCTTCTCGATTTCTTCAGAGGTTATGGCATCTGCTTCCTGCAGGATTCTGATGCGCTCCGGCGTGACTTCGCCGACGACTCGCACGCCAAGGCCGGGGCCGGGGAAGGGTTGCCGGGTATAGATGGGGGTGGGCAGGCCAAGCGCCTTGCCCAACACGCGGACCTCATCTTTAAAGAGTTCCCTGAGAGGCTCGATGAGCTTCAGGTTCATCTTCTCGGGAAGCCCGCCGGAGTTGTGATGGGATTTGATTTTGGCCGACGCGCCGCTAGTGGTGCCAGAAGTAATAGCATCTGGGTACAGCGTGCCCTGCACCAAAAACTTAGCATTTTTGACCTTTTTAGCTTCTTCTTCGAAGATGGCGATAAATTCGGCGCCGATGGCTTTGCGTTTCTTTTCGGGGTCGGTAACGCCTTCGAGCTTGGCATAAAAGCGGTCGGCAGCACGGATGGGTTTGATGTTCAAACCGAGGTGCTTGTACATGTCCAGTACCTCCTCGAACTCATTTTTGCGCAGCAGGCCAGTGTCGACAAAGATGCAAGTCTGCTGTTTGCCGATGGCGCGGTCGACCAGTGTTCGCTTTGTTCGAGGCCGGCTTTTGGTTTTGGACGCGTTCCGTCCTCAGTGACGTCGAGGGGCTGCCGCTCCCGGACTGAGTGCCCCTGGCTCCCGGGCGCCTGCAACCAAGTGGCAGCATTAGCGTCTTGAAGCCAGGATGGCCCTGGTTTTGGGGCCGTTCCGCTACCACTCACAAGGCGCTTGTGGTAACCTGTATATAACTATGTCGAGGGTTTTAGCGCAGTTGATGGGGGTGGCCGAACCGGCGCTGCGCTCCCAGTTGCAGAAGCTCGAAAAGGCTGCCGGGCTGCCTGGCGCGGACATCCGCCTGCTTATGGAAATAATGAACGACACGCGGGCGAAAATCCGCGAGCTTGGGCTGGACCCGCGCGACACTACCGGGCAGGAACTTTACGGCGCCCTAACAAACCGGCTGGCGCGGGATGAAATCCAAGTCCGGGCGGCCCTGAACATGCGGGCCGACGGTACGGCCGAGGCAGTGCTGCAGGCCGTCTGCGCTTATTTGGGTAAGCTAAAACTGCCCACCCAAACCTTTGTGGTTAAGCAGTCGGCGATGCGCATGCTTATCAAGAAGCTGCAACCAAAGACTACCATGAAGAAATTAGGCTATCGGTCGCTAGACAGCATGATTAAGCACGAACCCGCCGCACAACTGCTCGCCGCTGTTAGCATGCTCGAATCACCCGATTGGCAGCAGCGCCGTCTGGAAGCCTACAAAAAGCTCAAAAGTCGTGACTTTGAAGTCAAGAAAATTAGTTTCCTGATGCCGTCCGCCAAGCAGTGGCCTGTCATCTCGGCCGACTACACCGGTCAGCACAAGCACAACCTACTCGCCGTGCCAGAACTGGGCGCTGTAGTACTGTTGCCGCTGGAGCACGACCTGCCGGGGCTGGCCATCACCACCCTGTTACTGGCGGTAAACACCATCAACGACATGCGTTCGTTAGGGTCGTACTTAAAATTACAACAGGTACGGCCAGACTACGGGGAGGTTTTTGCCACCGCCATCCAGCACGAACCCATGACCGCCGCCGAACTGGCCGGCGTGCCACTGCCCTGGAAAGTAGTGCATTGGTTTTATGGTAACGGGCACTCACCGTACCATCCCGAAGCGTTCGAGCCCCACGTGCAGCCCGAAGACCTTAGCTGGCATCAAGCCGAACAAGTCCTGGCGGGCTTGCACCCAGCCCTCGAATTTTGGCAGGGCAACCAGCTACTGGCACTGGTAGACGGCGTCCATCCCGTTTCCATGAACATGCTCGACGTAGCGCTCAGCGCTTGCAACGGCCTGGACTACAGCCAGCGCATCGTCCGCCACATGCGCGCCGGCCTGGGCCGGGAACTAATGGCGCGCTACCTGCACCAGGAAAACTTACAGGCGTTGCTGCTCGGCAAGCTCGATGAACAACTCGCCCCCGAAGTCGCGTTCGGAATAGAATAGAGCGTTGGGGGCGCCCCGCATGCCCTTTGGGGAGGGTCAAGCGTAGTGCAGCCCGACCAGTCTAAGCCACCGGCTACCTAACAGGCGCCAAAGCCCAGAGACTGGCCGGCGCGTAACGCACTCCCCAAAGGGCGTGCGGGGCGCCTTGGGGATATTAATCTCTAACGTCGTCGCTGCCGTTGTGGTGGTTGAATGCGTTCGAGGTGTCGCGGTGGTGGTTCACTATTGCCTTGATGACCTGGATGTCTTCGGTAATTGTGTACAGCTCTTCGTCACCGGGCGTGATAGTGTGCATGCCTTCCAGCAGATAGGTTTTCACATACCGGTCGAGTGCCGTCCAGAATTCACTGCCCACTAAGATGATGGGCGCCAGCGGCATTTTCTTGGTCTGGATGAGCGTAATAACTTCAAACAGTTCATCGAGCGTACCGAAGCCGCCGGGAAAATAAACATAGGCTGACGCACCAAAAGCGAGCATGACTTTGCGGCTGAAGAAGTAGCGGAAGCTCATGGTGTCGGTAGCGTAGGGGTTGAGCGTTTGTTCGCGCGGCAGGATGATGTTAAGCCCGACGGCGTGCCCGCCGGCCTCCTTGGCACCGCGGTTACCGGCCTCCATGATGCCGCCGCCACCGCCGGTCACGACGGTGTAGCCCTCGTCGCTCAGGGCTGCTGCAACTTCCCGCGCTTTCTGGTAGTACGGATGGCTGGCGTCGAACCGGGCCGAACCGAACATTGTCACTGTGTCGTTAAAACGGTGCATGAAGGTAAAGCCCTCGGCGAACTCCTGGTCAATCCTCCCTAGTCGTTCCGCTGTTTCTTTTTCCAGTTCGTGTCTTATGATTTCCCGCCGCGGAGATTGCTGCGGCTCGTCGCTTAGATCCATATCCGCTAGTATAGCCTAAAGCATACCAAACCATAAACGCTTTTGGCCGCCCGGATATGCTATGCTTAAGCTAAAGGCTAAACGGAGACATACCGATGGGCGTGATTAAACGGGAAAAGTTTCGGATGGTCGGCATGGTGTCGGCGGCCATCGTGCTGGCGGCCATTGGCTTTACCATTTGGTACGCCTACCACAGCTCGCAGCTGGCCGAACAAACTCTGTCTAGCGCCAACAAAGTGTCCAAGGATGTGCCAAACCTTCCGGCGGTCGACTCGTTCGAGACCTGCAAAAAATCTCCCGGCAGCAAACTCCTCTTAACTTCCCCGGAGCAGTGCATAACCACCACGGGCAAAAAATTCACCGATGGCGGCCAGTCGAATGCGTACTTAGTGATTACCGAATGGCATGTGCGGCTGCCGCTCGCCAAAGCCGATCTGGACGACGCACAGTATACGTACAACGCCTCGACCGGCCTAGTGCATATCACCACCAAAACACTGGCGAGCAAGGTGGGAGCATTGAGTGGCTGCAAATCCGGGCTGAATAATTTGTATCTTACACGCAGCAAGACCGAGCCTGAGCTGGAAAACAGGTGGGGTGACAAAAAAATCGGCAGTTACTACTATAGCCAAGCAATCGTCACCGAGCCGGACTGTGTCGCTCAATTGACGACTGCTCAGAGTGCGAGTATTTCCGCAATCGAAGATGACCTACTGTCGGCGTTGCCGGGCCTAATAGCTGCCCCTTAGAACATCTCTTGTTACAATAGATACGTGAAATTTGAACTAACCAGTGACTATGCGCCGATGGGCGACCAGCCGGCGGCTATTGCCCAGCTGACGGACGGCCTGCGCGCTGGTACCAAAGAGCAAACGCTGCTGGGCGTAACCGGCTCCGGCAAAACCTTCACCATGGCCAACCTGGTGCAGAACCTGCAGCGGCCCACACTGGTTTTAAGCCACAACAAAACTCTGGCGGCCCAGCTGTATGCCGAGTTCAAAAACTTTTTCCCGAACAACGCCGTCCACTACTTTGTGAGTTACTTCGACTACTACCAGCCGGAGGCCTACATTGCCCGCAGCGACACGTACATCGAAAAAGACAGCGCCATCAACGAAGAGATTGACCGCCTGCGCCACGCCGCCACCGACAGCCTGCTGACACGCCCTGATGTATTGATTGTGGCCAGTGTAAGCTGCATCTACGGCATCGGCAGTGTGGAGGACTACGGCAGCCTGTCGATTGTGGTCAAGCGCGGCGAGCGCCGGGTGCGCGACAAATTCTTGCGGCTGCTAACCGACATCCAGTACACCCGCAACGACATCGACTTCCACCGGGGCACCTTCCGCGTCCGCGGCGACGTGGTAGACGTGTTCCCAGCCGGCGAAGAACTGGCCTACCGCATCGACTTCTTCGGCGACGAGGTGGAGCGCATCACCAAAATCGACCCGCTGACCGGCGAAATCTTGGCGCAGCTAGACGAATACCGCATCTTTCCCGGCAGCCACTACGTAACGCCGCAAGACAAACTCAAAGTTGCCCTGGGCAGCATCGAGCAGGAACTAGTCGAGCGTGTTGCCGAATTCAAAGGCCAAAACAAACTGGTGGAAGCTCAGCGACTGGAGCAGCGCACCCGGTTCGACCTGGAAATGCTGGAGCAGACCGGTTTCGTGAAGGGCATCGAAAACTACAGCCGCTACCTAACCAACCGCGAGCCGGGCGAACAGCCCGCCACACTGCTGGATTATTTTCCGGATGATTTCCTGCTGCTGGTGGACGAATCCCACATGTCCATCCCCCAGGTACGCGGCATGTACAACGGCGACCGTGCTCGCAAAGAAGTCCTGGTGGACTATGGCTTCCGCCTGCCCAGTGCGCTAGACAACCGGCCACTTACTTTTACTGAATTCGAACGGCACGTAAACCAAGTGGTGTACGTAAGCGCCACGCCGGCGCAGTACGAACTCAGCCGCAGCCCCGAACCGGCCCAGCAGGTCATCCGCCCGACCGGTTTGCTGGACCCGCCCATCGAAGTCCGGCCTATTGAAGGCCAGATAGACGACTTGATTGCCGAAATTCGCGCCACCGTCGAAAAACGCCAGCGCGTGCTGGTCACCACGCTTACGAAGCGTATGTCTGAGGATTTGACAGAGTACCTGAAGGACTTGAACATCAAGGTCGCCTACCTGCACAGCGATGTCGACACCCTGGACCGTACCGACATCCTGCGCGACCTGCGGCTGGGTGTGTACGATGTGCTGGTGGGCATAAACCTGCTGCGCGAAGGGCTCGACCTGCCGGAAGTTTCACTCGTGGCCATTTTGGACGCCGACAAAGAAGGCTTCCTGCGCAGTGAACAAGCCCTCATCCAAACTGTAGGCCGCGCGGCCCGCCACGTCGACGGCCACGTCATCATGTACGCTGACCGTGTGACGGACAGCATGCGCAAAACCATGGATGAAACCGACCGCCGCCGCAAAATCCAGAAAGACTACAACACCGAACATGGCATTACGCCCACCGGCATCAACCGCGCCGTCGAAGCCAGCATGCGCGTCGAGGCCGTCGGCGAAGAAGCTAAGCGTGCCAAGCTTGACCTCAAAAAGATTCCAAAGGACGAATATGCCAGCCTCCTCAAAGACTTGAACGCCCAGATGGACCTGGCCGCCGCCAACCTCCAGTTCGAGCAAGCCGCCGAGCTCCGCGACCTCATCACCCAAATCAAAGAAAACCAGTAACGCCCAGCAGCTCTTGACAGAACAGGCGCACGGTGCCACCATAGTGCTACTTAATCGGAGCAACACGAATGGCGGAGATGTCTGGAATCGGTAGAATATATGCAAGCATGCTGGCCGCAGGCGAAACGGGCAGGTCGCCGGAGGCGGTCCTGGCGGGTGAAATTGAGCAACGACAAGCAATCAGGGGTATGGTCGTGGATATGATGACGCATGGGAGGCCCTTGCCCGATGACATGTCTGATGATTTGCTCGAGCTGGTAGACGAGGAAATGGCGAGGTGGGAAAATAACAATGGGTGGGTTGCCGAAGAGCAGACGCGGCTGGCGCCAATCCGTGAGGCTACGGGACGCATTGCGGCGGTGTTGGCCAGCGGCGCAGGGCCCGAGCCAAACTTTACCTATCGAAGGCCGGATGGCTCCGTCGGCGTCGGCTGGAACCTGCGGGAACCCGTAGACAACCCTGCGAGGGAAGATGAACTGTTCCCAAGCTCGGTGCCGATGGTTCGCACGAGCGGTCTTGGACTTACCAGTCACGATGGAGTCCGTATCTATGGCTCCGGAAATCATCCGAGAGGCAGCCTGTTGCTTAACGTTAGTATCCAGGAGCCCGATTTGTTGTATCCGCAGCGAGTCCGTGAGCCCAATCCGGCCAATGAGGACGCAATCATCGGAGGGTTAGCGTTGCTGGCGTTCAACACCGGCGTGCCGCTCGAGGGTCTGTAGCCTGTGGATTGCTGTTGACCCAGTGTTTCTGTTTTTAGGACCAGCGCGGTACAATTAAACCACAAGGTTAAAGAGGGTAACAGGGCAGTGGACAGTGCTGGCACACAAACGGTTGCGACGTTCCATGGAACGCTCGTGCGTCGCCATCGTGCGCCGGGGAAGCCGTTCGCGCAGCTTGTCTTCCGTGAAGCCGGCAAAGACTGGCTGTGCCTGACCAGCAACCTGCAGCATGCTGCCGGCCTAGAGATGGGCGGCAAGTACAGCATCGAGGGCGTCTTTAAGGCGATTGGCGAACACCATTACATCCACGAACCAGACATCGCGCCGCTCGCCAAGCAAATTGTCAAACGCCGGTGGTGGATTGCTGTCACCATCGGATTAGTCATCCTGCTGGCCGCCGGTGGCATCGTCCTGGCCGCTACGCACCACGAAGGGCAGGGCTACAACAGTCCGGATCCGACCCCGCAGACTCCTGCTACCGACACCAACAACAGCGCCAATTCCGTCCCCGACACATCTAGCAACGACACCGCAGCTGACCCGCCTACCGATGCAACTACGCCAGATACCACAGCTAACAACCCACCAGCCGGCGGTCCCCCCGCTAACACCAATAATAATAACCAAGGGACCCCACCTCCGGCCCCACCTGCACCAACGGCCCCGTCGGCTGTCGGCGACCTCGCGGCCGCTTCCTCGGCGGATGGCACCGGCACCAGTGTCACACTCAGTTGGACTGCATCCACTGGCGCAACCTGTTACGACATTTACCGCGACGGTACCAAGATAGGCACATGCCTGGGTGTTGGCTACACCGACAGTCCGACGACTCCCGGCACCAGCTATACCTACAACATAGTTGCTGTCGACAATGTCAACAACCTCTCATCCGGGCAGTCAAACACCGCACCTGTTACCACTGACAACCCCTCTCCCTAAGCCGCAAGCTGGTTCGGAATCACCCTGGGCCCTTGCCGTCCACGCAAGAACAACATACGGGCAAAATCAGCGTCGTAGTTTATTCTGCAGTGCCCACCTTCGTAACACATTTGGTCGTCATAAGGTAAATCTACGATGGATTCTTCCATGGCCCTTAGTGGGTAGAGCCGGTCATCATCACCATACGCAATCAGCAAATAGGTATTATTTGACTCGCTCTTGAGCGCATGTACCTCGTCGTGGACAGAACCACGGATGAGTGCTAGAAACTCAGCGCCCACGGCGAGCGGCCGGCGCAAACAGTGTTTGGCCGTCGAAGTTTTGATTGCTTTGGCGGTGAGGCTGTCACCTTCCAGGGAGAGGGGCTCATGTCGTGCATCCCATATCCCGTGCAATATGTTCTCGCGAGTATAGAAGCGTTCCAGCAAATGGTGGGCCGGTGCCACCGTAGTTATCTGTCTCACTGGACGACGGGCTCGTCGCGCACCCCGTATGGCCGTCGCGCCCCCTTTGGAGTGTCCCATGATGGCAACCTCGGTGTCAGAGGGTAGGGCGTCGACCACGGCAGCGACATCATTGGCGTTATTATCCAATGCATTGAATATTCCTTTGGTCAGGTGGGCGAGTATGACCGCCTTATGGCCGAGTTTTGTGGCCTCTATGGCAGCCAAACGGAGGGCAGCAGGGTCTTCGGTTAGGCCGGGTGCAAGTACCCATGTAATGCCACTAGGTTCAATATCTTCTCCAGGCTCTCGGACATAAACCTCAACCGCAGCTTTCGCGTAGGTAACAGCACCTGTACGACGTATTCCGTAGGGTCGGCTTTGCGATTCGCCTAGCTCGAACTGACTCATAGTTGATGATAAGATTTCCTTCCACTGTAGTCCCGTATGTGCTTTTTGTAAACCAGCTTACAGTTTTTCTGTAAGACTTCTTACACTTATGGCGCGCTCCCCTGATGGTCTGGTATACTAGGTGAAATGGCAAAACTCACACGAGATGATGTCTTAAAATTGGCTCAGCTGGCTAGAATCTCCCTGAGTGACGAAGAGGTTGAAGAGTTCAGTGAGGAACTGAGCGCTATTTTGCAGTACGTCGAACAGCTGTCGGGCGTAGACGTCAGCGGGCTCAAGCCCACCAATCAGGTCACGGGTCTGACCAATGTTATGCGTGAAGACGTCGTGAAAGAATACGGCTACAAGCCGGCCGATTTGCTCAAGAACGTGCCGAAGACGCAGGACAACCAGCTAAAAGTGAAACGGATGATAGGGTAGCACTATGGCTGATTGGGAACCGATTGCTGCGATTGCCGCCAAAGTCCAGAAGGGCGAGCTAAAAGCCGCCGATTTAGTCGAAAAGGCCCTGGCGGCGATTGCCGAAAAGGAAGAATTCAAGGCCATCATCGCCACCACGGCTGACCGCGCCCGCGAACGCGCAAAAGCTGTTGATACTGGTGACAACAAGGGTCGACTGGCCGGTGTACCGTTCATCGCCAAAGATAACTTCCTGGTGTTTGGTGCCGAAACCACGGCTGCCAGCAACATCCTGAAGGGATTTAAGGCACCGTATCAGTCGACTGCCATCGAAAAACTAGAGGCCGAGGGCGCAATCTGCGTTGCCAAAGCCAACCTAGACGCCTTCGCGCACGGTTCATCCACCGAAAACTCCGATTTCTTCACTACCCTAAACCCGCACGACAAAACCCGCGTACCTGGTGGCTCCAGCGGTGGTTCGGCCGCCAGTGTAGCACTCGGCCTGGCACCATTTGCACTTGGCTCGGACACCGGTGGTTCCATCCGCCTGCCCGCGAGCTTTACAGGCACCGTTGGATACAAGCCGACCTACGGTCTGGTGAGCCGCAGCGGCGTTGTGGCCATGGCCAGTAGCACGGATGTCATCGGTCCGCTCACAGCGACTGTCGAAGATGCTGCCTTGGTGCTGGATGTGATGGCCGGCAAGGATGAGCTAGATAGTACTACCATCGAGCGCGACGCAGCCGGTTATGTGGCAGATGCCGCTGACCTGCACGGCAAAAAAGTCGGCGTTATCAAAGAATACATGGGCGATGGCATGCAGCCGGGTGTCCGTAGCGCCGTAGAAGCGGCCATCGAGAAGCTGAAAAATGCCGGCGCAGAAGTGCAGGAAATCAGCCTGCCGTCGCTGCCGCTCGGCCTGGCCGTTTATTACGTTCTCTGTCCAGCCGAAGTTAGTAGCAACTTGAGCCGCTATGACGGCCAGCGCTACGGCTTCAGTGCCGAAGACGCCAAAGACTTATCCGAAAGCTACATGAAGTCGCGCGAGCTCGGCTTCGGCAAAGAGGCCAAGCGGCGCATCATGATAGGCACCTACGTACTCAGCAGCGGTTACTACGACGCTTATTACAAGAAAGCACAGACGGTGCGCACTAAACTTATCAATGAATTCGCCGATGCGTTCAAGCAAGTTGACTTCCTGGTTGGCCCAACCGCGCCGATGACGGCCTTCAAAATTGGCGAGAACGCCGATGACCCACTGCAGATGTACCTGACCGACATCATGACCGTGGCGGTAAACCTGGCTGGTGTGCCGGCTATTAGCATTCCTTGTGGTACGGCCGATAACCTGCCAGTAGGCTTGCAGCTGATTGCTCCGCAGAAGGCTGACCGCGAGTTGCTGTCTGTCGCAAGGGCAGCTGAAGGAGTACTGGCATGAATGAAACCATCATAGTCATCGCTGCCTGTGCCGTGCTGCTCATCTTGATTATGGGCACCGGCTTCCTACTGCGCCGCCGCCCGAAGGTTCTGAACCAGGAGTTCTACGCCGAGCGCTGGCAGACGCTGCAAAAGCTGTGCAAAGACAAGTCTACCTGGCCGCTGGCCATCATCGACGCCGACAAACTGCTGGACGACGCCCTCAAAAAGCGTCGCTACCGGGGCAAGACCATGGGCGAACGCCTGGTGGCCGCCCAGCGCGACATCACCAGTAACGACGAAGTCTGGTTCGGGCATAAGCTGCGCAACCGCCTGGTGCACGAAAACAACGTGTCGCTCACCGAAAAGATGGTCAAAGAAGCCCTCATCGGCATCCGCGGCGCCCTGAAAGACCTGGGAGCACTGAAATGATTGCTGAAGACACCCGCAAGGCATACACCGTAACGATTGGTATCGAGTGCCACGTGCAGCTGAAGACGAAGACCAAGCTCTTCAGTGGCGCGGACAACGACGCCCGCGAAGCCGCGCCGAACACGCTGGTCAACCACATCGACTTTGGCCTGCCCGGCGGCTTGCCGGTGCTCAACAAAGAGGCCGTGAAGCTGGCTTGCCGCGCTGCCTTCGCGCTGGGCAGTGAACCCCAGAAGTTCAGCAAGTTCGACCGCAAGCACTACTTTTACCCGGATCTACCCATGGGCTACCAGATTACGCAGTACGATGAACCTATTATCGTCGGCGGCCATGTCGAAATCGAAGTCGACGGCCAGCCGAAAACCATTGGCATCACCCGCGCCCACATGGAGGCCGACGCCGGCAAATCCACCCACCCGGCCGGCACCGACTATAGCCTGGTCGACTTAAACCGCGCCGGCACACCGCTGCTCGAAATCGTCAGTGAGCCGGACATGCACACCGCCGCCGAAGCCAAGGCCTACACCCGCGAACTCTACCTGCGTATGAAATACGCCGACGTGTCGGAAGCCAACCTGTACTACGGCAATATGCGCTTCGACGTGAACGTGTCGGTCAGCAAGACCGACCAACTGGGCACCCGCACCGAAACCAAGAACCTAAACAGCTTCCGCAGCGTCGAAAAGGCCGTGCTGTACGAAGTCGACCGTCAGATAGAACAGCTCGAAAAGGGCGAGAAAATCGTCCAGGAAACCCGCGGCTGGGATGACGCCAAGCAGCGCACCTTCAGCCAACGCACCAAGGAAGAAGCCCACGACTACCGCTACATGCCCGACCCCGACTTGCCGCCGATTGTGCTGGAACAGGGGTACATCGATGCCATCAAAGCCGATATGCCAGCCGGGCCAGATGAATACCGCCGAATACTCCTGGAAGCAGGGCTAGATGCTAGGACGGCCTCTGATATCGTAGCCGTCCCAGAGACTGCCATGACTGTCAAACGTGTCTACGAGGCTGCTGGTGCGTCACACGCGAAGCGAGTGGCCTTCTGGCTGCTCCAGCCCCAAACAGATGACGCATCTGATGAGAGTACCCCAGATGCCACCCCTGTCATTCAAGCGGAGGCTGGAATCCATTCCCTGGATACCTCTCTGATTAAGCTCTCCCAGATGGTAGAGGCGAACAAGCTAAGCTCCACCGCCGCCAAAGAAGTATTAACAGAGGTGCTAAAGAGTGGCGCCGACCCCGAAGCCGTCGCCGCCGAAAAGAACCTGCTGCAGGTGTCAGATGAAGGCGAAATCGCCAAAATTGTCGCCCAGGTGCTGGCCGACAACCCCAAAGCCGCCAAAGATGTAAAAGCCGGCGAGATGAAGGCCATTGGCTTCCTGGTGGGCCAGGTGATGAAACTAAGCCAGGGCAAAGCCAACCCCGCCCTCGCCACCGACCTCATCAAAAAACAATTAGGACTGTAGATGAAACCCTGGAAGCGCATCGAGCCAACCGTAGTTAGTAAAGTTGGCTACCGCACCATAATCACCAAAACCTTTACCATGCCGGATGGTGCCGTCAAGCACTTTCAAACAATTGACCCTGAAGAGTCGCAGGCGGCTGCCATCTTGGCTATTACCGAAGATGGCAAAGTCATCGTTTGCCGCCAGTACCGTGCCGGGCCGGATATGGTCATGGACGAAATACCCGGAGGTGGTGTAAATGACGGCGAGCCGCTAGAGGATGGCGCCCGGCGTGAGCTGCTGGAAGAAACGGGCTACGAACCGGGTGCAATCGATTACCTAGGAGTTATGCACTACAGCGCGTACGACAACTGCGCCCGCCACTGTTTCCTGGCGACCGGTTGCAAGCTGTCTGCGGACCGGGCCCAGAAAGATGCCGAGGAGTTCATAGAATTGCGACTCATCAGCGTGGACGAGTTACTGGCCAACGCCAAAGCGGGGAGGATGACCGACCCAGGTGCTGTATTATTAGCCTACGACAAACTCATGGCGTTAAAGGAAGGGAAGTAATGACGGAAGTTTCTGGTAGCGTAGAGACCTTAACTATTTATCCGCTGACGGGCGCGCGCGGCATTCCGCACGAATCTGTGCTGCTGGGGTCGGGCGGGCTGGTTGGCGACCGCATGTTTGTGCTGTACGAACCGGACAAGGATGACCCGGCGGTGAATGCACGCGTCAGCCAAAAGCAGTGCCGTGCATTAGCGCAGTTGGTGGCTAGCGTGGAAGGGGATGATGAGTTGCACGTCCGGCGTGATCCGCGGTTGGTGGTCGCCGGTGCGGACGCCTGGACGTTGGTGGTGCCGAAGTCGGCGCAGGCAGAACCGGTGAGCGTTATGGAATTTGGTGACGCAACTCCTTGTATCGATATGGGCGACGAAGCCGCAGAACGGTTTTCGCGGCTGCTTGGCCGGCCGGTGCGCCTAGGCCGCAAGACGGATGCATGGCTGGCCGGGCGCGGCCACGACCCGGCAAAGCGGGCAAATGCCCCGGTGCACGTGGTGTTGGCGGAAACCGTAGCGTACTTGGCGGACAAACTAGGGCCGGGTGAAGACGGCCAGCGGCAATTCGGTACGGACCGGACCCGGGCGGGAGTAGTGGTGCGCGGCTTTCCGGCGCTCAGTGACGCCGCTTGGGTTACGGACGGGCGGAACGGTATGCTATACATTGGCGACCAAGCGGCGCTAGCCGTTGACCGACACACCATACGCTGCAAAGTACCGGGTAACGACCAGGAGACCGGTGAAGATCTGAAAGATGTGCCGAAAACCTACCCGCACACGGTGAGGGTGAAGGCGCCGGACGACACATCGAGCAAACCCGGCGAACCGACTATCGGCGTGTACGGACATGCGATTGGCTTGGGGCCGGTCCTCATCCGGCGTGGAGATCCGGTTGAGTTCGTCGAACGCTAATTATTTTAGGTACACTGACAGTTAGGCAAGGAGGGTAAGGATGGCAAAAGTTACTAAAGCAGTGATTGCGGCGGCAGGGTTCGGGACGCGGTTTTTGCCGCAGACGAAGGCTATGCCGAAGGAAATGCTGCCCATCATCGACAAGCCTATCATCCAGTACATTGTCGAGGACATGGTGGCGGCGGGCGTTACCGACATCATCATTGTGGGGAGTAGCAACAAGCGGGCGATTGAAGACCATTTCGACCTGCCGAACGAAGACCTATTGGCAAACCTGCGGGCCGGCGGGCCGAAAAAACAGCACTATATAGATGAGCTGGAAGCGCTGGCCAACCTGGCTAACTTTACGTATGTGCGCCAAAAGGGGCCGTATGGCAACGCCACGCCGCTGCTCAGCGCCTCGCACCTCATCGGTAACGAGCCGTTCATTTACGCCTACGCCGATGACCTCATCGTAGCCACGCCCAACGCCTTCCAGCAGATGATTGCGCTGCACAACGAGCTGCAGGGCAGTATCCTGCCGTGCATCCAGGTTACCAAAGACATCGATTTTGAGCGGTACGGCATCCTGGGCGGCCAGCCGGTGCGCGACGGCGTGCTCAAGATGGACGCCGTGGTCGAGAAGCCGGGCAAGGCCAAGGCGCCTTCCGATTTCGCCAGCGTGGGTGGCTACCTGTTTACGTCCGACGTTTTTGAGTACCTAGAACAAGGTTTGCGTGACCTGCCGGACGACAAAGAATTCTATGTGACCGACAGCTTGGTGGAGCCGATGCTGCGTGACGGCAAAGCGTTTTACGGCTGCCTGATCCAAGACAGCAAACGCTACGACACCGGTGACAAACTGGAATACCTAAAGACCGTAGTCGATTTCGGTCTGGCCCACGACGAACTGGGGCCCGAGCTGCACGAGTACCTGGTAAAGCGTCTGACCGAATAAGGTGTAGACGGCTTGACGTATCCGCTTGGGCTAGTGTGTTATATTTGATGGTATGAATACTGCTTTTGATATTCTCGTCATCATACTTAGTTGTACGTTGTTTATTTTCTTGGTGCTGGCCATTGTGCTGACGGCTCTGGTGCTTGGGCTGGTGCGGGCGCTCCGAAAAATCGTCGCCAAGGGTGAGCGGCTGGTGGACAGCGCCGAAGCAATCGGCGAAACACTGAAGGCGCACGCTGGCGCGGCCAACATCGTACGGGTCTTAATGGGATTTGTAAGCAATTTTAGTAACAAAGGCAGGAGGGGCTAATACTATGGCTAAAGACAACAATGGGGTGGTAAAGAAAGTTGCCATCGGGGCGGCAATCAGTGCGGCGGTCGGCTATGTGGCCGGCATTCTAACGGCGCCCAAAAGCGGTAAAGAAACCCGGGCGGACATCAAAAACAAGGCCATGGAAACCTACGCCGCGGCCGAAAAGCAACTGAAGAAACTGCACACCGAACTAACCGACATAATCGATGAGGTCAGCGACCGCATCACCTCGTTTCGCAACAGCAAAGAAGTCAACGCCGCCCTCGACCGCGGCCGCGACGCCAAGCAAAAGGCGCGCGAAGTCTTGAGCGCCCTGCACGACGGCGAAGCCGAAGACAAGGACCTGCAAAAGGCCATTGGCGACGCCACGAAAGCCATAGAACACCTCCGCGACTTCCTGCGGAAGTAATGCTTGCATGCCTACGCTCAGTATGGTTATATAAGCCTATAGGCGGAGGCGTAGTAGATGGCAGTCGAAGAGTTTGATACCGGTTTTGGAAGGGGTAGGCGCACTATTGGCACAAATGAGGCGGCGCTGGCGTTTGACCCTCCTGTTGGCGAGCAATACGCTGCACTTTTTGCAGAGAGAAATAGGCGAAACCAAGAGCTGGGCAGCCGGCTACTTGATTGGCTGGATGAGGAAAATGCCCAACCCGAGCGGGAAAGAACGGATTTTATTACGCGGTTGGCTGATGAGACGGGTGAATCACTCCAGAATGTCTTCGGTGTTTGGGTTTGGCTTAATGCCCGGAAAGACGTTGTGTTGGGGCCCGATGGAGGCGCAGTGACAGCGCGCTCCCTGAGGCCTCCTCAAGAGGGCTTGTAGCATACAGAACAGCACTGCATTTAAACACAGTGTTGTTAATCTTAGAACCACCTCGGAGCGGCTTTAGGGTATACTAAACCCTTAGAAAGCACGAGGGTAATTGGAAGAAGTTATGGCGGGGCTGAAGGCCAGTGATTATGTGCATCTGCACAACCACACGCAGTTTAGTTTGCTGGACGGTTTGACGCGCATTCCGGATTTGGTGGAGTTTGTTAAGGGCTCTGGGATGGAAGCGGTGGCCATGACCGACCATGGGACGCTCTCCGGCACGATTGAATTTTACAAAGAGGCGACCAGTAAGGGCATCAAGCCTATCATCGGCATTGAAACCTATGTGGCGGCACGGCGGCACACCGACAAAGACCCTGGGAAGGATAAAAACCGCTACCACCTCATCCTGCTGGCCATGAACAACCAGGGCTACCAGAACCTGATGCGCTTGAGCACTACGGCCAACCTGGACGGCTACTACTACTTTCCGCGCATCGACCACGAACTGCTGGAACAGTATAACGAAGGTTTGATTGCGCTCAGCGCCTGCATGGGTGGTGAGGTGGGTGATGCGCTCAAAGTGAATGACTATGAGCGCGGCAAAGACGTTGCCAAGTGGTACAAGAGCATATTTGGCGACCGGTACTACCTGGAAATCCAGGACCACGGCCACCCGGAAAACCCCTTGCACAGTACCGAACAGCGGGCGGTGAATGAGCAAGTGCTGCGGCTGGGCAAAGAACTGGACATACCGGTGGTAGTAACGTGCGACGCGCATTACCTAAAGCACGAGGACCAAGACGCCCACGAAATCCTGCTGTGTGTGGGCACGGGCGCTTACTTAAGCGACGAAAAGCGCATGACCCTAAAGGACTATCCGCTACATGTCGAGACGCCGGAGGAAATTATCGGCCGTTGGGGCAAGGACCACCCGGAGGTCATTACGAACACGAAAGCGATTGCCGACCGCTGCAACGTCGAAATCGAACTGGGCAAGATTTTAATCCCCAAATTTCCGGTGCCGAAGGGCGAAGACGAAAAATCATACCTGCACAAGCTGGTCTGGCAAGGGCTAGCCTGGCGCTACGGCGGTGTAACCGTAGCGGAACGCGACAGCATTACGGTCGAAAAGGCCCGGGCGACGCTGTCCGAAGAAATCATCGGCCGGGCTGAGTACGAACTAGGCATCATGGACGGCATGGGCTACAACGGCTATTTCCTCATCGTGCAGGATTTCATCAACTGGGGAAAGGACCAGGGGATTATCTTTGGGCCGGGGCGCGGTTCGGCCGCGGGCTCCATCGTGGCTTACGCCATCCGCATTACCGAAATCGAGCCGCTTAAATACGCCCTGATGTTCGAGCGGTTCTTAAACCCCGGGCGCATTACCATGCCGGACATCGACATCGACATCCAAGATACGCGTCGGGATGAAGTCATCCAGTACTGCGTCGGGAAATACGGCAAGGAGCGGGTGGCTAACATCGTCACATTTGGCCGGATGTTTGCCCGGAACGCCGTGCGGGATGTGTCGCGGGTGCTGCAGGTGCCGTACGCTGATGCTGACCGCCTGGCCAAGATGATTCCGCAGCCCATCCAGGGCCGCCATGTGCCGCTCAAGGACTCGCTGCGCGATGACCCGGACCTGAAACGTGAGTATGAAACCAATGAAACCAGCAAGCGGGTGTTGGACGAAGCGCTGATTCTGGAAGGCACCGTGCGCAGCCACGGCATCCATGCCGCCGGCGTGGTGATTGCGCCGGACGACATCGTCAAGTTCGTGCCGCTGGAACGGGCGCAGAAGGGTGAGCACGTTATCGCTACCCAGTACCCGATGGGCCCGGTGGAAGAGTTGGGACTCTTAAAGATGGACTTCTTGGGCCTGTCCAACTTAACCATCATCAACAACGCGCTGCGCATTATCCGCAAAGTCTACAAAAACGACATCAAACTCAGCGAAATCAACATCGAGGACGAAAAAACTTTCCAGCTGCTGCAGCGGGCCGACACCACCGGCGTGTTCCAGCTGGAATCGGCCGGCATGAAGCGCTACCTGAAAGAGCTCAAGCCGACGCTGTTCGAGGACATCATCGCCATGGGTGCGCTGTACCGGCCGGGGCCGATGTCCGAAATTCCGCGCTTCATCGAGGGCAAAAACAAGCCGTCGACCATCACCTATCTGCACCAGTCGCTGGAGCCAATTTTGCAGGACACCTACGGCGTGATGGTCTACCAGGAGCAAATCATCAAGCTGCTGCAGCTGGTGGCCGGCTACACGCCGGGTGAGGCCGACCTGGTGCGCAAGGCTATCGGCAAAAAGAAGCGCGACATCATGAACGCCGAAGAGCCGAAGTTTATAGAAGGCTGCATAAAACAGGGCCTGACACGGGCCGGGGCCAAGCAGCTGTGGGCGCAAATCCAGCCGTTCGCCGACTATTCGTTCAATAAAGCCCACGCCACCTGCTACGCCCAGATTTCGTACTGGACGGCCTTCCTGAAGGCGCACTACCCGGACGCGTTTATGGCGGCGCTGATGACCAGCGACTACGACGACATCGACCGCCTGGCAATTGAAATTGCCGAGTGCAAGCACATGGGTCTCAGTGTGCTGCCGCCGGACGTCAATGAATCGTTCGGCGAGTTCGCTGTAGTAAAGGACGCCAACCAAATCCGCTTTGGCATGAACGCCATTAAAAATGTAGGGAGTGGCGCAGTGGATGAAATCATCCGGGCGCGGACTGAGCATGGCAAATTCGAGACACTGGAAGATTTTATTTCGCAGGTGGACACACATGTCGTTAACCGCAAGACGCTGGAAAGTTTGATAAAAGCCGGCGGGTTTGACCGCTTTGGCGACCGTTCTACATTACTGCACAACTTGGACGTAATTGTGGCTTACGGCCAGCGCCTGGCTAAGGAGCGAGCCAGCGGCCAGACAGATTTATTTGGCAATATCATCGACGACGCGGTGAACCACAAACCGACATTGAAGCTGGACGCGCCGGCGACCAAACTGAACCCGCATGACTTGTTGGTGTGGGAACGCGAACTGCTGGGCCTGTACCTAAGCCAGCACCCGCTGGAAGCCTACAGCGTGCTCCTAAGCGAGCAGACCACGCCACTAAATAGCTTGAAGCCTGAACATGACGGCAAGGCGGTAGTGGCTGGCGGCATCGTGGTAGATACGCGGGAGATTTTGACCAAAAACGGCCAGAAGATGGCCTTTGTGAAAATAGAAGATGAATTTGGTGAAACGGAATTATTACTCTTTCCTAGCACCTATCAACAGACGATTGGTTTGTGGGAACGCGACCACATAGTGATTGTCCGCGGCAAAGTGAATGCCAAAGACCGCGAAGGCAATATCACCAGCGATGTCAAAATCCTAGTGGACGACGGCCGCGAAGTCACCCACGAGCAAGCCACGGCCTACCAAAGCACCGGCCGCAAGCAGCGGGAACTGAAGGCGGGCAAACGAAAGGGCAGTGCGCTGTCCGCCGCGGTGGCGGCCGCCAAGGCCGAAAAAATCGAGTCTGCCGAGCCCAAGCCTGCCCGCGTGTACATCCGTTTGAGCAAAAGCGATGACCACGATATGCTGGCGCAATTGAAACTGGCCATCGACGAACAGCAGGGTGACAGCGAGGTCGTACTGGTGTTGGGCCCTGACTCCGCCAAGCAAGCCATCAAACTACCAACCCGCATGTCCAGCGACCCGGCCGCCCTGGAGCGCCTGCAGGCCTTGGTCGGTCCCGCTAACGTTGTGTTGCAATAGTAGTGGTTTAAATAGCTTTTGGTTCGAGGGCGGTGAGGCGGTGTTCGTGGTCATTGAGCTGGGACTGGACAGCGTCGTTGCTGGCATCGAGCGCATCAGCTATGGCGGATTGAATGTCATCGACTTTTTCTTCTAGCCGATCAACTCTGGTAGCGAGTTTTTGGTCGAGCGCGTCTATTTTCTTGTCCAAATGGGTAGTCTGCTGCGACACGGTCGTAGCTATGAACTGTTTTAAATCGGCGATGACGTCATCATTCATGCGGGTCCATTGTAGCTCAAAGTAGGCCGAAAAGAAGCAGTAGAAAAGGCTACAAAATACTGCCGGCGACGTGGGAGAGGAGGAAGCCGAGGACGGCCGCGGACAGGAGGAATACATCCAGGAACGGGTGGGCGATGAAGAACTGTTCGCCGCGGACCAGCACCTTGCGCCAAGCGAAGGCGTGGCGGGCAAAGAACAGCGCCAGGCCGGCCCCGGCCATGCCAGCCAGGACTAGCGGCAGCCAGGTGGCGGTGCTAAAGAGTTGGGCGCGGGAGAACGTTTGGGTTTGGCTGCCCAGGACGACCGGGGTGGAAGTGGTGTCGCCGGTGTCTGGGTTAATGACCCCTAAGGGTTCGCCGTAGAGGGCCACTACGATGGTCTGCGGGCCAGTGCCCTGGTAGTTGGTGACGTTCGCGGTCGCGAAACCTACGTCTTGGTACACGCTATTTAAAATGTTCGCGCGGTGCTCGGTGCTGTGCATCCAGGCGGTCATGACTTCGTCGCTGCTGCCAAAGCCGTAGGCCAGGTTCTCACCAGCCGCTTCGTACTGGTAACCGCTGGCTTCCACGAAGCTCCAGGGTTGTTTGCCGTCCGGTGTGACGTGGCTCCAATAGCCGCGCTTAGCCATGTCGTTGGCTTTGGCCTGGGCGGCGGCGGCCAGTTGGCTGCTGACTTGTAAGGCCGGTTCGTGGGCGTTGATGCGTTCGCCATTGGTTTCAGCCAACAGTACCTGGCTGCTAATGCTTGTAGCATAGCCCAGTACATTGCGGTGCATGCTACTGGCCCAGTTGTTGAGCGCGATGCCTAAGCCCAGCACAGCAAATACCGGCAAATACGGCCAGTATGCCTTCATATAGTGCCGGCTCTGTTGCTGGTGATGTTGGCCGCTGCGCTTGTGGTGCCCGGGCGGCGTCCTGACTGGTTTTGGTTTGGTGAGCGTCATAAGGCTAGTGGTTTATATATACAGGATAACATAATGTGGTATCGGCGGGCAGCGGACTGGCCATTTTTTGAGGGTCAAGCGTAGTGCAGCCCGACCAGTCTAAACCACTGACTGCCTGACAGGAGTCAGGCCCGGAGACTGGCCGGCGCGTAACGCACTCAAAAAATGGCCAGTCCGCTGCCCGCCCACGCTATTTGCCAAAGCGGAGATGGTACAGCGCCATGGCGGCGGCCTGCACGACGTTGAATGACTCTTTGCGGCCGAGCATGGGAATCTCGATGTGCATGTCACAAAGTGCTAGTACGGTAGGGTCGATGCCCTCGACTTCCCGGCCAAGCAATACTGCGATTTTGCCGGGCGGTGCGAATTTGTGCAGTGGCGTGCTGCGTTCCGACTGTTCTAGGCCGGCGATTGCGTAACCGTCCGCGCGCAGCCTGGCGATGCAGGCCGCGATGCCATCTGAGTGCTCCCAGGGCACCAACGTTTCGGCATCGAGCGCTGTTTTATGAATCTGTGCCGTCAACTTTTGGGCGATGTGGGGTAGGCGCGAATCACCCTGCGGCAGTGCCGGATATGGCGTGTAGCCAGTCAAATACACTTTTGAAATGCCCAGGCCCTCACAGGTACGCAGCAGCGACCCAACGTTGTGGGTACTGCGGATATCGTGGGCAATGACGACGATGTCCCGTGAAATCATGCAAGCAGTGTAACAAGTCAATGTAGCGAAGCGTAATGCTTGTGGTTTACAATAGAGGCATGTCGCAAGATGCCCGCCAGATTGAAGAGCAGGCTACACAGCGGCGTGCCCAAATATTGCACGCCGATTATCTCGACACGTCCGTGCCAGGTGAAAAAGCCCTGTTTAAAGAGGTTTTGGGTAACGACGAGCTGTACCGCCTGCGGGTTATCCCTGTCTTCGTTGACCAAAGCAACATCCTCTTCGGCGTAACCACTACAACCTCGCAGCAAACCATGGACATGCTGATGAAGCGTTTTACTGACCAGCGGGTTGGGTTCAGTCTGATTTCCGATACTGGCTACCGCGAGTATATGCGGCTCTACGACCCGCCGAAGCAGGTGGTGTACCAGGACATCGCGGTGAATAATGCCGGCACCGAAGCCCAAGTCAGCCAGGTTTCGCTGACGCTCGACCAAGTCCGCGCCGACGACATGCTGGCGTACCTGGCCAGCCAGGCGCACCGGCTGAATGCCAGCGATATCCACATTGAATCGCAGGTCGAGGATGTGCGCATCCGGTTCCGCATTGACGGTATATTGCACCCCATCGCCCGACTGGCACCGGATAAATACCGGCTGCTCATCAGCGCTATCGCCAGTGCGGGTAACATTTCGACGTCGGCCGATTACGCCCAGCAAGGGCACATCAGCCAAAAAGTCACCATGGCTGACGGTACGCCGGTGCAGGTCAACCTGCGGCTGGAAACGGTACCGACCATCCATGGCATGGACGTGGTGATGCGCCTGTTCAATATGGACGCTAGCAAGTACAACCTGGACCGCCTGGACCTGACACCGGAGCAGCGGGCGGTGCTGGACGCCATTGTAGCCAAGCCCAGCGGCCTGGTAATGGTGGTGGGCCCGACGGGGTCTGGCAAGACAACGACACTCTACTCCATTTTGAACTCGCTGAATAGTGAAGAGCGCAAAATCATCACCATCGAAGACCCGGTGGAGTACCAGTTTGACGGCATCACGCAGATTTCGGTCACCAGCAACGAGTCCGGCAACGATGGCAGTTTCGCCGACAAACTGCGCGCCACGCTGCGGCTGGATCCGGACATCGTCATGGTGGGTGAGATTCGCGATAACGACACTGCCAAAACCGCCCTGCAGGCGTCGCTGACCGGCCATTTAGTTTTGAGTACCTACCACGCCGGTTCGGCGGCCGAGGCGCTGACCCGCCTGATGGATATCATCGGCCAGAACCCGCTGTTTGTATCTGCCATCCGCCTCGTGATGGCGCAGCGGCTCATCCGCCGGTTGGACGACGCCACCAAGCAACCCTACCAGCCCACCGAAGTTGAAATCGCGAAAATCCTGGACGTACTTGCCACGTTGCCCGCGGACATACCCAAACCGGATTTACAGAACCTACAACTGTTCAAACCCGGTTCGTCGGCCGAAAACCCTTACGGCTACTCCGGCCAGATTGCCATCCGCGAGCAGTTCCAGATGAGCGGCGAAATTCGCCGTCTGCTGGAGCAGCACACCACCGTGCTGTCCAGCCAGACTATCGAAGCGGCTGCCATCGCCAGCGGCATGCGCACTATGCTGCACGATGGCATCTTGCGCGTCTGCGCCGGTGAAACCACTCTCGAAGAAGTCTACCGCGTCGTCGGTTAGACGCAGGGTGCTTAAAGTGTTGCTAATCTGTCGCAAATAGCGTACAATTAGGCCTTGAATATGGAATACATCAAGCAACTCAACCAGACATTTAAGAAAGGTGCCGTTGTGGACGTCCGCTCGGGCGACACGGTTAAAGTGCACCAAAAAATCCGCGAAGGCAACAAAGAACGCGTCCAGATTTTCCAGGGCCTGGTCATCCGCTGCGACCGCCGCGGCGGCCACACCAGCCGTATCACCGTCCGCCGCATTGCCAGCGGTGTGGGCGTCGAAAAGAGCTTCCTGCTCCACAGCCCACTGGTGCTAAAGGTGGAAGTTACCAAGCGTTCGAAAGTTCGCCGCAACTACCTAAGCTACATGCGCAAACTAACCGGCAAGAGCGCCCGCCTGCAGGGTCTGGACTTTGACCGCCAGGCCGTGAACAACGTCCGCGACGAAGCCGCTGAAGCCGCCGAAGCTGACGCCAAAGCCGCTGCTGCAGCCGAAGCCGAAGCAAAGGCCGCCGAGAAGGCTGCCGAAGACGCCAAACTGGCTGCAAAACAAGCTGCCGTCGAAGCTTCCCACGAAGCCAACAACGGCTAGCCTTTCCTGCTCGGTCCATTTTGGGCGAAAATCTCCGTTCCTCATTCCGCCGTACTTCTAGTACGTCTCCATTCCGGTACTCGCTTTTCATCCCAAACTGAACTCGAGCAGGAAAGGCTAAAGGCGTATAGTATTCCAAACCTCCGGAAGCTCCCGGAGGTTTTTCTTTGCTAGAATACCTGCATGGTAACGGTAGGCATAGATGAGGTTGGCCGCGGCTGCTGGGCTGGTCCGTTGGTGGCTGCCGCGGTCATTTTACCGGCAAATTCCCACCTAGAGGACTGTCCTCTAGAACTCAAAGACAGCAAAAAGCTATCTGGAAAGCAACGGAATGTAGCGGCCGTGTGGCTGCACCAAAACGCAGTGGCCCTAGGGATTGGCTGGGTCTGGCCGGCGCAAATAGATGCCAAAGGGCTTAGCTGGGCGGTAGGACGGGCTATGGAGCTGGCATTGGCCGAAATTTCCGCCGCCTACGACGAAGTTATCATTGACGGGAACATAAACTACTTTGCGGGTAACCCGCGGGCGCGGGCAGTTGTGAAAGCCGATGACAGCGTGCCGTGTGTCAGTGCGGCGTCCATTGTGGCCAAAGTCGCCCGCGATGCCTACATGGCAGACTTGGACAAAAAATACGCCGGCTATGGCTTCGAGAAGCATGTTGGTTACGGCACAGCCGCACATATCGCCGCACTAGAACTTTTGGGCGTCAGCGATATCCACCGCCGCAGTTACAAACCCATCCGCGAGTTGTTGGCATGACAAACTACGCGCATGGGCACGATGCCGAGAAATATGCAGCCGAATACCTGCAGCGGCGGCGCTACAAAATTCTGGCGCTCAACTGGCGGCACCGCCGGGCGGAAATCGACATCGTGGCACGCCGTGCGGGCGGCCCAGTGACATTCGTGGAGGTGAAATACCGCGAGTCACCCAGCCAGGGCGGCGGCCTGGATTACATTACGCATGCCAAACTAAATCAGATGCAGTTTGCTGCCGAACTCTGGATGGCCCAGCACCGTTACAGCGGCGAATGTACGCTGGCCGCCATCGAGCTGGCCGGCCCGGACTATGAGGTCACGAGCTTCATAGAAGACCTTAGCTAAAGAATTTCTGGACAGCTGCGAGGTCGCGCTCCAGCCACGTCACGCGGGTTTCGATTTCCTCGAGCCCCAGCTGGATGTTGCGCTTGAGCGCCGGCTGGTCTTGCTTGCTTTCGAACAAATCGCGGAATTTCTGTTGGTACTCGCGGGTGTTGGCGCACGAGGCAGCGTAGCGGGGCAGGTAGTCGTATGATTTGTCGTTTTTAAACGTGGTTTCCAGCCACTGCCAGTTGGCAACTAGCCAGTCCCAGGAAACGGCACGGGTGTAGCGGTTGCGCAGCAGGTAGACTAGCCAGTGGTCGATGTCTTGGGGCTTGACGAGCTTGGGGTCTTTTAGCCGGGCCAACAGTTGCTCGGCGCGCTCTGGGTCCCGGGTGGCGGTTAAAGCGCCCAGGACGTCGCTTTTTAGGTCGGCGTTCTGGGTGGTGTTGTGCAGGCGGACCAGGAAATCGAACGCACTAGCATCGCCATCTTTCACCGGTATGCTAAAGATGAGCGCCCGCAGTTCGGCCGGCAACGGTACAGCCTTGTCTTTGTGCGCGGCAAACAGCTCTTTGGCTTTGGCTACCACAGCTTCGTTGTCGGCGTAGGCGCTTAGGCCCAGCACTAGCGCGCGCAGCTTCTGGTCGGCGTTGGATTCGCCGCCGCTAGCGTCCCAGCCCAGGCGCGCTACCTGCGCGGCTGCCAACTTGTCGGTGAACGCTTTGATGCGCGGTTCCAGCGACTCGTCTTGGTCGACAAACCGCCGTGCTTCACCCAGCACTAGTGCCATGATGTCCCACACCGGTTCACTGGTTTCCTGGCTATAGGCATCCAGCATGCCAAGTGCCGCGCTGTACGGTTCGTAGCCGGCTCGTGCCAGCATGCTGCCGCTGTTCAGTAGCCACAAACGGTCGGCCTCGCCAAGTTTTTGGCCGCGAACCAGCTCGAGTACTGCCTGCTTGTGGGCATCTGCCGCATAGCGCACCAGGTAGTGTCCGAGGGCGCCACCATTTAGGACAAGCGGGTCGGTGGCTGCAGCGGTCTGCTTTAGTTCACGCTTGTCAAAACTGTCCGGCATGCCCGGCAAATTGGCGAACAACGGCACCGGCCACAGCCGTTCGGGGTCGGCTTTGGCGGGGTCGTCTAGGAAGTGTTCTTGGTGCAGCGTAACCTTGGCGCCATCTTGTGTGGCGGTGACGAGCGGGAAGCCGCTGCGTGTCAGCCAGGCGTCCATGAAGCTAGCGATGTCCTTGCCGCTGGCCTTGCCCATGGCCGCCCAAAGGTCGCTGCCCTCAGTGTTGCCGTAAGCGTGGGCTTCGAAGTAGATTTTCAGCCCTGCCCGGAAGGCATCGTCGCCGATGTACTGTTGTAACATTCGCAACAGTCTTCCACCCTTGGCGTAGACAATTGATGGGTCAAACAACGAACTGATTTCGTCCGGGTGGTGCACCGCAGTCTTAACGGGCTGCACCCCAGCGATGGCGTCGCGCCGGATGGCACTCAAACCCTCGGCCGCCACGAACATATCAAGCGCGTGCCACTCGGGGAAGAGCGCGTTGGTAGCCTGGTAGCCCATTACTTCGGCAAAGCTTTCGTTCAGCCAGAGGTCGTCCCACCATTTCATGGTCACGAGGTTGCCGAACCACTGGTGGCTTAGTTCGTGCGACATTACCATCACGATGTGTTCCAGTGTGCTTTGGGCGGTTTCGCCGGGGTAGGCCAGCAAAATGCGCTCGCGGTAGGTAATTAAGCCCCAGTTTTCCATAGCGCCGCTCGAAAAGTCCGGTAGTGCCACGTGGTCTACCTTGGCGAGTGGGTAAGGCACACCGTAGTACCCCTCGAAATATTCCAGGGCGCGCTTGCCAACATCCAGGGCAAAGTCGAGTGCCTCGGCTGGCTGGGCGATGGTGGCCCAAATGGAAACTTCGGTGCCGCGCGCTGTTTTGGTGGATTTGCGATGCATATCACCAGTTACGAATGCCAGCAGGTAGCTGCTCATCCGCGGGGTGGGCTCAAACACAGTCGTAAGTTTATCGCCCTCGGTCCGTTGCTCTTTTACGGGCGTGTTACCTAGCACCGCTACCCCCGGCCGCGTCACCAGCGTCAAGTTAAACACCGCCTTAGCTTCCGGCTCGTCGATGCAAGGGAAAGCCTCGCGGGCGTGGTGGCTTTCGAACTGGGTGGCTAGCAGCTTTTTGTCTGTATCGTCCTCTTTGAAGTAGCAGGGGTAAATGCCCGTCATACCATCGGTAATCGGCGCCTCAAATGCTAACTCTAACGTGTATTCGCCAGGGTACGCCATGCCTTCGGTGTGCAACCGGACCTCGTTCAGCGTGTCTTGGTTGTTGATGCGTTTGACGGCCAGTTCTTGGTCGCCCTTTTTGTCGTGTTTCACGACCTTGGCACTAGTTACTTTCAGCCCGTGCTGGTGCAGGGTAATCCGCTGCGATGGCCGGCCGACCTTCTTGCCTTGCACAACCACCGTGCCGGAAAAACGCATCGCAGCTTCGTCCAAATCGAACGTGACGTCATACTGTTTTGGTTGGAACTGGGTAAAAAGCCTCGCAACTGATTTCATCTTCCCAGTGTACCACGCCCCATCTGTTCATTTCGCTGTTTACAGCTCGTCAGCACGACTTGTACATACATTCGTGAATGAACAGCATACGAAGTAACTAAGAGAACCCCCGTGGGGGCGCGGCCCCGGTTGGCGGGTGTTGTTCCGCGCTCCCACGCCCAATTACCAAACCTAGCAGCCGCCTCCGGCTACCAGCACCACAGTTGTCTCACCCGAACCGGGTGCGGCCGCGTTGCACGTACTGGGCTTCACCATGATGATGGTGGGCACGGGCACGTCGCGCGTCTGCTCCTTGGGTCCGGACAAGGCCATGGTACTGATGATGCCGAGGAGGACTCCGACGACGAGCGCGAGCGCCACCGACAGAGTGAGGTTTCCCCAGCTGGGCTTGGACTGAGACTCGGGCATGATGCCTCCTGGATGAGTAGGGTGTCCCAAACGGAACCCCAGGGGCTTTTTAAGGTAAAAGCCGCCGAGGTTCCGTTCGGGCAGGGAAGGTACTTCGTATGTGTAAAGGTGCTTTGGAAGCGCCAAACGCCTCAACAAAACCGGTATATTATACCACTTATGTCAATAGTTGTCTAGTTGACATAGGATATATCTTTGCTATACTTGTCTCTGTTAGGTCGGCCAAGCAGGTCGACTTTTTTCATGAGAACACCCTAAAGACAAGACCCTACAATTTGGACAATTAAAGAAAGGAAAGAAACCATGGATATGGATTTCAAACAACTGGCAGTCGCCATCCAAGCGATTGCCGAGGAAAAGAACCTGCCGGAAGCGACAGTTAAAGAAGTCGTCGAGCAGGCCCTGGCTGCCGCCTACCGCCGCGACTACGGTGAGCGCGAACAGGAAGTGCGCGTAGAAATGAACCTGAACACCGGCGATGTGGACGCTTACGTCAACAAAGAAGTCGTCGAGGAAGTCGGCGAGCCGGCCTACGAGCTCAACCTGGCCGAAGCCCAGGCCATCAAGAAAGATGCCAAGCTGGGCGACTTCGTGGAAGTCCACCAGCGCGTCAACAACTTTGGCCGCGTGGCTGCCCAGACTGCCAAGCAGGTCATCCTGCAGCGGCTGCGTGAAGCCGAGCGCGAGATTGTGCTGGCCGAGTTCGAGGACAAAATCGGTACGGTCATTACCGCGCTCGTCGCCCGTGTAGAAGGCATGATTGTGCGGCTGGAACTGGGCAAGGCCCAGGGCATTATGCCGCGCAGTGAACAAATCCAGGGCGAACGGTACTACCCCGGCCAGCGCCTGAAGGTCTACCTGAAGGACGTCGAGCGCGGCCCGCGCGGCCCGCAGCTGGTGGTTAGCCGCGGCAACCGCGAATTCCTAGAATTCCTATTCCGCGCCGAAGTGCCGGAAATGGAGAGCGGTGCGGTCGAAATCAAAGCCATCGCCCGTGAAGCCGGCGTGCGCTCCAAAGTTGCTGTTGCTAGCACTGTGCCTGGTGTCGACCCGGTCGGCACCTTCGTGGGCGGCCACGGTACCCGCGTGAACGCCGTCATGAACGAAATCGGCGAGCAGGAGAAAATCGACATCATCGTCTGGAAGGACAACCCGACTGACTACATCGCCGAAGCCCTCAGTCCCACTAAGGTCACCCGTGTGCAGTTAGACGAAGCCACCAAGCGGGCCAAGGTTATCGTGCCCGAAGACCAGCTGAGCATCGCCATCGGCCGCGGCGGGCAGAACGTCCGCCTAGCCAGCAAGCTGACCGAGTTCGAGCTGGACATCGAAGCCGAAAAGGCGCCGGAAGTCCAGGGCGAAGTCGAAACCAAGGAACTCCCTAAGCAGCCCCGGCTCAAGAAGAAAGAGCAGCTGGAAAGCAGCCTGCTCGAAGCCATCGAAGAGCACGGCGAGTAGCCCGAATAGCCCATTGCGCAGCTCGCACCAACAACACTATACTGTTGGTGTAATTACTAATGGGTGGTGTGGGGAGTATCTATGGGACTCAAAACTGATGGGCTTGAAGGTGACTACTTTATGGCTCTAGTGCCGTTACACGAAGACGATTTCTATGACCTACAGGCTATCTCTGATTCTCTGAGTACGCCCGAAGACCCAAAAGGCGATTTGGCTGCGATTGCATTTGTGCAAGTTGCCATTCGTCGGGCCGTTCAGGAACTGCGGGACGGTGTGCGGGCGAAACCGGACGACCACTTTGCGGCCAGACTGCGGGCGGCAAGCTTGGCGCTTAATCCTGATGTAGAGAAGCGTTTCTTTGGCTCGGACGAACCGGCTCCAGCAGTCGGACCGCGCAGTGAGTGAGCGCTGTCCTCTGACTACACTGGTGTTTGACGACGATATACCCGAAGCCTGCCGCGAACATTGTGAACCATTCTGGCGTGATGCGATGCACGCCCAGGAGCCGGAAGTCGACGAATTCGAAGAGTACGAAGAGACTGAATGTGAGCATCCCGAATCCGAATTCTCCGCTGATTCTCTGCAACCGGGCGAGGGCGCGGCGCGTTTTTACAGCATCAACCATGAGTGCACGACCTGCCGGATGGAGCTGGACAGCGAGACGTTTACCTTCACCTGCCCACATGCCTAAGCTTTGCTAGATCAGTGAGAATTAGCACTCTTGACTGGCGAGTGCCAACTGGCGTATCATAGGTGGTAGCGAGAACACTTTAAAACACTTCGCTAGACATGAGGGGAACACTATGCAACCAAGTACTCCCGACTACCAGGAATTTTCGAATTTTTTGACCGACAATGCCCGGGCTTCTTTGGCACACGCTGGCACGATTGCCCGTGGGCTGGGTAACGCATACGTTGGCACTGAACACTTACTGCTTGGCCTACTGGCACAAGATGCCTCCATGGGCGCCAAGCTGCTGGAAGGCGCTGGCGTTACGCTAGACAAAGCGCGGATTGCACTCAATTTGACGCCAAAAACACTGGTCATCAACATGGGCGCGAAGGGCTATTCCGAAACCGCGAAGTTAACGCTAAAGATGGCCTACGACATCGCGCAAGATTATAACCAAGATTTCTGCGGCACCGAGCATATTCTCTATAGCATATTGAGCCAAAAGAACGCCCGCGCTACCATTTTGCTGCGCGACATGAACATCGACGTCGACCGCTTGATGGGCGAACTCGAAAACTTCCTAAGCCGCCAGCAATACGAAGCTGGTGAGGGCGGGGAAGGTGGCAACCGCCGCACGGCCGGCCGCAAAGGCGTTAAGAAGACCACGCTAGACAACTTTGGGACTGATTTAACGCAGCAAGCCCGCGCTGGCAAACTCGACCCCGTTGTGGGGCGCGAAAACCAAATTAAACGTATGGTGACCATCCTGAACCGCCGCACCAAAAACAACCCGGTGCTAATTGGCGAACCAGGTGTGGGTAAGACCGCGATTGTGGAGGGCCTGGCGCAGCGCATCGTGGCCGAAGACGTGCCAGACAGCTTGCTCGACAAACGCATTGTTATGTTGGACCTAGCCGGTATGATTGCTGGCACCAAGTACCGCGGTGAGTTCGAAGAGCGGCTGAAGAAAGTCATGCAAGAATTGGAAGACGACAAGAAAACGATTGTGTTCATTGACGAGCTGCATCTAATTGTGGGTGCTGGTGCCGCCGAGGGCGCTATGGACGCCGGCAACATTTTGAAGCCAGCTCTGGCCCGCGGCAAAATCCAAGTCATTGGTGCTACCACCACGGCCGAATACACCAAGCATATCGAAAAGGACGCTGCGTTGGAGCGCCGTTTCCAGCCCATCCAGGTGCCGGAAGCTACTTTGCCCGAAACACTGGCCATTCTGAAGGGTCTGCGCAAGCATTACGAAGCGTTCCATGGCGTGACCATCAGCGATGAAGTGCTGGAAGACACGGTTACGCTGGCAAAGCGGTACATTAATGACCGGTTTATGCCGGACAAAGCCATCGACCTACTGGATGAAACGTCTGCCCATCTTCGCGTACTGAAGGGCAAAACCAGCCCCGAAGTCCGCAAACTGCAGAAGGAACTGAAGCTAGTTAACGCCCGCATCGACGAAGCCGTCGACAACGAAGATTACGAACGCGCCGCGCGCTCCAAGACTCGCGCTTCGCAAATCAACAAAGAGCTAGAGAAGCTGCTAAAAGACACCAAGCAGACGAAGCGGCTGAATGTAACGAGCGATGATGTGGCCGAAGTGGTGGCGCGCATTACAGGTGTGCCGGTGAAGAAGGTCATCAAGAGCGAAGCCAAGTACCTGCTTTCTTTGGAAAAGAACATCGGCAAGCACGTGATTGGGCAGGAAGAAGCCGTGGAAGTTGTTTCGCGCGCCATCCGGCGCAACCGCAGTGGCATTGGCGCCACCAACCGGCCGATTGGCTCGTTCATTTTCCTGGGCCCGACGGGCGTTGGTAAAACCGAACTGGCCCGGGTGCTGGCCCGCGAATTCTTTGGCAGCGAATCTGCTTTGGTCAAAATCGACATGTCTGAATTCGGCGAGCACCACAATGTGTCCCGTTTGGTAGGTGCCCCCGCCGGCTACGTTGGCTACGACGACAACGGCCAGCTGACCGAAAAAATCCGCCGCCAGCCCTACAGCCTAGTGCTGTTCGACGAAATCGAAAAAGCCCACCCGGACGTCTTCAACATGCTGCTGCAAATCCTGGAAGACGGCTACCTAACGGATGCCAAGGGCCGCAAGATTGATTTCACGAACACCATTGTCATCATGACGTCGAACATCGGTGCCGAGCGCCTGCAGAAGGAAGCCGGCTTCGGTTTCCGTGCCGACCGCCCGAAGGATTTCGACGACCTAGACGCCATGCACGAAGCCAACAAAGACAACGTGCTAGATAGGCTCAAGAAAGAAATGCGGCCAGAGCTGCTGAACCGCATCGACAAAATCGTGGTGTTCCGCGGGCTGACCCGCAGCGACATCTACCATATCATCGACTTGCAGATTGAAGAATTGCGCACCCGCCTGCAAAAACAGGGCCTAAGTGTGTCGCTCAGCAAGGCCGCCAAGGACTACTTGCTGGACCATGGCTACGACCCGAAGAACGGCGTGCGGCCGCTGCGCCGGCTCATCCAGGACACCATCGAAGACCAAATGGCACTGGAACTGCTCGACCAGAAATACCAAAAGGGCGACATCGTCCACGTCGGCACCAAAGACGACGCACTTACCTATACCACCGCTACGGAATAGCACGGACTCCGGTGACTGCCGCCCCCGACCTAGTGGTGGAGCAGGTAAGGCTGGGCGAAGTGCACCCCTCCTTCGCCCTGCTTTCTGCTACACTATATGCAGATGAAACAGTGGTTCCAGGTAACATTTCTGGTGCTGGTCTTGGCGGCAACGGGCACGCTGGTAGTGGAGCGGCAAGCAGCAGTGGACTGGTGGCACTTGCGAGGCTACACGGCACCGGCAAATGTGGTGCAACTAGCCACTGACGACACCATGACCGGCCAAGCCCGGCACCTGTTCTATGTGAACCATCCGGACGTGACGACCGGCAAGGCATTCACCAGCAACTGCCCGGCCGGGCGGGAAAAGACAGTGGTGCTGGGCTGCTACCTGGGCAATGACCACGGCATTTATGTCTATGCGGTGGACGACCAACGCCTAAATGGCGTGGAACAAGTGACGGCGGCGCACGAGATGCTGCACGCTGCTTACCGGCGTTTGTCGGGCAGCGAACGCAAACGGGTGGACGCCATGCTGCTGGACTACTACCAGCATGACCTAGCCGACCAGCGCATCAAAGACACCATCGAGGCCTACAAAACCTCCGAGCCGGACGATGTGGTGAATGAAATGCACTCCATTTTTGGCACCGAGGTTGCGGGCTTGCCGGCGGGCTTAGAGCAATACTATGCCCAATATTTCACCGACCGCTCGAAGGTGACCGGCTACACGGCCAGCTACCAGGGTGAATTCACGACCCGCAAAGACCAGGTGGCGGCTTTTGACACGCAACTAAAGGCTATGAAACAAGAAATTGCGGCCAACGAAGCTTCACTGAAGCAGCAGAAGGCGGCGCTTGATGCCCGCCGGGCACAGCTGGACGCCGAACGTTCTGCCGGCGCGCCAGGCTACTACGCCGACGCCGTGGCTTTCAACAAGGCAGTCGATGCATACAACAGCCAAGTTGCACAGAACAAAAACTTGATTGACCAGTATAATGACATCGTAGACCAGCGGAACGCCGTGGTGCTAGAAGAACAAGAGCTCTCCCAGGAGCTGTCGGCTAGCGCTATATCCGAGTAGTCGTTTAGGAGGAGTTTTTCAACGTATGGCCAGGCAAACCACTAAGTTTGTGTGTAACAACTGCGGTGCGCAGTACAGTTCGTGGCAGGGGCGGTGCGCGCAGTGCGGCGAGTGGAACACTATCGCCGAAGAGGTACAGATTACGGCAGTTACCGGCACGGGCTTGGGCAAAAAGGCTGGCGCGGGCACTGCCTTGCGGCCGCAGGCGGTGGCTAAATCGGCCGGCCAAGACGACAAGCGCATGCAGACCGGTCTGGCGGATGTGGATATGGTGCTGGGCGGCGGCATCGTGGCTGGCAGTGTGAACTTGATTGCCGGGCAGCCGGGTATCGGCAAAAGCACCTTGCTGCTGCAGCTGGCCAGCCAGGTCGCGCAGAACCACAATGTTTTATATGTAAGTGGCGAGGAGTCCGAGCACCAGGTGGGTATGCGCGCCCAGCGTCTGGGTGTGGCCGGCGCAGAGAAGCTGCAGCTGGCTACTAGTAACATCGCCGAAGACGTGGCGGCAACGGTGGCCAGCGGCGAGTACGACTTTGTGGTGGTGGATTCCATCCAGACCATGACGGTAACGGCAGTGGCGTCGGCGCCAGGCAGCGTCAGCCAAATCACCAATAGCGCGGCGGTGCTGGTGGCGGCCGCCAAGGCGTCCAACACGGCCATGTTTGTGGTGGGGCACGTCACGAAGGAAGGCTCAATTGCCGGGCCAAAGGTGCTCGAGCACATCGTAGATGTGGTGTTGCAGCTGGAGGGTGACGCCTACGGCGGCTTCAAGGTGCTGCGGGCGACCAAGAACCGGTTTGGCCCGACTAGCGAAGCGGCCATTATGGAAATGGATGAACGGGGCCTCAGGCCAGTCGCCAACCCCAGCGAGGCGCTGCTGGCCGAACGGCAAGTCAGTGACGGTTCGGTAGTGCTGGCGACATTAGAAGGCACAAGGCCATTGTTGGTAGAGGTACAGGCACTAGTAAATAAGACATCGTACGGCTACCCAAAACGCGCCGCCAGCGGCTTTGACCTCAACCGCGTCAACCTACTCATTGCCATGTTAGAGCGCCGCACCAAACTCAACCTGGCCGACCAAGACATCTACATTAACATCGTCGGCGGCATCCGCCTGCAAGACCCGGCGGCCGACCTGGCCATCTGCATGGCAATTGGTTCGGCGGCTAAAGGCTTGCAACTGAAACAGAACGCCGTGGTATTCGGCGAAGTGGGTTTAAGCGGCGAAGTCCGGCACGTGCCGTTCATCGACAAGCGGGTCGCCGAAGCCAAAAAGCTTGGCTTTGATGTTGCCATCGGCCCGGCCAGCCGCGGCGGCAAACCGAAAGACAGCTTTCTGCACGCCGTACCGGACGTACGCACCGCCCTCAACGAGTTCCTAGAAAAGTAACAGACTAGTGCTTGCCCAGCTTCAGAGTGGCCAGGGCAACTTTGTCGTTGCCGGGACCGCTGGTGGCTATATCGCGGCGGCGGAAGGCGGAGGAGCTGTTAACATTGATGGTCTGAGTGTCGGTGCCAGAATACAACACACTGTCGGTTATCTGTGCTTGAAGCTGTACGGTGCCGGTAGCGTCGGCGGCCGGGGTGTAGGTGAGTTGGTAGTCACCGCTGCTATCGATTGGTTCGGTCTGGACGGTTTGGCCGTTAACCGTTAGCGTCAGCATGCCTGGGAATGAAGCGTATTGGCTGTCGTTGAACGGGTGGGTGCCTTGTTCGACATGCACCATGATGGTACAGCCGGTCGCCGGGCAATTGGGCGTTTTGCTGCCGCTAGTAGACGTGCCGTTAATGGCCGTGATGGTGGCGGTCGGCGCTTGGTCGCTGCAGCTGTGGACGTCGTCGCTGGGCTGCGAGCCCGAGCTGCTATTGCCGCTGCTGGTGCTGGGGTTGCCGCCCATGAAGATGTCGACGTTCCAGGCGGAGGTGTCACCACTGCCGCCGGCTTCCTGGCGGGCCAGGGTGGGCGTACAGCTGGTGGCGAGCTTGCCGGAGACTTTGTCGGTGGCGGCACTGTTGCCGCTCTTGCCGCCGACGTACCAGCCGGGGAAGATGTCTGTGCTGGGGCTGGGCACTACCTGGCTTAAGTATTTGTTGGTGTACACAAACGCCGGCGCGGTCTTAATGGTGCTGGGTTGCTGCCAAGTCTCAGGCTTAACACTGCCCAGCTGGTCGATGGCCCCTTGCATGAAGGCTTTCATGATGGGGTCGGTGATAGTTTCCGGCGAGACGTTGAACGGGATGGTGCGGGTGTGGTTACCAATCCAGACGCCGGCAGTGTACTTCGGGTTCCAACTCATCATGAGTCCGTCAAAGCTAAAGTTGGTGGTACCGGTCTTGATGGCATTGGTCCAGCCCTTGTAGCGGTGGAATTTCTGGCCACGGCAGTCGGTGGCGCTACAGCTGCCGCTGAGGTATGAGGCATTCGGGTCGGAGGCCATGTTGTTTACGATGTAGGCCGAATCTGTCTTGACTACTTGAACTGGTTTCGCTTTGGGGGGCAGGGGAATGACCTTATTCGAGTTATTAGTAACCTTCAGGATGAATGTCTGCGGAATCACCTTCCCGAGCCGGGCTAGGCTGGCGATGCCATTGACGTGGTCGTTCAGGTGCAGGTAGGCACCGTCGCCGATAGCCGAGGCGGCGTAGCACTGGGTTTCGTCGTCCTTCGTGACGCTAAAGAAGTCTTCGACCCCCGGGTTGTAGCAGCGGTAGCCGTCTGGATTGCCCATCAGGGCATCAACGGTCGAAATCATCTTGTTGACCGAAGTCGTACGGTTAGCGCTGGTGTCGCCTGGCACCGATGAAATCACCGACTTGACTGCCGGAATGTTCAGTGAAGCACCCAGCGCATAGCGCAGCGTAATCGGCCCACGGCCACCGCGGTCGTAGTCGTACAGGCAGTTGCTGCCATTCGGCTTGTTCGGGTCGGTGCTGGGTTTGGAAGCATCCGTACACTGGTAGCCATTGACTGGCAGCGGGCCGGTCTTGTCGTACAGCACGCTGCCGGCACCAACGTTATTGTTGTTATTTATGAAGTTAGTGTAGTCGTAGGGCTTGATGGACGAACCGGGTGAGATGTTGACGTCGGTAGCGTAGTTAATCTTGCCGTAGTCGTTGTTAAAGTCCACGCCGCCAATCAGCGCCACCACCTCGCCGGTGGCGTTATCTTCCGCCACGAACGCGGCATTGTCGGCGTGGTAACGATGCAACAGGTTCAGGTTGTCGTTTAGGGACTTCTCGGCCAGGTTCTGCAGGTTTATGTCTATGGTGGTTTGGACGTGCCAGCCGCCGCTTTTTATGACCGAAGCAGGAAAGTCCTTTTGTAACTCTTCGCGCGCCGCCAGGACGAAATAGGGGTATTTAATGCCGGCATAGTGCGTGGCAGGCACCTGCTGCACCTGCGCTAGGATGTCAACACCCTTGGCAGCATCGGCCTCGGCTTGGGTGATGTAGCCCTGTTTGACCATTTGGTCCAAGATGTAACGTTGGCGCCCAATGAGGCGTTGTTGGTCGAACAGGTCGTCGGTAACGCCGGGGTTGAACTGCATGCTAGCATACGGGGATAAGCGGCTGGGGTTTTGGGGGATGCTAGCCAGCAACGCGGACTGGGCTAGGGTAAGTTGGCTGGCATCAACATGGAACAGGTCCTGGGCGGCAGCCTGTGCGCCGGCGTCCAAGCCGCTGTAAGGTGCTAGGTTGAGGTAGGCCGTTAGGATGTCGTCCTTGCTGTATTCGCGCTCAACTTCAACTGCTAGAATCAATTCCTTTACCTTGCGGCTAACGGTTCGGTCGGAGGTCCATCCTTCATTCAGCTTAACAAGCTGTTGCGTGATAGTGGAACCGCCCTGGACACTTTTACCCTGGGCATTGTTAATGGCGGCGCGGGTGATGCCCTTTACGTTGAAAGCGCCCTCATGGTAAAAGTCCCTGTCTTCGGCGGTAATGGTGGCCTCCTTAAGGTATTTTGACATCTGGGTGCCTTGAATGGGGATGCGCTTGAAGAGATCGTAATCTTGGAACAGGAGCACGGTGTTGGTGCGGTCGTAGTAGGCGATGCTGCCGCCGGAGTCAGCGCTGTTGATGTCTCTAAGTTTCGGCAAATCCTTCCGAAAGTAGGCAAACAGTCCCACAATTACCAAGAACACAACTACAAAGCCGATGCCGGCCAGCTTCAGCGCCATGATGGCGCCGTCGCGGCTAAACCAATACCGGAGGACACGCTTCGGGTGAAAACGGTACAGCCAGCGCTTCCACGGTTCCTTCGGCAGGGTGCTTAGGTATGCGGCCTTGCGCTGCGCCTTGGCCTCTTTGCGGGCACGCATGCGGTCGCCCAAGGTTTGGTTGAGCGTGATGGTCTTACCACTCTTCGTAGTGTACGTATTCTTGGCTGCTTTGCGCCTGGGGCGCGGAGTAGGGTCACTCATGCCTAGGGGTTATGTCTCTTTAGAATTCTATCTCTTACGCTCACGTTTATTACTATCCCAAGTATAGCAAATTTTGGCTCGGTACAAGCGGCATTTACAGTCGTTTCTTCAGCTGTTTTCGGGAGTCTGTCTTGTGACACCCGGCACTTTATGGCAATATAACCGTATGACTATAGCCGATCACTCCCACCGGTCACTCTACATAGACTATACATCCGCAGGCGCGGCTGCTTTGTGCTAGTTTCCGCCGCCTGCAAATTCTCTTTCAGTACCCTACAAATTTAGAAAACGGTATACTCTACTATGATGACACTTTCCGAAGAACTCACCTGGCGCGGTTTCGTCAACCAAACCACTTTTAAAGATTTAAACGCCCTCGACGGCGACCCCATCAGCTTTTACTTCGGCGTTGACCCCAGCGCCGACAGCATGACCATCGGTAACCTGGCGGCTGCCATGATGGTCCGGCATTTCATCGACCACGGCCACAAAGCCTTCCTACTCGTTGGCGGCGCCACGGGTATGATTGGCGACCCGGACGGCAAAGCCCAGGAGCGCGACCTTAAGCCACTTGAAGAAATCGCCCGCAACAAAGCCGGCATCAGTGAACAGTACCGCAAAGTGTTCGCTGGCAAAGATTTTGAAATCGTTGATAATTACGACTGGTTCAAGGACATGGGCTACCTGAATTTCCTCCGTGACATCGGCAAACATGTGCCGATGCGCCAGATGCTTGGCCGCGACTTTGTCCAGAGCCGGTTGGGCGAAGACGGCAGCGGCATCAGCTACGCCGAGTTCAGCTACTCGCTTATCCAAGGCTACGATTTCCTGCACCTGTACCGCGAGCACGGCGTGACGCTGCAAGTTTGCGGCGCCGACCAGTGGGGCAACAGCATTACCGGGGTTGATTTAATCCGGCGCATTGAAGGCGTAGAGACACATGTCTATTCTGTGCCACTCGTTGTAAATAAAACAACAGGCGTGAAGTTTGGGAAGACCGAAGACGGTGCCGTCTGGCTTGACCCAGAGAAAACGTCGCCCAGCCAGTTCTACCAGTTCTGGATTAATTGCGATGACGCTGGTGTCGAGGACTATCTCAAAATTTACACATTGCTAGACAAAGAAAAGATTGACCAACTTATGTCTGACCATCGTGCAAATCCGAAGATGCGAATTGCTCAAACGGTGCTCGCGCAAGAGGTCACTCGATTAGTCCATGGTGAGAATGAAATGAACTTCGCAGAATCTGTGCGGGATTACTTGACTGGCGAGTCCCCAATTGGTCAGGCTCTAGCGGCTCTGGATGAAATTCGGAAGCAGATACCTGCGGTCAACACGGCTGAAAATGGTTCCATTGTAGACGCACTTGTTTCAAGTGGACTGGCTTCGTCCAACACCGAAGCCCGCCGCTTCCTGCAAGAAAACGCGGTCAGCATCAACGGCCAGAAAGTGAACCGCGAGAACTTCGAAGCGGGTGATTTCCAAAACGGCCGGCTGCTCCTGCGCCGCGGCAAGGCCTTTAAGGACTCGGCTCTGGTTGAGCTACAGGGGTAAACAGCGGTGGTGCGGAGGGTAATCGGCACAGCCATCGGCAAATCAGTCGCGAAAGCGGTCAAGATTCGCGGTAAAAGCAGCGGGCAGGCTATGCCCGGGCTGGTTGTTGAAACCCTCATCCCTGGCTACCTTGGTGCCATGCTGAAGCAGCTGCCGGACGGCATCGTCATCGTCACTGGTACCAACGGCAAAACCACCACCACGAAAATGGCGGTGGAACTGCTGGAAGCTAATGGCAAGAAGGTACTTACGAACGCCACTGGCAGCAACCTGACGCGCGGCATCATTAGTAGCGTTTCCCAGCAAGCTACCAAGAGCGGCAAGCTGCCGTTCGATATTGCCGTGTTCGAACTGGATGAAGCCTATGCCCGGCAGTTCACTGATGTTATCCGTCCGCGCTATGTGCTGGCCCTAAATGCCAGCCGCGACCAGCTCGACCGCTTCGGCGAAGTCGATACCGTGGCGAAACTGATGGGTGAAACCATGCTCTCGGCCACCGACCAACTCGTAGTAAATGCTGATGATAAACGCCTGAGTGCCATTGCCGCGGACGCCAAGACCAAAACAACTTACTTTGGGGTGGCGCCAAGCTTACTGCGCTTTTTCCCGCGCGATGATGAACTGGTGGCGGTGGACGGCAAACAAGCTACTCTCGAAGCTGCGGATGTACCGTTAGCTGTCGAACTCCTGGCCTTCAAGGGCGATGCTGCCACCTACCGCGTTGGCAAAGAACGGCTGGAAACCGTACTGCAAGTCACCGGCCAGCACAACTTCCAAAACGCCGCCGGGGCGCTGGCGTTGCTGCTGGCCGTACTGCCAAAGGTGTCGCCGAAGACGCTCGTAGAGCAGCTGGGACAGGTAAAGCCGGCGTTTGGGCGCGGCGAAGCCTTTACGCTCAAAAACGGCACCGAGGTGCAGCTGAACCTAGTTAAAAACCCGGCCAGCTTCCGGCAGGGGCTGGCGTCGTACGCACAAAAGGGCGTCGCCACTATGATTGCCATTAACGATAACATAGCTGACAGTCGGGATATGTCATGGTTGTGGGATATCGACTTTTCAGTCCTCAAGGAAGTGAATGTTGAACTCACTGCCGGCATCCGGGCGGTCGACATGGCGTTGCGGTTGCAGTACGACGATGTAAAGGTCAAAGCCATCGAACCCGACCTCGAAAAAGCTTTTGCAACGTTTTGCGCCCTACCGGGCGATAAAATCATCTTCGCCAGCTACACTGCCATGATGGCGCTGTACGACACACTCAAGCGGAAAGCGGGGAAAGAGTTATGACCCAAAAAATTCATATCGTCCATATCTACCCCAACGAAATGAACACCTACGGCGACCGCGGCAACCTGCTGACGCTAAAGCGCCGGGCGGAGTGGCACGGGCTGGAACCGGTCATCCACTACTACCACGTGGGCGACGCGCTGCCGAAGCAGGTGGACATCATGCTGGGCGGCGGCGGGCAGGATTCGGCCCAAGGTGCCATCCAGGATGATGTGCTGCGCATCGGTGACGAACTGCACGCACTAGTCAACGCCGATGTACCGATGCTAATGGTCTGCGGCACCTATCAGTTGTTTGGCAACCGGTTCGTGACCAACGACGGCCAGGAAATTAAAGGCATCGGCGTGTTTGATGTCGAAACTATCGCTGGCATGAAACGGCTCATCGGCAATACCGCAGTCGAAACGGAAGACTTTAGCACGCTCTACGGCTTCGAAAACCACAGCGGCCGCACGTACCTGAAAAACGACCAGAAGGCGCTCGGCACCGTCACGCGCGGCAGCGGCAACAACGGCGAAGACGGCACCGAAGGCGCCCGGACCAATAACGCTATCGGCACCTACCTGCACGGCCCGCTCTTGCCCAACAACCCTCATCTGGCAGACGCACTGTTAGCTCTCGCAGCCCAGCACGCCGGGTTTGAACTAAAGGCCAAAGACCTCGATGACGAACTAGCTTCCCGCGCCCGTATGGCGGCTGTCACTCGTAAATATTGACATAAGTGGTATAATATACAAGCTTTGGAGCAACCGCTTCAAAGACCGCTCTCCTGGAAAGGGATAGTATGGCAGTAGTGGCGCTAGCAGTAGTGTTCTTCTGCATTGGGGCGGCAGCTCTGATTGCGTGCGTCGTGATGGTCGTGAGACGGCGTCGTAGCACCGATGGTCTGAGTAAGGGTATGATTGTACCTGCTCTGGTCATCATGTTCACCATTGCTGCGATGTTTATCGCGAGTGGGGTTCTCACCCTATTCCATCGTACGCTCGTACCCATCTTCCCAATCTACTCCTAACTAAGGGAGGAGGCGCAGGCCGGACGAAGACTGTGAATGTAGGGCCCTTAAAACGGGTTTTTACCTTTTCTCACATCATCACTTCGTCCGGCGTCTTCCTAAGTTCCGAAGCATCTCGGGCCTTAGGAAGGCTATAATGTAGAGCACGATGGAGCTAAGCAGTCCGGTGACGGTCGTAAAGGGGGTGGGGGAGGAGCTGGCCAAGAAACTGGCCGTGCTCGGCGTGGAGACTGTCGGCGAATTGGTAGATTATTTGCCGCGGCGGTACGAAGACTATTCAGAAATAGTGGCCATTCGCGACACCCACCCCGGGCCGGTCACCGTGAAAGCCGTGGTTAAGCAGGCCACCGGCCGCTACGTGCGCCGCGGCATGCACCTCACCGAAGCGGTGGTGAGCGACGAGACGGGTTCGCTGAAGGTAGTGTGGTTCAATCAGCCGTACCGGGCGGCCGGTTTAAAAATTGGCGCCGAATACTATTTTTCTGGCCTGTTCGAATTCAGCCACGGGCACCTGCAGCTCATGAGCCCCAGCGCCGAACTGGTCAGTGATTTTACCGTCAACACTGCCCGGATTGTGCCGGTGTACCGTGAAACCAAGGGCATCACCAGTAAGCAGATTCGTAAAGTGGTGAGCGGTTGCCGGCACCTCATCCAAACCTTGCCCGAAACGCTGCCAAAATGGCTGGTCGCCGAACAGCAGTTGCTGCCGCGGTCGGAAGCTGTCATGGCCATGCACTTCCCGGAAACCGCCGAACAGTTAGCAGAAGCCCGCCGCCGGCTGGGCTTTGAAGAGGTTTTCGAACTTAGCCTGGCGAGTTTACTCAACAAACAGGAGCTGGCGGCCGACGAGTCACTGGTGATTCCATTCAATGAGCAGCTGGCCAAGGAGTTCGTCGGCCATCTTCCGTTCACACTCACCGACGCGCAAAGGAAGGCCGTCTGGCAAATTTACCTGGACATGCAGGCCGAACATCCCATGAACCGGCTGGTGGAGGGTGATGTTGGTTCGGGTAAAACAGTGGTAGCGACCATGGCGGCAGTGATGGCACTACAAAGCGGCTACCAGGTGGCCTTCATGGCGCCGACCGAGCTGCTGGCACGGCAGCATGCCGACACCATTTATAAACTACTGCAACCACTGGGGCTGGAGGGTGAATTGACGCTGCTGGTGGGTGCGCTGACGGCCGCCCAGAAAAAGAAAGCTCAAGCGGCAATCGCCGCGGGACATGCTCGCTTTACCGTCGGCACCAATGCGCTCATTCAGGAGAAAGTCGACATGCACAAGCTGGGGCTGGTCATCATCGACGAGCAGCACCGCTTCGGCGTGGAGCAGCGCAAGGGGCTGATGGCCAAAGCCGGCCACATGCCGCACCTACTGTCGCTCACTGCCACGCCCATTCCGCGCTCGCTAGCTCTAACGCTGTACGGCGAGTTAGATATTTCTATTCTGAATGCTAAACCGGCCGGTCGCCAACCCATCCGTACCGAAATCGTGTCGCCGAACTCGGTGGATCCAGTCTACGATGATATTCGGAAAGAATTAGATGCCGGCCGGCAGATGTTCGTGGTCTGCCCGCTCATCGCCGAATCTGATGTGCTGGATGCGCACTCCGCCGAAAAGATGTACGAGCAGTTCCGAAAGAAGGAGTTTAAGAAGTACCGGTTGGGATTGCTCCACGGCAAGATGAAGGCGGACGAGAAGAATGCCATCATGCAACAGTTCGTCGCCCACGAGCTAGATGTACTAATTTCCACAACAGTCATAGAAGTGGGAGTGGATGTGCCGAACGCCAGCGTGATGATGATACAGAGCGCCGAGCGCTTCGGCCTGGCCCAGCTGCACCAGCTGCGCGGCCGGGTAGGGCGCGGCGGGCACAAAGCCTACTGCTACCTGATGATGAGTGACTCCAGCGCACCCTCACGCCGCCTGCGGGCGCTGGAAAGCAGCCAGGACGGCTTCCGCCTGGCTGAGTTGGACTTGGAACTGCGCGGTCCGGGCGCTATTTATGGGCAAATGCAACATGGCGCGTTGGACCTGCGTGTGGCCAAATTGACCGATGTTGCACTCATCGCCGCCGCCCGCAAAGCAGCTGCGGAATTTCTGAAAAAGGGCGAAAACCTGCTAAAATATAACCAGTTAGCTGACCGGGTCCGCCGCCTTCGAACGGTCACCAATTTAAACTAACCTAGTGACGACTTTTACTTTGCAACTTTTGATTTTTGACCGCGCCTACGGAGTGTGCTCGTAATGTATTCAGGCACCACGCTGCGCCCGCTGAAGTATTTCGATGCTTGGTTTGGCGCGCACCAGAAGATTGACCGGGTAGCGCGCCAGCATTTGCAAACGCTGCTGCCGCGCGGACGGGCTTTTCCTACTCGGCGCGACATCATCCGGTTTGAAGGCTATGACGGCCCGGACGGCATTAAACGCAAAACTCCCGGCCGTGACGAGTTGTGGCATTTCATAGACCCGCACAACGAGGCCGACAGGCAAATAGTTGACGTCCTGCAGCACAACTTCGATGAACTGGTGAAGGCGCTGAAAGAAGGGGCGCATACCAAAGCCGCTTTCGAGGCCTCCTGGTTGGCGCATGGTATCGTCGATGGCCTGACGCCGGCGCACCAGTACCCGTACGAAGCCGAACTCATCCGTCTGCGCGGCGGCGGCAACGAAACGCGTACCTCTGCCACCAAAAAACTGATTATGCCCGGCGACAGCCTGCCGGAACGCATGAGCAAGAACTGGCAGATGTGGGGCGACAAGGGGCTTATCACTACGCACTTTGCGTTTGAGTGGGGGATTGCCGTCATGATTATGCCGTTCAGGATTAAACGAGCGCTGCCGACGCCAGAAGAATTGGAAGCGGCAGCCGCCGCCGGCCTGGCGGAAACGTTCTTGGAACGTGCCAAAGAGGTTGCTGATTTACGCATGTACGACCAGTTTTATAAATCCGGCTGGACGCTGCGCCTAATGCAGCAGGCCCGGCGGGAGCTGGTGCCGCGCATCATCAACCTGGTGACGATTGCCTGGTACCTGGCGGCGCGGGAAGCATACGGGGCATGAGGGTCATAGCAGGGCGCTTAGGCGGCCGCAACTTTGACAGCCCCAAGACGCACCGTACTCACCCCATGAGCGACAAAATTCGCGGCGCGTTGTTTAATGCGCTGGGCGATTTGGGCGGCTTGACGGTGTTGGACGCCTTTGCCGGCAGCGGCGCCTGCAGCATTGAGGCGGTCAGCCGGGGTGCGGTCAGTGTGCTGGCTATAGACATCGACCCCGAAGCCGTAAAAACCATCGCCGGGAATATTCGTTCGTTGGATTTGGAAAAAGTGGTTACGGTGCGGCGCAAGAACATCAGCGGCTGGTCGCGTAACAACCAGAAGGCGCAGTTCAACATCGTGCTGGCCGACCCGCCCTATGATGACATCCGGCCGGATGTGCTGGAGCACCTGACCACCCACGTGGCCACGGACGGGCTGTTCGTGCTGTCGTGGCCCGGCAGTGAACCGGTGCGTGAGTTCCCGGGCCTAGAAATCGCCTCCCACAAAACCTACGGCGACGCCCAACTTGTCTTCTACCGCCGTTCCCAGTAGTATTTTTACCCCAAATACCGTAAAATACCTCTGTTCCTAATTCCCCTGGAGCCCTGCAGCCCAGGAAAGAGCAGCCCGAGCAAATGTATTCCATTTGCCCGGCGCGATGAGAGAACCTAGGCTCTCTCATACGGCGAAGCCGCGCGGATGTGGTGGAATTGGTAGACACGCTAGTTTTAGGAGCTAGTGCCGAAAGGTGTGCTGGTTCAAGTCCAGTCATCCGCACCAAACTAAAACCCTTGGCTTTGGCCAGGGGTTTTAGTTTGGTGCGGTTTGCCGCAGCGCGTTATCATTAAGCGTAATGAGCAACAAAGACTTCCTAACCGCCGGGCAGTTCGCGAAGCTAGCGCGCACTACCAAGCGGACAGTGCTGTGGTACGACCAGCAGGGTATTTTAAAACCGCGCCACATTGATGGCGACAACGGCTACCGGCTCTACGAACTGCACCAGATTCTCGATTTCCAGAGCATTTCGCTAATGCGCAAACTGGGCTTTTCCATCGACGAAATCAAAGCTTTGCTCAAAGAAGACCGTTCCATGCGGCACCTATTCGAGCAGCAGCGGGGTGTGCTAGAACAGCAAATCGGGCAGCTAACACGCATGCTGTCGGACACCAACCGCTACTACGAAAACCTGCAGGCCAATGGTACGCTGGTGCGACCCGAACTGGTGCACGTGCCGTCGTACGACATCTATTATCTATATAAACAAGGGCCATACGCCCAACTAAAGGCCTACCACGACGAGCTATGCGATTATTTTGTGGCACTGCCCAAGGACACGGTCTTTCTGACCGCCTTCATGAAGTCAGTCTACGAGCCCGCCAAAGCCGCCATGAAGATTGGCGTCATTTGTACGCCGGGCATACGGCTGAAGCCCGGCACGGCCGTCCAGCGCGAGACCATACCCAGCTACGATGCGCTTAAATATGTACACCGGGGCTCCACCACGCTGCTATCGCTCCTGTGGCAAGAAGTCGGCAAATATCGTCGGAAGCAACACCTAAGATCCGGCACTGGTCTGCCGTTCGCAGACGTCGAGTTCTACACGCCGGATACGTCAGCATACCCCGACCCCGAAGACAGCGTGGTCACCGAAATCCACATGCCCGTCGTTAAGCCGTAAAGAGCCATTTCAGCACCTGTTCCTTCAGCCGAAAGTACTCCGTCTCCTCGAACTGCATGTTGCCGATACAGTATTTTTTATCCTTCAGTTTGGAGCAGAACATGCACTCGTACAGGTTGGATGAGTCCTGGACGAACAGACAGTTCACGATCTTGGCGGACCACACCACACTAAAACTGTTCGAGCATTCGCCGCTATCCGCGGCGCGAATGCAGTAGGCTAGTCCGCCGGAACGCTGGCAAGCGGCGACGTATTCGTTATTTTCGCCGCCGTCACAATACACCACATTCTTGCTTTTGCGGATGTCCTGCGAGCGGTAGACGTTCTCGCTAAAGTAAATCGTGTCCGATTCATCGACGTTTAATGAGTCGATGTGGCGCTCGGTGGTGGCATAGTTCACTTCGTTCCAGGCGGCCAGGATGTCGTTAATCGATTCAATGGGGCGCTTGGGCAGCATCCAGTCGTCAACGCCCGCGCGGTTATGCGCGTTGCTTAAGGTCATGTATTTGCCGGCATTCATGGTGCCAGTCCAGGTCTTTTCGCCGGTAGTGGTGTCGTTGACTTCCACCGGCAGGTCGATGTCGTAGGCGAACTTTTGTTTGAATTGTTCCAGGGTGAGCGTATTGTCGAACCCGGCAATTTGCTTAATGATTTTATCAAGTACTTTCTGGGCTTCGGGGGATTTCATATCATGTGTTCCTCTTAACGAACTGGGTTGGTAGAACTTGCTTGGGCCGGGCGGCTACCGGCAGGTCGGTCGGGGCGCGCGGCGTGGTGTCGACGGTGCGGGCGCGCACGGCGGGCAGGATCTGGCCGCCGGCAGCTACCCGGACCAGGCACTCCCGGGGACTGAGCTCGGTCATTAGCCTAGTGCGGACGTCGCTTTCCTTGAGGCCTCGGTTGGCCATATGCTGCAGTACTTCCTTGGGAATGTCGATGGTCAGGTTGGCTTCCAGCGCCCGGGCGTCTTCCTCCGACACCCGGAAGATGTAATAGTTGAGCACGTTCGACAGGATGGCGTCGCGTAAGGCTTTATCAATCTGCCCAAAGTACTGCTGGGTCAGGATGACCGTCAGGTTAAACTTCCGGGCTTCGGCCAGTATTGACGCCAGCGCCGGGTTCTGTACCACCGATACCTCATCAATCACCAAAATCACTTTCTGGCCGAAGGCCCGGGCCTGGGCAAGCAAGAAAATCTGCTGGATGAGCAGCCCGGCCACCGTCTTCACCACCTTGTCGCCCATGCTGACCTTGTTCAGTGAGAACACCGTCAGGAAGTTGTCCTGGATGGTCTTGGCCAGCGACGAGTCGGCTTCGGTGAGCAGGGCGGGTTGTAACTGCAGCTCTTCAATCAGCGCGATGACTGGCGAGACCGCCTCGGCGTAGTGCTGGGTACGGATTTCGTTAAACTCGGAGCCGAAGAACAACAGTAGGTTGTCGGGCACGTAGCCGCGGACGTGCTGCAGCAGCTCGTTGCGGGTGCTGATTTCCGTCAAGAACGACTTGAGCATCTGCAACGACATGCACTGGCCGGTGAACAGCACGTACAAGCTGAAGCGCAGCACACGTTCTAGCCGCGGGCTGGGGGTTTCGGCCATCAGTGACTTTAGGAGCGTGGTGGTGAGCTCGGTGGCGGCCGAGATGTCAGTCGTGGCACTCGGAAACAACTGGGTAGTTTCGCCGCCGAAGTTGACTACCTTGGTGGAAGGCAAATGCTGCAGGTCGTGCTCCAGCGAAGCGTGCGGGTCGATGACCACTACGCGGTAGTTCATGGCGGCAAAGGTCTGCTGCAGCCGCTCAATTAACAGCTCAATCAGCTTGGACTTGCCGCTACCGCTGGAGCCCATGATGAACGAGTGCTTATCGAACTCGTAGCCGGCCAGGTTCAGGTAGTACGGCCGTGCAAAGTAGGGGAAGGTGTCCACCGAGAACAGGGCGCCGGTGGGGTCGCTGGCGAACATGCTGAGCGATTTTTCGATGTCTAGGTACAGCGGCGCCTGCTTCTTCAGATAGCTGGTGTTGGTGGCAAAGTTAATGGCGAACAGATGCGTAGGCACGCGCTGCAGACGCTTGTTGGCCCGGCTCCAGCCACCCCTGTGGTCCTGGAAATACAGCGACACCTTGGTGAGACCCAGAGCGTTCACTTTCAGCACGGCATATTCCAGCGTCCTGTGCTTCTTAATGATGTAGCGTTCGCGCATGTCCAGCAGGTTGCTGGCACCCGGCAGGGTGGCGAACAGTTCCCGTTGACTAGCCACGGGCGGCGTTAACTCGCTGGCCTCGACCGGCCGCAGTACAAAGTCGTCGATGCTGTTTGACAGCGCGCTCAGGTCGTACGGGCTGCTGATGAAAAACCGGACGACGTTGTCGGTACAGCGGAAGGTTAGCTCGAACGAGCCGAACAGGTGGCCCTGCCGCATGGTGGCTTGGCACAGCTTTTCCCAATGCTGGGCGGACAGGTCATCCGCCAGCAGATACAGTTCAAAATGGTGCGTTATCTTCATAACGCGGGCTACTATAAACTATGACGTTACGTTATAGTCAATAGCAAAACATGACTATTTTATAACTGGTTTTTTAGCCTTTGGTGGCGAAGTTTTTGCGCCAGGCTTTGAAGTCCCAGGTGTCTAGGAACTTGCTCGCGGCTTTTTGGCCGCTGGCGTAGAGCTTGGTCTGGGTGCTAGCGTCGATGTCGAAGTCGGTGGCCTTGACTTTGAAGGTGTCGATGAACATGGTGCGCGCCTGGGTAGCCGGGTCGTCGATGTGCATTTGGTCGTGGGCGTTAATCATTGTTGCTAGCAGGGCTTTGGCGAAATCGATGGTGTTATTGACGGGGTTGGCAACCAGATTTGCCTCTGGCTTGGCGGTCAGTTTGATGCCAAATGTCGGCCAGTCCGGTGTGCCGTCAAACAGGTCGATGGGGAAGTTCGATAGCATGCCGCCGTCCACCAGCAGTTGGCTGCCCAGGATAGCCGGCTGGTAGAAGAAGGGAATCGACATCGAAGCCCGTACGGCGTCCGCGACTGGTTGTTCATCGGGGTTGAGCCCATACCGCGCGTAGTCCCACGGCAGCCGCGCCAGTCGCCCGCCAGTGATGTCCGAGGCCACGACTACCAGCTTGTAGCGCTGTTCCGGCGGCAAATCCTTCGCCCAATCGTCGGTTATTTTTAGGTCGGCGAAGGTGCGGACGCCCAGCTTTTCTAACTCGCCGCTCAGCCATTCGTGCAAGTAGTCGCCCTTGTAGATGCCCTTGGTGAAGGCCAGCGAAGCAATCTTGCCGGGAGCCCCGAACTGGTCCAGGAAGTCTTCGTCGCGGAACAGGCGATAGTCGACCGCTTTCATCACTGCCAGCATGTCATCTACCGGCATGCCGGCCGCAACCAGCGAGCCCACGACCGCGCCGGCGCTGGTGCCGGCCACCCGCCGGACGGTGTAGCCCGCCCCGGCAAACGAGGTAAACGCCCCCACCAGCCCCAGGCCCTTCACGCCGCCGCCCTCCAGCACCAAATCGCACCATTTTGCATCAGCCATAGGCTTGATTGTATCATGGGTGTCTTGTCCGGGGCAGTCCTTGAAATCTAGTTGCTATAAGCGCAATGAAGTGGTATTATGCTACACGAAATTTATGAATGCTTCTCATCTGGGTGTCACTGGCGAATTATCGCCGGAAGATGCGGTAATGCCGCATGTCGATATGCTGCCGGCGGAGCCTGGCCTGGAGCGGTCGCTAGCGCTTCTGGACGCAGCTGAGCGGGCCGGGCGGT
>DATIIC010000004.1:0-18048 GCA_035480095.1 Saccharimonadales bacterium (SeqCode) | reverse complement strand
CCGCCGGCCAGGCCGACCTGCTGGACCCGTTCGGCAACCCACTGGGCCAAACCGACCCCTACGGCACTGCCAAAGACGGCCAAGCTTGGGCGCTTGGCAATGGTACTTGGTCCTGGACGGCCATACCGACGCCCAACGCGGCAAACGTCATCACCCAGGCCGCGGCAGGCAGCAAGGCTGCCACCTCAAGCAGTACGTCCAAAACCACAGCCAAAAGCACGGGCGGGGCGGTAAAAGGCGCCAGTACGGCCGCACAAAAGGTGGCCACGCCGAGCACTGCTGCCGCTGCCGAAACCGCCAGCCCAGCGCCAGTCCACCCATATGTGCTTGTCGCGGTTGCCGTCCTCGCGGTAGGATATGGGGTGTATGAGTACCGTCATGACTTGGCAAACCGAATCTACAACTTCCGAAGAAACCGAACGGCTCGGCGAGTCGCTCGGGCGTAGCCTGCGCGGCGGCGAGGTGCTGGAGCTTGTGAGTGACCTAGGCGGCGGCAAAACCACATTTACACGCGGCTTGGCAAGGGGTGCCGGGAGCACCGAGCGTGTCGGCAGCCCCACCTTCACGCTCAGCCGCGAGTACAAAACCCCCACCTTCACGGTTGCGCATTTTGATTTTTACCGGCTCGGGGAAGCGGGTATAGTCGGCGACGAGTTGGATGAGATTATACATGATCCGACGTACGTGACCGTGGTGGAATGGGGCGACATCGTACACGACGTACTGCCCGAACAACGGCTGACGGTGCTATTGGAGCAAACGGGCGAAGATACACGGCGCATCACCATCACGTACCCCGAGAGCATGGCGTATGTACTGGAAGGTGCGAGGCGGTGATCATCCTAACCATCCGCACCGACAAGCCCGAGGCCGAAATTGGCCTCTACGACGGTGAAAAACAACTGGCCTACGAGGCCTGGCAGGCCCACCGCGCGCTGGCCGAAACCCTGCACGGCAAAATAGATACGTTGCTAAAATCACAACAGAAAAAGCTAGAAGACATTGGTGGCGTCGTCTGTTTCCAAGGGCCAGGTAGCTTCACCGGTCTGCGCATCGGCCTCACCGTCGCGAACGCACTTAGCTACAGCTACCGGTTACCAATTGTGGCCGCCCAGGACCCGCAGTGGCTCGAAAACGGCATAAAGCGGCTGCTCGATGGGGAAACTGATGACAGGGCATTGCCGTATTATGGCGCCGACGCCCACATCACCCCACAGAAAAAATAGTGGTCTGTTTGACTGTTTTACTGAAAAAAGAGTATATTTATAGCAGGAATTGTTGTTTTGGGACAAGTCCGAGCTCAAATTTTTATTGATACCCTGACTCGGCACACCAGCGGACTAGAGAAGTGAAAGCGATGTACGCTAAGGCCGGTCGACAAAAGTAGAAAGGAACTAGCATGGAAATACTTGCAGTGCTACTGGCTGTAGTTGGATTAGGCGTGGGGTATGGCGGGAGCACGTACGTGGCTAAGCGCCGGAATGCGGAAAACGAAGACAAAGCTGCTAAGGAGTTAGCAAAAGCCAAAAAAGAAGCCGACAAGCTAATCCAGGATGCCCGGGACGAAGCCGCCCGCTTGGCTGATGAGGCTCGCAAAGATGAAAAAACGCGTCGCAATGAACTGAAGGACTTGGAAAACCGCCTGGTCCAGCGCGAAAGCGCCTTCGACCGCAAGCTAGACGAACTGGACAAGCGGACTGAAAACCTACGCAAGGGCGAAGACGAAGTCGAAGCGCTGAAAGACGAAATCCGCGACATCCGCGGCAAGCAGCAGGAAAAACTGGAAAAAATCGCCAAGCTAGACAAAAAAGAGGCCGCCGAAAAACTGATGCAGATGACCGAACGGGACATCCGCAACGACCTGACGGGCCTGGTGGCAAAATTGCAAAATGAAGCGAAAGATAACGCCGAAGAGCTGGCTGGCTTGGTTATTGCGACTGCCATGGAGCGCATGGCATCCGAGGTGACTGCCGAGCGTACCGTAACTAGTGTGAAGCTGGAAGACGAAGAGATGAAGGGCCGCATCATCGGCAAGGAAGGCCGCAACATCCAGTCGCTGCAGCGGGCTACCGGCGTCGACATCATGGTAGATGACACGCCCGGTTACATTGTGCTGAGCAGTTTTGATCCGGTCCGCCGCGAAGTGGCGCGCATCGCGCTAGAACTACTACTGAAAGACGGCCGCGTCCACCCCGGCCGCATCGAAGAAGTTGTCGACAAAGCCCAGAAGCAAGTCGAAAAAGACGTGGTGCGCGCCGGTGAAGACGCCGCCCGCGAGGTTGGCGTGTTGGGCATTCCGAAGGAAATCCTGCATCTGCTGGGCGAACTCAAATACCGCACCAGCTATGGCCAGAATGTGCTGAAGCACTCGACCGAAATGGCGCACATCGCCGGCATCATCGCCGAGGAAATCGGCGCTAACGTCAAAACCGCTAAGTATGCTGCCCTGGTACACGACCTAGGCAAGGCGCTGACGCACAAAATTGAGGGCAAGCACCACCACATTTCCGGTGAAATGCTGCGCAAATACGGCGCGCCCGAGGAAGTCGCCTTGGCGGCCGAGCAGCACCACGACGATGTTGAAGCCACCAGCGTGGAAGCGCTCGTTGTGCGCGTTTGTGACGCCATTTCTGCCAGCCGTCCCGGTGCCCGGAACATCAGCGCCGAAAACTTCGCTGAGCGCATGAAGGACCTAGAAAACATCGCCAATAGCTTTAGCGGCATCGAAAAGTCCTACGCCATAAGTGCAGGGCGTGAAGTCCGCGTGTTCGTCCGGCCGCAACAGGTCGACGACCTGACGGCCATCCGCCTGGCGCGCGACATCGCCACCAAAATTGAATCCAGCATGAACTACCCGGGTACCATAAAGGTCAACGTCATCCGCGAAACCCGCGCGATTGAGTTCGCGAAGTAGGGCAGGTGAAACAAGAAATCGAAGTCAAGTTTTTGGGCATCAGCCACGACGACTTGCGGGCGAAACTGCAAGCCGCCGAGGCGGTGTGCGAGCACCCGATGCGGCTGATGCGCCGGGCCATCATCGATTATCCCGACAAACGCATGCAAACGTCATCTGACACCGGCTGGGGCTGGGTACGTGTGCGCGACGAAGGCGACCGGGTGACGTGCACTTACAAACACATTGCCAATGACGGCAAAGACACCACCCACGAAATTGAGTTCGAGGTGTCGTCGTACGAAAAAGCCTGCGAATTATTCGAGGCAATTGGGCTGACCAAGCACGCCGAACAGGAGACCAAACGGGAAACATGGAAATTGGACGGTGTGGAAGTTGTCTTGGACGAGTGGCCATGGCTGCCGCAGTACATTGAAATTGAGGGCGAAAGCGAGACGGCTTTGCAAAGTGTGGCAGAGAAGCTTGGCCTGAAATGGGAAGATGCCGACCGGGGCAGCAGCGACCGGGTGTACCGCGTGTATTACCCTAAAATGACGGACTCCGAAGGCATCGCCGATATCCCGCAGCTTACGTTCGGCGGCGACCTGCCGCAGTGGTTGAAGGATCGCCAGTGAATGTCCTCTACATCGGCGATGTGATGGCGGAAATGGGTATTGCGGCGGTCGAAAAGGTGCTGCCCGGTTTGCGAAAGGGTCGCAACATAGATGTAGTAGTGGCGCAGGCTGAAAATGTTTCGGAAGGCAAGGGTTTGAGTGTCGCCGATTATGAACGGCTGCGCACACTTGGTGTCGATGTGTTTACCGGTGGCAACCATACCACCGACCGGCCGGAGCTCTTCCCGCTGCTAGAAGACCCCAGTGTGCCAGTTGCGGGGCCGGCCAATATGCACGATTGCCCAGGTCCTGGCTATAAATATGTGACGGTCGGTGACAAGCGGGTGCTAGTCATTAGTCTGCTTGGTGGCATCGTGGGCAAGCACTCGGACATCGCGGTGGATAATCCATTGCAAACTATCGACAAGATCTTGAGCTCGCAGGTAGACGAGCCGCGGGATGCGACTATCGTGAACTTCCACGGTGACTATAGCAGCGAGAAGGTAATCATCGGCTACTACCTGGACGGCCGGGTAAGCGCGGTGGTGGGCGACCACTGGCACGTGCCGACGGCCGATGCTGAAGTGCTTCCCAAGGGCACGGCGCACATTACGGATGTGGGTATGTGCGGCTCGCTGGATTCTTCTTTAGGCGTAACGTTCGAATCGGTCATTCCCCGCTGGCGCGACGGCCACCAGACAAAGAACGAAATCACCACCACCGGCCGCAGCCAGTTCAACGCCCTGCTAGTCACTATCAACGAAACTACGGGCAAAGCCACCGCCGCCGAACACATCCGCCAGGTCTGGTAATTTCCCCCTTTTCCCAGTATAATCACCACTGTTATTTCCCTCGGGCTCCTGCAGCCTTTGTAGCCCTGTAGCCCGGGAAAAGAGCAGCCCGACAAAATGTATTCCATTTTGCCGGCGCGTTGAGAAAAACCCTTTAGGGTTTGTCTCAATATCGGGGAGTGGCGCAGTCTGGTAGCGCGCGCGGTTTGGGACCGCGAGGTCGCAGGTTCGAATCCTGTCTCCCCGACCAAGTAAGATACGTCAGCAAAGCTGACGTTTTTTATTTGGCCCGCTAGTCCTGTCTCCCAGCGATTGCGCCGTTCTCCACTACCCATCTTAAGCCACTCTTCAGCCAGACCGCGTAGAATACCTACCATGGCCTATGCATACTTAGTGCAAAGCACGCAGCAAACAGGGGACATCTTGCTCTTGACGTTGGTGCCCAAAAGCCGGCACAAGCAGTTGGTGTTCACGGCCGGCCAGTACGCTGCCATAAGTTTTCTGCGCGGTGGCCGTCCCACCCCCATGCGCTGTTTTTCCATAACTAGCTCGCCGAGCAGCGGTGTGCTGCAGTTCGGCATGCGCGTGAAAGGCGGTTTTACCCAGGCTGCGGCCGGGCTTGCCCCCGGCGATGCGGTGCAGGTGCAGGGGCCGTTCGGTGAATTCACCATCGACCCGGAATATGACCGCAAGGTCGTTATGCTGGCGGGTGGTATAGGCATCACGCCGTTCGTGAGCATATTGCGCGATGCTACGGAACGGGAACTGGCCATACCCATGACGCTGCTTTTCGCGAACCGTTCAGCCGCAAACATTCCATTCCAGGCTGAGCTGCGGGAACTGCAGCGGCGTAACCCGAACCTGCTGGTGCGCTTTTACTGTGCGGACGCCACGCCGGGTGACACGGGCATGGTGTGGGGCAACATCACGGATGAAGAGGTTCGGCAGCTGGTGCGCGGCGAGCATGTCGGCAGCACGTACTTCGTCTGCGGACCGAAAGGCTTTTCGGATGGGATGCGGGCGGCACTGCGTGCCGGTTGGGTGCACGAAAGCCGCATCATAAGCGAGACATTTACGCAGGCCGGCTCGCTCGGGCTTGGTTCGGGCTTTAGCGTGCAGTCGCTGACGTACGGCCTGGCTGCAGTTGCGCTAGTAGTTATGATTGGGCTAGTGGCGACACTCGACCTCAGCCGGACGGTGCCAAAGCTGGCCAGTGCCCAGGCTGCCGCACAGCCTAGTACTTCCGTCACGCAATCAACGAGCAACGATGATTCGAACGGCTCGGCAAGCAGCGCCGCGCCAACTCCCACGCCGCCCAGTCAGAGCCAACAGCCCGCTTATAACTCCTACCAACCGCCCATGAGCTCTGTTTCTTAAAACCATGCGGCGGTACCAGCAAACCAAGCATGCCCTGGGCTCCACGGCGTACATGACCATCGTGTTGGCCGACGACGCGTCGCCAGACCAACTATTTGAAGCGCTCTGGCAGCACATAGCGCGCTTCGAACAACGCTTCAGCCGGTTTCTGCCAGACAGCGAACTGACCGCGTTCAACGCGGCAGCGGGCGAGCGCCAGTCAGTCAGCCCGGAATTTCGTGAGTTGCTAGTGACCGCCAGAACCATGTCCGAAAAAACAGAGGGACTATACAACCCATTTATACTGCCGGCTTTGCAACGTGCCGGTTACAAAGGTTCGTGGCCGAAGCCGGAACTAGCAGACGAAAAACTGAATTATGAAAAACGAAGCGAAGCAGCATGGAGTAGCATCGAAATCGGCGATTCCTGGGCGGCGATACCCAAAAACACCGCGCTAGATTTCGGCGGCATCGGCAAGGGCTATTTACTCGACGAGTTATCCGGCCTGCTGCAAGCCCAGGGCGTAGAAAACTACTGGCTGTCTCTGGGTGGAGACATACTGTGCGCCGGGCTGGACGAGCCCGGGACGCCGTGGAAGATTGCCATCCAGGATGCGCTGCATGAAGGCGTCCCGATTGCCAGCGCCACGAACGGTGGCAAGTTGCTGGCCGTAGCAACATCGGGCGTCACCAAGCGAAAGGGCGTTACCAAGGACGGCGCCTGGCACCACATCATGGACCCGCGCACCAACCGGCCGGCGGTCACGGATGTATTGACGGCTACCGTCTGTGGGCCGTCTGCCACCGAAACGGACGTGTTTGCCAAGTGCTTGGCTATAGTCGGCAGCACGAGGGCAGGTGAGTTTATGAAAAAAATTGGCCAGAAGGACGCGCTGCTGCAATTGGACGATGGCGACGGCAGTGTGCGGCTGCAGAAAGTGGGAACGGTATGGTCGGCGTAATGCATGGTTTGGTCAGCGGCTTTGCGAGCTCGGAAGCGCAGATTGCGGCAGCGCGCGCCGCCGCGTCGTGGCAGTGGTATGTCATACGTGCATCGGGCTTTACAGCGGCCGGGCTGCTGTTTGCGCTCATGGTATCGGGCATTGGGCAGGTCACCGGCCTCATGTACCGGTTTCTAGAACCAATCAAAGCCTGGGCATTGCACAAGGCTTTAGCCATAGCGCTCTGCGGCGCCATCGCCGTCCATGCACTGCTTCTGCTGTTCGACCACTTCGTGCGGTTTTCACCTGTGCAGGTCCTAGTGCCGTTCGTGTCGCGCTACAGCAATCACACCGCACTGTTCGGATTTGGTCTGGGCGGCATAGCGGTCGCCCTGGGCATACTGGCTGCATACGGCGTGGCCATAGTAGTGCTGAGCTCGCTGGGGTGGATTGAAACCAAAAAGGGCGCCTGGCGTTTGCTGCACTACACCAGTTACTTCGTGATGGTAGCCGTATTCGTGCATGCCCTGGGTGTTGGGTCTGATCTGAAGTACGGTACCTTCCGCATCATTTGGATTGCAATCGGCGCCGTGCTGTTGCTAGCGATAATCTCGCGGTTGTGGCGCGCCGGAACGCTCCGGAAGGACTAGTTCTGCTATGATTAATAGCATGCATGGAGTGGTCGTCGTAGTTGCGAAGTATCTGGTAATCATACCGGTGGCGGCCCTGGCGTATATTTTCCTGCGGCTGGATAAAAAACGCCGGCTGGAGTTCTTCGTATTTTTGACTGCCAGCGTGGTGCTGACTGCTTTGTTGGTAAAGCTGGCGACGACGCTGCACCAAGACCCGCGGCCGTTCGTGAGTGATGGCGTGAAGCCGTACTTTGCAAGCTCCACGGACAACGGCTTTCCGTCCGACCACACCATGTTCAGTGCAGTCATAGCATTCGTGGTGCTCCGCTACTCGCGCTGGTTGGGAATCGGCCTGGCCGTACTCTCACTGCTAATCGGCACTTGCCGGGTAATCGCCGGCGTGCACCACGCCCAAGACGTCATCGGCGGCTTCGCCATCGCCGCCCTCGGTGCCGCCCTCGGCCTACTAGTCCAGCGAGCAACAATGCGATTCGCAACCAACAAATGACAAATCACCCCTGATACGCTATAATCCCTACTATTATTTCCCCCTGCAGCCATGAAGCCTTGCAGCCCAGGAAAGAGCAGCCCGAGACTTTGGCTCCGCCAAAGCCCGGCGCGATGAGAGAACCTAGGTTCTCTCATTACCGCGTAGCGGGGTGTAGCGCAGCTTGGTAGCGCGCGTCGTTCGGGACGACGAGGTCGTGGGTTCAAATCCCGCCACCCCGACCAAATAAAACAGCCTAGATTTCCGCTAGGCTGTTTTATTTGGCGTACAATAGGGGCAAATGATGTACTTAGGTTTGAGCGTTCTGGGAATTTTGGCGGTGCTACTGGTGAGCGAGTGGGGCTGGCGCCGGCACTGGTTGGAAAACGAAGTCGGGCGGAAGTTCGTGCACATCACGGTCGGTAGCTTTGTGGCGTTCTGGCCGTTTTTCCTTGGGTGGAACGAAATCCGTTTGCTGAGCGTGGCGTTCCTGGTGGCAGTGGCGCTGTCGTCCAGGCTCAAAATCTTCAAAGCCATCCATAGTGTGCAGCGGCCAACATTCGGCGAAGTTTGTTTTGCGTTAACCGTGGGGCTGCTGACTTTTGTAACCCACAGCAAGGGCATCTACGCTGCGGCGCTGCTGCAGATGAGTCTGGCGGACGGCTTCGCGGCCATCTTTGGCAATAAATATGGCCGGGGCAACACCTACCACTTGGTGGGGCACACCAAAAGCATCATTGGTACAGTGGCGTTCATTGTTACTTCGCTGGCGCTGTTAGTGGGCTATGACGCATACAGTGCGCATGGTCTCTCGGCCGTGGTTATGGCCGGCATCGCGCTTGGTGCGGCGCTGCTGGAAAACATTACGCCCGTTGGGCTAGATAACTTGGCCGTGCCACTGTTTGTGGCGCTGGTGCTTACCAATTTGTAGTTTGGTCGATGCCCGGTTTGTTGGTGGCCAACATGATGTATTTGCGCGCCAATGCGGCGACGAGTGTAATGCCGTAAAACCACCAAACCGCCACGAACCAGCCGCTGCGCAGTTGGGTGCCCAGGCGCAGACCGTGGTAAAAGATTGCCAGCATAGCAACGTCGCCGGCGGCAATCACATACTTCCACCACGACTTCTGGCCGAACCAGCGGTGAAATTCAAACGCCAAGAACACAAACAAACTCACCGTGCCGAGCAGTGCAATCCATTCCCGGGCGTGGCCGACGTAAGCGGCGTAACTGCCAGGAGGCAGGCCAAACCCGTCGCGGTACAGCTGGAAGACTAAGATTCCTGGATGCAATAAAATCGCAATTAAAACTACGTAGCCGGTGTAGCGGAAATAGCTTTCCAGCTGCACGCCGCGCAGGTAGGTGTGTTTTACGGCACCGACCATGTAGTGCGACCACATGATGCTGTAAGCCAGCAGCCCCAGTACCGGGAAAAACAACAGGCTGTTGACGGCGCGCAGGTCCCAGCCAAAACTTTGCCCCCAGACTACCACGGCTAGCACGCTCACTAGCGCGCTAAGCGCCCAAGGTAAAGCAGTTCGCTGGCGTGCGTCCATACGCTATACTATACGCCATGCATCGCCGGACAACTCTGTTGGTTAGTCTACTGTTAGTTGTCATTACGGGTGCGGCGCTGTACGTGGGGCTCACCGGTAGCCACACCGCACTCAATGGCTGTGACCCAACTAAGCACTACGCTGAACACGTCGTAACCATCACCGGCGGCAAACCGTCCGAAACCCAAACCACCGGCAAATTGTGTGAAACATTCACGGTAACAAACAACGACGCCACCCCGCGAGAGATTGCATTTGGCGCACATGACCACCATATGGCATACGACGGCGTGGAAGAAAAACTGCTAGCCAAAGGTAAGTCACTCACCGTCACGCTAGACAAAACCGGCCGTTACCACTGGCACGACCATTTGCACGACGAAGTCGAGGGTTACTTAACCGTTACGAAGTAGTCACAGCTTCTTCAGCCAGGTAATGCAGCGTTCGCGGTCCTCAAAATATTTGACACGGCTGCCTTTGCCGGTCGCTTGCAAAATTAAGTTGGCACCAAAACGCAGCAGGGTGTCGGAGCCCAGCATGGCGAGTTTGTCGTACTCATTCGACCGCACCAACTCGACCACACGCCCGCGGGCGTCGGCCGGGACGATGCCCATTTCGAGCAGGTTGTCTAGGACCATTACGCGCTTTCCCTCCGCCCGTAGCTCCTCGGCCAGCTTGACCGTTTTGTCGCCCATAGCCTGTACCGACGCAACCGTCTGGTTACCACGGACCTGGATTTCGATTATGCCGTCGTCGTTTACAAAGACACGGTTTGCCGTCATGCGTTTGCCTCCAACCTAGGTATAAATAATGCCTTATTTGTTATGATACCTCATATGGCTCGTCTACATCCAGCACAGCAGCTGGCCACCGCTAGTGAGGATGCCCTGCACGAGTTGCAGGAGGCTGTGCGCCGCTACGAGCTGATTTTCCAGGCTACCAACGACGTGCTGTACGACATGGATTTAGTGCAAGCCAGTGTGGAATGGAACGAGGCGCTGTACACGCAGTATGGCTACACCCGCGACGAGTCGAACGATACGCTGGAATGGTGGACGCAGCACGTACACCCGGACGATGCGTTCTTGCTGGAAAATAAAGTTACCGAACTGTTCGAAAGCGGTACCAGCAGTTGGCACTGCGACTACCGCTTCCGCCGCGCCGACGGAAGCTATGTGTACGTACGCGACCGCGGCCTGCTGCAGCGGGACAAAACCGGGAAGCCGGTGCGCATCATCGGCTCGCTGCTAGACGTTACGGCGCAGAAGCAACTGGACCTGGCCAAAGACGAATTTATTTCATTAGTTTCACATCAGTTACGGACGCCGTTGACCATCATCCGCGTGTACGGCGAAATGCTCACTGGCGGCATGTCGGGTGCCCTGAGTTCCGAGCAAACCCAGTGGGTACGCAACATGACGAATTCCAGCGCGCGGCTAATCGATGTAGTAGGTGCGATTTTAAATGTTTCCCGGCTGGACCTGGGGCGCATCAAAATCACGACCTCGCCGCGAGACATGCGGGCGCTGGTACAGGGCTGCATCAAGGAAGTCTTGCCGCTAGCCGAAGAAAAACAAGTGCTGATTGGCTTTAGCCCACCGCACCAGTTTCCGCTAGTCAGCCTGGACGAAACGATTTTTACGCAGATTGTGCATAATTTGCTCACTAACGCCATCCGCTACACCCGGCCGCAAGAAGGCCGCATCGACGTGCGGCTAGAAGCCCGGCCTGATGGTTTCCTGGTGGTTGTGGACGACAACGGCATCGGCATTCCCACTGATGCCCACGAGCACATTTTCGAGCGGTTTTACCGCGCCAAAAACGCCGTGGGCGTGGAAGCGCAAGGTACTGGCCTGGGCCTGTACCTCATTAAAGTCATGTGCGACGCGTTTGGCGGCAAAGTCTGGTTCGAAACCGGCAACGGCACCGCATTTTATGTGCTGATTCCCAAAGAGGGCATGGTGGCGACCGCGCAGTAGCCGGGTGTTATTATTAGGTTCATGGGCAAATATATTTCGCCGCTGATGTGGTTTGGGACGTTCGTATTCTTTACAGTTGTAGACTACTTTTTGTACTACGCTGGGCGCGACCACCGCAGTTGGGTACCGTTGGTGCTGGGCTGCTTGCTGACGGCGGGCGTTGGGGTTCTGACGGTGATGGCACTGTATGAAACGTTCATACACCGTAACGACAAAGAATCTTGGTAGGTTCTATTTCAATAGCAAAACTGCAGCAATCGCCAGGGAGTTGCCTACTAGAGCACGGCGGGGAATTCTCAGTGCAAGGCGTGTAGCAAGCACGGCAATGTACCCGCCAAAGAAGTAAATTGGCAGAGCCTGTACTGATGTCACATGCCATAAATCGGTTGGCAAGTAGTAAAATACGTAGTCGCCAAAAAAGATTTGGTACGCCAAGTTGAGCAGTGCTTCCAGCAAAAGCGCTTCCATGCAAAACACTACTGCCAGAACGTGTACTGAAGTAATGCCCCGCTTTTTAAATGCCTCATGCAGCAAGTACAAATGCAAGCCCATCGCAGCCCATATCACCAACGAATAGACAGACGTGTAACTGTGATGTATGGGTAGCAGGTGGTACTGCCATAATGGCCAGCCAAAGGCGGCGTTATATGCCGTGTCGAATGCCACTTCTCCCACTAGCCCCATTGCGAGCATTGACAGTACGTACAGTATTGCCGCCCGCGCTTTAACGGTAAGCCATTGACCTGCAACCAGTGAGTCGGCGGCATAGAATGCTGCAATGCAGGCCAGGCTAAATATAATTATGGAGACGGCATGCATGATTTAACTATAGCAAAAGAACCGAACGAGCATGTTCGGTTCTTTTGTTTGGGGCGAAGGACGGGGTCGCCAGACAAGCTGGCTCTTCCGCTGCGGCGTGCTCGGTGCAAGCACCTGCGCGCGTCCTCGCTCCACCGAACCCGCGACATTGCATCTTTTGCCTGCGGCAAAATGTGCGTCGCGGGTTCGAGCTCGCACTCGCTAAAACTAAATAGACCAGGAATGAATCCTGGTCTATTTAGTTTGGGGCGAAGGACGGGGCTCGAACCCGCGACATCCAGGACCACAACCTAGCGCTCTACCAACTGAGCTACCTCCGCCAAACCGCAAGAGACAAACCTACGGTTTTTCTCTTCGCTGCCCGGCTGTCCTGGGGACGGCCGGGGCTCTCTTTTTCCTTGGGCTTCAAAGGCTGCAGGGGGAGAGAACAGGGGTGATTATACGGCAAAAGAGCGTTATAAGCAAGGTTGCCAGGTGCTATGGGCGGGCACGAACAGAGCGGCGGGCTGCGGCTGGCGTAGCCAGGCCGCAAAGGCGATGTACGACCGTGCCAACGGCAGGCACAAAGTTAGCGCGGTCGAATACGGCTGTCCAGGCGACGCCGTACATTGCCCGGCCAAGTGCTACCGCAACGTGCGGTAGCCGTTTGCTGCCGCGGATGCGCTCTTCCCGCGCGTTGTTCATGGCATTGCTAACCCGGACATAGCCATTGGTGCCTCTTGCGGCGTAGTCGTGTGCCCAACCATGCAGGTGGTCGGCCACGCTAGCGCCAGAGAACCCTACGACGACTTCTTCGGCGGTTGCGTTGCGCGCTAGGAGTTCGAGCGTCGAGGCGTGTGTACTAAGTAGTTCGCGCCGTGCCTTCTTGGGTGCGCCATGCGGTCCCTGGTCTCTGAACTTAGCGTTGTATGGCTCGGCGACTAACAGAGCCGTTACGGCCAGGGATTGCCGAAGGCGGTCTCTGGCTTCGCGGAAATCACTCTCGTGCCGCGTGCCGATTCCCTGGCGGGTAAAGGTAAATGCGTCGTCACGCATTATTGTGGCGCGTTGGGCTGCCGCATCCGCCGTGCCATCTTCCGGCACAAATGCCAGTGCCGCGTCATAGATGCGGCGTGCAGTCACTTGATTACCTGTCAATGATGCCCGCAGGCCTTGGGCGTGAGTATTTGCGGCGTCTTGGTCTTGAGCTAAGAAGCGGTATTCAGCAAGAGGTGTCATTTATCCACAATAAACTAAAATCGTTTTTTCTGCAAGCTGTCTATTTGTTCTCGGTGTGGAAGCTGACTTCGATGGTTTCTTCGGATTTGGGGCGGTAGGCCTGGCGTTCGGCGTAGAGGCGGTAGGCTTTTTCATCGGCGGCGGTGAGCGGTTTGCTGGTGGTGCTGCGCGGCCAAAGTTTGTAGGCCTGCACGACGTTGATTTCGATGGCGTACACCAACACCTGGGCCTGCAGGTACAGCCAGAACATCACGACGAGTACCAGGGCAAACTGGCCGTAGAGGCCGCGTAGGTTGTGCAGCTGGTGGGTGATTAAATAACCGCCGACGGTCTGGAGCACCAAAAGCCCCACCGAAGCCAGGATGGCACCCAGCCGCACCTCTGCCCGGGACCGTTTGCGCGACGGGCCCACCAGGAATACATACATGAATATGAGGTACAGCAGGGCAATATTAATCAGGATGGGAACTATCCGCAGCAGCGTCGAGTGCCCGCCTAGCGCCGAAGTTGCGTATCCCGCAAGTGCGGCTGTAAAAACCAGCCCCAGGCCCGCGCCGAGCAGTAGCGAGAAGCTCTTCACCGCCCCATTCACGAAATTGCTGCGCTTGGCTTTCGGAACTTCCCAGGCATAATCCAGCGCGGTGCGCACGGCGTTCGCGATGCCGCGGGTACCATAGAACGCTGCTATCAGGCCGATAACCAGTGCCGCACCAGTACGGGTGCTGTGTACGTTAGCCTGCAGCTGGTCGCCGATGATGGGCAGGTAGGTGTTGATGTCCGCCAGCAGCCGTGTCCGCAGCTCATCATTCTGCCAGCTAATGAGGTCAATGACCGAAGTCGCCACCAGCAGCAGCGGGAACAGCGAAAGAAACCCGTAATACGTTATGAGCGCGGCCTGGTGGCCGGCATCGTCATCGCCATACTTTTTGATGACCGCCAGCGGGAAGCCCAGCACCCGGTGCTTCTGCTGGAACCGGTCCAGCCATAACGTAAAGCGTTCAAAAAGATTCCCTCTGGACTGTGTGCTCGGAGTACTGCTCATGGTAACTACAGCCTAGTGTACCATCTGCGGTGCGCCAGGCTGTAGTTTTTGGATGCGGCCGCTAGGGACTAGTGGCTATAGAGGGTTTTCAGCATGTTGTACGAAGCTTTTGTTTCTTCCCTCACCTCGGGGAACTGGATTTTGTCGTTGTAGTCCCTGTCTATTTTTTTCAAGGCTCAGGCCTTCACATCGGCTAGTTCCTGCTGCCGTCGTCCCATGCCCCAGGTGGCAAAAATATAAAAGTCGGTGTTTAAATGGGCGAGTGAGTCTGCGGTGGCTAAGATCTTTCCCTCCAGGCTCTGCGGAACTCTGCCGTCGTGACAACTGTGGTAGCGGATAGCGTCATCTACGACCAGCCCAATGTCTGCATCGCTGAAACCGCACTCCCGAAGGGTCTTTCGGGCTATCTCCAGGCTGGCCTCTTCGTGCTCATCAGCAAAGCGGTCCATTACAGTATCGGCTACGTCGTGCAGAAGTGCCGCGGCACGGGCCAGTTCTTCGTTGCCGCCAAAGCGCTTAGCGAGTTGGCTGGCATTGTTGGCGACGACAAGCACGTGGTTTTCGCTTAGCCAGTCTGCCCACTCGGCGCGGTTTGGGTTTTTAGCGGCGTACTGCCTACGCACACTTTCTTCGAGCTGTTGGATTCGTGTCATGGCGGGATTATAGCAGAGAAGGGCTATGAATATTGCTGGCTAACCAAATAAAAACTCCAGCCTCATGCTGGAGTTTTTATTTGGTGCCCCGGGTTGGACTCGAACCAACGACCTTAGGCTTAGAAGTCCTCTGCTCTATCCATCTGAGCTACCAGGGCAAAAAGCCAAAGTCTTGGCTTTTTGTAGGCGCGAGCGAAGCGTCGTTTGTATTAAGGCACCATTGGTGCGGGTGCGGAGAGTCGAACTCCAATCACCAGTTTGGAAAACTGGGATAATAACCGCTATACGACACCCGCAAGGGTAATGAGACAAACCGTTCCGGTTTTTCTCATCGCGCCGGCAAAATGGAATACATTTTGTCGGGCTCTCTTTTCCGAAGCCCAAGGGCTTCATCGACGCAATTGTATCAGGAAAAGGTCTGCATTAACAGGGGTATGGAAACGGCCGCTGGTGACGCGGCCGTTTCGCTTTGCTAACTGGGTAGATACCTATTTCTTTTTGTGGCTGGCCGGCTTGCTCTTTGATGGCTCGGTGCCTTCAAGTCTGTAAGCCTTGACGGCGGCGGTGATGGCAGCGCGGCGGCGCATCAGCAGCCAGTAAGCGGCAGCAACAACGGCTACGACCGTCACAGACAGGGTGGACGCTACGGCGGCACCGGTGTGCGATGTTTCAACTACGGCCACCTTTTTGGTGGTGCTAGCGGCCTTGACCGCTGGGTTCAGCGGAGCCGGGGTGTCATTGGCGGGGGCTGGCGTGTCGCTGGCGGTGCTGCCAGTGCTGGAAGCGGCCTTGGGAGCCGGGGCGTCGTAGGTGAAGTATGCTTCACCCAGGTTCAGCACAAAGCTCTCGATGGTGGTGTCACCAGCGTGCTTCAGGTATGAGCTGCCGGATACATCGGCGATGACGGTGCCGGGGCTGGCAATACTAAAGCTAACGCGTGCCAGGGCGTTGCGGCCGGTCACGGTGCCGTAAGCGTTGTGCGCGCCAGACGGTGTAACGGCGCTGAACGGGCCAACACTGTAGTCGTAGCTGACGTTGCTGACCGGCTGGTCGAAGGTAAGTGCCAGGCTGGCGCCGGTTACGGTGTCTGCGCCGGTGTCTTCGTAGACGACGACAGAGAACTGGCCGTTGCTGCTGTGCACGCCGTCCATGCTGATGGTGGCAGTGCTGAGGGCGCTGGCGCTAACTGGTGCCAGGGTGGCTGCCAGCAGCGTTGCGCCGGAAACTAGTGATGCAAATTTGATGGTCTTCATGCTTATTTACTCCAGTTAGCGAATAGTAATGTTGCGTCGTCATCATTCACGACACCGTTGTGGTTCACGTCGCCGACCACGTTCGTGCCGGTTTTGCCCCAGTTGGCGAACAGCAGGGTAGCGTCATCATCGTCGACTACGCCGTTGCCGGTCACGTCACCGGTCTTGCCGGCGGGCGGGGTGGGTGCGGTAATCGTGCCGACTTGCGGAGCGATTTCATCCAGCGCTTGGTTGACGGTGCGGATGGCGATGCCGCTAGACTTCATGTAAGCCACTTCGGTTGCCAGGTTAGCGGGGGTGGTGTTGTAGTCTTCCACGCCAGCGGTCGGGTCGGTGGGCAGTACACGGTGGTACACCAGTACCAGCCAGGTCTTGTCCAACTTGGCTTGGTCGACCCACGCCTGTACTTGGGCAGGAGTGGTGCCGTCTACGATGTTCTGGACCTTGATGTCGTAAGCGTTAAAGTTGTCTTTGCTGTTGAAACCAGCCTCGACTGAACGGTGCGAGCGGTAGTACTTAGCGATTTCGGTCATGGAAGTGGAGTCATATTCGCCGTATGGGCTAGCAAAGTTAACGGCTACATTCGCCAGAGTTGGGAACCAGGCCTTTAGCTGTACCTGCGAACCGCCCAGCTGGTTGTCAATCTCGGCGGTAGTCAGCGGCACGTGGCAGTTGGAAGTGGCAGGGTCGGCTGGCAGGGTGCTGCCCGCAGCGCCCAGGCTACAGTGGTCGATGGTGTGCGAGGCTAGCTCGTTGCCAACTGGGTCGGTGCCCAGGGCCTGCATGTCGGCCACGGTCATGTAGTCGGGGAAGGTAACGGTGCCGGTCAGCAGGTAGTAGGTTACCGGCACGCCAGCGGCGTTTAGTACGGGGCGGCCGTTGGTGTACTGGTCCAGCCAACCGTCGTCGAAGGTCAGCGTTACCATACCCTGGGTGAAGCCAGTGGGGGTGTAGGTGTGCAGGTCGGCGTCGTCAATCTGCACGGTGCCAACTTTGTTCAGCGGCTGGAAGAACGTCATCGACACTGCGCCGGCTGGAGCCAGGTAAGTGGTCTTGATTTGTGTCCAGTTGGCAGCGGCCGAAGCGGTGATGAGGTTGTCGGTGCAAGTAAAGGCAGTAGTGTCACAGCCGTCTATGCCAGTCGGCATAACAGCGGCGCTAGAGTACGTTACCTGTACGTCAATTTCAGTGTCAACGTCGGACTTGTACCAGTGGGTGTATTCATAATTGGTGCCCGGTGTTACCGGTACCGAGGTAAAGACCCACTTGCCGTCACCGCCTTCACCGGCCGGCGTAGTAGCGGTAGCTGCGGCCGGTGCGGTGTAGCTGGTGATGGTGGTCTTTAGGCTGTGGGTGCCAGTGTGGCCCTCAGTCGTTACATAAGAAGTTGGGGTCGCAGGGGCGAAGTTCGTGCCAAAGCTGCCGTCGGCCCAGCCGTCGGGGACGCCTGCCACGGTAGCGGTTTCCATAGATGGGTTAGCAATCAGGTTTGGGCCATTGGCTGCGTGGGCGATGCCACCAAGGGGCATAGCGGCCATCAGCGCGGTTACGACTGCTGCAGCGAACTTCTTTAGCATATCTTTCTCCAACACTACTTATATAATATTTTCCACAATATTACACTATATATGCACAAATGTCAATATCATAACATAAACACAAGCGTTTTGCTGGGGGAAATTCCGGGCATTGTTAGGACACTCTCTCAGATAATCCCTTTCTCGTAAGCTAATTGTAACGCACTTCTGTAGCCCAGGATTTTCCTGGGCTTTTTGTTGAGGCGGTCAACGACCGCGTCAACAAAACCCTGGTCGA
>DATIIC010000003.1:0-30172 GCA_035480095.1 Saccharimonadales bacterium (SeqCode) | reverse complement strand
CTATCGAACGCCTGCATTTCGAAAACATCACCGATTTGTCGTAATGTCGTGAAAAGTGTTTAGGCGGCCTGGTGCTTCAGCTGTTTGCGCCAAACCAACAGAGCCACAAATGCGTAGTTGGCGAGTACCAGTGAGGCAGGGTAGAGCGCGGTTGTCCAGGTGAAACTCTGCAGGGCGAACAGGCTGACGATGAACTTCAGGCCGGACAGCGAATAGGTCCAGGCATGCTCGGTTTCGGGATGGTGGAAAGCCTTACGGAAAGTCGGTGCAAACGCCACTGCGTCGGTGATGGTTATGATGATGACCGACCACAGCGGGTTTTTGGTGATGAGCCAAACGGGGATGGCTAACAGCGAGCTAATGAAGAACGCCCAGTCGCTTTTGGTGATAAAGATGCGCGACGACGCGCCGAGCCCCACGGCCGCGAAGCCAAAGCTGCAAAGTGCCGTCACGCCGGTTACCCAGGCGCCGGGGCCGCCGCCCCCGGAAACCTGTGCCACAAAGCCGATTGCCGTCAGCAGTCCCCACACGAACCAAGTAAAGGCATGCGGCTTTACTTTGCCGGCCAAAATCCCACGCACATAAAACATGTAGCCGAACAGCCCGAGGGCAATCGCTAACACGCCCAGGACTGTTTGCAGCGTTTCGCTCATTACCCTTGATGATAGCATGTTTGTTAGGGTGTTGAGCTATACATTTATATTGTATAATAGTGCTCCTCATGATTTTGGGAACACCGGAGCAAGAACAGGCACTGGCCAAACAGCTCGATTGCATTTTTGATGCCCAGCCGCACGCGGTTTTGGGCGGCAGCCTGGGCAGGGCGGCCATCTATGGCCAGTTTGGCTATGACGCCGTGCCGCTTAGCCTGGCGGATCCGGCGCACCGGGTGTCCGGCCTGCGCGATATCGACCTAATGTTCACCGACGAGCATTTGTTCGGCATGGATGATGCCGGCCTGGCCCGGCTGGGCCCGCACACCGTAGATACGTGCCTGGGTGCGTTTATCCGGCGGGACCAGCGGGGTTGCGGGGTGCTGACGGCCAAGGACGAGGACGGGAGGGTGACGACGTTCCTGCTTGATCCAGAGGTTATCCGGCGCGTGCAGCGGCCGTTTTTGGGCACGAAAGTCTGGACGTTCGCGATTGGCACGCAGTGCCACTTGGAGCGCCTGGTAGACGCGCCGTTTCAGAAATATGAGACTTCGAAGCGACAGTTCCACGAGTTTGCCGCCAAGGTGGGTAGGGTAGTCGCACCGGAGGAATTTTTGCCGCCGAGTTATTACAAACCGTTTGAACACCAACGGCTGGCAAACCGGGGGTAGGCTTCGGCTCAGTTTTCCCCCGTAATTCTGCTATAATCGGACTCATGAACACCTACCGCTTGACTGGTTTTGGGAGCGTTCGCGGTACTGGCCCCGGCCTGTACTAATTTTCTTATCCACAAAATCAGCAAAGTAACAGAGGTAATACTATGAGCGAAGTAAAAATGGACGACATCATCAGCCTAGCCAAGCGGCGGGGTTTTGTGTACCCGGGCAGCGAAATTTACGGCGGCCAGGCCGGTATGTACGACTACGGCCCGCTGGGCGTGGAACTGCTAAACAACCTGAAGGCGGCGTGGTGGAAAGCGCACGTCTACGAGCGCGATGATTTCTACGGGCTAGATTCGGCCATCTTTAAAGACCCCCGCGTTTGGGACGCATCCGGCCACACCAGCGGCTTTTCGGACCCGTTGGCGGAGTGCAAAAAGTGCAACACGCGCATCCGTGTAGACAAAGAGCTAGAAAAGATTGGCGTAACCGCCGACGAAAAAATGAGCGAAGCCGAGCTGGAGCGCCTGTTCGACGAAAACCGCGATAAGCTAAAGTGCCCTAAATGTAGCGCGGCAGACTTTGGCCCAGTGCGCATGTTCAACCTGCTGGTAAAAACCAACATGGGCGACTTTACTGGCGAGATGGCCGAGCCGGTGTATCTGCCCGGCGAAGCCTGCCAGGGCATCTACCTGAATTTTAAAAACGTGGTGGACACCACACCGGCCAAAATCCCATTCGGTATTGCGCAGATTGGTAAGGCCTTCCGCAACGAAATTTCCCCACGCAACTTTCTGTTCCGCACCCGCGAACTAGAGCAGGCGGACACGCAGTACTTCGTAAAACCGCACGAAAACAAGGACGAATACGAGCGCATCAAACAGCGCCGCATGGACTGGTACACGCAAGTGCTGGGCGTCCGGCCTGAAAAGCTGCGGCTAAAACAGCACGAAAACCTAGTGTTCTACGCTGCGGACGCCTGGGACATTGAGTACGACTTCCCAACCTACGGTTTCGACGAAATCGAAGGCATCCATGACCGCACCGACTACGACCTCACCCAGCACGCCAAGTTCAGCGGCACCGACCTCTCGTACGTTGACCCCATGACGCAGGAAAAATACATCCCCTGGATTTTGGAAACCTCCGTGGGTATGGGCCGCATGCTCCTGACGGTGCTTAGTGACGCCTACCACGAAGAAGAGATTAACGGCGACAAGCGCGTGGTGCTGAAGCTAAAGCCCGAACTGGCACCGGTGAAGGTAGCCGTTTCACCGCTGTTAAAAAACAAGCCGGAACTGGTCGCCAAAGCCCGCGAAGTCTACACCATGCTAAAGAAAGAATTCGGCGCGGTGATGTGGGACGACAACGGCAACATCGGTAAACGCTACCGCCGCCAAGACGAAATCGGCACCCCGTACTGCATCGTCATCGACTTCGACACGCTCGAAGGCGACACTGCGGGCACCGTAACCGTCCGCAACCGCGACACCACCCAGCAAGAACGAGTAAAAATAGAGGAGCTGGTGGGCAGACTGCGCGCCAGCTAATGAGCTGGAGTATACGGTACTTCACATCTGAGCGCGGCGAACCGCTCGTTGAAGTGTTTGTCCGAAAGCAGGGCGAAGCGACAATTAGCAAGATTATGCGTCTGTTTGACTTGCTCGAACTCCATGGGCCGCAATTAGGTATGCCTTATTCTAGGTATCTAGGCGAGGGTCTGTACGAACTACGGATTCGTGCCCGAAACGAGGTCAGGATTTTCTACATTTGCCAAACTGCTGCGAAAGAACTAGTGATGCTCCACGCTTTTAATAAGCGTACCCAAAAACTGCCCGCCAAGGATTTGGCACTAGCGCGTATGCGACAGCGGAAGTTGACTCAATTATAACAATTGCGTTATAATTGCAGATATGAAATACGACCAACGGCGTATCGAAACATTCAAGACCTGGAGCCAGCTAAAGCAAGAGCTTTTGGCCAACCCCAAGGTAAAGGCGGCGTACGATGAGCTCGAAGAAGAGTTCCAGTTTGCCGATGCACTTATTCGGGCGCGTCTGGAGAAGCAGCTTACGCAGTCGCAGCTGGCCGAAAAGGCGGGCATGAAACAGTCAGCTGTTGCGCGTCTAGAAAGCGGCAAAACCCACCCGCGCTACAAAACTATGACGCGTCTCGCCAAAGCCCTCGACAAGAAAATTAGTTTTGTGTAGCCAGCCCAAGCTATCGTAGACCGCGTCCCGTAAGTTACAATTCTAGGTAATCATGCAAACATTTATGCATTTGGTTGGAGTGGTACAGCACCTGACGGCGTTTGCCGGTGGGGGTGGTTCCGGCGGCGGTGGCGGCGGAGGAGGGGGTGGAGGCGGTGGTAGTGGGGGCGGGGGCGGCCTGCCCAACCCGTTATTTGCGCTGTTTGCGGGTGTTATAGCTACCAACTCTGTGACACAGGCCGGCCTACGGTATTCCACCCGGCGTGTAGCCATAGGTTTCGGTGTATTTGCCGCCTTGGCGGTGGCTATTGGGGTTGGCTTTGCGGACTGGTACGATGTGCCGTTTGGCGCCATAGGCGGCATCGCAGGCATATTCACGGGGCTGTCGAACAAGCAAGCCCAGTTTGCAAACAGATTATTCAAGAGGGGTAAACAGGAAATGGCCCTAGCGGCCAGCAAAGACTCCGCCTGGGAAGAGCAGGCTGTCCAAAACCGCGTAGAGCAAGTGTTCCGCGACTACCAAAAGGACTGGGGCGACTACAACGTGGCGCACATGAAGGACTACCTGGAGCCGCACTACTACCAGCATGCCGCCTACATGGTTGCCGCCATGCAGGAAATGGGACGACGCAACGTGGTTAGCAACCTGCGGCTACTTACCATCCAGCCCATGGCCGTGATTGATTCGCCCCTGAACAGCCAGGACCGCTTTAGCGTGCAGGTTTCCGGTATGGGTACCGACGCGCTGTTAGACACTGTTGCCGACAAAGAGCTGTACAGCAACGACACCTCGTTCCGCGAAATCTGGTGGTTCGACCGCAGCGGTAACGCCTGGGACCTGTTTCGCATCGACCAGCCAACGGCAAACCCGGGCATGGCGGAAGCGGCGCTGGAGCGGTTCGCCAAGCAGCACGATATGTTCTACAGCCTGGACTGGGGCCGGTTACTGCTGCCGCAGCGCGGCCAGTTGTTCGGCCGCGCCAACTTTACGCGGTCGGATGTTAACAACCATGTGATAGGGCAGTGGGGCGAGCGCATCGTGCAGCTGTACACCTTCGTGCCGGCCAGCGGCACGGCCGAAAACTACCTGGTAGCGCAGTTGGCGCTGCCGAAGCGCTACGGCGGGATTATCATCAAGCGCAAGGTTGATTGGCAGTTTAATTTCAAACCCCGCGGCTACCAGCGTGTTTCCATGGAGTGGCCGGACTTCAACAATCGCTACGCCGTGTACGCTACTGATGCCGACCAAGTAACCAGTTTTGAGTTGTTGAATCCTAAATTCATGGCCGACCTGTATGACAAGCAGCTGCCGTTCAACATCGAAGTGGTAGATAACATAGTCTATCTGTACGCACCCACCACTGGCATGGTTTTGGACGATGCCACCGGCCGTTACGCAGAAGCGTTAGACGTCCTGCAGGCCGTCTACAAAGAGTTGTACAAATAACCTAGCCCAGCTATATACAGCCAAGCATAAGCTTGGCATAATGCTTCCATACTAAAGGTGAGAGGGAGCTTGGTATGGGAAGTCTTAACGGCAGTGGTCCGGAGAAAATAGTACTAAGCTGGGATGAAAATGTGGCCTTGGCGGTAGAGCTGGCTGATGGCCTGCGCCCATACAGGCCGATGATAGACCCCAAGAAAGACCGGCTGCTCATCCCGCTACTCGGCGGGGCATTAGTGGGCTTAGTTGCCGGGCGGGCTATGGGGTTTACGGCGAAAGAGTCAAAGGGGGTTGGCATCGGAAGCTACGCTACGGGTTCAACTGAGGCGGGGCGACTTGAAACCGATGATTTGCCTAGCCCCGAGTGGCTCGACGGAATGCGCGTTACCATTCTCGAGGACTGCTGCGACGGGGGGGACACCCTGAAGGTGTTAACTGACTACTGTCTTGCCAACGGTGCCGTGGATGTTGTTAGTGGCGTTATCTACTTCAAACCGGACAGCTGCCGCCCAGACTTCAGGCCAACCGTACACGTGCGCGAAACAGAGGCCTGGATAGAGTTCCCCGACGCACCCTTCGAGCTAATCGGCCAACGCTACAGACTGGGTGCTCAAACAGAGTCGGGCATTCACACAGCCGTAGCGGCCTAGCTAACGGGGGCGGGTAGCTGTAAAATAGCAGCAGAACATGACGAGCCTAAAACTGATTCTTGGTGTTTTGGCGCTATGCCTGAACGTCATCGGCTACATTCCGTACATCCGCGACATTTGGCGCGGGAAGGTAAAGCCGCAGCGTGTTACCTGGGCTATATGGACGATTTTGACGACAATTGCGGCCGTAAACCAGGTGAAGAACGGCGGTGGCTATTCGTCGCTATTTTTCATCAGCACAGCGGTGCTGGTCAGCATCACCTTTCTGCTGTCCATTCGGAAGGGGATGGGTGGGGCATCTAAATTGGATATGATTTGTTTGGTGCTGGCGATTGCGCTGTTTGGCTACTGGGCGACGGTGCACGACACGCGCATTTCCACGCTGATTGCGGTCATCATCGACGGCATTGGCGCAGTGCCGACAATTATCAAAACTTACAAGCATCCGGAAACCGAAACGTACATTCAGTGGATGCTGGCCGGTGTGGCCGGAATTTTAACGGTGCTGGCCGTAACGCGGCTGGACTGGGCGCTCATCATCTACCCGCTGTATGTGGTAGTGGCGAATGGTGCTATTGTAGGAACGAAATACTTTAGGGAGCGGAAATGAAGCGAGCGGTGATTTTACATGGGACGGACGCCACGCCGGAATGGAACTGGTTCCAGTGGCTGAAGACGGAGCTAGAGGCTGCCGGTTACGAGGTGTGGGTGCCGTTGCTGCCAGAAAACGAAGCACCAGACCGGGAAAAGTACAACGACTTCCTGTTTGGGCAGGGATGGGATTTTACCGACAACATTGTGGTGGGACATTCTTCCGGCGCGGTGGCTGTGCTAAACCTGCTGATGGACTCCCGCTGTCCCAAAATAAACTTAGGCGTAATGGTAAGCGCCTGGTCCGGCGGCATCCCGAACGGCTACCCACCAGACACCCACAAATTCGCCAAGCTGTTCCCGCGCCACGGCTTCAAATTCCGCCGCATCCGGGCCAATGCCGCCAATCTAGCGTTTCTGCACGGCAGCGACGACCCGTACTGCCCGGTAGAGCAAGCCGTCACGCTCGCCACCAAGCTGAAAGCTCCCATCCAGCTGGTGCCAACCGGCGGCCACCTGGGCATGCAGTTCACCGAACTGCCGCAGGTGTGGCGCATTATCGCCCCGTACCTGTAGGTCTCTGTAGACACGGCTTGCCCATTTGGCAAAAGTAGTTTATGCTGCACGGCATATATGGCACACCTAGAAATACTTCCTGGGGAATTAGCACAGCTTTTGCCGGCCCAGCGGCTACCGGTCTATGTGGAGGCGGAAAAGCGTTTCCGGGACAGGCTCGAGCGCATGCCGTTAGGCAGCATGGTGCTGGGTTACGTGCAGCAAAGCAACATCGACGCCTGGACCGAACCGCTGCCAGAGCCCGAGGAAGCGGACCGCCGGGCGTTGCTGCGCGGCCTCGAGGACGCGGTGGTAGTGGACGCGCTGTGCGGCGGCCCGGAGAGTGTTGAACCCTTCCGCGAACTGCTTGCCCGGTACGGCGCCAGGGCGTATGTCGGCATAGACAACCGCACGTTTGATGCCGACACTACCGGCGTGCCCATCCGTAATTTTGGCATAGCGTTCCGTCTGCGGCCCAGGCCGGGCGCGGTGCCGGGCGTGGTGGTGCAGGGCGACGCGGTTGAGGTGATGCGGCGGCTTCCAAGCGGACTTGGCGCGGTGGCGCTCAATGGCATCAACAACGAAATCATGAACCCAACCGAACCGTACGGCCGGGACTTCCTGGACAACGTGGTCCGGGTAGCCGGCCCGAGAGGCTTGATATTTGGGGTGGAAAGAAGTTTTGGCCCGCTGGCCGAGCTGGTCCGGACCGACAACGCCGATGGCGACATCATCCAGCCGTCTGAACCAAATGCCCCCGTTTTTTACTTCCTGTACCCCAAACCCAAGCCGCGCCGCCGTCAGGCAAGCTCATAGCGTTTGACCCCGGCCGTCCTGTCCGCTATTGTAGAGCCAAGCTTCATGAAAACCATATTGCTGATTTTAGCGGCCGTCATCACCATAGCCGGTGCCATCCCATACCTTCGCGGCATTTTGCGGGGCACAACCAAACCCAACCTAGTCTCGTGGATTACTTGGACGTTGCTAACGGGCATCGCCACCGCGGCGGCCATTAGCGCCCATGAGTACGTGGTGGCCATCTTTACGGGGGCGGCAACGCTGGAAGTATTTACCATCGTCCTGTTCGGTTTGCGGCATGGCTATGTAAAGTACACGCGGTTCGACGTCATCTGTCAGGTTGCGGCCATCGTCGGCATCATCCTCTGGCAACTGTTCAATTCACCGGCGGTAGGGGTGATGGCCGCCGTCATCATCGACCTCGTGGGCTATCTGCCGACCCTTCGCCATTCGTGGCAGAAGCCGCACGAAGAAACCTGGCAGACCTACGCGATTTCGGGTCTCGGGGCTGTTTTCGCGCTCGGCGCGCTCAGTACCTACAACTGGGTAACATTGCCGTACGCTATCTACATTGTGGTCGTTAACATTCTTGCCTCTGGTGTAATAATTTACCGTGCGCGCGTGCTGGCAGCCGCAGTATAATCAGCCCATGCATAAGAGGCTGTACCGCTCCACCACAGACAAAATGATTGCCGGCGTGTGCGGTGGCCTGGCGGAGTACTTTGGTATCGACCCGGTAATCGTCCGGGTGGCGGCGGTGGTTTTGCTGCTGGCCGGTTCCGCTGGCTTTTGGGCCTATGTTATCCTATGGATAGTTGTCCCGAAAAATCCGGGCACCACTAGCTAAAGGAGTTACAACCGCCGTGGACGTTGAAGCCGTTATTCGAGAATATTTGCCTACTGTGCACCATATGTCGCTGGCCACGTGTGCGGACAACAAACCTTGGGTTTGTGAAGTCTTGTTTGTGTACGACGACGAGCTGAACCTGTACTGGCGTTCGTTGCCATCCGCCCGACACAGCCACGAAGTTGAAGCCAACCCCAATGTGGCCGGGAATATCGTGGAGCAGCACCAGCCGGGGCAGAAGCCGCGCGGTTTGTATTTTGAGGGTACCGCCGAACGAATGACCGACATCACCGAGGACAGCCCAGCCTACAAACTGTACGCCGAACGCTTTTCGCGCGGACCGGAGATTGTGGAGCAAACCAAAAACCCGGAAGGCTTCCAATTCTACAAAGTCACCGTAGCAGACTGGTATGTCTTCGACGTGCGCGAATCAACCCCCGAACAGAAATACCACCTGGAACGCTAGCATATGAAAACAGTCGTTTACTCACACGGGTTCGGGGTGGATGCCACCAGCCGCGGCATGTTCACGGACATTGCGGCGGCGCCCCCGGACATCAAGTTTGTGATGTTCAACTACAACACGTTCGACGAAGCCGGGAACATGACGGTGCGGCCGCTGCCGGAGCAAGCCCGAATGCTAAACGAACAGCTGCTGAAAGCCGAGGGCGAAGTGACACTGCTGAGCCACTCCATGGGCTGTGCGGTGGCTGCCATGGCCGATTTGAGCAAGGTTGCCCGGGCGATTTTTTTGGCCCCGCCAGGCAATGGGTCGTTCAGCAAAGAGCATTTCGCGCAGAAATTCGGTAGCCGCGAAGGCGCGGTCTATGACCCCGAAGGCATGTCGAGCATCCCGCGGCGGGATGGCACCACCACGTACGTCGGCAAGGAATATCTGGACGCCCTAGATGGTGTCGCGGTCGAGCAGCTGTACGAAGACGCGGCGTCGAACCTGCCGCTGACGGTCATTTGCGCGGCCGATGACGAAATCCTGGCCAAAGCATCCCTAAAAGTCCCCGGCGCAAACAACCTAGCCATCCCTGGCGACCATGACTTCAATGGCGCAGCCCGGCAGGGCCTCATAGCCAAACTTGGGGATTTGCTGTAGATTACCCCCTAGACAGCGTGCACGCAGCGGCGCATAATCGTAACCATAACTAAGAAGGGGTGCCTATGTTACAAGAGGGACGAGTCTTCGCAACAATAGCAGTTAAAGACATGCAGGCTGCCAAGGACTTTTACGGCGGCAAGCTGGAACTAAAACAGGTAAATGAAAACCCCGGCGGCGTCACGTACGAAAGTGGCGGCGGCCAGCTGTTCATTTACGAATCGCCCACGGCCGGCACCAACAAAGCCACCTGCGCTTCGTGGGAAGTCGAGGACGTTGAAGCCGTTGTGGCACAGCTGAAAGCTAAAGGCATGACGTTCGAGCACTATGACTTGCCTGGGGGTGAACGCCAAGGCGACGTCCATGTAATGGGCCCGTTTAAGGCCGCATGGTTTAAAGATCCGGACGGCAACATTTTGGCCGTCGGCAATAGCGTAAAAGGGGAATAGGTAATGACAGTAGATATTAACGTGTGGGGCGTGCTGCTAGCCGCCGCCAGCAGTATGGTGGTGGGCAGCCTGTGGTACATGCCGGCCGCCTTCGGCAAGTCCTGGATGAAAATGACCGGCGTTAAGCTGGACAAGATGCGTGGCCAAACAGCGGGCGACATGATTTGGATTTACGGCAGCGTTTTCGTGGCCTCGCTGGTAACGGCGTACATTTTGGCTGCGGTGACCTTCTTGGCGCAGCAATTCACCGGCGACAGCTACATGCAGGACGCTTTGAGCGTGGCGCTGTGGCTCTGGCTGGGCTTTACGGCCGCCCGCCTGTACGTGCACGACACGTTCGAGATGCGCCGCAAGAAGCTTACCATCCTGAACGCCGGCCACGAACTGTTGACCGTGCTAGTCATGGCCGTCATCCTCGGCTGGCTGCACCCGTAGGGGAATTGCCGACTTCCGGTCGCGGCCTGGAAGGGATAGCCAGCCGGGCACAGCCCGGCATGCGCGTAAGGGGAACCCATAGGTTCCCCTTTTATCTATGAGGGCACAGCGCAGGTGAAGCCTGCGCAAGCTGCAGCCCTCCCAAAGAGTTATGCCATGCTAGACTGTAGACATGAAACTATTCCTTACATCTGCGGGGTTGAGCCACAAAGCACTAGGGGCGGCGCTGGTTGAGCTAGTCGGCAAACCGGCTTCCGAAACCAAAGTTGGGTTCATTCCCACGGCCGCAAATATGGAGCCGCGCAAAAAAGACTGGCTAATCAACGAGCTGGTGCAATTGTGGCGGTACGGGTACGGCTGGATAGACATCGTAGACATCAGCGCGCCGGGTGTTGACTGGAAGGCCCGGTTGGCCGAGGTGGATGTAGTGTATATGAGCGGCGGTGACACGACTCACTTGTTGGACCAAGCACGCCATACCGGGTTTGACGCGTGGCTGCGCGAGAACCTGGAACATAAGGTGTTGGTAGGCAGCAGCGCCGGAGCGGTGCTGCTTACACCGAGTGTTGCCATTGGTTTGTTGCCGGAGTACGGTGACCCGAACCTGCCGGGTATCGATGATTTTACGAGCCTGGCGCTGGTTGATTTTGAATTTGGGCCGCACTGCGACATGGCCATGTTCAAAGTAGTCGAGGCCTACGCCAAAACCGCCAAAAACCCGGTGTACGCCCTCGACGACCTCACCGCCATCCAGGTTGTGGACGGGGAAGTAACCGTAATTTCCAAAGGCAGCTGGAAGCTGTACGAATGAAAATCCATCTGGCCGAGTCACCACACTGGGAGGAGCTCGGCGAGGGCTTCAGGCGTGGGCTTAAGAGGGCAGTGCAATCTTCGTACAACGAAGCCGCCTCGCTGTTACCGTTCGGGTCGGACCATATGAACATCTTCCTGCAGCCGCGCGAAGACCGTCTGATAGACGAGACGCATGATGCAGCGCAGATACATGTCCCTGAGCTGATTCGGTTCGGCTTTAGCCCGCTGCACTACGGCAGTTACACCGCGCCCGAAATCAGACAACGGGTACGGGAGACAATTTTTCACGAAATGAACCATGACGCACGGTTACGCGTCAACCCTATGCCAGAGGACTTTAGGGGAATCGCCATCCTGGAGGGTCTGGCAACGGTGTTTGAGCGCGACTACGGCGGGGGAGAACCTTTATGGAGCCAGTATCCACCCGAGGTTGATGATTGGATGGAAGAAATTGGGCAGTTGGGCGAGCCGGTCAATTATGATGAGTACATGTTCAACCATCCTGATGGCCGCAAATGGATAGGGTACAAGGTGGGCACGTATATCGTCGACCGGGCTATGAAGCAGTCGGGTGAGTCGGTCATAGACTTGACACGACATGTAGATTATTTGGACATACTGAATATGGCGGAGGCTTAGCGTGATGATTTACTACACGGATGGCAGCGCCAGCCCCAACCCCGGGCCGGGCGGCTATTCCGTTATAAAAGATGACAAACCGGTGGTGCTGGGCACGGAACCGGACGGTTCGGGCGTCAGCAGCAAACAGACTACCAACATCCGCATGGAAGGCTTCGCCATCATGGCGGCTCTAAAGCACGCCGACGGGGAGGCGTGCACCATCTACACCGACAGCGAGTTCTGGATTAACGTCATCACCAAATGGTCAATCGGCTGGGAAGCCAAAGGCTGGAAAAAGTCCGGCGGGCCCATCAAAAACCTCGACATCGTGCAGGCGGTCTGCCCGCTGTACAAACGCAGCAACGCCCAGCTAACCTGGGTGCGCGGCCACGTGGGCGACAAAGGCAACGAACTAGCCGACGAATGGGCCAACAAAGCCCGCACCGGCGTTAGGCTTTAAAACTCACCACTCAAAGGGCTGCGGCCCAACCGGGTCGTTTTCTATAAAGCCCGGGATGACGGTGGAGTCGCCGTCCGGCCCCAGTATGTCTGGGCGCCTGGCAAAGCCGGGGCGGGGACCTAGCGAGGGAATTACCCTCGCGGTACAGTATCCGGTGTTGTAAACCATGTATGTCCGAATGTCGTCACAGGCAATGGTGCCCACAACCACCGCGTTTGCTCCCCCAGTTTCAATGTGCTCGGCCTCGAGGGCGGTTATTGTTTCGGCATGCGCCGCAATGACCGCCTGATTCCAGCATGTACCCTCGCCGCACTTTAGTTGCACGCGCATCAAACCTACTCCTTAAGTAGCACACACTATGTACTGCGCTCCGCTGGGCTGTCAAGTTTGTACGAACAGGCAAATTGCATAATTAACCGCGAATTAATCTTTCACTTACTATGGTGTCAATTTTGTGACACCAATGGACGGCGCTTTTAGCAGGCGCTTGCAATATAATCCTGGTGGTATATTCACACTGCAAAGGAGCAACGAATGGCAAAGATACTGGCTGTTGAATATCCTACCGAGTTTGCACGCGAATTCCGGCCGCTATTGCCGGGTGAAGGCCTGGGCGAAGAAGCCGACCAGATTTTAACAGAATATGCCGACCACGGCTTTTTTGTGGTGCTGGGTGCGCAGGAATCCCAACTAGAGAACTACAAAGCCATCAGTGAGGACAAGGAAGTCCGGGAAAGAACACCTGGCGACAGAGCTAGGATGGGTACCAAGGAGGAGATGGAACGTTGGATGCTGTTCGGCCGGCTGCTGATGGGCGTCTACGACTCCGGCGAAGCATCGATTTCGCTGGAACGCCTAAAAGACGTACAAGCCGAAGAATCCCAACTGGTTGCCAACAGCTGGCTGCGTCCAGGTACCGACCGCTTTGTGCAGGTAGAAGGCATAGAGTATGCGGCCGCATTTCGCAACCGCCAACTTGGCCAGGAGAAAGCCCGTGCACGCCGAAAGGACGAGAATGACCACTTTAGCATCGGTATACGCATGGTGAAGCTACTGCGTATAGTTGGTGAAAAACTGTATTTTGCAGATTCCACCAAGACCGCGCTGACGGTTTCGGCTAGCAACACAAGAGCCATCGCTGCATACGAGCGGGACGGTTACGGCCCGCTGCCGGGCTACGTACCGGTGGAGTATATGCGGGAAACGCAGGAAGATGTCGGCACAATTATCAATGGTAATGAGGTCTACCGCGATGAAGAAACGGGCAAAAATATGGTCGCCGACAAGCATGTTGTAATGGTTCGCCGCCCCGGAACCGAGCAGTAGCTAGCTGCTACACGAAGCTAAGCGCAATCGCGCACGCCACCATCACGAACGCGCCCGAAAAGCGCACCATGTAGACGGAGTGCGGGTGGTACTCCAGCCAGTTAGGGTATTTCAGGCCAATCAGCCAGACGAGTATCATCGAAATCGGCAATGACACAATGACGGTGGACAGGCCAAGTGCCTGGCCGAAGGCCGCCGCCGTTCCAGCCACATAAATGAACCCTACCAGCGCCAATAAAACAAACGGCAGGAACTTCCGCGCGTTCCAGCTTTCCTGCTTCCACTTAACGAAAAACAACGAGGGCGCCAGGAACATGAACGTGAAGGTATCCTGCCACAGTACCGTAGATGCGTAGCCGCTCTGGGCGTAGGCGCGGTTGGTGAAATAGCCGGCCAGGGCTAGGCTGGCCATGGCCAGGACGGCAAGCAACACGTATTTTTGGCGGAAAGCCTTTAGGCCCCGGTGTTCGTCGTACGACGTCAGCGGGCTGGCCAGCACGATGACGCCGATTAAGATGAACTTGAGCAGCGTAAAATGCTCGCCCAACACAAACACACTGAGCAGCACACCAAAGACGGTGCGCAGGGCAAACAGCGGCGTCACGGTGGAAGTGTCAATTTTGTAGATTGCCGCAGTAAAGAGCAGGAAGAATCCGGCGTGGAAGAGGCCTAGCCATACGAACGTCATCCAATTAACCGGCCAGTGCGCGCCGTGCATGATGGCAAACGGCACGATGAGCGGGTAGGCCGAGCTAATCCACAGGAAGTTAAACAGCCAGGGGCTGCGGATGAGATTCTTGCTGCTGGCTTTTAAGATGATTGGTTCTAGGCCGGAGGTAATCGAGACAATCCAGGCAAGTAGTAGGCTCATGTACGGGGAATTGTAGTTATGGCCGCTTCGATTGTCCAGCTGCGGTTGCGCTAGAATGGTTACAGGCAAAAATTACAGCACTACTAAGGCCAGAATCGCGGTAAAATAGCTGAATAATATACAAAACTAATTTTGGATTTTGAACAAATTTTATGGATGCGGATATTGTGCCAAAAGATGGGTATGACCCCAAAGATTACGTAGAAACCGACGTGTTTGCGTGGGCTAACAACCTGGTGCAGTACAAAGACGAGCTGAAGGTAGAGCTGTTTTTCATCAGCAAAAACTATGTTTTGTACAAAACGGCGCTGGCGGAAGGGCTGAAGAAACAGCTGGAGCCCATCTTCATCGACGAAATGCTGGAGTACATCCTGGAGGGTGTCGACAAGGGGCTCATCGTGCGCGGGTTCGAAGCCGCCGAGGCCGAGGAAAACGTGCTGCAGCGTACCCAGGTGCACCGGGTGGACAAACTGCGCGAGACGCTGGGCTGGGTAAAGACCCAGGAGCACGAAATTGTGCTGTTTAAGGAGAGCGAGCACGACATCAACCACATGAAGGGCGTGATGGCGCGCGTTTCCCATGCCGAAATGCCGAAGCCATTTTACGTGTTTAAGGTGCTGCCGAAGAGCCAGGTGATGAAAGGCCAGGCCGGCTGGATGCTGCGCGGCGATAAGTTCATCCCGTTCGACGCCGACGCCGCGCTGCGCCTGCCCACCGACCCGCAGCTGCTGGTGCTGGACCAAGATTTATATGTCTTTAGCCAGCCCAAACTAAAAACGCTGTTTGGGTATGACGCCAAAGAGCAGGCGATTGCCGAAAGCAAAATCCGCGAAATTGAAGAGACGTATAAATTGTCGTTCGCCGAAGGGCTGGGCATCCAAAACCTGGTGAAAGACAAAAAAGCGCTGGTGAAGAAACTGCAGAAACTGGAAGTGGGCAAAATCACCCAGGAGCAAATTCTGGAACAGTCCGAAAGCATGGACCTGGGCGTTATGAACGACGACAGCGGCGCCATCATCATCATGGACGACAAAGACATCACCAAGTTCATAAACCTGATGGCGGACGACTACTACGAATCGTCCACCACCGGCGAGCGCTACGAAATCCTAAAAAAGCGCCTTTTAAAGCCCGACAAAGACGACGACAACCCCCTGTCCCAACTCCCCGCTGGGGCTTAGAGAGTGTTAGACGATAGGAAGCAGTAGTGCGGAATGGCTGACATCACACACAGTGGTCTCAACGTAAGCGATAAGATACAGATTGCACTTACAGCTATAACTTTGCTTGCTGTCCTTGTAGCCCTCTTTGCCGACAGAATATGGAAGTGGTTCGATAGGCCCCGAGTCAGTATTGAGTTTATTAAATCCTCAGAGCGGTGTCTCAGGCTGGCAATTGCGTACCTAGATGATGTCCCTGGGGAAATGGGCCCTACGCAAGTGGCAAGATATTATTTTCGGCTCAAGGTTGATAATGCTGGCGGGACGGTACAAAATTTGAGGGTTCGGGCAGATATTCTAGGCATGGACAAAGAACCATTGGAGTATTTTGAGCCCGTGACACTGAATTGGATAGTGGGTAAGGAAAGCATCGACCTTGCAAAAGGTGAGAGCGAATATATCAACCTCGCTTCGCAAGTGGTAAGCTATCCTAATCAGATAACTAATCGGCTGACAGTAGAGGTTTCTAACACTGACCTAAGAGGAATTTCCTGGGATAGACCTCTCAGCGAGTACTTCCTAGAAGTGACTGCATACGGAGATAACATTAGGAAACCTGTTCAAAATACATTTAAATTCACGCCCGATAATGACCTTACGAAACCGGGGTCATTAACCGATGCAACTAATGAGGTTGATAGGCGTGGAGCCTGGATTTTGCCAAACTAGCAAGGGTATTGCTCTACTAAAAGAAAAAGACGTGGGTTGCCCTCCAGTACTGCCGACGCCTTCTCGTGTTATCGCACATGCAGCGGGGTAGCGGAAAGCACAACACAACTTTTCGCGGGGCTGTTGTAACATGGGAATACTGTCTAAGTGAGGGGTGGGGAAATACGAAGTAAACGCATAGCGTAGTAGAGGAGGACGATGATGAGGCAGGCTCAAGCTTTGAACATAATGCTGGCAGGGCACTCGGTGTTTTTGACCGGGGCGCCTGGTGCCGGCAAAACGTATGTGCTGAATGAGTTCATCCGCCGGGCAAGCCGGGCGGGGAAGAACGTGGCGGTTACGGCCAGCACGGGCATCGCGGCGACGCACATCGGCGGGACGACCATCCACAGCTGGAGCGGGCTGGGCATCAAGGAAGTTTTGACCGATTGGGACCGCGACCGGCTGCAGGCTAACGAGCGGCTTTTTAAACGTTATAACGCGGCCGATGTGCTGGTAATTGACGAAGTCAGTATGCTGCACGGCCACCGGCTAGACATGGTGAACGAGCTGGCCAAGCTGCTACGGGCTAACAACGAACCGTTCGGCGGTTTGCAGGTGATTCTGGTGGGTGATTTATTCCAACTGCCACCGATTTCGCGCGGCACTGACCTAGTGGATTTTGTGCATTTGAGCGCAGCCTGGGAAGAATTAAACCCCAAGATTTGCTACCTAACCGAGCAGCACCGCCAGACAGCCGACGGCGACGCGCTGCTGGATTTGCTGGAAGCCATGCGCCGCGGCGACGTAAATGAACTGCATGAAGCTGCGTTGCAGGAGCGCCTGAAGGAAAAGCGCCCGGGCGACCTGGTGGTAACGCGGCTGTACAGCCACAATGCCGATGTCGACAGCATCAACGACCAACACCTGCGCGGCATCGAGCGCGACGGCAAAGTCTACAGCATGGTTACCAATGGCCAAAAACCCAAGATTGAAACGCTGGTAAAAAGCGTACTGGCTCCGGAGACGTTGGAGCTCAAAATCGGTGCCGAGGTGATGTTCGTGGCCAATAACTTCCCGGCCGGCTTCGTGAACGGCACCCGCGGCAAGGTAGTGGACTTTGTGGATAACTGGCCGCTGGTACTGCTGCCAAACGGGCGCGAAATCAAGGTGGAGCGCCACAGCTGGAAGCTGGAGGAGGACGGCAAAACCCGCGCCGAAGTCGCGCAGTTGCCGCTGCGGCTGGCCTGGGCCATTACCATCCACAAAAGCCAGGGCATGAGCCTGGACGGCGCCGAAATCGACCTGTCCCGCAGCTTTACGCCCGGCATGGGGTACGTGGCGCTCAGCCGGGTGCGCAGCATGGACGGCGTGTACCTGACCGGCATCAACCAGATGGCGCTCACCATGCACCCGCTGATTTTTGCCTTCGACGGCGACCTGCGCACCGCGTCGGAATCCCTGGCGCTCATCACCGAAGACGTCGCGCCCGAAACCGCCGCTGAAGTGGCTGCCGCAAAGGTTCCGGATGCACCGCTACCGTACGACGAAGACATGTTCGAACGATTAAGAAAATGGCGCTTCGAAAAAGCCAAGGCCGAAAAAGTCTCGGCCTTCATAATCGCCCACAACACACTGCTGGAGGAACTTTCGCGCCGCAAGCCCCAAACCGAGCAAGCCCTCATGGGCGTCAAAGGCTTTGGCCCCAACAAATTCACCAAATACGGCTCCGAACTCCTAAAAATCCTCCAGGAAGACAAAAAACTAAACCTGTTTTTATAGCCGACCGACTAAAGTGGGCCGCGGACCATTTAGGTCTTTTAGTATGGCATGACTTGGGTTACGCTATGCATGAAGGGGGATTACGACATGCGAACTAGTGTTCCTGTGATACGCTTCATGATTCCATGAGTCGCCCACTGCGGCGACGGGGCATAGCGATGGCCCTTTAGCGCTCTAGCGCTGAAGGGCCATTGTACTACCGGGCAGAATCCATTTGGCCGAATTAAACCTATTTACCTAGGCTAGCGTGAGCACTGCACCGTAGTGGTCGGAGATTTTATCGGTCAGTTTATTTTTTGGTACGCTGATGGCGCGGACGTCGGGTACCAGCGCATTGGTTACAAAGAAATAATCAAGCCGCATGGGCGCGGCGTGGAACATGTCTTTGTTGGCTGGCGTGGGCACGGTGGTTTCTAGGTTGCCAAGTTCGACTGCGGCGTCCTTGAAGCCATGTGAGGTGTAGTAATCGGTCACTTTGTAGAGTAGCTCATCGGTACCGAACTTAGTGATGCCCTGGGCGGCTAGCACTTCGAGCAAGGAAGGCGAGTACTTGTCCCGCCGGCTGAGACTGTTGATGTCGCCGGTCACCACCCGGCTGCGGCCAGGCTTACCGGCACCGCAAATGATAGCCGCTTCCGGCACCCGGCCGTCCTCACTCCTGGGGTCATGGTGGACGTTCCAAACATCGAGCGGTTCGCCGCCGTAGTCAACCGTTACCCGTACTGCGCAGTGCCAAAAGCCGTCCCGCAGCACCTCGGTCTCGGTGAAGGGCAGGCGCGAAAACGTAGCGAGTTTGTAGTCCGTATTGCTGTCACCAAACACGTAGTGTCTGAGGCCGCTCATGGCGGCGAACTGTTCCAGCATGGTGGGGTCGCCGTCCTGCCAGCCATTTACTTCTTGCAGGCACAAAATATCCAAATCTTGCTCGCGTACATACTGCACCAGCAGGGGGATGGTGCCTTGGGCGCCCTCGAACAGGTTGTGGGTGGCTACTTTCACATCGATAAGTATAACCAATGCATGAGGGCAAACCATAAGCTTGACAAATATTAAATTTATGCAAAAAGTATTGACGCATCCGACACGCCTGTGGCACACTGGCTGCGAAGTAAAAAACAGGGCGGAGGTGACTATGGCTACTCGGACACACAAGAAAAAACTGTGGAAACTATTGCCGCTGGCGCGAGCAATCGGCGTGCTTAGCGCCGTCGGCATCGCCACCACGCTAGTCACATTTGCCGCCATCCAAAGCACCGGCAACGCGCTAACAGGCAACACCATCCAAACCGCTACGGCAGCGCTGCAAATCAGCACCAACAGCAACAGCGGCCCCTGGACCGACAGCGTGCCCGGGTTTGCATTCACCGGCCTGGTGCCGGGTGGCCTGCCGCAGCCCCAGGGCGGAGGAGGCTACGGCGTGTTCCTAAAAAACACCGGCACAGCTTCGCAAAAACTGCAGGCGACCGTGCCATCACAGCCGACTACCACCGGCACCATCGACCTAGCTAAGGTTTCCATTGTGTTTACGCCCACCGACCCAGGCTCGGTCCAGACCATCCCGCTGGCGACGCTGCTGGCTGGCACGGTGGCACTTACCAACAGTACGGTAGCGATTAACGGCGTGGCGACGTACCACATCCAGGCCATCATGACGGCCGACGCCGTTAGCGGCAATGGCGCCACCATTACCAACCTGAACATCACCTTCAGCGGCACGCCCGTTTAACGATGCGACTACTCAAAGCTGTCTGGCTCTGGCTGCAGGTGGCGGGCGGGGCAGTGGCTATTGTGGCCGTGGCCTGGCTGGCCGCCCAATCGGTCTTCCATCTGCACCTGTTGAATGTCCAAACCGGCAGCATGCGCCCGGCATTCCGGCCTGGTGACGCGCTCATCATGCGGCGGGCCACCGCCACAGGCATCAAAGTGGGCGACATCGTTTCCTACCACAGCTCCCGCAACCCCAAAGAACTCGTTACCCACCGGGTGGTTACACTCCGAAACGGTAGCTTCCAAACCCAGGGCGACGCCCTGCGAGCCCCTGACCCCACCGTGCGCAGCTCGCTCCTGGCCGGCAAAATCACCATGGTACTGCCCGGCATGGGCCGGCTGCTAGGCTGGCTGCAAAGCCTGCCTGGGCTAGTGGTCTGTGTGTACCTCCCCGCGGCCGCCATTGCCGTAAGTGAGCTGGCCCGCTTCGAAAAACAATTCAGCAGTGACCGAATATACCGACTTGTGGAAACATAAGTGCTATTATAGTAGCTATGCCTAATCGACCGAACCCCAGACCTATCCGCGCGCCCCAAAAACTTAATGCCCTTAGAAACTATGCGTTTATCGACAGCCAAAACCTGAACCTTGGTGTCCAGAAAATTGGCTGGAAGATGGATTGGCGCAAATTCCGCCAGTGGCTGGCCGACAAATACAACGTCACCCACGCCTACATGTTCATCGGCTACATGGCCGAAAACGAGTCGCTGTACGAACTGATGCACGAGCATGGTTACCTGGTAGTGCTAAAGCCTACGCTAGAGGTCAAAGCCCAGCCGCCGTCCGATGACCAATCGTCCGCTGCGAACGGTACTGGTAACGGCGACGAGCAAAAACCGGTCGTCAAAGGCAACATCGACGCCGACCTAGTCCTGTACGCCATGAAGGAATACCGCAGCTACGACAAAGCCGTCATCGTCAGCGGCGACGGCGACTTCTTTGGCTTGGTGGAATTCCTAATCCAGCAGGGCAAGCTTGCCAAACTGCTCACCCCGAACCAGCGGTACAGCACGCTGCTCAAAAATTTTGAACCCTACATCGACGGGCTGGACACCCACCGCCGCGAACTGGCCTACCACGACCGCCGCTTCACCCGCCGCCCCAAAGCAACCGGCAACGGCCAACAAACCTAGATTGTTCCAAATCTTACATCCAGGGCCGCTTCGCTTACGGTATACTTACTGATGTAATCGGAGGCGTTTTACTTATGAAAATCACCAAATTCGTCCACTCATGCCTGCTTGTGGAGATGCCCGACCGCACGGCGCTCTTCGACCCCGGTGTGTACAGCACGGTCGATGTCGACAAACTACAGTACCTAGACGATATTTTCATCACCCACATCCACGCAGACCATCTAAACATCGAGCTTGTCAAAAAATTGGCCGCTAAGTTTCCAGAGGTGCGCATCATTACTACACCCGAGATTGTGGAACAGTTACAGGCCGAAGGCGTGCGTGCCAGTGCCCAGCCACCCGAAGGTGTAACGTTTTTCGACAGTCCGCACGAATTTTTGGCCCCGCTCATCCCCAAGCCGCCGCAGGAAATCGGCGTGCACTACCTGGACAAACTCAGCCACCCCGGCGATAGCCATAGCTTCAAAGAAACCAAAGCCATCCTAGCGCTGCCCATGCAGGCGTCGTGGGGCTCAACAACCGCCGCAGCCAAACTGGCCGCCGACTTAAAACCGCGCTACATCATACCCATCCACGACTGGCACTGGAACGACGAAGCCCGCGAGAGCCTGTACGACCGGTTCGTACAAATCTTCAAGGAACAGGGCATCACGTTCATCAAACCCGTAAACGGCGAACCATTCAAGATAGATGTATAAACCCGATGCATGTCTGGACATCTGCGCTACAATGTAGCTTATTAGAGTTTTCTTTGGGGAAACGAACTAAAGAGCCAGGAGATTTTAGTAGACATGTCGGAACTAAGCAACGTAGAAGCGCTCATCGCGGTTGAATGGGCCCCAGTCTATCCCGAAAACTGGCAAGATAGCCACCCGGGAGAGCTTGCGCCGGAAATCGGACGGCGCCCCGTGCCGTATATCCGGCAGGTGTTTGTCCCGGGAGGCCTGGCCGATGAAGCATACCGCGCCCTAAACCGGCGCGAAGGTCTTGGGTCGGAGAATGCCAATGACGGCGATGCTGCAAGCACGGGTCGGGGCATCTTTAGTATTGTGCTGGAGTCGGATAATCTCGACAGAGCAGTGGTCGTACGTGGCGACGTGTCGGGCATGAAAGTGGTCGCTTCCGCGCTGGCCGAGGCGGCTGCCAAGCGTGGCATTAGGTTTGTGAATGCCCTGGGCGGCGCGGCCGTCGACCCCATGCTGGAAGACTACCAACCGCGCTCCGCTACCGCATTGCTCGATGGAGAGCTGGAAGTGTACTGCGCCACCGGGCAATGGCCGGACCGGTTCAGGAACCCGCCGGACTACCCGGAAGATACCGTTTACGCTGTGCTTCACGAATTCAGCGGCGGCCTAACGGTGCCGCCCGGGGCCGTTACGCTAGAAGACATTTACACCGACCAGTACCGCGCGTACCTGCAGGAGTCAAGGGAGAAAGAACGGGCGGAGACGGAAGCGCGGGTGAGAGCCCGTCTAGCGGCCGAACGCGAACGGCGCGAAACATTCTTACGTGACCGGGCCAACCCCGGCGAAAGCGCCGCCGATTTCTACGCTCGCACGCAAACGTATGACTTCTATCCCACGGGACTTTGGGAGTAGCCAAATCGCTCCCAGGGCCGTCTACTAGCTTAGCTATTAACATAATATTGACAAAACGCTTATGTTTTGCTATGATGTATTTACTATTTCAAACAAATAGTACGAAACACTTAACACAAACAGATGAAAAAGCGACTCAAAAAAACCATCCGCCGGAACATCATCCACCCCTTGCACTGGCACACCAGTATGTTCGTGGCGATTGCTGCCATTTTGCTGACATCTTTTAAGTGCAGTGGTGAAATGCTGCGCGCGCTGCACGGTTCCGTACCTGTCCACACCGCTGTTATGGACAATGTCTTTATGCGTGACGCCGAAACCGGCCACGCCCCCATCATCCTGAATGTCGGCGCCCGTAACGCAGTGTACAGCGGCAAGTAACTCCCGGCTAAACCTGCTCTCCGGCTAGGCTATGGCTGCTTCAATCAAACCCTTGAGGTCGTCAACAGGCTTTGCTTTGTCCCACAACATCTCGAACACCCGGCGCTGGGCGTCGGCAATCTCTTGGTTTATCATCTCGATGCCGAAAATCTCGCCGTCTTTCCAGTTGTAGTAGGCGACCACGTTGTCGTACACCACCACCGAGTGGGTGATGGGGTAGGTGGTGGGGTCTAGGTAGCGTGACTCCCAGTGCTCCAGGCGCTCGTTCTGGTGGGTGGCGTACCAGTCCTGCTGGGTCTTTATGAAGTGTTCGCCGATGATGCCGCGGAATTTCAGGCCGCGCTCATTGCATTTGCGCACCCAGCGCTCAAAGTAGGCGCTGTTGGTCTTGTTTTGCATGTTTTCGTAGAGGATGCAGACGGTTTCACCCACGGCGCGCGTCTGGTTCCAGAACATCTGTTTGTTGCCATCCAGGCCTTGGTAGAAGTGGACTTTGGTGAGGTCGGAACTGATGCTGCTAGCGGTAAAGTGCTGCTCGATTTCGCGCAGTTCGTCCTGCAGGCTGCGCAGCTCCTGTTCGCGCTTACTAAGCACTGACTGCAGGTTGCCGATGTGGGCGGCTTTGACGATGCTGCGTTTGTCGTGGACTTCTACCTCGACCAAGTTGGCTTCCTTCATGAGGTCGAGCAGGCGGTAGATGCGGGTGCGCTCCACGCCGGACTTGCGGGAGAGCACTGAGATGTTTTGCGGGCCATAGGCATGCAGCGCCAAATAGATATCGGCGATTTCTGGGTCCAGGCCAAGTTTGGCTAGGTAGGTACGGATAGCTTCGGTAGAGGCTGCCATAATTTATAAAATTATACCATAATTACTTTACTCGTTCAATTATACCAAGTGCAGAGGTTTGGCCAAACTGTGCAGCCCGGCGCACAACACGTATAAGGGGTGGGGGTGCAAACGGTACGCTCTTGTCGGAACTAACAACCGAAGGAGCTTTACCACTATGCACTACAACCACGAACAACTACCATTTTCCCACCAGGATATGCTGGGCGAAGCCCGGCTGTCGCCGGAAGCGCAAGCGATTTTTGACGAGGTCGCCGTGCTGGACCCGGAACTGCTGGAAACACCGGAAACGCGGCGGTTGGTGGAAATTGGCGCGGCATACATTTTGGAGGTCAGCGGGCGCTATGGTTCGCCGGCAGTACCGCGCTGGCAGCGGGGCAGTGTGGACGAGACCATAATGACCTACCATAACGGTGAGTCAGAGGGGTCACACGGCCACACAAGCGTGGGGGCGGACGGCGTGGGGGTGCCGCGCGGGGTGCTGGTGATTGCGGCCGGCATTAATGCCCGGGCGGGGTACGAGGTGGTCGGCCGGCAGCAGCGGGCGCTGCTGTTCGCGGCTGCCACTGCACACGATGTAGTCCAGCTGTGCGGCCGGAGTGTTGCCGTGGCTAATGGCGACGAGGAACAAAGCGCTAACCGCCTGCGCAGCACGCTACAGCAGTCCGGTTTTTCGGAGGCTATCGCGGCCGAAGGCGCGTGCTACGTAGAGGCGTCGAAGTACGACCCAACGAAGGGCCAACAGGTAATCATTGAGGATGGCATGCCGTTCCAGACCGTGCTGGGCCAGCAGATACTTGCGGCTGCCGACCTCTTAAGCCCTGCCACTCGGCGCGGTGCGCTAGGCTCGATGGAGTGGACGCTGGAAGAGTCCGGCCTGGGCAGCAAAGACCGGGTACTCCAAACCGCACTGGCCGAAGCTGGTCTGGAACCGGCTGATGTGCCCGACCTGGCAACACTGCACGCCTTCGTGGATGCGGCGCCGCAGCTGAAGGCGCGCTTTGCGGCCAGTCTGCGCGGCCAGGCGGGGTGGATTGAGGGCCTGCGCTACACTGACAGCGCCATCCGGGCAGTCTGCGGTGCGGGCATTGACGATATGTTCCCTGGGGGACGTATGCAAACTGCCGCAAACCTGCGCATGGTTGCCGACCTGGCTGACCGCGGCGTGGCCATGGCCAGCCTGTGGCAGGTGGCTAGCGACCTGGCGCGGTAGCCATTCAGCCACCAGAAGTCTTGACGCTTGTGCATATTTTGTGTATAATATGCCGCCATGACAACTCTTGTGAAGCCTGGAAGGGCAGAATACCCACGACCCGACCGAAGCGGCCGTTATAAAGCCATGGCGTGGACCGTAGTTGGGGCTGCGATTGCGGGCATGCTGATAACGGGCAAGGCGAAGAGCGACCCAGACGTGCTTGATTGTCCGTAGGTGGTGGTGTCCGTGCAAGAACACAATGGCAGGCACGACACGACTGCGGATCTCGCCAACCGGGCAAATCCCGGCGGCCTCAACAATGAGCAGTTGAAACTTATAGGTGATTATTTGCTTCGCCAACAAAACCCACTACTGGCTGGCACCGAGGTGAAGGTTCCAATCGTCGATACCCATCAGTGCTAGCGTAGCTAATCAGGTGGGGGCGCTAGATGTGGTGTAGTTATGAACAGTTTGTGAAATCTGTGGATAAGTGGCGAGCGGTTCACCACTTTTTGTATGAGAAAGTACTTGTAAGTGGGTACTAGTGGGTAGTACACTCATGTCAGTGGGTAAATGTGGGTAGCACAAAGACTACAGCTATCCACACACAAACTCCCAAACGGTAGCGCCCAAATTAGCGAAGCCGAAAAGGGAAGCAAAAACAAAAAACTCACTAGCAAATTACCAACCAACAATGGCACAGGTGGACTATTTCCAAAGGAAGCTCGACGACAAACGGCGGTTAACCATACCGACCGAACTTCGAAACGAGTTTGCAACCGGAGTAGTCATCACCCGCGGATTCCAAAAGTATCTGCACGTGTACCCCAAGCATGTCTGGGACGGCGACGTCGAACAGCGGCTGGCGGGGGACATTTTGGACGAACGAGTCGCCGACCTGAACGTACAGTTTAGGATGGGGAAAATCGAAGCCGAAATGGACACGAAGCAGGGCCGGATTACGCTGGAACAACATCTGCTGGACTACGCCGGCATCGACAAGAGCGTCGCGTGCGTGCGGGTTGGGAAGTATTGGCGGCTTATGGCAGACTAACCCTCCGTCCATAAGTATTCCAGCACATTAACAATTCGGCCTAACCAACCGAATACGAACTATCGAAGCAAAGCTTTCAACCGACCACTGGCCGGGAAGAGAGCCGGACAAAATCTATTCGATTTTGCCCGCGCGTGGAGAAACCCTGAAAGGGTGTCTCCAGTCGCATCGCGACGATGTTACCTATTCGGCAGTCAACATGCGGACCAGAGAGGGTTAACCGCACTAAAAACCCTCGTTCTTTCCATAAAACACCTCCCAAAACTCCACCTCACACATAAGTCTCTCAAAAATCGTTAGGAAAAGTCGGAAGTATGACAGACTTTTAAAGTCTCGTTTAACTTACTCTTAAACATCTTTACTTCCATTACGGCGTTTTCTAACACCACAAAAACAAAAACATCCAAAAAACAAACAGTTGGCTGCTGAATAGGTGACCTTGTCAAAATTTATCTCTAGAAGATAAAACAAAAACAAACACCAAAACAAAAACAAACCAAATCAACTATACTAGTGCGATATGCACGCTAAGCCGCAGAATGAGCACGTTCCCGTGCTGCTCGAGGCAGTGCTGCAGTATCTAAAGCCAAAAAAGGACGAGGCATACCTCGACCTGACGGCTGGGTACGGCGGCCATGCCGGTGCAGTGCTGGAACACACCAAGGCTCCCGAGCTGGCGACCTTAGTTGACCGAGACGCGAATGCGATTGAATCGCTGGCAGACTTCGGCAAAAAAGGCGCTACGCTGCTCCACAAGGATTTTTTGAGCGCAACTCAATTCCTGGTTGAGCAAGGGAAGCAGTTTGACCTCATCCTGGCGGATTTGGGCGTATCGTCACCGCACCTTGATAACCCTGCAAGAGGTTTTGCGTTCGCCAAAGACGGTCCGCTCGATATGCGGATGGACCAGACCCAGGCGTTGGACGCAGCCACCGTGGTCAATACCTACTCGGCAGATGATTTAGAACGAATCATCAAGCGGTATGGGGAAGAGCCGCGGGCCCGCACCATTGCTACGGCAATTGTGTCGGCACGGCCGCTGCTCACCACGAAGCAACTTGCAGACGTCGTAAAAGCCGTAATGCCGAAGGGCTCTAAAACACATCCGGCCACACGCACGTTCCAGGCACTCCGCATCGCAGTCAATGACGAGCTGGAGCTGCTGCGAGGAGCACTGCCACTGTGGGTGGATTTGCTGAAGCCCGGTGGGCGGTTAGGTGTCATCAGTTTCCATAGTTTGGAAGACCGCATGGTAAAACAGGCGCTCGCTGAACTGACTGGGGACCGCTATGACGCCAGCCTAACATCGCTTACCAAACATCCTGCCGTGGCCGACGACGAAGAACTAGCTTTTAACCCGCGTGCACGGAGCGCCAAGCTCCGGGCCGTAGTGAAAAAATAAAAAAGAAAGGGAAGTTCGCACATGCCAATTCGCATCAAAAGCAACTCCCGCACCTACAAGGTACACGTAACAGTACGCTAGTAGGCAACTAAACCGGTAACCCACCAGTACAGGACTAGGACGGTTCTTAGCAATCGTATCGTCCTAGCCCTGGTGGGTGGCGGGAACATAAATAACAAAAACAAAAATCGCTTATGACATATTCGAGTGCGCTGGCCATGGGCCGGCAGCAACATATTGGGCGCGGCCAAAATTCGGTCACGCTAAAGGTAACTGAGAAGCGGCTGGGGCCAGTTAGCAACACGATTGTGTTGATTGTACTGGCTTGTCTGCTGGGTTTGCTGTACCTGACGCAGGTTACAAAGACGAACGCCTACGGTTACCAAATTAACACCCTTCAGCAGCAGCAAAGCAAACTGCAGCAGCAGCACCAGGACTTGACGGTGGCTTCGGCCCGCGAGCAGTCGCTGGAGCGCGTATCTGCCAGTGCGCAGGCGGCGGCTATGACGCCGGCAAGTCCGAGTGGTTCTGTGCAATAGCAAAGTCACCCAGGCATTTATTGAGTGCGTTTCACGCCAGCCAGCCCCTGGGCTAGATACCTGTTACTACTTAAGTGGTTTAGGCTGGCCCAAGTTGCACTACGCTTGACCCTCAATAAACGCCTGGGTGACTTTGCCCCCCACGCCACCTTAATTCTTAAACAGGAATACCCCTTATCTTAGGTATAATTAAAGATAATGAATAACCAACCGGACCACGCGGTTAATCCGGTACAGAGGGTGCGCATCTGGTATGCGCTGCTTCTGGTTGTGTTCGGCATCTTTGCGGTCAGGGTGTTTTACCTGCAGGTTATTCGATACGATTATTACAAACAGGCGGCACGGAGTGACCAGTTGAAGCAGTATGTGGTGCCAGCCGAGCGGGGGGTGGTGATGGCGCAGTTGGGCGGGCAGGACGTGCCGATTGTGCTGAACCAAAAGCTGTACACGCTGTACGCCGACCCGACGATAGTGAAAGACGCGGGGCGGGCGGCAGGGAAATTGCAGCCGATTATTGGCGGCAATACGGACGACATCGAGAAGTTATTAAAGAAACCGGGTACGCGGTATGTGGTGCTCAAGAAGAAATTAACGCCGGAGCAGAGCGCCAAGGTGTTGAAGTTTAAGTTCGCCGGGGTGGGGACGCTGGAACAGGACTACCGGACGTACCCGCAGGGGACGCTGGCGGCGCAGCTATTGGGTTTTGTGAATGATGAGGGCAGTGGTGAATATGGCGTGGAGCAAGCGCTGGACAAACAGCTGGCCGGCAAGGCGGGACAGCTGAAGGCGGTGACGGACATCAACGGCGTGCCGCTGGCTGCCAGCGGGCGGAATTTGTCGACGGCGCCGGTTGCTGGGGACGATATTGGGCTGACGATTGATGTGGGTATGCAGGCCGGCGTGGAACGGATACTGAAGGCGGCGCAGGAAAAAAACCAGTCCAAGAGCGTGAGCGCGGTGGTGTTGGACGTGCGTACCGGGGCGATTAAAGCCATGGCGAATTACCCCAGTTACGACCCGGCGAATTACCAGAAAGTGGACGACCCGGCGCTGTTCCAGAACACCAGCGTGGCGACGCCGATTGAGCCAGGGTCAATCACCAAGCTGTTTACGACGGCCACGGCCTTGCAGAAGGGTGTGATTACGCCCCAGACGAGTTTTTACGACCCGGGCAGCTGGAAGATTGACGGCACCAAGGTGAGCGATGTGGAGGAAGACCACAGCAGGGGGCAGCAGACGGTACTGTCGACCATCGACAAGTCGCTGAACACCGGTGCGACCTGGATGCTGATGCAGATGGGTGGCGGCGACGTCAACGACAAGGCGCGCAGCGCGTTGTACGATTACTTCAACGGGCACTTTATGCTTGGTAAGGCGACAGGGGTGGAACAGGGGTACGACCCGGCCGGGTATTTGCCCGGGCCGAAGGATACCGGGGCGGGCATCAACCTAACGTACGCCAACATGTCGTTCGGGCAGGCCTACACGGCGACGTCGCTGCAGATGGTGAGTGGGCTGGCGGCAATCTTGAATGGGGGCACGTACTATCAACCGTACCTGGTGGCGCAGACAACGCACGGCGGGGTTACCAAGGCGGCCGAGCCGAAGGCGCTCAAGACGGATGTGGTGACGAAGCAGACTAGTGACGACATCATTAGCCTAATGGAGCAGAACAACGAACTGCACATCCACGAGGGCTACCCGTACCTGCAGTTTGGGCCGAACTACAGCGTGGGCGGCAAGACGGGGACGGCCGAAATCGCCCAGCCGGGCGGTGGGTATTCGAAGGACGTGGAAAACGGTACCTACCTGGGCTTTGTGGGCGGCAACACGCCGCAGTACGCGATTGTGGTCTACAACCTAGAGCCGAAGAAGTACAGCGGGTTTGCCGGGGCGGGGACGGCGCAGCCGGTGTTTGCGGACATTGCACACATGCTGGTGAATAGTTTTGGGGTGGAGCCGAAGTCATGATGGTAATGGCGACTACCCCAGCGCAAAAAGTAGTGCGTTACACGCGGGGCGGCTATCGCCGCTCCGGTTGCACTACGCTGGACCCTACTTTTTTCGCTGGGGTAGTCGCTTCGCGCTCGGGCTTCGCTCCGGGCAGCCCCTGT
>DATIIC010000002.1:0-49888 GCA_035480095.1 Saccharimonadales bacterium (SeqCode) | reverse complement strand
TCGACCAGGGTTTTGTTGACGCGGTCGTTGACCGCCTCAACAAAAAGCCCAGGAAAATCCTGGGCTACAGAAGTGCGTTACAATTAGCTTACGAGAAAGGGATTATCTGAGAGAGTGTCCTAACAATGCCCGGAATTTCCCTTTGGATACATAAAAAAATACTATCACAAAGATAGTATTTTGTCAACCATAAGCTGTATGGCGGGCCCGACCGGATTCGAACCGGCGATCTCCTCCGTGACAGGGAGGCGTGATAGGCCTCTTCACTACGAGCCCTTATGCGGCACGACGCTTGGCGGCGTCACGCGAACAGGGGTAAGTTTAGCAGGGGAAGGCCAAAAAAGCAATGGTTGGACGGCGGGACGAGGGGTATAATGAAAATAACGTTCGGAGGGCGCTGTAGTTAGCTAGTGCCCGGGGAAGAGCGCCGTCGCTGCCATTTGGCGGCTGAAATAGCAAGGTTAAGGAGGGAAGCGTATGAAAAAAGTCGTCATAATCGTCGTAATTGCAGCGGTCGTGGTGGGCGGTGGCGCGGTGCTGCTTACTAGCAACAAATCGAAGAGTGCTAACCAGGCCTCAAAGCAAACTGCCCAAACCTCTACGCCAAAGGAAAATTCAACCGACCAGGCGACCACTCAAACCTCTACGCCGACCGAGCAGGCGGGTACCAAAACAGTGGCCATCACGGCGGATGACACCAGTGCCACACCGGACACCGTGAACGTTAACCAAGGCGACAAGGTTGTCATCACATTTAACGTAAAGAACCAAGGTGTCTACCACGGCGGCCTGGAGTTTAAGAGCGCCGACCCGGTCATCGAAAGCGACCCGATTGACCCGGGCGAATCAGGCAACGTTACCTTCACGGCTACTAAGTCGTTCAAGTTTACGCCGTACTGGTACCAGAGTGGCGTCAAAAAAGATTACCAAATTTCAGTGAACGTCCTGTAGGGCAGTAGAGGGGTGGCAATGAACGTACTCAAAAATGTGCACAATCCGCGCCTGGCGGTGTGGGGCTTAAGGCTGGGACTGGCGTTTGTGTTCGCTTACGCTGGGGTGGACACACTGCGTGAGCCTTTGGCGTGGTCTGGCTACCTGCCGCACTTTCTGACCTCTGGCGCACAGCTGGGGACGGTGGAAACCATGATGCGGCTGTTTGCGGTGTTTGAACTGGGCCTGGCGGCCTGGCTGGTCGCCGGTGTGTACCTGCGGTACGCCGCGTTAGTGGCGGCAGGGCTGCTGGGTGGCATTGTGGTGTTCAACCCGGACACATTGATTGTGACATTCCGCGACGTTGGCCTTTGTTTGATGGCAGTTGCGCTCTTTTTTGACGCGTAAAGTGGCAGGTACCGCTGACCTTCGGTCGCGGTCTGGAAGGGATAGCTAGCCCAGCTTTGCTGGGCGTACGCGTAAGGGGAACCTCCAGGCTCCCCTTTTATCTATGACAGCGCAGCGCGCCGTGAGGCTGCGCTAGCCTGCAGCCCTACACGGTATGCAGCGGAGCGGGGTATACTCTATGTATGACGAAGCAACAACGCCTGGTGCTAGTGGTGAGCATCATGGCATCGGTAGTGGGGGCGATTGACGGGTTCATCGTAAACGTGGCGCTGCCGACGATTAGCCGTGAGCTGGGCGGCGGGCTGGTGACGCAGCAGTGGGCGGTGGACGCCTACCTACTAACGCTCGGTTCTTTGATTTTGATTGCCGGCTCGCTGTCCGACCTGTTCGGCCGGCGGCGGGTGTTGACTGTGGGGCTGTGGTGGTTCGGGCTGGCATCAATTTTGTGTGCAGTGGCGCCGACGCCAGCGTTTTTGATTGTGGCGCGGGCGCTGCAGGGCATCGGCGGGGCGCTGTTGGTGCCCAGTTCGCTGGCGCTGATCATCTCAGCGTTTTCCGGCCCGGCACAGGGGAAAGCGATTGGCACCTGGACGGCTTGGTTCAGCGTGGCGGCGGTGCTTGGGCCGATTTTGGGCGGGGTTATCATTGCCGTGACGAGTTGGCGCTGGATTTTCGGGGTCAATGTACTGCCAATCGGCCTGACACTGTGGCTGCTGGCGGGGCTGAAAGTCGATGAGGCGGTCAAAAAAGGCACCACGATTGATACACTTGGTGCAATTTTGTGTGCAATCGGCCTCGGCGCGCCGGTTTATGCACTAATTGAACAACCAAACTATGGCTGGGGCAGTGTGATGATTTGGCCGCCACTCGCCCTGGGCGTGCTGGCGCTGGCGCTGTTTGTGTGGTGGGAAGCACGTAACCCTCGGCCGATGCTGCCGCTTAAACTGTTCCGAGTGCGTAACTTTACCTACGGCAACCTGGCTACACTGGCGATTTACGCCGGGCTGGCGGTGTCGTCGTTCATTATTACTATTACACTGCAGCAGGTGGGGGGTTTAAGTGCACTGTTGGCTAGCCTAGCCCTGCTGCCGGTTACCATCGTGATGTTCCTTTTGTCGTCCCGGTTCGGCGCGCTGGCGGGCAAGTATGGCCCGCGCATCTTCATGACCGCCGGGCCGCTAGTATCGGCCGCCGGTTTCCTGCTGATGCTCCGCCTGCAACCGACGGTGCACTACTGGACTGATTTACTCCCCGGTGTGTTGCTGTTCGCCCTCGGTCTTGCGGCCACCGTCGCACCGCTGACCGCGGCGGTGCTGGGTGGGGTGGGGAAGGAGCACGCCGGCGTCGCCTCGGCCGTGAACAACGCCGTGGCCCGGGTGGCCGGGCTGATTGCCGTGGCGCTTGTCGGCGTCATCACTGGCCCGCACCTAACCATCACCGGCTTTCATGACGTCTTGATTGCCATTGCCATTTGCATGGCCGCGGGCGGCCTCATCTCCTTCGTTGGTATCCGCCGGCAACAGCCGGAACCCGTCATATAGTATTGCGATAGTATCACAGAAATGTTATAACTTAAGCCTTATGAGCAACACTACAGATGGCGGTAGCCCCGAGCTAGTTACCCTACACGAGGCACTCTATCTGCCGGGCCCAGACAATGTAGGCTACGGGATTCGGTCTGATGTTACCGACCCAGACGACAACACCCATGTGGGAGAGGCCGTCCTCGACCTTGGTTCGGGCCCGGAGCGGGTAATTACCGTATTTGGCCCCGATGGGAAAGCCATCGAGCAGCCCGAGGAACCGGAGTATGTCGCGCCGTCTTCCCGGCTCGTCAGCAAGGCCCGCGTTGACGAATTTCGTCGGTTAAGGCGATTGGACAGAGGGCTATTTGATCTAGCATTTGGGACTGATCTCGACGACGTCCTATTTCCTGACGGCAACGTGACCGACTAGCCGCACTTGGGCACGTTCCTACTTCGTTAGCGGTGTAATCTTGCTGGTGCAGAAGGCGCAGCGGGTAGCGGCTTTGGGGATTTCACTTAGGCACTCGGGGCATTTGCGGTCAGTCGGTTCTTCGGTTGTTTTCCGGCTGTTGGCCAGGCTCTGCAGTTTGTTAATGGGCTTCACCACGAAGAAGAAGATGACCACGGCGATAGAGAAGAACGAAATGAGCACATTTATGAGGTCGCCGTACAGGAAAGTGCTGCCGTTGATGGTGAAGTGCAGCCGCGAGAAGTCGTGCTGGCCGCCGAGGGCTGCGATGAGCGGGGTGAACAGGTCTCTTACCAGTGCTGTTACCACTGCGCCGAATGCGCCACCGATTACCACACCGACCGCTAGGTCCACCACGTTCCCACGCAGTATAAACTTCTTAAACTCTTTGAACATTGCTCGGACTCCTTACTGTTGGATATTGTACACGGTTCAGCGTTGCCAGCCGCCCAACCTGGGGCTGCACCTGGGGCGGCTACCGCAGGCCTTTCGGCCTGCTAGCCGCGCCTCTCATCAATCTAAAGGGGAACCTTCCGGGTTCCCCTTACGCTTACGCCGGGCAAGCCCGGCTAGCTATCCCCTCCACCGGACGTCGGTGGTAGGGTGGGAGGCATGTGCTGTCTCTTGCGGCTTGCAATCGGTAGTCCGCATCTGTTTGTAAGAAGGGCGGACTTGTTAGTATAATGGTGCGGACGCGCCGCCTTAGCTCAGTTGGTAGAGCAGCTCATTCGTAACGAGCAGGTCGGGAGTTCGAATCTCCCAGGTGGCTCCACTTTTATAATGCGGGTGTCGTATAACGGCTATTATGTATCCTTCCCAAGGATGAGACCAGAGTTCGACTCTCTGTACCCGCACCAGTACTAAGGAGGGGTAAACCCCTCCGCTGCGGATTCGAAATAAATTCGAACCCTTGCACCCCCCTAAAGCTCGGCTGTCGCCTCGTTTGTAGTCGACAACGAAGCCGAGCCGAACTTACATTAAGACAAAAGGTGGCCTGGCAAGAATTTCTGGATCCGCACCACAAACGCAACTAACCATAGGCCTCACGGAGGGTCTGTAATCACTTCATATGACTGCAAATGACCTTGTTCTGTACGTAGATTTTGACCTGACACTCTTCGATACGCATCAATACCGACAGGATTATCTGCGCATGGTTGCCGAAGAGGCTGGCTTGCCGTTTGAAGAGGTGTTTCCGGCAATGCATTCGTTCATGGCCGACCCGACTCTGGGCGGTTATGACTACGAAGCGCACGTGAAGTCGTACGGCCTAGACCCAGAGACCATGTGGCGCAAATTGGCTGAAGAGCGCTCTAAGGCCAGCTACCTCTATCCGGACAGCGCTTCGTTCATCCAGTCGGCCCGCGCGCACGGCTATGACCCCAAAATATTATCCTTTGGCGAAAAACGATTCCAAACCCTAAAGATTACGCCGTCACTGCCAGAGCTGGTTGGTGGCGATTCAAAACCGCTAGAAGTGACCATTGTGGACCGCAAAAAGCACCAGCACATCCGCGAATTACACCCTGGTCAGCGTGGTGTACTGATTGATGACGTGCCCAACCAAGAACTGCCCGAAGGTTTCACCGAGATACATATCGACAGAACGCTGCAGCTTCCACATCCGGTCAAAAAGGATGGTGGTTTCACCATCGCTAACCTGGCGCAAGCGCTTGAGGTGCTTGCTATGCTGCAGGCCCTCAGCACCTAGCCGAACCGGCCAAATAGGACGCTCCACTAGTACCAGAGAAGGTTCGGTCCCTCCAGTATGCCGTATCGCTGCCTGAGCAAACATTTGGTACAATAGCGGGTAGCTCATGGCAACACAAAAGCACTTTCTGCAAGACAGGACGACACTACTGTTAGTAAGCGTTATATCGTTCCTGACCCTGGCGGCCGTGGTGCTGGTGCTGCTAAAACTGGGTGGCACGCAGGGGACCAGTAACTACATTGTTTCCTACCGCTCGTCGCTGGGCATCGACCGCTACGCCACCGGCACAGTGAAGGACATCATCAGCTTCATCGTGGCGGCAGTGCTGATTTTTACCGTCAGCCTGACGCTCTCGTTCCGTTCCTACCAGGTCCGCCGCGAACTCTCACTGGTGGTGCTGTCGCTTGCCATCCCGCTCTTACTCTTTTTGATAGTAGTGAGCAACGCGCTCCTAGTCCTTAGGTAGCAGGTTGCTAACCATGGCCTTCAAGTACGAAATCCCTTACGAGCAAAACCGCAGCCGCCGCTACCGGTTCTTTGAAATCCTGCCCGGCATGCTTTCGTACTGCATGTTGGCCATGCCGGTTGTGCTTAGTGTGATTAATGTCACAGTTGCCGCCGTGTTCATCCTCATTTATCTGCTGATTAACTTTTGCCGGGGCATCGCCGCCGCAGCCCAGGCGCTGCGTGGCTTCCACATCATGCGCGTGCACCAAAAACTGCCGTGGAGTACGCTGCTGAAAGAACTGGAGGCTGGGCAAATCCCGCCAAATGCCAAGCGTCCCAGGTGGCACGTCGGCGCCGTGGCCCGTTCGCACACTAAGGCGCTGCTGATGCCGCCCAGTGAAGTCATCCACGCCGTCATAATTGCTACCTGGAAAGAGTCCGAAGACATCTTGCGGCCAACCATCGAGTCGGTGCTGGCGAGCGACTACGACATGAAGAACGTCCTGTTCATCCTGGCCTACGAAGAGCGGGGCGGGGAGCGCACCGAAAAACAGGCGCTTAAACTCACTAAACAGTACAAAAGGAAGTTCCTGGATTCCATTGCCATCAAACACCCCGGCGACATCAAGGGTGAAAGCATCGGCAAGGGTGCCAACATCACCTACGCAGGCCGCCAGCTGCAGACTTACCTGCAACAGCGTGGCATCGACCCGCTGCGTGTCGTAGTCACTACGCTGGACTCCGACAACCGGCCGGACAAAAACTACCTGAACGCCCTCAGTTACGCCTACGTGGCTGCCCAAGACCCGGTGCATGCTTCGTACCAACCAGTCGCCATGTATACCAACAACATCTGGGACGCCGCCGCTCCCATGCGCGTGCTGGCCACCGGCAACTCACTGTTCAACCTGGTGGGCTCGCTGCGCCTGCACGCCCTGCGCAACTTCTCGGCCCACGCCCAGCCCATGCAGGCGCTCATCGAAACCGACTTTTGGAGCGTGCGCACGGTGGTGGAGGACGGCCACCAGTTCTGGCGCTCGTACTTTACGTTCCAGGGCAACTACCGCGTCTACCCGCTGCACGTGCCAATCTGCCAGGACGCCGTGCTGGCAGAAAACTACCGCAAAACCATCCGCGCCCAGTTCATCCAGCTGCGCCGCTGGACATACGGTGCCTCGGACGTGGCGTACTTTGCCCGCTACGCCTTCACCGGGGGCAGCGACATTTCCTTGTGGGACCGCTGGACCAAGTTCTGGCGGCTGCTGGAAGGGCACGTCAGTTGGGCGGTCGGGCCGATTTTGATTCTGTTCAGTGGTTTCGTGCCGGCGCTGTTCCATCCCAAGAGCTTTGCAGCCAACGAATTGCCGCTCATCGTCAGCCGGGTGCAGACGGTAGGCATCGTGGCGTTGGTGGTCACCGTCTTTATGGCGCTGCGCTTGCTGCCGCCCAAGCCGCTCCGTTACAAGCACCACCGTACCGTCTTTATGGTGCTGCAGTGGGCGTACTTCCCAATCACCGGCTTGCTGTTTAACTCCCTGGCCGCGCTCAACAGCCAGACTCGCCTGATGTTCAAGTGGTACCTAACCAAATTCGACCTGACCGAAAAGGCCGTGGTGGTCGGCGCAGGCAAGGGCAAACAGACCAAAGTCTAGCCTGCCCAGGCTGTACAAAACGCTTGCAGCTTGTGCCCGCTGCCGCTAAAATTATCCGGTACAACCGTAAGGAGGGTAATGATATGAGCACAACAGTATCTGGCAGTGGTGACAGCAATGGCAATGGCGGCAGCAGCACTGGCTCGTCCGGCACTGACGGCAGCAGCAACCCGAGCGGCAACGGCGGCTCTAGCACCGGCGCCGGCTTGTCGAGCACTAACGGGGGTGGTGGTAGCGGCAGCAGCAGTGATGGTACCAGCCCTGTGGTAAAGACACCTGTCATCCGCAAGCACGTCGGCGTCTAGGTCGCAGCCTTAGCCAACGGAAGCGCCCCTAAACGGGGCGCTTTTTAATTGTCGCCCTGTAGTTTTGCTCGCACCCGCCGGTACGCGGCCTCCGGCAGCAGCAGGGTACCGGCATACCGCACCGACTGCAGGTCGTCACCTTTGAAGGTGTACCGCAGCACCTCACCCTCGCCGAACACGCTGCCTTTGGTGGTTACACGCAGCTCTGTCGGGCTGATGTACTCCAGCTCCTCCGGCCAGGTCAGCGGCTCCCAATCATCAGGGTCAATCAGCCGCAGCACCCCACCGGCGGCAACTACTTGTATCGTGGCCAGATGGCTGTACAGCCGCCCCTGCAACCGCGCCAAGTGCACCGGTGTTGGCTTGGCCACATGCGCCCCAAAGTGGTCCAGCGCCTCGAACACACCCCTGACTATCTGGCTGGCCGGTCCGTCTTTGCGGTTCGTCATCACCGAAACCACCAGTTTGTCCCGCGCATCGAACCACGTAGCGGTAGTGTGTCCGGCCAGGTGGCCGCTGTGGCCCACCAGCTGCCGGCTGCTGCAGCGCAGCATCTCCAGCCCCAGCCCAAACGCCATGCCGGTGTCGTAGCCATCTGTTACGCGGTTCTGAACCCGCTGCATTTCCTTGTGCGTCGCCCGGCTAACCAGCCGTGTGTCATCCCAAAAGTGCGCCGCTGCAAACCGGCACATGTCCTCGGCCGTGCTGCATACGCCCACCGAAGACGCCATCGCCCTGGCCGTGGTGCCCCGCCGCAGTGGCAAGCGGCGGCCTTCAAAGGCCAGGGAATGGCCGGTAGCCATCTGTCTGCCGATGGCCGCATCGTAATCGGGCAGGGTAGATTTGAGCCCCAACTTCTTTATGATGCGCCCCACGCTCACCGTGCACGGCTCGCCAGTCACGGCCTCCACCACTTGTCCCAGCAGCGCATATCCCACGTTTGAATACTTCAGCGCTGTGTTCGGCTCCAGCGCCAAGGGGTTCGCCAGCACTAGCTTCCGCAGTGCCGACTGGTCCGGGAAGGGCGCTGCCAGCACCCAGTAGTCAGCCTCCAGGGTGTCGCGCCCCAGCCCGGCGCCGTGACACAGCAGCTGTCTTACGGTGATTTCGCGCACGCGCTTATCCGTGTGTTCCGCCAGCCAGGGCAGGTGCTGGCGAACCGGGTCGTCGAGCGCCAGTTTGCCCTCGGCCGCCAGCTGCAGCACCACCGTAGCCGTAAACATCTTCGATTGCGATGCCACCCCGAACACATGCCGCGTCGTCAGCGGCTCGTGCGTTTCCAGGTCCGCCACCCCGTAGGCCTTCGAAAACACCAGTTCATCGCCCAGCTGCACCGCCACACTGAACCCGGGCACATCCACCGTGCCGGCCCGGTACCCCAGCCAGTCATCCAAAAACGCCGTGGCCTCGCGTAGCGCATGCTCATTCATGCGGTGCATTGTAGCGCCCCGACCCCTATCAGCCAAGCGACAGCAGAATCACCCCGGCAATGCTAACCGCCGCACCGGCTAACTGCAACGGGCGGACTTTCTCTTTGAAGTGCCGCAGCGCCAGCACTACGGTAATGGCTGGGTAGCAGGCCGAAACGGCGATGGTAATGGCACCCCCGGTGTGTTCATGTGTGAACCCCAGGTTGAAGGTAGCAATGGTCAGCACCGCCACCACACCCCCAGCCAGCACAAACACGTTCCGAAACGACTTGCCCAGGTTCTTAAATACCCGCTCGTGGGGAGCCACTAGTGGCGCCGCGGCCAGCACGCTCACGCCCAGCACCACAAACTCCACCAGCGTGGCAGGTTGCCAGCCAATCCGCGTGGAAGCCTGCGCCATGCAGGAAAACCCGGTTCCGTAAAAGACCGCCGAGGCAGCGGCCAGCGTGGGCCCGGCTAAAGCCCGTTTTTTGCCGGTGGAGGCATTGAACAACCCCGCCGCCGTCATCACACCGGCCACAATCACCACAATCGCCCCAACTTGCAGCCCCGAAAGCCGCGTCCCCAGCAGCACCGCCAGCAACACCGAAAACAACGGGTACGCAGCCGAAATTGGGCTAACCAGGCTGACTGGTCCCACCACCAACCCCTTAAAGAACAAAATTGATGCCGTGTTTAGTAGCAGTGAACCACCCACCGCAAACCCCAGGCCACCGGCGGTCAGTGCTGGTTTGTCGCCGGGCAGGAAGGCGTAGGCCGCGACGTACAGCGCCAGCATCACCAGGTTGATGCCCACCAAGCTAGTAACCGCGCCCACTTTCTTTGCAGCCCGTGCTCCCCAGTAGTCGGCCACGCCGTAGCCCACGGCCACAGCCAGCCCAAACAACACGGCAACAACGTTTGTATTCATTTGCTACGAAGTATAGCACCCCAAGGATTAGCGGCTTAGGGGTGTAGGGCCTGTACGCCCATTACTTACTAATGGCTTGGTAGATTGCCAGGCTGATCCGGCATTTCAGCCGGCGTTGGTTCGTTGTGCCTTGTAGCAAGTTCAGCCCAGAGGGCTTCATCCATTGGCCCGCCTGCAGCTAGGGGAAACGGGGACATGGTACTTTGAATAAACGCACGAAAGACGGCTGAGTCCACCAAATCTTCCTTAGGTTCGGCACTGCCTGGTTCAAATTCGGGTGTCCACACCGAGGACCTTCTTCGTCTGAATATCATTTCTGCATAATATAACCACCTTAGGTTTTTGTCAATGTAGGGGACTACCGTCTGTATTAGGCCTGGTCGACAAGCTTGGCAATGCAGTATAATTCGCCCCATGACAGGCTATGTACATCCCCACGTTGCAGTAACAGTAAGCGATTTCGAGGCAACCAAATCCTTTTACGCTAGTCTTGGCTTCAAAACGTTAGTAGAAAACTTCTCTGAAGAAAAACAGCGCCATTTTATGCTGCTGGAAGGCTATGGGCTTGAAATGGAAGTGTTCTACTTCACGAACCAGCCAGAGGGCCAAACTATTGCTGAAGACGATTTGCAGAGAGTAGGCATTAAGCATGTGGCGTTGCCGGTCGATGATGTTACACAGCTACGCAACTCGCTAGTCGGCAAAGGCATCGAACTACTCAAAGATATTAACGTCAGCAGCCTCGGCGTCAGTAACTTCAACGTCAAAGACCCATCCGGCCTAGTGCTCGAATTTTTCCAGGTGAAAGGCTAGCGGCATGGCGCAAACAGACGATGTATCATTCCTAGACGCAGCAGCTGGCCAGCTCGGCGAATTTACCAAGCAAATACTCTCGTTCTACGTCCCGCTGGCCCTAAAGTTGCCCAGCTTCCGAGATTCGGAGGCGCTCATGCATGCCACTGTAAAGGCCGAAGCCGCTTCAGGCATTACCGATGTTGTGACCGAGGCCGACAAAACCACTCAGCAAAGCATCAAAGACGCAGTGGCGGCTCTGCATCCAGACTGGCAATTCTGGGGCGAGGAGGGCGATGACAACACCTCCGAGTACGACCCAGACGCGCCATACCTGCTCGTAACAGATCCGATTGAGGGTACAAACAACTTCCGCAGTCGGCTAGATGACCAGTGGGGCTCGGTAGTTGCCGTTGTTGATACCCAAACCAAAGCACCGGTAATCGGCATCGTGGCGCACCCAGCCAAACGATTATTTTACGTAGGTATACAGGGAGGTGGCGCGCATGTGTTGCGGTACGGCGAAGATGGCGTCCTGCTTGAGCATGTCCCGCTGGCCGTCCAGCCAGGCCCAGGTTATGAAAACTTTACCTACAACAACAGTCCCCACTTCAGCGAAGCGTTGACTAACCAGGTGGAGCGGTTTTTTGGTTTTGGTGCGGTACAGCCAGATACCCCGGGTGCGAGTGACATGGAAAAGTCCCGCAAAACGGTCGTGCTGGCCGATGGCGTAACCTTCGAAGACCCCGAAAGCGGCGCCCTCGAAGCGGTACGCAACCGTGGTACCATCTACTTCAAAACCAGCAATGAGATGGCGGCGGTGTTTGTCATTCTGCAAGAAATCGGCGGCAAAGTAACCGATGGGCAGGGCAATCCCTGGACGCTCGGCATTAACACCCTCATCGCTGCCCGTACTCAGGCAGATTATGCCTATCTGTTTGGTCTGTATCAGAAGTGCCTGTCTTAGTCGGCCGCTAACCCCGGTGATATGCCTGGTACTGCACGGCCGCAGCACGGTCGAAGTGCTGCAAAGTCTCTAGCGTAATGGCAATGATGTCTGTGGGGCTCACAGACGCCCCAGGAGCGGCCTTAAGCAATTTTGCAGTAATGGTGGCCGTGAGCGCGCTGGCGTCCTCTAGCGGGCTCTGACGGTGCCCCACGGCCCTTAGCACGCTCGTAAAGAGTTTGTCGCGGCTGAAGGGGGCTTGGGCGGCTTTGGGGTTAACAGGGGTAGCTGGATGGCGTACGACGATGCTGGCGCTGTAATCTGCCGATTCTTCAGTGGTGAAGACGGCGTGGCAGCTCTGGCACTCCCGGCGGCGCCAGACTTGGTTCAGCCGCCTCTGGGCTCGGGAGTTAACCACTTGCGTATCGCCGCCGCAGTATATGCAAACCATGTCAACATATTGACATAACGCTATTGTTTTTCCAAGTGGATAAGTGCCCTCAAGTTTGTGGAAAGACGCTCCCAGTCCCGCGCCCGGAAGGATCTAGGGGAACGATAAGTGAGAAGCCAGTGGTATGCTCAGCACCGGTGGTTACTTCCGGACGTAGGCGTACCCATAGTCTTAAAGGGGAACCCCTTAGGGGTTCCCCTTACGCTGGCGCCGGCAAGCCGGCTGGCTATCCCCTCCGGGCGCCGGAATGGACGCCAGTTACAGGGGTGAACCAACTAAAAAACCGAAGGTTGTTTGGACCTTCGGTTTGTACTTTTCTTTTCGCAGTTGTTAAGCTGGGGGTTTCGCTGCCTTACTCTAGGAGCTGACTCGGACGCGACGGACGCGGGTTGTGCGTTTGACGGCCGGGAGTTCCTCGTAAAACAACTCAAAACTCGCAAGCGAGTTCGCTTGTTGTTTGGTACTCAACCAAAACACCTCGTTTAACCCAGCCATGTTACTACCCGCGTACATGGCCTGTCAATACTTTTTGCCACTCGAGCGAAGCGTCTAACAGGGGTAAAAAACTTGCATTTCCAGGGGTCATAAAGTATAGTGTTTTGAAGCCTTTTGGACGCGGGAAGCATCGACGCTTCGCTCGTGCCTACAAAAAGCCAAGACTTTGGCTTTTCGGGGCGATTAGCTCATTTGGCTAGAGCGCCACATTGACGTTGTGGAGGTGAAAGGTTCGAATCCTTTATCGCCCACCAAATAAATAACCCCTGTAAAACAGGGGTTATTTATTTGACAGCCACCTTACATAGTGACGTGCGCGGCGTCGATGGCGGATTCAATAACTTCGCGGTAGGCGGGCAGTTGCAAGACTTTTGTGGCGGGGTGCTGCGGTATCTGTTCGGCGCGCCTGGCCTTTACGGTGTCGAAGGCTTCGCCGGCACCGAAGGCCGCGGCGATGTATTCCAAACGTGCCATCACATCGAACTCTCCGAAGTCGGTGCTCCGCAGGTTGCGGCCTTGGGGGGTGGTGCAGCTAAAAACCGACGGGTTCGCATGCATGCCACGCCCGAGCGCTTCGGCCGGTTTCTTGGCTGGTAGGTCGGCAATGCTGTTTATTCTGGGGCCCATTTTTGGCAAGGAGGCAGGGACAAGGGTGGGGATGCCGAACCGGTTGCGAGTTGGGCCGATGCCGTCGTATTCCAGTACAAACGCGCCCATTTCTGGTACGTAGGCGTCATTCATCAGGTCGCGGTCGTAGGGGATGGCCGGGCTGTTCATAGTGTGGTTGGTGTAGGCTTGCCACTCTTTGGTCAGGACGGTCGCGGTGTATACCCGGGCGCGGCGGACACGTTCCTGGGTATATGTTTTACTGTTGCCAAACCACACTGGAACCTTTTCCTCGGGTTCGGTTTGGCCAACGGCGAGGATTTCGGTGTAGTTATCCTTACCGACCTGTATTTGGCGTTGGCCAATTACAAAACCGGCCATGCCATTGTTGTTCTCAAACGGAGTAAAGATTACTCCGTGTGCAGCAATCCAGCGTAAGTCAGTCGCTTCGGCGGTGGCGAACTGGGTGGCGGGTACGCTCCTGGATACTAGCCGCTGGCGTTCAAGCCGTACCGGTAAAACATCCAAGAAACCCTGCAGGAATTCCTGGTTAATGGCATCTGTTTCGATGTTGTATCCGACTTCGGGCACGTCCAAGCTAGCGGCACGCTGATGTTCGCGGACTGCCAGCATTGCTGCGCGCAAATTTTCTAGCACCCCAGTGGTATCCGGGATGCCAGAAGGGACGAGTTCTCTACCTGTCATGGGTCAGTATAATTGCCTAAAACTATTATTTACGCAAGCACTAGCGGATGGTTTGCGGAGGTGTGTTTTGCGTACTGCTAGGCAGAACCACGCCAGGTCGTCGGTAAAATGTATGTCGTAAAAGATGGGAAGATTTTGCCGGAGTTTCGGATTAGCCGGTCTGGCTAGCAGCTGTCGGGTGTGCCGTGGACGGTGGGTTGCTTGGCTGGAATGGGTTTGGGCTGCAGTTGCCAGTACAGGCGGTAGTCTTCCGCGGCCAGACGGATGACTTCGGCGTGGCCACCAATCAGGTTTAACACCGGCGGTTCGGCCAAGACGTCTTCGAGCGGCACGAACCGGCCGCCGGCTGGTTCGGTGGCGCCGTTTGCCAATCTGACTTCGGTCCAACCGGAAACAACTTGTTCGCTGCCGCGGGGGCCGGAGGCTAAACGGGCATGGAACAACACCAGTTCGCCGACGCGCTCGAGGGTGCCGCGGGTTTCTTTGCGCAGGATTCCATCCGCCTCTGCGTCATAGTCATCGTGGGGGTCGCCGGGTACGGTGGGCAGTTCGACGTTCCCAGGGATGTGCTCTTGGTCGGCCCACCAGTCGTTGGCGGCGGGGCGCTTGCCCAAAAACACCTCGCTGCCGTTGGTGCCTTCGCGGAAACAGGTGACGTCGAGGGTGCTTAGCCGGACCAGGCGTGCCAACTGGTTAAACAGGACACGGTCCTGTAAACCTGGCTCCAGGGTTGCCAGGATTGCCGCTGCGGCAACCGACCGTTCCTCCCGTGTTGCGCCTGCGAGTTCCTCGGGGGTATGGATGTGTAATGTCATATTCCGGGACTATACAGCAGTTGGCGCCGTTCTGGCAACGGTAGGCTACACAATGCGTCAGGGAGCCAGAGTGCCAATGTACGACGCCCGTGAAAATGGTCCGAGGGGTAGCCGGAAATGGCTAGCGGACAATATACCGTGAAAAGTATAAAGCTGCCAAAATTGGGTTTTCCACTTATCCACAGGTGAGCCAAATAAAATGCAAAAAAGTACTAGCCAAATGCGGCTATAGGCTCTATACTCTCTTTTGTGAGGTGCGGTTCTGCCGAGAGGTTTTACCCACTACTACCTAAGCGGTTGGATGAATTTGCGAGATCATCCAACCGCTTTTTTAGTTGCCTGAAGTTGCACTGCTTGCATCAGGTTTGGCGCGGGCGTATGATGCCCATACTTAAGGAGATTGCATGGCAGGAGTTGAGATACCACGGACGTTAGAGAAATTGTACGAAACTGGCCGGTTCGACATGATGCCGACATTACAGGTGCAAAGGGGCGGAGACCGGCGCTTAGCCGAGCTGGAAGTGGTCGATGGGTCACTCGATATCGTTGTTGGCGGCCTGGAGAATCCCAACGACTCTACCCTCGGGCAGGTGGGTACCTTGGCAATTGGCTTTGCATTTGACCGGAGCGTGCGGCCGGGTATGCATTTCATCTCCCTGTTTAAGCGGCCAGTACGGCAGCGCGAGGAGCCCGAATGGAGAGTCGTGATGTCTAGCCGGACTAGCTCCGACCTGTTGAACGAACGCAGTATTGGGTTTCGTGGACTGACCTACGGGCTACGAGATGTGGCGGAGCGTATAGTTGACGTAGATGCACGCCTAAGGGGCTCTGATGTGTCAGACGACGAGTTGCTGCTGGATCACAACACCAAGGTCGATGGGATTAACGGCCGCGAAGGCTGGCAACTGGTAGACTTGGAAATTGACGAACCGCTAGCGGTGTATGGCTCTGTGGTGGCAGCAGTCCGGGCGCGGGCAATTGCCCGGGACAGCCAGCGCAGGTTCGTTACATTCTAAGCCGCTGGTGCTTGCGGATTGGCCTACAAGGGGTTACTATGGCCAGTCTAAGGAGAATGATGTATGGACCAACCGGGCCTAAGCATAGAGATTGGGAAGTCTGAGTATCTGACGGTTAAGCTAACTGAAGACGGCTGGGCTTTGGCTGAGGGTGACGATAACGTACGGCTCAGGGTTGGCCGGGATGGAGACAACCCAGATACAATCGTCGCCAGGGCGACCAACAGTGCTGATGAACTAGTGGGCATATGGTTTATGACCGAGGTAGAGAAGACGCACGGGATTTCTTCTGGTCCGAGTGAGATTGTGACCGGCGCGGTGGCCAACGCAGAGCTGGCCGCTAGCGAACCCGCCAAACTGCCGCCGATTTTGATACGGATGGCGAACGGTGAGCGGATGAACTGCGAGATTGATGTCTATGGCCTGGCTGCCGAGTCGCTCATTAGCGCCATTCACCGCGAACGTTTGGGCAATGCCGAGCGGAAGCGAACTCGGCGAGTGGCTAGGACGGCAATGGACGGGCTTTGGCTCCACGGCGGGCTGGTTGCGGTTGCCCAGAATTGGCCGCCACGGGAAGACTAGTAATCGCCACCTCTCTTTGGTATAGTTGTACTCAGCGAAGCGTTGAGGCGGACTCACCACCCGCGGAGCTCCTCATCTGCAGGCATCGGATGTAAAATAACTGCTTACGAGCGCTCCCCTACCCAAAGGGAGAAGTCCGGTGGAACCACCCGCTAACAGATACGAGCGGGCCCGAGACGTGAGATATGTGTATTTCAATTAGTACACATGCCTCGCGTCTTTTTAGTATCTAAAGGCAACATGAAATGAAAGTCTTCGACATCACTGCAGCCCAGTTCGAACCCCGGTTTGGCCACGAAAAGGCGGTCGTCTTCGACGAGGCTGACTTCGGCGCGCCCGCCAAGGTACAGGTGATTCGGATTGCACCGGGGGAGAGCATCAAACCGCACCATCACGCAATCCGCACCGAGGCCTTTGTGATTGTCTCCGGTGAGGGCGAAATCAAGATTGGCGGGGCAACGGCCGCCACTTCGACAACCACCTCGGCTACGCCGCCGACCGTGCAGCTGGTGCTCTGTAAACCGGGCGAAGTCCACGAGTTTACCAACACCAGCCGAACCGAACCGCTAGTAGTACTAGTATTTAGAACCAACGACAACGGTAACGAAGACATGATCTGGGAGGATCAAACCAATGAGCAATAAACAACAAGACGACCCCTTGTATGCCATGCGCCACAGCCTGGCGCACATCATGGCCAGTGCCATCCAACACCTGTGGCCGGAGGTGAAGCTGGGCGTGGGCCCGGTGGTGGAAAACGGCTTTTACTATGATGTTGACCTCGGCGACGTACCGCTTTCGGCTGATGACTTCGAGCGGATTGAGGCCGAGATGCACAAAATCATCAAAGCCGGTGAACCATTCGAGCGGCTGGAAATGCCAGCGCTCGAAGCAGTCGACTGGGCGCGCAAATACGGCCAGCCCTACAAAGAGGAGTTGCTGAACGACCTGCAGCGCGAAGGTACCACGGTGGCCAAAGACCTCGATGCCGACACGCTTGGGGTGGCGGCTGGTGGTGATAGCAAAGTAGAAAAGGTGAGTTTTTACCGCAACGGCGACTTTACCGACCTTTGCCGGGGTCCGCACGTGGAATCGACCGACAAAGTCGGTGCCTTTAAACTGATGCGCGTGGCCGGCGCCTACTGGCGCGGCAAAGAAGGCAACCCGCAGATGCAGCGCGTCTACGGTGTGGCGTTTGCTACTCCCAAGGAGTTACGCCAATATCTAGACATGCTCGAAGAGGCGCGGAAGCGGGACCACCGCAAGCTGGGGCACGAACTAGACCTGTTCGTGACGAGTGAGCTGGTGGGCTCGGGCTTGCCGATGTTTACGCCGCGTGGCACGGTGCTCCGTGAAGAGCTGGCGGCACTCAGCAATCAACTGCGTGAGCACTACGAATTCCAAAAGGTCTGGACGCCCCATATTACCAAAAAGGATTTGTATGAAAAGAGTGGTCACTGGGCCAAGTTTGGTGACGAGCTGTTCCTGGTCAAAAGCCAGGAGACTACCGACCAATTGGTGATGAAGCCCATGAACTGTCCACATCACACGCGCATATACGCGTCACAGCCACGCAGCTACCGTGATTTGCCCATCCGGTATGTGGAAACAACCACCGACTACCGTGACGAAAAGACGGGCGAACTGGGCGGCCTCAGCCGAGTGCGGGCTCTGACCCAAGATGACAGCCATGCTTTTGTGCGCCCCGACCAGATTGAGCAGCAGATTAATGATTTGCTGGCTTGCGCGGGCGACCTCTACGAAACGGTTGGCATGAAGCTGCGCGTACGCCTGAGCTACCGTGACGACAGTGCTGCCTATCTGGGTTCTAAGGAGCTCTGGGCCAGCGCCCAGGAGCAGCTGAAGGCCGCGGTACTGGCCAACAAGCTGGAGTATTTTGAGCAAGACGGCGAAGCCGCATTCTATGGTCCCAAGATTGACTTTATGGTTAGCGACGCCATCGGCCGTGAGCACCAGCTTGCGACTGTGCAGCTAGACTTTGTCCAGCCGGAACGGTTCGGTTTGGAGTACACTGCCGAAGATGGCAGTGCCCAGATGCCGGTAATGGTGCACTGTGCACTGCTTGGTTCCATCGAGCGGTTCCTGAGTGTTTACATCGAACACACCGCTGGCAAGTTCCCAGTGTGGAACGCGCCGGAACAGGTACGGTTTATCAGCGTGAACCAAGGACCAGAGACGGTGGAGTTCGTGGGCAAGCTAGTCCAGCAGGCCAAAGACTTAGGGCTGCGGGTTCATGTCGACAACAGTAACGAATCAGTCGGCAAGAAGATTCGCGAAGCCGAAGTCTGGAAGGTGCCGTACAGCGTGGTCATTGGTGAAAAGGAAATCGCCGGCGGAGAACTAAAGCCCCGCATCCGCGGCGACCTAGTCGTGAACGGTAGCGACAAATCCTACACGGCCGACGAATTCCTAAAAACTGTCGCCCACGAAGCCAAGAGCCGCGTCTCGAAGACCAGCCTCTAATCTGTTACAATACCTCGCCATGAGCAAACAAACCATTGCAGTCGATATCGATGAAGTACTGTCGCCCTTGCACGACGTGGTGCTTACACACCACAACCAAGTGTATGGTACGGACTTTCCGGTCGACGACACCGAAGCACGCTACTTCCTAAGTGACTACACTCACGACTCGGACGATGTCATAAAGGCCAAGCTGATGCACTTCGTGGACAGCGAAGCGTTCAAGAACATAAAGCCGTTTGATGAGGCGATTAAGATTCTGACCCAGCTGTCCGAGCATTTCGACATCATCGTCATCACTGCTCGCCAGGACTTTTACGAAGCGGCCACCAAGGCCTGGCTCCAGCAGCACTTCCCAGATGTGTTCCGCAGCATACACTTCACCGACTACTCTGTCGGTACTGTGCTGAAGATTCCCAAGGCGCAGGTTTGTAAGGATAATGGAGCGTCCTACATCATCGACGACAGCCTGAAGACCATTCGCGACTGCGCCGAGGCCGGCCTGGGTGCCATCCTCTTCGGTGACTACCCCTGGAACCAAGCTGACGAACTGCCGTCTGGGGTTACCCGCTGCAAAGACTGGCCAGCGGTGCTTGAGTTCTTCGAACGGAGGCAGGGCTGATGGCCAAACCCGTCATCGCCGTCGACATTGACAACGTACTATCCCTAACGGGCGCCAGCTTCATTGCCTTCAGCAACCAGATGTTCGGCACTTCGCTGACACTGGCAGACTACAGCGAGGATTGGCAGACCATGTGGGGCGTCCCCGCGGAGGAGATAGACCGGCGAGCGCAGGTGATGATTGACCAGCACATGCGGCTCGGCTACGAACCGGTGCCGCATGTGCTCGAGTCTCTGACTAAACTCCGCGAGCAGTACACGCTGGTGGCCCTCACTTCCCGCAAGAAGATGTTGGAGCCCGAAACCAGACCGTGGGTGGAGCAACACTGCCCGGGTATGTTCCAAGACATCGTCTTCGCTGGCTTCTGGGACGACCCCACCGTAGCTAACAGCCACACGCTTACCAAGGGCGAGCTGTACACTAAGCTGGGTGCCCGCTACGCCATAGACGACCAGCCGAAGCACTGCCAGGCGGCTGCCGCTGTCGGCGTCGACGCCATCCTGTTCGGCGATTACCCTTGGAACCAGGCTGATGAGCTGCCGTCTGGGGTCACCCGCTGCAACGACTGGGCTGCCGTACTGGAGTACTTTGATGGACAGCGTTGACCCGAACCTCCGCGAGCGGGTAGAGGCGCTGGTGGCGCAGATACCACAGGGGCGGGTGATGACGTACGGCCAGCTAGCGGCACTGTGTGGGAATGCGCGGGCGGCACGGATTGTCGGCGGCATCGCCCACTTCGGTGACCCCAGGCTGCCGTGGCAGCGAGTGGTGAATAAAAGTGGGGGGTTGGCGGCCGGGTACCCCGGTGGCCGGGCTGGCCATGCTGCCCATCTGGAAGCCGAAGGAGTTACAGTGGTCGATGAACGCGTGGATGTACGTAATCTGTTATGGTGGCCACCGGGCGAGGAACCCAAACAACAGGGCTTATTCTAATGAAAAGACTCCTGTTTCTCGTCACCCTGAACTTGTTTCAGGGTCTATACGGTAAGCGGGACGTCCGAGTAGACGCGTGGATGCTGAAACGAGTTCAGCATGACGGGGGAGGGGCGTTCTAATGCCGCCTCTGGTTGTAATCGTTGGCGAGACGGCTTCTGGCAAGTCGGCACTGGCTATGGAACTTGCCGAAAAGTTCGGCGGCGAACTGATTTGCGCTGATTCGTGGACAGTGTACAAGGGGTTCGACATTGGCACCGCCAAGCCGACGGCGGCCGAACGGGAACGGGTGCCACACCATATGCTGGATGTAGCCGACCCGGCCGAGGGCTTTAATGCCGTCAAGTTCCAGCGACTGGCCAAGCAAGCCATCGCCGACATCACCGCCCGCGGCAAGCTGCCCATCCTGGTCGGCGGTACCGGACTGTACATAGACACCATATTGTACGACTATGGCTTTCTGCCGCCGACCGACCCAACGCTTCGCGCCAAGCTGAACACCATGGAGCTTCCAGACTTGCTCAGTCGGGCCGAAACCATGGGCTTAGACTTGGGCGGCATCGACCTACGGAACAAGCGCCGTGTCATCCGGCTGATTGAAAACAATGGCATCCGGCCAACCAAACAGGCTATGCGCGCAAACACACTCATCATCGGAGTCCGCAGACCACTCGAAGAATTACGGCAGCGCATCGTGCAGCGCATCGATATGATGGTCGAACACGGCTTTGCAGACGAGGTTAAAAGACTAGGCGAACAGTACGGCTGGGACTGTGAGCCAATGCGTGCGCCGGGCTACCGAGCCTTTGCCGACTACGTGCAGGGCAGGGTTACGCTGGCTGCAGCCAAGGAACGCTTCATGCTGAACGACCTGCAATTGGCCAAGAAGCAGCGCACCTGGTTCAAGCGCAATGATAGTATTCAGTGGCTGTCTGACCGAAGTAAAGCTGTAGACTTAGTTACAACATTCTTGAACAAAACCAATTAGCGAACCGCCCAAAGTCTGCTACAATGGAGGCATGATTGAACAACTGTTCGGCAGCAAGACGAGGGTAAAGCTACTGCAGCTATTTTATTCAAATCCGAACCGCTCGTTCTACGTCCGCGAAATCACCCGCAAAATAGACGAGCAAATCAACTCGGTCCGGCGCGAACTGGCCAATCTACTGAATGTCGGGCTTATAACGAGCGACACTTCCAACAACAAGGTCTACTACGAGGTCAACCAAAAGTATGAATTTTTTCCCCCATTGCAAGAAATCTTTGGCGGTGGCGGGGTAAAGGTGCGCCGTGCGGCGCCGGCAGCTAAAGCCAGCAAGGCCATTGAACTGCCGCTGGCAGACGAAACGGCGGACTTGAAAGCCCTAGGTAATGTAGAAATTGCAGCACTTATGGGGCAGTTTACGCGGGATGAATCGACCGGCATCGACGTCCTCATAGTCGGCAACGTCAACCAAAACGCCCTCACCAAATACGTCACGGAGCTGGAGCGACAAGAGGGAAAAGACCTTCGCTACACGGTTTTTTCGTTGGATGACTTTACCTACCGTCTGCAAATCAAAGACCGATTTATGTCAAACGTACAACGTTCGAAGAAACAAATTTTACTGGATAAGCCAGGCTTGCTGAGCTAAAGGAGTATATATAATGGACATGCAATTTTACGGCGCTAACTGTGTAGTGCTAACGGGAAAGCAAATTCGGCTGGTTTTTGATGACAATTTAGCCTCTTTAGGCGGCAAAAGTGTCAGTAAAAATGGTGACATTTGCCTGTTTACGGGCCCGCACGGGCCTGTTGGCGTCGAAGCCAAGCTGGTGCTGGATACACCGGGTGAGTACGAAGCCAGCGGTGTTTCCATCTTCGGCATCCAGGCCCGCAGCCATATGGACGAAGAGGGTAAGAAGACAGCCGTCATGTACAAAGTTACCTGGGGCGAGACCAAGGCATTGGTTACCGGCCATGTATTTCCAAAGTTGTCGGATGACCAGCTAGAGGCAATCGGCATAGTAGACGTCATGTTTGTGCCGGTTGGTGGCAATGGCTATACCCTGGACGCAACTGGCGCGCTGCAGGTCATTAAGGCTGTCGAGCCGAAAATTGTCATCCCAACGCATTACGGCGAAAAGGGCTTGGAGTTCGAAGTGCCGCAGGCTGAACTTTCCGACGCGCTGCACACGATGGCCATGGAGCCGAAAGAGCGAGTGGCTAAGTTCCAGTTTAAGCCTGCCGAAGTTACCGATACGACACAACTCGTTGTACTAGAAACAACGAAATAACTTCTTAAATACACATAAAACTTCCAAATCTCGTCATTCCAGCGAAGGCTGGAATCCAGCCCAAGGGCTTCCATTCTTGGGCTTCAGCTGCGACTATCACTCCCTCTGCAGCCCAGCACACAAATAAAAACGCCTCCAAATGCGGAGGCGTTTTTAGCAGGTGGCCGAAGCTACTTAGCGATGATGCCTTTTTTCTTCAGGGTGCGGATGGCCTGGGTGCTAATCTTTAGCTGGACTTTCTTGCCGTCGACCACGACGGTCTTAGTCTGGAGGTTAGGCTTCCAAACTTTCTTGGTGTGGCGCTGCGAAAAGCTAACGTTGTTGCCGTATTGCTTGCCTTTGCCGGTGAGTTCACAAATCTGCATAGTGATTTATCCTTAGATTCAAGTGTCTATTGTACCGTAGTAACAGGGAAGAGTCAACCGGCATGCGGGAGGCTAGCCGTATGGTGGCCGCCCCTTGGGCGTACCGCCCAAAGACCGCTCACCGCCCTGGGGACGCTTTTGTGGCCACCTCATTCCCAAGCCCCGGCCGCTGGGCCGTCCAATGGCTGCTATACTAGTAGCCAGATGTTCGAGAGCCTAACGTTAAGCAACATAGTAGTAGCGGTGGTGTGCGTGCTGGTGGCCATGACGGTGCACGAGTTCATGCACGCCTACGTGGGATTCAAACTGGGCGACACGACGGCCATGGAGCACGGGCGCATCAGCTTTAACCCCTTGCACCACATCGACCCGATTATGACGGTGGCGTTGCCGGTGATTACCATCTTGTTGTTCCGCTTTCCGTTTTTGGCGGCCAAACCGGTGCCGTTCGACCCCCGCCAGTTGAAATACGGCGAGTACGGCGCGGCGCTGTTGGCCGCCGCCGGACCATTAAGTAACCTGGTGTTGGCCTTTGGGGTGGCGTTATTGTTGCGGTTTATAGATTTTGGCGTGTTCTTGGACAATGCGCTGGCGTTATTTGTGGAGCTGAATGTGGCGCTGGCCATCTTCAACTTCATCCCGATTCCGCCGCTGGATGGTTCGCGGGTGCTGTACGCGTTTGCGCCGGAGCCAGTGCAGGACGTTATGCAGCGGATTGAGCCGTTTGGGTTCTTCATCGTCCTGGCACTGGTGTTCACCGGTGTGTTTGGCCCGCTGCTCATCAATCTCAATAATTTCGTACTGAACCTGCTGCCGTAGGCAGGGTATAATAGTAGTAGTTGGGTCAGGGCGAGCTTTAGGGCCGTCTGCCGGCAAATGATTAACTGAATACTAATCATTAGGGAGCTCTAATCGCGGACGGCCGTGGTCGCCGCAGGTGAGCACCCACCTGGAATTTTTCAGGTTAGTCACGCCGGCACCCAGCAGCAAAAGCCCGGGATTATATCCGGGCTTTTGTGTTGATTTGCGACCCGCTAAGGAGTTAGATGGAGAATCGGCCGTACCGGGAGGGGCGGTTATTTGTTGTGACATCTACACCATTTCTGGCCGGCCGGTTGCTCAGCGGGTTGTGCAAATCGGCATTGTCAGCCATGTGGGCGTTCACCGTGGTCGGGTCGGAGTGGTCGCCGAAGTGCGCGGCGTTTTTGATGGCTAAACCGGCCAGCTTGAGCCCGTTGGCCGTCGGCCGGTTATGCCCGTGTTCCGGTTCGCCGCCGGCAGGCGGGGTTTCTGGCGGGATAGCCGCAACCTCCGCTGCCCCATCCGCCGCATCTGAATCAAACGCCCCCGGTTTTGCCAGGGGCGTTCCAGGGCGCGGCTCCTCTTCGCCATAAAAGTCGTTATTGGGTGCGTGTGCTTCTGTTGTCATGCCGTCCCTCCACTTAGCTTTCCGTCTATTACACCGGAAATCCGGCCGCAGGGCAGCGCAAATTGTTACAGTGGGGACGAACTGATGCTAAGCGGCGACGGTCTCGTCGAAGACGAAATCGCCGCGCAGGTAGCCGATGGCGAGTGTTTCGTCCAGGGCGTCGCGGACATGGGCGACTATGGCCCGGGCGGTAGGCGGTACGTGTCCCGGTTGCCCGGGTTTGGCAGCGCGGCCTTTGGTGGGGGCGATTTGCAGCAGGCCCATCCATTCGGCAACCCGTTCGTAGAGGGTGTCAATCATGTCTTCACTGGGCTGGTAACCTGGCACGACCCGCTTCGCGGTGACCATAATGTCCACGGCCCTTTGCAGCCAATCGGATGGTTCGGTCCAGCCGGCAGTACTGCCAAAATCGGCCAGGCCGCGCAGGAGCAGCAGGTCTATCATATCGCTCAAAACCAGGGGGTCGCTAAAGCCTTCGGGCGGGCGCCCTTCGGTTCGCAGCATGTGTAGCAGCCATTTGTCAGTTTGGCTATAGCGCCGGTATGTCTCGAGCGGCGTCTGGTCGCTAGGCGGCAACAGATCCATGGCCTCAGACCAACTCGTCCCAATCACAAACAGGTCCAGGCCGTTCATGTCTTCAGGTGCCTTGGTGACACTCTCGGAGAGATGCATGCGGTGCGTGCCGTTGTATCTCCATCCATCCATATTGCCAAAAATACCTGCGTTCTTTGCCCAGTGGCCTTCTGTCTTGTCGCCGGCCCGGGCCATGCCAGCGAACCGGGTGGCATGCATGTTGGCATGTGCCTCCACCTCTGTCATTTCACGTATCAATCCTTTGGTCGCTTCAAGCTCGGCGGGATCCAGTGGCGAAAGTGGCAGCGAGCCGTCAACGTACAGGGGTGGCGCTGGTTCTGCTTCGGGTGAGGAGGACATAAGTGACATTACTATAGCACATAAGCCTGTTTTCTCAACTGCTTACAGCCTGACTAGGCCTACATCTGGAAATGCGGTATAATCACTCCTGTTCTTTACACTTCTGCAGACATTCCCAAAGAAATGTAGGTGACACCTCTTTCCCTGAAGCCTTTGTAGCCCAGGAAAGAGCAGCCCGACAAAATGTATTCCATTTTGCCGGCGCGATGATAGTTTGAGCGAAGCGAGAACTATATGCTGAACCGGAACATTTGTCCGCGTGAAGCTATATAGAACCTAGGTTCTCTCATTACCGCGTAGCGGGGTGTAGCGCAGCCTGGTAGCGCGTACGGCTGGGGGCCGTGAGGTCGCAGGTTCAAGTCCTGTCACCCCGACCAAACAAAGAGTCCGCCTTTCGGCGGGCTTTTTGTTTGGTCGAGTGCTCGGACTGGGTTCTGCGACAGAGGTTTTCCGTAGGAAAACATCGTAGTCGCAGGGTCTTGGAGCCCAGCCACGCGCAGGAGTATACTCCGAGCATGACTGGGCGGATAAAGGGCGAAGCCCGCTAGTCCTGTCATGTAGGCTATGATTCGAATTACTTTAGACCAAGCCAAGGAAGTAGCAGATATAATACAGTCTCTGGGCATAGGCATAGGCTCTTTTCTGGGTGGATTTGGCGCGCTCAAGATTCTAGGTGACTGGCTAGATAAGAAAAGGGCTGTGCGGAATAAGAAGAAGCTGTTACGCTTGTACCCAAAGTCGGGACTTGGCCAAGACTTTGTCCTCGTAAGACACAACTATAGTAAAGACCCCGTAAGGCCCGGCGAGGCCAGAGTGGTAGGTAGCTCGAATCACGTTTATCTATGCGACAAACGTGCCTTTGCGAAACATTGGGTGGCTAACATGGAGACTCTTGAAGCGCTAGGATTTAACAGTGGTGAGGTTCAGGGTGTGTCCAAGAAAGAAATTGACGAATATGCGAACTCAAGTCCGATAGACCTTGTAAGTGCCTAGGTTCTTCTAATGATTTGAATACAGTGTTGCCGTGCTAAGCTGTATGCATGTGGCAAGAAACAAAACACGGTTTATACAAACAATTTGTCTTCCGGGACTTTAAAGAAGCCTGGCATTTTATGGAGCGGGTGAAGGAAGCCGTGGAGCGGGTGGACCACCACCCGCGCTGGCAAAACGAGTGGAACGTGGTCGATATTTGGCTCAGCACCCACGAGCAGGACATGGCCATCACGGACGTCGACCGCGAGCTGGCGAACACAATTGATACTCTCGTAAACGCTACAACAGACGAACAAGTGGAAGCAATCGTTGACAAAGAAACAACAGTTATAACAGAGGTGCAATTGTACGCAGATGGCGGTTCACGTGGGAACCCCGGCCCCAGCGCCAGTGGCTACGTGCTCATGGATATGAGCGGAAGAATCGTCCTGCGGGCAGGCCAATATTTGGGCGTAACAACGAACAACCAGGCGGAATACCAGGCACTGAAGCTCGGCCTGGAACGCGCGCTGTATGACTACCGCGCGCACGAAGTCCACGTCTACATGGACAGCCTGCTGGTCGTAAACCAAATGAAAAATATTTTCAAAATTAAGAACCGGGACTTATGGCCGGTGCACAACGCGTGCGTGGAACTAACCAAAAAATTCAAAAAAGTCGAGTTCGACCACATCCCGCGCGAACTGAACAAAATTGCCGACGAAGAGGTCAACAAGGCCATGGACGACGCCCTGCAACAGGGAAGCCAGGCACAGTAGCTGGGGTTGCACCTAGGCCTCTCTGAGGCACACTCTCCTTGGGCTGCCGCTGGCAGCCCAAAGTATGCGTTCGGCTGAAATCGTTGGGTACGACCAACGATTTCACAGTCCCCAGAGAGGCCTAAGTGCAATCCCTCAACCCCCTAGCGTAACCGTAACAGAGGTGGTATAATGGTAGTGTTAGATTGTTGATTGGCCGCCGCGTATGCCGCAAGGTGTATGGGGAGGAAAGTCCGGGCAGCATAGGGAAGGGCAGTCGCTAGCGGCGACCGGGGGCGACCCCAGGGAAAGTGCCACAGAAACGATACTTCCACTTCGGTGGTAAAGGTGAAACGCGCGAGGTAAGAGCTCGTAGTTGCCAGGGGTGACTCTGGCAAGAGGTAAACCCTGCCTGCTGCAAGGAATGGGCCTGGTTGGAGTACGTTATAACTACTCCATTGGTTTCCCGCCAGCCCGAATACATACCGCTCGAGCCTGTTGGCAACAGCAGGCCTAGATAGATGGCCAATCTAGACAGAACCCGGCTTACAGGCAATCTGACACTAGAAATGCCCCAAACGGGCGCAAAGCATGGAAAACACCCCGGACAACCGGGGTGTTTTTCTATTGTGCTGCTGCTTTGATGTGCCGGAAGGGCACTCTATACTGGCCTGCATGAGCAAGAAGCCAGGGTTCGTCCCACTGCCGGAGGTGCCGGAACATACCGAGCACATCAGCCTCGAAAACTTAGGGCTGCCAATCGGCTTTGACGAAGAACGCCTGCTGGTAAATGTTGGCGCCATGGAGCGCATCCGCCGGGCCATCGGCTTGGGGGACATAGTCGTAACGGCGGCTTATCTGAACGATTCGATGCCAGCCGTCGATGGTGTTAGCGAATCTGGCGTTGCTACTATGGCCAAGGCTAGCTTTGCTGACTTATTCCAAAGGCCGCCTGGCCGGGCGGCGCTTGAGAATGAAGATTGGGTCAAAAATTCCGATGGCCTGATTGACAGGCTTGCGGCGGAGCTGACAGCGAGCTTTATACCACGTGATGCTGTCCTAGCACTCGATTTACGGGAAAGAGACGAGCGGTTCCGTAGGGCCGGGAAAGGAGTACTGGACGCCAGCCTGCAAGCACAGTTCCTGAGTGGTTCCATAAAAGACGGGCTCTACGATGCCAACAGGAAGGCCAGCATAACACCGTACAGCCTTGTTGCTACGCTTGTAGCCCACGGAGGTGTCACTTCGGTGCTGGCCGTGTTTGACTACGCCGTGACAGACACGGTTAACGCAGAATTGCTGATTTCTGGTAACCTCCTCACTAGGGCCGCCCTGTTGCTGGCAGTAATGTCAGATGCATTACCAAGCGTCAGAGAATCTCACCCAGATGTAACCTTTAAGGAATTCTGGCTTCATCTAAGACATTCACTCATAGCAGGTGCGACGCTGGACCGGTATCTGATGGGCCAGACGGCGCTGGCGACGAGCGGCAAGCTCATAAAGGCACAAAAATAGCCCCGTTGTGGGGCTATTTTGCTTCACCTAAGCCTCCAGGGGCCTATTTAGCGGCTTTTACAACCGCTTCAAACGCCTTGGGCTCGTTTACAGCCAGTTCGGCCAGGACTTTGCGGTCCAGTTCGACGTTGGCGGCCTTCAGGCCGGCAATCAGTTTGCTGTAAGTGGTGCCGTTCAGGCGGGCAGCGGCGTTGATGCGCGCGTTCCACAGCGCGCGGAAGCTGCGCTTGCGGTTGCGGCGGTCACGGTAGGCGTACTGCAGGCCCTTGGTGACGGCTTGCTTAGCGCGCTTGATGCTCACCCGGTTCGGGTGGCTCATGCCCTTAGTTTTGGCTAGTACTCGCTTGTGTTTGGCGTGGCCAGCAACGCCTCGTTTGACTCTCATCTGTTAAACTCCCAAGTTCTGCTTAATCTTCTTGCTGTTCATGGGGTTCATAGTTAGCAGGCCGGCCAGCTTACGCTTGCGGGCGCCGCTCTTCTTCTGCAAGAAGTGGCTGGCGTGGCTCTTGCGAGCCCGCACCACACCGTTCTTGGTGACTCGTACGCGGTCTTTAGTGCCGCTGTGGGTCTTTAGCTTTGGCATAATGTGTTAGTTACTTTCCGTTCCTGTGCTTTCCTTTGTAGATGTTGTTGGTGGGGTGGTCTCCCCCTGGCTGGGCTCTGAGCTTGATTGCTCCGCTTCGTGTTCATGGTGCTTGGCGACAGGTTTGCCGGTACCACGGATGACGAAGGTGAGTTGTTTGCCGGCCAACTGTGGTTGTTGGTCTACGGCAATCGCATCGCCAAAATCATTGATGATGCGCTCAGCCAGTTTAAAGCCTATATCTTTGTGCGCTAGTTCCCGTCCGCGGAACACGAGGGTGATTTTGACTTTGTGGCCGTCTTCTAGGAATCCGGACACTTTACGCATTTTCACCTCTAGGTCGTGATCGCCGATTTTGAGGCCTGAGCGCATTTGCTTCAGGTCGGTGGCTTTCACATTCCGCTTGTTGGCCTGCTGTTGCTTCGTTTTCTGGTAGTTGTACTTGCCCCAGTCGACGATTTTGACGACAGGGGGGTTGGCGTTGGGCGAGATTTCGACTAGGTCGAGTTCTTGTTCCTGCGCCATCGCTAAGGCCTCCGCGCGGCTTAAAATGCCGAGCTGTTTGCCGTCGCTGTCGACTACCCGAAGCTGTGGTGCCCGAATGTTCCCATTCAAGCGAGTGCTAGTGCTGATGTAGACTCTCCTTTATCTGTTTTTGACTTCAGCATTGTACCAGACTACAGAACAGAGGTCAAACTGGTTCCGGGCCAGGCTTGGACAGGTGATGGGTGTGGGAGGATTGTTAAATCATCACAATCATGATTTAATACACTAAATTATGACCACTGTAGCGTTGAGCCACGCCAGTACACAAGAGTATTCGCTGGAACAAATCAGCTGCTTTCTGCTGACAGAGAAGGTAGGGGTGCACGGCATTGGCCCGGACGCCTATGAGCAGAATGTCATCTTGGCGGAGGAACTGGCAGCAGTGGGCGAGGGGCTCGGCCCCAACCTGTTAGCGGTACACCTGCTGGGCAGCCGGGCGCATGGCGGCAGCTGGCGGGAATCGGATGCTGACCTCTGTGTGGTACGTTCAGACAACGCCGTAAAGTATGACGTCGAGGACCGTCTCGTGCGTACCCTGAGGCAGCGGTTCGGCAATTATGTAAACGTCGATGTCCAGGCCGCGGCCGGCTATCTGGGTGTGGATAGCGTAATACCATTGCCGAACGATCCCGAGGCATTTGCACGTTGGGTGATGCAGAGTTCGTGGGAATCCATGGTGTTGTACCACGAAGGTGGCTACGACACCGTCGAGCGCCGCCTGGGCGGCCTGGCAGCCCTGGCAGTCAGGTACGCCAACCCAGATAGTGTCATGGATTGGAAGTGGGTCAGAGATGGATACGCCCAAGTCTTCCTGGGCAAGCGTATCCGCACCTGCGAGAAGGTGGCCGAGCGATTGCACCTGCACGAGGACGAGGTGGCAAAGGTGATTACCGAAGACCTAATCCAGGAACGCGCGAAACTGTTCGGCCTCGACGCCGATTTCCGGGCCTACTACGAGCAAGAACTGGCCTGGCTGGAAGTCAACCGTGACGAACTCGCCGAAAACTGGTGGTACGGCTTACACCAAGCCGTACTCGAACTGTCGTAGTGGTTCCGGTTGTGCCTCGGGCTGCAGGCCTGTTACCGGGACTTTGGGTGTGTGAACCTGATATATGGTGGCGGAGTCGCCGGTTGCGACGTCAACGGTGTGGTCCATGCCGCAAATGGGGCTTGCGCCAAATTCAACCACCGTTGCTACCGGGCCCAACAGTTTGGCCACGGTTGCTTGCACCCAGTCTCGATGTGCTCTTGTCTCTGCGTTCGAACGCAGACGTCTCTCCAGGCTAAAAATGGTATCTTCGTCTGGCTTTTCTGACCAGAGCAGCCCGCCGCCAATCCATACTTGAATCTTATCGAGCTGGGTTCTTCGCTTGGCTTGTCGTAACATCTCCGGCAGGTGCCGGTCGCTAGAGTCCGGTAAGTTGCCGCGGACGGGGAAGTGCCCGCCGATGGCTAGCTGCTTGCCAGGGTCGTACACCTTGACACCGATGCAGGGGCCAAGCCCAGGTATGTTGAGTTTGCCTTCACCTTGCATCCAACCCCATTGCCACATGTCTATGTTGGAGTTAGAGGAGTTGCGTCGGTGCCGGTTCCATTCACGCCGAGCAGTTAAGTAGGGTAGTTTCATAAAGCTATATTATAGCATAATCTATAGCATTTAGTCAATGTTATAAACGGGGGTGGAGCTGATGTTACGCCTCGTGATAGGCGTGGGGGCGGTACTGGAGGGCTTCGGCGACGTGATGGGGCTGTATGGCCTCTGATGCGTCGAGGTCGGCGATGGTGCGGGCTACTTTGACGCTGCGCATGTAGGCACGGGCGGAGAGGCCGAAACGCTCGGCTGCGGCGTCCAAAATCTCTTTGGCGGCTGGTTCCAGCCGCGCCAGGGCCAGGATGTCGCGGTTAGACATGTCGGCGTTCAGCTTGGAGGGGCTGCTGAAGCGCTGCGCCTGCAGGCCACGAGCTTTTGCGACACGACTTCGGACATCCTGAGTGGCAGTCGTGGGTGTCCGGTCAGCCAGCAGCTGGCTGTTATCTATCTCGTGGACGTCTACGTAGAGGTCAATGCGGTCCAGAATCGGTCCCGACAGCTTCCGCCGGTAGTGCGTAATCTGCCCGGGCAGGCAGCGACAGGGCTTGGAGGTGCCATAATGGCCGCACGGACAGGGGTTGGCGGTGGCCACGAAGATGAAATTGGCGGGGTATTCGGCGGTGTCTTTGGCGCGCGCAATGGTGATGGTGCGGGTTTCCAAGGGTTGGCGCAGGGCCTCCAAACTCACTCTGGCGAACTCCGGCAGCTCGTCGAACAGCAGCACGCCCCTGTGGGACAGGCTCATTTCGCCCGGCCGGATGCTATTGCCGCCGCCCACGATGGCCACATTGCTGGCACTGTGGTGCGGCGCCCGGAACGGCCGTTCACGCACAATCCGGTTAAAATCGTTGCTGGCCAGGGAGTGCAGATGGGTGACCTCCAGCATTTCTTCGCGGCTAAGTGCCGGCAACAGGCCAGGCAACACCTTGGCCAGCATGCTTTTGCCGGTGCCGGGTGGGCCGCCCAGCAGCAGGTTGTGGCCGCCAGCGGCGCTAATTTCCACTGCGCGCTTGCCTAGCTCCTGGCCAATGACGTCTTCTAACCCCAATTCGTCGGCTTCTGCGGCCGTTTCAGGTGCGGTTTCGGCCGCCAAATCGGTGTCAACAGGGGTGATGGTGGCAGGGTCGTTCAGATAGTCATACAGTTCGGAAAGGTTGCTAACAGGGATGATTTTGACCCCAGGCACCAAAATAGCTTGGTCCAGGTTACCCGCGGGCAATATGAACCGTTCAATCCCATGCCGTTTGCCCACCAGAACCTTGCCAATGATGCCCCGGATGGGCCGCACGTCGCCCTCCAAGCCCAGCTCGCCCATAATCGCGGTGCCGGCGAGCGGGTCGCGGATTTGTTTGCTGGCGGCCAGAATGGCTACCGCCACGGCTAGGTCGAAGCCGGTGCTGTCTTTGGGCACGTCGGCTGGCGCGAGGTTGATGATAATGCGCTTCCGCGGCAGCTGCAGTAGGCTAGCCGCAAACGCGCTGCGGATGCGTTCCCGTGCTTCATCCACGGCTTTGCCGGCCAGGCCCACCACGACCATGCCGGGCAGGGAATTGGCGAGCGAGCATTCAATGGTCACGACCAAACCATGTTGGCCGGACTCGACAAGGCTCACAACGCTCCGCTCCGTTTTCATTGCAGGTACGACTGTACAACAAACGCAAAAGAAAACAACCCGGGATTTTTGGCTTGGGTTCGGCCGTCCGCGGGTTGTTTTGCTAATGGTTTAGGGAAGGTTTTAGTCTTGGTTTTGTATGAAACAACCGCTTGCGAGAAGCGGTTGTTTACTGTTTGGCTTTTTGTTTTTGAGCACTTTTTTTGTTCAGTGCTACAGATATAGTAAGTCGTCGCCTGCGTGCTGTCAACAACAAAATACAAGCATTTTTACCCCAGGCTGTGTATAACTTTTGCCGCCAATTTTGGGGGCAGGCCGGGATGGGTCCCGGCGGGTCCAAAAGCCGTGGTTTTGCTGGCCGGGATGGCCATGCGGCGGGGCGTGGCCACCAGCATGGCATTGTTTGAAAACTAGCCGTAAATGGCTAGTTAGGCTGTCTGTGAGGCCTGCATCAAGCCACCCAAAAAGCCGCCTACGGCAGCTAGCTAGGCCGCAGCGGCTGGCACCATTTCGGCCAGCGCAGCACTGCCAAGGCCGCCAGCCAGTGCCGCCCGTGTCTGTCTGGGGCTACCGCCAGTCTCCCAGCTGAGCGCCCGGACCGGCGGTTTGTGGCGGTGCGCAATGCGGTACGTGGCGCCACGTTTGGCCGTGGCATCCAGGTGCTTCACAGCCTCCGGCGTGCCATGGGCGGCTTCGTAGCGCCGGAGCTGGCTAGCAAACAGCTGCAGCGTCCGGTCAATGGCCGTAGTTTCTTGGGTAAAACGGATGTGTTCATCAGTGGAGCGTTCGGGTACGGCTGTTAGTGTGCCGTCAGCTACCAACTGCTTCGTATGCGGGTCGTCCTGGACCTGGTCGGCGGGCAGGAGCACCGATTTGCGGGCCACCGGGCAGCCGGCGCTCTTATGGCCGTCCTGCATGGCCGTCCGTAACACCCCCAGTACGGCAGGCGCTAGGCCGGCGGCGGCGTATGTCCGGCCATCCGCAGGGTCTTGATGCTCATGGTAAGTAAAGATGTCGTTGGTCAGCGGCGGTAGTTTGTTGTCCTCTAGCTCGGTGTCAAACCGTTCTTTGAGGGCATGTGCAAAGGCATGCTTCCGGTAAGCGGAAAGGTATGTACCAAAGCTTAGGTAGGCGCCGTTGGCGGTGAGTGCTGTCATGTGCATCAGCCGGCCGAACCAGTCGCTGCCAATGATGTCTGCCCAATCGCCCAGGCCAAAGGCATTCTTTTGCTCCTGGGACAGCACGCCCTCATCCACGAAAAAGTCCATCACCGCGTTTGCTACACCTGCTGAAAAGTGCCAGGTAAACACCATGTCCGAAAAGCCGCCCCCAAACGTGTGGTAACACGCCCGCCCCTGGTCCTCCTGGCTAACCCCAAAATCTCTGTAGAAGTTTTGGTCCGCAACGGGCACATCTGCGGTGATATGGCGCATGGCCAGGGCCAGGCTGACACCGGCCGGGTTAGGGACTAGCGTGTCCTCAATCCGGTACGTGGTCAGGTAGTCTTTCATGCCGTCAGGCCTAAGCGCGGGGATGTCCCGATCTGCCAAATAGTCCAGCAGGCGGTCATTGACTTCGGTGTACAGCGCAAAGCCGGCAGTCCTTTGGAATTCGATGCGGTTCATAGGTCTCATGCTGATAAAAATTGTGTTCCAGGGCCCGGGGCAGCCTAGCCTGGCAATCGGAAACTCCATTGTAGTGCATTCCCGCCAAATGTCGATGCCGGCAAGGTGCCGGGCCGGTGACGAATCGCACGCGGAAGCATAAGGGGATTGATTTTTCTGCCTCCCTGTGCTAGCATCTAACTTAGAGTTAGCAAAAACAAAAACAGCTCGTACAAACACAAAAACACTGCGAAACTCTACACTCTCTTTACATCGCTCGAAGCGCCCTAAAAGCGCCGAGAGCGGTCAGTCAAGCCACGTCAGGCGGGAAGCGCTATTCATTCTATATAATAGAGCGGTTTTCCCGCCGGTGGCACCATGTATCATTAACCGTGCCTCGCCGCAGTATTCTCTTTGCGTGCAGCCACGGGTAAGGGCCATGAAAGAAAATAGCAGCAATGAAACAACAGGTACTAAGGACAGTCGGCGCTTTTACGGCGCTCTTGTCGTTTCTGGTGTTGCTACGGCCGGACAACTTGCCGGTAGTAGCGTTACTAGTGCCGTTTGTGCTGCTGTACTTGGCACTCTACAGCCTGTGGAACCTACTAGGCAGGGTTAGAGTGCGCTATTTTGGCCAAGAAGGCTTACCAAAGCCTAGGCGCGGGCTCAGTAGAGTACTGTGCATGGGCGCAGTGCTACTGCTGGTGTTGCAGTCGCTGGGACAATTGACCCTCCGGGACATTGTCACGGTGATAGCCATCATCAGCCTGGGGTATTTGTACCTCACCCGCAGTAAGTTCACCGTCGCAAAATAAAACTAAACAGAAAGGGAACAACGACATGCGTACCGCTTCAAGGGACAGACCACTTTCTTGCTCCATGGTGTCACAGGCTCCGACTTAGTTTTGCTAACGTCGGTTTCCTGATTTCTGCCGGAACCAACGATGGTTCCTCTGGCGAAAATCAACGACGATTCCCCCGAGCCTACAGAATGAGTCCACAGGGCTCGACAGGGTGACAGAAACCCCTGTTCGGTGTATACTATATATTGTATGCAACCGGACATGCAGCAGCATCAGACTGGTCTGCCGGTTAGTTTGCCGGCGGTGCCTGCCGGGCAAGTGCCAGGTGGGATGAACGATGGTATGAACGGGACGCCGCAAGGTGTGCCCGGTTTTTCGTTGGGACAGGCTGGCGGAGGCGGTGTGCCGATGCCCGGCATGCCGCCGGCTGGTCTGCCGGTTTCGCCCAGCACTGCTGTGCCGGGTATGTTCCCGCAACCTGCAGAAAGCCGGCCAGACGTTGGCGGTTTGGCACCGGGGATTGCGGCTGCTGCCGCGGCTGGCGCGCCCATGACACCGGCTCCGGCCGGTGCGCCCGAGGAAGTCGCGCTACGGGTCCAACAGCTGGTGGAGTACTACGCCCAGAACCCGCTGCAGTTAGCCACTGAATTTGCGCAGCTAAAAGCGCGGTACCTGGCAGAACACTATCAAATTGTGCCGAACACGGGTGACAAATAAATGGCAGTACTGCTGACAATCGTCGGGATTTTCATGGCAACGCTGGCGGTGCTTGGCCCAGTGTTGTTTATAAAACTACGTAATAGCAAGCAAAAGGACGTCACCTACGAGCGGTCAATCGAGATGGTACCCATCCGCATCCACCTGCCGCCGATTAGTGAAGATACAGAGGCCAATGGCCGCGATGTACGCGATATCGTTGACGAAAATATCTCAAAAGCCCAAATAATTTACAACATTATTGCTAGCACAGCCGAAAAGGGAATGAAGAACCAGTGGTTTGGCCAGCGGCACTTCAGCTTTGAAATCGTGGGGTCGAAGGGCTTCGTGTATTTGTTTGCCGCCGTGCCAGCCGATATGATCGATGTGCTGAAGCAGGCCATCACCAGCGCCTACCCGAGCACCCGTTTGGAGATTGTTCCCGAACACAATATTTTTAGCAGCGTTGGCGGCATTAACGGGGTGGTGGGCGGTGAGTTCAACCTGAAGGAAGCCTTCGCCTACCCGATTGCGACCTACCAGGACCTGAAGCGTGACGCTTTGCAGTCGATTTTGAATGCGCTGTCGGCACTGCAGACAGACGATGGCGCAGCCATCCAGATTTTATTCCGCCCGGCCGACAACGGCTGGCGCAAGGTGGCCAGCGGCCATGCTAGCAAGAAGCGCAAGGGCGAAGACAAAGGCCTGAACGCCGGGCTGCTGGCCCGGCAGATGGTGACGGCGCTGGTGAAGCCGCCGGAACACAAGGACGGTGACTCATCCAAGAAAGAGCTTTCCAGCCTGGAACAGTCCATCGTGGACAGCATCGACGACAAAACCCGCTACGCCGGGTTCGAGGTCACCATCCGTACGGTGGTTTCTAGTAACATATTGCAGCGTTCCCAGGCCATTATGAATAATATAGTCGCCAGCTTTTCGCTGTTCGACAGCCCCGGCAAGAACGGCTTTAAGTTTGAGTCCACCAAAGACAACACCAAGCTGGTGGCCGACTACGTGCTGCGGGCCTTCCCGCGCCGCGTGAAGCGCAACATCATGAACTCAGTGGAGCTAGCCACGCTGTTCCACTTCCCAGACCAAAGTAACATCCCGACTTCCCAGCTAAGCCGGCAGGACTCGAAGCAAGTCGACGGCCCGCGCAACATGCCGGACTCCGGCTTGCTGCTGGGCTTTAACGTCTTCCGTGGAGTCAAGAAGCCAATCCGGCTGGGGCTGAAAGACCGCCAGCGCCACATGTACGCGGTAGGGCAGACCGGTACCGGTAAGTCGACCTTCCTGGAAAACTTGGCGCTGCAAGACATGCTGAATGGCGACGGCTTCGCGTTTGTGGACCCGCATGGCGACACGGTCGAAAAACTGATGGCTATGGTGCCCAAAGAGCGCACCGAGGACATCATTTATTTCTGCCCGGCCGACATGGACTACCCGATGGGCCTGAACTTGTTCGAGTTCCACAACCCGGACCAAAAAGACTTCCTCATCCAGGAAACCATTAACATGCTCTACAAGTTGTACGACCCACAACACCAGGGCATTATCGGGCCGCGCTACGAAGACATGTTCCGCAACGCCGCACTCGCTGTTATGGCCGACCCCAAAGGTGGCACGTTCATCGAAATCCCGCAGTTGTTCCGTGACCCAGAGTTTTTGAAGCAAAAGCTACAACACGTGAAAGACAAAACCGTGCTGGATTACTGGCAGAAGACCTTCCCGGCCTCACAACGCAGCAATGAGGGCGGTGAAGTGGTGGCGTGGTTCGTGAGTAAATTCGGTGCTTTCTTAAGCAACGAGATGATGCGCAACATCATCGGCCAAAACAAGAGCGCCTTCGACCTGCGCTACATCATGGACAACAAGAAAATCCTGCTGGTGAACTTATCGAAAGGCCGCACCGGCGACCTAAACAGCAAGCTGCTGGGTATGATTTTTGTCATGAAGTTCCAGGCAGCAGCCATGAGCCGGAGCGACCAAGTAGAAGAAGAGCGCCAGGACTTCTGCCTGTACGTCGACGAGTTCCAGAACTTCTCGACGGATAGCTTCGCGACCATCATGTCCGAGGCCCGGAAGTACCACCTGAACTTGATTGTAGCCAACCAGTTTACCACCCAGCTGAGTGATGAAATCCGCGACGCCGTCTTCGGTAACGTCGGTACCATTGTAAGCTTCCGTGTTGGCCAGAACGACGTGGATGCGCTGAGCCGTTACTTCCAGCCGTTGTTCGACGCCGAAGATTTGCTGCGGGTGCCGAACTTTAACAGCATCGTCCGTACCTTGGTGGGCGGTGTGCCGACACAACCGTTCAGCATGGTGGCCTTGCCGCCGCTGGGGAATCCCAATCCTGGCCTGTCTGACGCGCTGAAGCAACTTTCGGCCGCTAAATTCGGCAAGCCGCGTGGCGCCATCGAGAAACTGATTACCGAGCGGTTTACGACCAAGGCGCCCGAGCCAAAGCCGTTTGCCGGCGCTAGCCCATTCAACAACCCGGCCGGTCCTGGTGGGTTCGGGCAACCACCGTCACGGCCAACCTTCGGCGCCCCGGCCGGCGGCGGTTCGTTTGGTGCGCCACCGGCGCCCGCCAGTCCGCCAGCGCCAGCATCCTTCCTGGATGAATGGATGGCCAAGCAGCGGGCTACCACTCCCGCCCCGTCGCTTTCACCGGTGCGTGCACCGCTGCCTCCCGAGTCAGCTAGCCCCGCCAGCAGCCCTGCCGGGATTGGGCCCGCCTCGCCTGCGGCACCGACCTTCGGCGTCCCGGCCAGCACGCCTTCGCCATTCACGCCGCCTGCGTCGCCCGCAGACCCGTTTATTCCGCCGTTTGGCGGCCAGCAACCGACTGCGGCCACGGCGGCCCAGCCACCGGCCTTCATTGCACCCGTGCGTGACCCACAGCCCAACCTAAGCCCGGCAGACCCGCTGCCCGCCGGTATGCTGGGACAGGAGGGTGGTAATGTTTCCAGCGACCAGCTAGACAAGCAGGAAATCCAAGACATCGCTGCCGAACTGAAGAAGGACCTGCGGGGCACTGCGCCGGCGCCGGATGTCCCAGGGCCTGCCATCGAGCCGCCGCTAATGGTGAGTGCCCAGCCTGCGCCCATAGCAGTCAAGCCAGCGCCGGCCGCCCCGACAGAGGAGCGTCCGAACCCGCTGCACCTGAAACCTAAGGCTAGCGGTGGTCCCAACCCCGAAGACACCATCTTCATCGACAATGAGGGCAAGCTGCACGCCAACGACCCCAATGCTCCTGCAGCCGCGCCGAAACAGTAGTCGGTCCATGGCTCAAGTCTGGCTTGTGGCCGAATGTATGCCCATCTCCTAACTACTAGATGTTACTTTTGCTGCCAAAACCGGGGTCCCCGCGAAACCTGTTTCGCGGGGTGGAGTGTAACCAAAAGCACCCGGCATAGCTCCAGGTATCTCGGTGAGTTGTTGTGAAAGGCGACAACCGGCGAAATGACTCAGTCGGCTCAAGCGCCTCCACAGACCCCTCCGGGGTTCGCATTTCGTCGCATGCTCGGAGCAAGCTCCTGCGCGTGCTCCTCATGAACAAACATGTCGAATCGTCGCCCACTGGCGTGGACGGGATGTTGTGGCTGTCAGCAACACCGCGCCGGGGTCATTCCGAAATGCCGGGTCTCCGAGGAAAGTTTGTAGAGGTGAACTGGAGCCGACTAGTCACTAAGCATTCCGTCCGGAGGTGTTGTAAAGAGTGGGGCATGGGTTGTTGCAAGCCGGCCGGTGCGGTATAATTGTAGGAGTAAGTAAGGTGTAACCAAAAAGGGTAAACGAGAGGGTATTCTAACTGTGGCTGACAACAAGGCTAAGGCTGACGATAAAGCATATTCAGCCGACCAGATCCAGGTGCTGGAGGGGCTCGACCCCGTCCGCAAGCGTCCCGGCATGTACATCGGTTCTACGGGCGAAGAGGGCCTGCACCACATGGTGTGGGAGATTGTCGACAATGGCATTGACGAAGCGTTGGCCGGTTACGCTACCGGTGTAACGGTAACGATGATGGCCGATGGTGGCATCAACGTCTTCGACGACGGCCGCGGCATCCCGGTCGACATCCACCCCAAGACGGGCAAGAGCACGGTCGAGACCGTACTAACGGTGCTGCACGCCGGCGGTAAGTTCGGTGGTGGTGGCTACAAAGTCTCCAGCGGTCTGCACGGCGTCGGCTCGAGTGTGGTCAACGCGCTATCCACGCGCCTCATCGTCAACATCTACAAAGACGGCAAAGTCTACCACCAGGAGTACACCAAAGGCGTGCCAGACGCCGACTTGGCGGTGGCAGGGAAGGCTCCGGCCGACAAGCCGCACGGCACCGAAATCACTTTCTACCCAGACCCCACCATCTTTACCGAAACCCAGGTGTTTAACTACGACACCATCCTCGACCGCATGCGCCACAATGCCTATCTCACAAAAGGCATACGGACTACTTTAATTAATGAAATCACTGGCCAAAAGTATGGTTTTTATTTCGAGGGTGGTATACAAAGCTACGTCCGCCACCTCAACATCGGCAAAGAACCGGTCGACGACGACATCTTCTACGTCGACAAGCAGGTCGGTGATGGCCAGATTGAAATCGCCATGCAGTACACCGACAGCTTCACCGAAACCATCAAGCAGTTCGCCAACAACGTGCCGAACCCCGAGGGCGGCAGCCACCTGACCGGTTTCCGCGCCGCGCTGACGCGCATCATCAACGACTATGCCCGCAAAAACGGCCTGCTGAAAGAAAAAGAAGAAGCCCTGAGCGGTGAAGACACCCGCGAAGGCCTGACCGCAGTGCTTCTTGTGAAGCTGCCCGACCCCCAGTTCGAAGGCCAAACCAAAGGCAAGCTGGGCAACCCCGAGGTCCGCGGTTACGTCGAGCAGGTGATGGGCGAGTACTTCGGCTACTACCTGGAAGAGCACCCGGCCATCGCCAAGAAGATTGTCGGTAAGGCACTGCTGGCCGCCCGCGCCCGCAAGGCCGCCCGTGCCGCCCGTGAGAACATTATCCGCAAAGGCGTACTCGACGGCGCCTCCATGCCCGGCAAACTCGCCGACTGCTCGTCGAAGGATCCTGCCAGCTCTGAGCTCTACCTGGTAGAGGGTGACTCCGCCGGTGGTTCGGCCAAGACCGGCCGCGAGCCTAAGACCCAGGCCATCCTGCCGCTGCGCGGTAAGGTGTTGAACGTCGAGCGCGCCCGTTTGGACAAGATGCTGGCCAACAACGAAATCCTGTCGCTCATCAAAGCCCTGGGCGTTGGCATCGAAGACTCCTTCAGCCTGGACGGCCTGCGTTACCACCGCATCATCATCATGACCGATGCCGATGTCGACGGCAGCCACATCGCCACGCTGCTCATGACCTTCTTCTTCCGCTACATGCGCCCCGTGGTGGACGCCGGGCATGTCTACCTGGCCAAGCCGCCGCTGTTCGAGCTGGTGAAGGCTGGCCGCAAGAACAGCATCTTCATCTATGACGAAGCCGAACTGGATGTGGTGCTGGACGAAACCATCGCCACCCGCAAGAAAGAAGGCCTGAAAGTCGACGAGTCGGCCGAGCGTTTCCGCCAAGCCGGCTTCATCGAGCAAAAGCGTTACAAGGGTTTGGGTGAAATGGACGCCACGCAGCTGTTCGACACCACCATGGACCCCGAGAAGCGGGTGCTGGTGCAGATTAAGGTGGAAGACGCCGAGAAGGCCGACGCCATCTTCAACAAGCTGATGGGCACCGAAGTGGAACTGCGCAAGAACTTCATACAAGCCAATGCTAAATTTGTGAAAGACCTGGATATCTAAGATGGCAGACGATATTTCAAACATTGACGACACCCAAAATGTAAGCGGTATGGACGGCCAAAACATGGCTCCTGAGCCTCTACGGGGCTCTGAGGCGAGCGATAGGACCGAAGTCGAGGTTCTGTCGGGTTTTGACCATTCGCGGCTTGTAGAGCGCCGTACGGTCGAAAACGTCATGGAAGACAACTACCTGCGCTACTCTATGTCGGTCATCATCGACCGTGCGCTGCCGGATGTGCGTGATGGCCTGAAGCCGGTCCACCGGCGCATCCTCTACAGCATGAACGAGGACGGCCTGCGCAGCGGCAGCCGCCACCGTAAGTCTGCCAACGTGGTTGGTGCGGTCATGGGTAAGTACCACCCGCACGGCGATTCTTCCATCTATGATTCGATGGTTCGCCTGGCCCAGCCCTGGGCAACGCGCTACTTGCTAGTGAACGGGCAGGGTAACTTCGGCAGTATGGACGGCGACCCGCCGGCCGCCATGCGCTACACCGAAGCCAAGATGCACCGTCTGGCCGACGAGCTGCTGCAAGACATCGACAAAGAAACAGTCGACTTCCGCGACACCTACGACGGCGAAAACCAGGAACCAACCGTGCTGCCAGCGAAGTTACCGAACCTGTTGTTAAACGGACAACTAGGTATCGCCGTTGGTATGGCTACGAACATCCCGCCGCACAACTTATCAGAGATAGTGGACGCTACCGTGTACAAAATCGACCACCCGGACGCCAGCCTGGACGACCTCCTGCAGTTTATCAAGGGGCCGGACTTCCCGACGGGAGGTATCATCTATGGTGCTGACAGCCTGCGGACAGCCTACGCGACCGGCCGTGGCGGCGTTATCAACCGGGGTGTGGCCGAAATTGTCGAGGGCAAGAAGGGGCGGCACCAGATTGTCATCTCCGAAATCCCGTATGCGCTGAACAAGGAATCGTTGGTCATTAAAATCGCCGACCTGGTGAATGCCAAGATCATCACTGGTGTGAGTGACGTGCGCGACGAATCGGCCCGAGGCAATGTGCGCATTGTCATCGACCTCAAGAAAGATGCCTACCCCAAGAAACTCCTGAACCAGCTGTACAAGCTGACTCCGTTGCAGAGCAGCTTCCACTTCAACATGATGGCGCTCATCGACGGCATCCAGCCACGGGTGCTGGGCCTGCAAGACATCCTGGGCGAGCACATCAAGCACCGCCAGGTTGTGGTGCGGCGCCGGACGGAGTTCGAGCTGCGCAAAGCTCGCGAGCGGGCGCATGTCCTGGAAGGTTTGAAGATTGCACTCGACAACATCGATGAGGTGATTAACACCATCCGGGCATCCGAGACGACCGAAGAGGCGCGTGACAACTTGATGAAGAAGTTCAAGCTGTCGCAGATACAAGCGCAGGCCATCTTGGCCATGCAGCTGCGCACACTGGCGGGCTTGGAACGCAAGAAGATTGAAGACGAACTGGCCGAGCTGCAGAAACTGATTACCCAACTGGAAGCCATCCTGGCCGACGAGAAGAAAATCCTGAAAATCATCAAAGATGAGATGCTGGAGCTGAAGAAGCAGTACGGCGACGAACGGCGTACCCAGGTGGTGAAGAACGAGCTGAACCGTTTGAGCGACGAAGATTTGGTGCCGGATGAGCAGGTTGTTGTAACGCTTACATCAGCCAACTACATCAAGCGCAGCCCGATTGCCGACTACAAGCGGCAGGGCCGGGGCGGCAAGGGCCGCCGGGGCATGGTGACAAGGGAAGAGGACGTCATCGAGCACGTGGTAAACGCTTCCACCCACGACTTCCTGCTGTTCTTTACGAACCGGGGCCGGGTGTTCCGTATCAAGGCCTACGAACTGCCTATGGCGTCGCTGAACGCCAAGGGCGTGGCCATCGTCAACCTGTTGCAGCTGCAGCCAGAGGAGACGGTTAGCGCGGTCATCAACATCAACAAGACCGATAAAGCTGCCAACCTGATTATGTGTACGGTCCGCGGCGTGGTGAAGAAAACGCCGTTCGAACAGTACCAAAATGTACGCAGCAACGGCCTGATTGCCATTAACCTAGACGACGGCGACGAGCTGAAATGGATACGCATGACCGATGGTAACAACGAAGTTGTAATCTCTACATCACAAGGCCAGGCCATCCGCTTCAACGAGAAGGACGCGCGGCCAATGGGCCGGGTCAGCCGGGGTGTGCGCGGCATCCGCCTGCGCAGTGACGACCACGTGATTGGCATGGACGTAGTGGAAGAGGGCAGCAGCATCTTTGTCATCAGTAAGTACGGCTACGGCAAGCAGACCAAGGTGGCGCAGTTTACGCCGCACGCCCGCGGCGGCGTCGGCATCCGTTCAGCGGTAGTGAACACTAAAACTGGCGAGTTAGTCGGCGTAAAGACCCTAGGCGACACCGACGACCAAGAGGCCATCATCATCAGCCAAAACGGCCAGACCATCCGCCTGCAAATCAAAGACATCCCGGCACTGGGCCGCGCCACGCAGGGCGTGCGCATCATGCGCCTGAACGACGGTGACCAAGTAGTGTCACTAGCCCTGGTTGATAAGACAGAGGACGGCGACGAAGACGAAGAAGAGGGCGCGGCCGAAACGGCAGCCCAAACAGCCGTGGAATAACCGTTCCCGGCAAAGCCATCTTGCTTTTGCTTATAATATGTGCTATAGTACTTTTCAGGCTATCACCTAAGGAACAACAAGCACATGCCACAACCCCTCGATTTCAGCTTTGACGAAAAAAAGTTCGGCGAAGCGTGGACCAAGCAAAATCCTAATGCCACACGCATGGATTACGACCAGGCGCGCCGGGCAGCTGCAGCCGCGCACTTGAGAAGGATGGTTCGGAAGACTGCGCTGGCGGCCACTAATGCTGCTGTTGCTGCACATGACTTACAGCGGTCTGAAAAGGTACCGAAGACTGGCCTCAAAAAGTGGTTTAGGATGAGGGACCATGGGCGGGACACTACCTATGACGTCCAGAACCGTGGCTTAGTGCCGGGTTGGCCAATTGTTATTGCCAAGGATCCCAAAGCTCCCGAGCACCGGTTTACCGGGGGTGACGTCACCCCGATGACGGGTGTCTTCCTGGCATCCGGACACGGCGTGCCTGATGCAGAGCGGTTGCTGCCGTACGGTATTGGTGTTGGTAATACGTACCATACCGTTGAAGGCGCGACTCCAGTTAACCCGCATAACACCTTCCAAGAAGAGGATATTCTGAAGGGTCTCGCAAAATTCGTACAAGACAATAACCTGCCCGTCCAGCGGTAGCGGGCGCTGGCCTAGGCTAGACAGATTACCAGTTCCAAATTATTCCAAACAAGCGGCCCTCTAGAGGCCGCTTGTGTTTTTATTCACACTAGGGGTGTGATATCCGTTACATACTTGCCGCGCTGCGCCCCGGTATAGTCTGGCTTAAGAGGAGTCAGATAATACTCCCCAGCCAGAAAACAGAGAGTGTATGCGTGAATATGAGCTGCCGTACGAAGTGTACGCGGCAGCAGCCGAACCGTCCGCCGAGCCGGGCAGCCAGGAGCCATTAGAAGAAGTCCAACTCAAAGGCTATTACCGGGTAATGGCGCGGTTTGCGTTCGTGGGGTTATTCGTGGCGCCTGACGGCAGCGAGAGCATGGGTGCGACCTGGCAGGCCGGCCTGCGTGCCTGGGATGTGGTACAGGGTTTTGCCGCCCAGCGTTGGCCGTTTGGCCGGTAGGCAGGCTGCGGTTACTGGACGACCAGGTAATTCCACTCGTACGTGGTGGAGTTTGCGGGCGTGCTGTTAGTACCGATGGTGAAGCTGGTGGTGGTAGCTGTGCTGTTATTGATGTAGGCACCGAGGGCGAGGGCGGTGGAGCTGCCTGGGGTCAGGGTGATGTGTGGGGTTGCGCTGAAAGCGGTGACAAAGGTAACGGCCGCCAACGTGCCGCTGGTGGCGCAGCCAGTGCCAGTGGTGACGGTGATGGTGCCGCTGACGTCGTTGCCATCGACGCTGACAGTCGGTGTAGTGCAGGCTGCGGCACCGGCGGCAATGCCCGGTGCGGTGCCGCTGGTGATGATGTGGCCGCTGACGGCCAGGTTAGCGATGGTGATGACGCTGTTGGTGGTGTCGGCGTTTAGGATGGTGGTGGTGCCGGCGGAATTTTGGATCTGGAACGCAGTGGTGGAATCGATGAAGTTGGAGAACGTCACGTTGCCATGGTTGTCGTCTATGCTCAGGTTGGCGTGGGTGGCGTTGCGGTCGGTAACGGAGAAAGTGTCGCCCTGGATGCGGGTTACACCGCCAGGGATGAAGTTCGTAAGTGCCGTTACGGCGCCGCTGGTGACGGTTAGAACGGGTGAGCCCCCAAACCGAATAGAGTGGCCGTTGGTTAGGTTGATGTCGCCGCCGGCGATGTCGAGCTTGTAGCTGGCGGTCGTTTTACCAATGGCAATGCGCTGGTTAATGGTGTCGATGTTGAAGATGGTGTTGCTGCCGGCGGCATTTTGCACCTGGAAGGCGTTGCTGGAGTCGTCGCTGTTGCGCAGCAGAGTAGAACCATCCGGCGCGATGGTGATTTGGGATTGGCTGATGCTGCCACCGCTGCTGCCTTGGGTCAGGTAAGTAAGGTAGAGCGGGTAGGTTAGGTCGCCCATAAAGCAGCCCGGGGCGCTGAAGGGGTCTGGCATGAAGCCGAACGGTTTAAAGACGTAGCAGTAGTTTTGGGCGCCGCCGTTGACGGTGCGGATGACGGTGGCATCATCGGTGTTGACCGCCAGCCAGTAGGTGGTGTTTGGATCTAGGGTGATGGCCGGCAAGCTGGCGGTGGTCCAGCCGTCGGGTGTCATACTGACGATGGCGCTGGCGGCCAGGCGGCCACCAGGCTTGCTGGGGACGTCGCCGTCATCTTCGTAGAGCGCGAACTGGACGTGGCTGCTGGTGGAGCCACCGATGTACATCACGCTGGCGGAACTGAGCTTACCGCCTTCGGGGCCGACGGTGATTTTCTGGGCGTTCATACCGTCCTTCCAGCCGGGGCCTGATTCGGTAGAACCGCCGGCGGTGGTGAGTCCCAGTGTGATGGGCACGCCGGATGGCGTGGCTGCGGTGCTAATGGAGACCGGGTTGATGTAGAGCGTGCTGCCACCACTAGTTATGATGGAGGTGTTGAGGCTGCCCACCATGCCGGTACCAGAGACGTTAAAGTTGCCGGTTTGCTGCGAGCCCGGTGAACTGCCCTGGAGCTGCACGCCGTTACCCTGGCCGAGCAAGATATTGGTAATGTTTGTGGTACCGGTGCCGACATCTACAAACTGGGTGCCATCATAAAAGGCCAGGTGATTGGAGGTCTTGTCGAAGTAAATCTGCCCCGCATTGGCCTTGCCAGGCTGGCCGGTCGGTGTAAGCACAAGGGATTGGCTAACTTGCAGGTTGCCGTTGACCTCCAGGGTGTCGGCAGTGCCGGCGGGGGGTTGCTTGAGGGTGGCGAGTGATACTTTGACGGTACCGAAGTTGCCGGTTTCGAGCGCTGCCTTGGCGTGGTCGCGGTGGATGTGCAGGACTACGCTGGCGACGGCGAGCACCACTAGGACTATACCGACGCCAATCCAGCGCAGCAGCGGCCAGATGGGCCTGCGGGGCATCACGACGGTTACGGGTTGGGGGGCAAGGGAACCTTGCTGTTGGACGGCTTCCAGGGTATCAGCATCCAGCGCGCCACCAATGGGCGCACTGACGTCGCTCGGCCGTACGGCCGTGTTACCGGAGGAAGGGTCATCTTCCATATTTGTTTTTGTGTTTAATTTTGGGAAACCAGGCTTAATTATATACCGCTTATGGAAGATGTAAATACAGATTGCGGTTTAGGCCGGACGTGGTTAGCCTCTAGGGACTGTGAAATCGGTAGCTGTACCTACCGATTTCAGCCGAACGCAAACTTTGGACTGCCGGTGGCAGTCCAAGGAGAGTGTGCCCTAGAGGCTAACCACGTCCGGCCAGACGACGCTAGGTGATGAGGACGATGTAGGCAATGAGGACGGAGACACCCAGCGCGGAACCTGCCACGCCGATAACTTGGTACAGGCTACGCCGGATGTCGTGGGCTGCCAGGGGGTTACGGCCCAGGGAAATCATGGCTGATTTAGAAGACGTATAGATGAGCGTGCTCATGCCGATGAAGCTGGCCAGCACGAGCGCGGCACTAAACAGGATGCGGATGAGTGAAACCTGTTGGCCGGCGATGGCATTGGCCATGCGCTGCAGGAACGGTGGCAGGAAGTCGCTGCCAGGGGCTTGGTAAGTAGCGATGCCAACGCGCAGCTGTATGTAGCCAATCTGTAGCACGTGGGGCTTGCCGGCCAGGTCTTTGACGGTTTTGGTCTGGGCGTCGCGGCTAGTGAACGCGGCATCGGCGGTGCCGACGACTTGGCCGTCGCTGGTGGCGCGCATGCCGACACCGGCGATGGGGGAGGGGGTGATTTTGTCGCCCGCACCGATGGGGCCGTTGATATTGCTGACTAGTACGTTTGTAGTGCCGCTGAGTACCACCTGTACGCCGGCGCTATTGCCGGCCAGGTTGATGATGGGTGTTTTGTCGACCACACCGGCCAGGCGGCCGGCCGAGGCGGTTGTGGCAAGCTCCACACTGCCAGGGTTGCCAGAAGTGGTGCTGACGATGGCGCCGCTGACCATATCGGCCAGGCTCTTGGCCTGGAAGCCTTGGGTGATGGCCTGGCTGCTGCCGGCAGCCATGGCGGTGCCGGGGAACAGGCAGGCACAGAAGAGTATCGGGAGCGCAAGAACCAAGCGTCTCCCAGAGTGCAGGCGCGGACGGGGTGGCAAGCGGAATGCTGCAGACTTCACTAAAGACAAGCATAACATAAGCAGTGTGCCGGCTGCAGTACGGCCTTTGGCAGTGCCGCCGCAAACAGGGGAAATTAATGATGTGCTAAATACTACAAAGTCGTTCAATTATATCCTTGACATAAGGGGTCTGGGTAGCTACAATACCCCTTCAGTATTTCAGAGGTCTGTATGTAAGTGTCTCTGAAATAACGGACGTTAAAAATTGAGTAGTGCAAATCAACGTCAGTTCACGATTGTCGTAAGACAATCTGAATTGTTTTAGAGATGTTTTTAAACAGTAATTTCTAGCGATAGAAAAGTCAGTTTTTAGACTGAAGCTAATGACAGATTCTTTCGATGAGTTCGCTCATCTCAAGATGCGAAGCATCCTTTCGGGGGTGCAGCCGGTTTTTGCGAATTCATTTCGCAAAAATACCGCGCTGAGGGGTTTACCCCTCTTCAATCTTTTTTGGAGAGTTTGATCCTGGCTCAGGATGAACGCTGGCGGCGTGCCTAATACATGCAAGTCGAGCGGTAAGGCTCCTCCAGGTTATTTAATCAAGCTAACTTCGGTTAGCACAGCAAACCAAATCAACCCCCGGCTGGGGAAGAGATGGGGCGGGAAGATTGAATATCGTGGTGGAGTACACGAGCGGCGGACGGCTGAGTAACACGTAGGAACGTACCCCAAAGTGAGGGATAAGCACCAGAAATGGTGTCTAATACCGCATGTGGCCCACGGGCTAAAGCTCCGGCGCTTTGGGAACGGCCTGCGCATGATTAGATTGTTGGTAGGGTAACGGCCTACCAAGTCGACGATCATTAGCTGGTCTGAGAGGATGACCAGCCAGACTGGGACTGAGAACGGCCCAGACTCCTACGGGAGGCAGCAGTAGGGAATTTTCCACAATGGGGGCAACCCTGATGGAGCAACGCCGCGTGCAGGATAAGGCCTTAGGGTTGTAAACTGCTTTTATCTGTGACGAATATGACGGTAACAGATGAATAAGGATCGGCTAACTCCGTGCCAGCAGCCGCGGTCATACGGAGGATCCAAGCGTTATCCGGAATTACTGGGCGTAAAGAGTTGCGTAGGTGGCAGAGTGTGTCTGTAGTGAAAGCGTTCGGCTCAACCGAATATCCATTATAGAAACTGCTCAGCTAGAGGACGAGAGAGGTTATTGGAATTCCCAGTGTAGGAGTGAAATCCGTAGATATTGGGAGGAACACCGATGGCGTAGGCAGATAACTGGCTCATTCCTGACACTAAGGCACGAAAGCGTGGGGAGCAAACGGGATTAGATACCCCGGTAGTCCACGCCGTAAAC
>DATIIC010000001.1:0-37897 GCA_035480095.1 Saccharimonadales bacterium (SeqCode) | reverse complement strand
AGCATGCTGCCGCCCGGGGGACCGTTCACGCGCGGTGCGGTGCCCTGCAAGCCTGACGGCTTGGCCGGGCAGCCGTGCCGGCTCCACTAATGGGATGGTAGAGTCACCCGGGCGGCTGCATGCTAGCCCCTGTTAACACAGTCTAGGGAATCTTCCGCGGAGCTTTCTCCGTCAACCCCCACCAATCCACACTCACCGATGCCCCGGGCAATTCCCTGATTAAGCCCGGTACGTCCTCCAGCACAATGTGCCCGCGGTGTACACGAATCATCTTTTTGCGTTCCAGCCGGTCCATTTCGCGCCCGACGCTCTCACGCGACAGGTTGATGTTGCTGGCCAGCACCTGCTGGCTGATGCGCAGGCCAATCTCGTAGCAGCCGTCCACCGCCTTACCAAACCGCCGTGCCAAATACAGCAGGTAGTACACTAGCCGCTCACGCGCAAACTTGTACTGCAGGTTGTTGATGCGGTCAATGAACACCCCGTGCTGCTCGGTGGCGTGCTCAATCATTTCAAACGAAAGCGCCGCGTCTTCACGCAGCGCCGTTTCCAAATCTTCCGTCCGGACCCTGAGCACCGTGCAAGGTGCAAGCGTTTGGTAATGCACATTGCGCCGCGCCTGCCGGGGCAGCCACAGCAGCGGGAATAACTCGCCCGGGCCATAAACCACCAGGATGCACTCTTCGCCGCGGTCATTGGTGGAATAGACTTTCATAAACCCGCTCTCCACATAAAAAATGAAGGCCGCGTCGTCCTCGGCATGGAGCACTAGCTCCCCCTTGCGGTACCGTAAAAAATTGCCCGCATGGTAAAAAAAGTCAACGAGCCCACTAGGCCCAGCACTACCATCCATTGGGTGCTATTTTGCATTTGTGGGGAGCCATTTTCCATGATAAATTTCACAAACTTTATTAACTGTCCAAGCCAGGTTGTACCAAACCACCAATACGCGCCGGCCAAACTTTAGGGCAATGTAAGTCTCGCTACAGACATCCGCCCACCCCGGCAGAACAATGGTAGGTGTTTTCGCTACATGTTCGCTAAGCTGCCGCTCCCAAAGAGAGGCAAGCAAAGGAGGGACCGCATATGGCACAACGAGACGAGGAAGCAACGGGCTGGATTGGATGGATTTACTTCGCATCTATGATGATGCTAATAATCGGGGGGCTGCAGATAATATCCGGGCTGCTTGGCATTTTCCGGCACGGCTTCTTCGTTGTCGGCACCCATGGGCTGGTGGTGTGGAATTACACAGCCTGGGGTTGGATTGAGTTAATCATCGGCATATTGCTCATCATAATCGGGCTATCCGTAATCAGCGGCAGTACTTGGGCACGGGTGCTGGCCAGTATCATCGTGGTCATCAATGCCATAGGCAACCTGGCGTTCCTGCCGGCTTACCCCATTTGGTCCATCATCGCGCTCATTATTGACGGTTTTGTGCTCTACGCCCTAACTGTCCACGGCCGCGAGGTCCGCGAAGATTATTAAACCTAACTCACCGTGTACTGCTTGCGGCGCCGGGCGGGGCTGCGAGCAACTCAACAACGAGCACTGCCACTACCGCTACGAGGGCATACACTAGCAAAGCCTTGACGGTCAGCCGGGTGACAAACAGCAGCGCTAATTTGGTCCATCATCGCGCTCATTATCGACGGTTTCGTGCTCTACGCCCTAACTGTCCACGGCCGGGAGGTCCGCGAAGATTATTGACCCCTATGCTACTCTGTAGGATATGAAAACTATCGTGGTGCTGCGGCACGCCGACAAAGACCCCGCTACCGGGGAATTACTAGAGGAAGGTCGGCAACGGGCCCGCGATTTACAGGAGCGGTTACCATCATTCAATATTGTGGTTACGTCCAACCGTCCCACGCCTAACCGAAACTGCCGAGTTGCTTTCTGGTACCATGCCGCGCATCGATGAACGAGCTGGTTTTATATATGACTCGCCAGAGCAGGGCGAAAGACTAGGCGCCCTGGCTAAAACGCACCGTTTTAGCCATGCCGGCGTTTTATACGAGAACCCGGAGTTTGAATCACTAGCACTGAAGCTGGGCAGGGACTTACTCCAGCTCGTTCGGGACGTGTTGGCGGAGTTGCCAGAAGACGGTACCGCGCTGATTGTGTCCCAAGACGGTGTCATGATGGCAGCCGAACACGAGTTGCACGGCAAGCCATACGAACCCCTCACCGAATCGTTTGCGCCGCTCGGCGGCTACATCTTGGACGAGAACCTGCACCTGCATGAGCTCAACTTCTAGACTCTGCTTGGCTGACTAGGAGCAGCTAGGAGCTCGATGACGAGCACCACAATGACGGTTACGATGGCGTAGCCTAGCAGGGCCTTCAGGGTCACCCGAGTGATAAGCAGCAGCAAGGCGGCGATGGCCACGACCGTCCATTCCAAGTATGGTTTGTAGCGGGCCACCCAGATGGTGAAGGCGTTTTCGCGGCCGCCAAACAGGGCGCTGTGGAGTTTACCGGAAAAGACCAAGTTTATGCGACCACGCAGGAACAATGCGCCGCGTGATGAGCCGGTCAGCCAAAGTACCACGCCCACCACCGCAAACAGCACCAGTAGTGTAGCGGTTTGGATAACGAATGGGTGGAAGAGGTCCGCGAACGTAGCTCGCGCTGCGTCGGCATACTGCGGCTGCACTTTGCCAGCCACCACCTCCCGGGCAATCCGTACCGCAATTAACGACGCCAGTAGTCCGACCGCGCTGTAGACCGCCAGCAGTGCCACCATCCGCCGCTTGCGCCGCGCCAGCCAAATCGCCAGGGCAGTGCACAGCAGAAACAGCAAAATTGCCAGGGTGCGCCAGGTGTCGATGTGCACGATTAGATTGTGCAGCGCCCGAATGTTGCCGCCGCTGGCCACGCGCACACTGCCAACTTTGGGCGGCAACTGCTTGTCGGCTAAAAAACTAAGTTTAGTATCCTTCAGAGCGCTGCTTAGCTGTTGGTACAACTCATTCAGGTTAATCACCCCATCGCCGCCCGAACGTTTCACGGTGTCGATGAACTTGGCGTGCGCATTCGAGAGCAGCTTGTTCCAGTGGTCTTCGAACTGTGGCCGCGCCAGAATGGCTTGCAGCGTGGACTGCGTTTTACTTTGCAGCTGGTCGGCAATGGTCGGTGCTAAAAATTCCGCCTGCGAGGGCAGGGCATTTTGCACCACCGCCGTCGTGTCTACATTCTTAAAGATTTGGGTCGTTGTGTAGCTGGCCAACGCAGTTTGCACTTCTTTGTTGCGGATAACGGGCGCCGTGGCGGCATCAAACCGGTCGGTTTTAACAATGGTGTTGCCCACCCAAAACAGCAGATTGCCGGCGACCAACAGCGCGACCGCGAACGCCAGAAACAGCCCGGCCAAAAATGCCCGGTACGGGTGCCGCACTTTAGGAGCGGGCACCATACTTCGTTGCAACCGTTCATTCTCTAGTCGCAGCCGTTCGTTTTCGGCTTGCAACTGCGTAAAGTCACCATCGCCCTGTTTCCGTACCATGACAGCCCTCCGGACATAACAGGTTGGAACTATGCGGCAGACGCCGGGCATGCGCAGTGAGGGAGATTGCAGCCTGGGAGCAAACTGCTTATACTGCGAGGTATTATGATTTACAACTGGCACAAAAAAGCAAAGTCACAATTAACACTTGGCGACAAGGCCGCCGATGCCATGCGCAACGGCATGGGCAGCTGGGCGTTCGTACTCAGCTTCATAGTCTTCCTGGGCGGCTGGGCGTTCGTAAACAGCGCTCACGGCTTCCACCACTGGGATAACTACCCGTTCATATTGCTTAACTTGTTCCTAAGCATGCTGGCCGCGCTGCAGGGCGCCATCCTCCTAATCGCCGCTAAGCGCCAAGACGCCATTGCCGCCGCCATGGCCGAACACGACTACAACACCAACGTCCGCGCCGAAAAAGAAATCGAACTACTCATGACCATCAACAAAGAACAGCTAGAAATCATCAAAGAGCTCCGCACCCAGCTGGGCAAACCCGCACCACGCGTAAAAGAACCTGTCAGCTAAATGAGACTGTTACATGAAAACGGACCGCGTTACACGCGGCCCGTTTTAATCTGACGCTCTAGATACCCTAAGACAGCTGCTGCTTGAATTTGCGCAGGCGCCTAGCTTCTAACCTTTCAGCACGGAGTTCCCATTCGCCACCGAAGTTGTCGGAGTTAAAATCGGCCAGTTCGTCAACCGTTGTGGGTTTGGTAATAATGTGCAATCTTTTCATAGTTGTTGCGAGCTCCTATGTTACTAAACTTGTACGCGTCTCTCGGAACGTACATCTTTAGCCTACGCGTTACTGCTTACGTTCAGCTGCAAGAAATATTACAGCGGTCCGCCAGCCAAACCCTCCACAGAGACATTTGGCAAACATCGTGGTAAAAGTTACTTAGGCCCGATTTGCTATGATTAAGGCATGAAATTACTCCTCTGTTCCGAAGGCTTCTACACCCCGAACACCGTGCAGGAATGCGTAAAGCTCTGCTGCAAACCACAAAACCAAATTGGTGTTGCAGTTATCAATGAAGCTTACGCCGCCGACCCTGGTGATAAACGCTGGGTGCTCGACAACCTGAATGATGCCGCTAAAAACTTTACCGCCGGTTTCAGTCTGGTAAATCTGCTAGCGCTGCCAATTGATGAGGTCGAGCGCCGGATAATGGAACAGGACTTCATATTCGTTATCGGCGGCAACACTGACTACCTGATGCATGTGTTTATCAAAACCGGCTTCGACAAACTGCTCCCAAAGCTGCTCGAAACCAAAGTATACGTAGGCAGCAGCGCCGGCTCACAAGTGGTAGGCAGGCGCGTCTCGGACGAGGCCTATCTGAAGATATACGGCGAACACAACGACTACGGCACCACCGATTATCTGGGCCTGGTGGATTTGGCGATAAAACCCCATATGTATTCCAAGCACTTTCCGAATAACCGGCCCGAGGTTCTCGAAGAGGTAGCTGGCGGCACTAACTTCCCAGTCTACGGCTTACAGGATGACAGCGCCATCGTGATTAACGGTAGGAAACAGTACTTCATAGGCAGCGAAGCGTACCAAGTCTGAACAGAGGATTAAATCTTAATTAAATCTGTAAGAAAACTCTCTTGTGTGTTAAAATAAACGTGCTATTATGCACCTGACTAGAGAGCTGCGAGAAATGCATGTGGGAAATCACTAGCTTTCATCCATCTAGCGATTAACAGTAACGGTTTTAGATTTACGAGGCGCAGCTAAGGCTTCCACAAGAAACTTACCTCAAGAGACCAGAATATAAAGGAAGCAGCCACCAATGGCCACTAAACTTTTCGTCGGTTCACTGCCATGGGCAGTCGACGACCAAGCGCTGTCCGACCTGTTCGCAGAGTTCGGCACCGTCGCATCAGCAAAAGTAATCATGGACCGCGAAACCGGCCGCAGCAAGGGCTTCGGTTTTGTAGAGTTCGATGACGACGCCGCAGCCAAGGCCGCCATGGCCAAGCTGAACGGCAGCGACCTGCAAGGCCGCACCATCGTTGTCAGCGAAGCCCGGCCGCTCGAACCTCGCCCGCCACGCCGCGAGTTCGACCGCCGCTAAGTTCGTCTTACCGACAGCTACAACAAAACTCCGCCCAAGGGGCGGAGTTTTTGGTTGGGTTAATACACGTTTTTGCCAAGGATGATGGGCCAGGCAATGCTGCGGACCGTACGGTTTACTCTGACTACCGTGGTGTTCGGCCACATCCAACTGTCGGCACTGCGGATAATGAACGTCATGGTGCCGCCGCCCTGGAACAGCAAGATGGCGATAACTAAGCTCGCTGTTGCTGTTTTTACAACAATAGTACGACGGAGCAGCACAGACCACGCCAAGCCCCCAAACGCAAACAGGAACGGCAAGAACGGAATCAAATACCGGCCATTGATGGCTACGGGTTGACCGGTTTTGGCGTAAGCCTGGAAACCGTCTGCGAACAATACCGCAATGTATCCAATCGTCAGCAGTAACACCAGCTGACGCCCCGGCCGGCCGGCGAACAGCCACCGGAACTTGAGCACCATGCCCAGCGTCGCCCAGATTGCCAGCACCGCCCCCAACACACTCACTAGTACCAGGGGCGGGGCAGTAGCGTAGTCGTAGTTGATGGCAAAGTACAGCCGGTACCACATGCCGTACAGCCACTGCCAGGCGTAGCTGGGCAGGTGCGGGTGGAATGTGTCCGGCTTTTCAGCAGCGTAGATGCGGTCGCGGCCGTAAGGGCCGTACTGCGCGCACTCGTCTTCGCTAATGACCGCGTCGCAGGCCGGCACCGGGTTGTGGTAGGCCACGATGTTCGCCCCATAGCGTTCGGCAAACAGCCCGAACGACAGCAGGCAAGCCCCGACCAAGACAATCTGTTTCGCACGGCTAATCCCGCCCACACTGCTCAGAAAACTGCGCAGGCCCTTCACGCCCAGCAGCCCGGCCCGCCATAGTTTCCAGGCCACAAAAACCGCCACCACTGCGAACACTGGCAGGAACGGGTACTTGATGAGGCTAGACAGGAACAGCACGGTCAGCAGCCAGAGCAGGGTAGCGCTGTCAATTTGCCGCTTGGCGATGCCATCCAGCAGGCGCATGGCCAGCAGCACCGTCACCGGTACCGCCACAAAAAACAAGTTGTCGTAGTTAATATGCGCCGCCAGGAACGGTACCACCGGAATCAGCACAAAGACCGCAAACAAACTGTTCGTAAGCGCTGCCGAAGCCCCCAGCCGCCGGACAATGCGCCGGTAGAGCAGCAGGCCGGCCGTAAACAGGCCGACATTCAGCAGGCGCAGCACGATGACTTGGGCGGTTTGGTTATGCGTAAAGAGCGTAACGAAACGGTAGGGGAAGCTCATCAGCCAGTGACACAGGTACGACGGGTCGCGCACAATCGCGCCGTACGCACTGGCGTTGTCTGGCTGCGAGGTGAAGAAGGGCAGCCACTGCTGGGCATGCAGTTGTATCAGCCCAAAGTGATAATTTTCGTCGAACGCCATCGGGTAGCGCGCACTAAACACAAACCACAGCGCTTCCAGCAGGAACAACCCCAGCACAAACCGCCATGTCCATTTGCTACCCAGCCACCGCACAAACTGCGCACTGGGCGCCGAAACTCTGACTGCCATTACTGTGTAGTATAGCAAGCCGTGGCGGTTCCTGTCCGCACCGGAACGGCCATAATGGGCAGGAATCCTTCAGCCAGCCAGCTGCTAGGTGTCAGTGTAGCGGCGGACTGATGGCACGACCGGCTGGGTCTTGCCGCTGTCCAGGGCGTCCAAATGGGCAGCCATCCGGCCAAGCGCCCGCCGCTGGACTTGCCAGCCACTGGTGTGCACATCGTTCCAGGCATCGATTCTGCGCCGGACGCTACGCCCAACCCGCGGGCCAACCGCAATTAACTCCAACGATGCCACTGCTAGTAGCCCCACTGCAACCGTGCCGAGCGACGTCTCATCTGTGGCCTTTTCGGCGCCAAAGAATGCACCGGCAGCCAATAGCGGCGCCGCAGCCAGTCCCATCCCGCCCAGCACAACCTTGCCCGCATGGCGGTTTGCAGCACGGCGTTCAGCGGCCGCAATGCCTTGAGCGCCCAGTGCCAAATAGTCGCTTGCCTCGCTAACCCCGCCCACTACCAAGGCCGACACATAGTGCTCCAGCGGACGGCGTTTGCCGCCTGCCAGCTCCTCACGCTCCTGCCAATCTTGGGCATCCGCCACCAAGACATCCGGACGGACGCGAAGCGTGTGTGCCTGTGGGGAAAAGTTAACAGCCGCGATTGACGGATACGATGGCTCGTAGCGCCGTTCCACCCCGACGTCACCCCCGTGGGCACCAAACTCGGTGAAGGTACGCACTAGCGCTTCCGGATTAATATCTACTGCATATTTCGGCTGGACTGAGGACGAAACCATGTCCGGCTCAAGGTATATTGTTTTCATTTGCGCTACCATACCATATATTGCTGCCCTTTGTACAGTGGTGGGACGCGGCCACATGGTACACTGTAGCTACTATGCTTACGTATTTGCAGGCGATTGTTTTGGGGATTGTGCAGGGCGTAACGGAATTATTCCCAGTTTCTAGCCTTGGACACTCAGTGTTAGTTGCAAATTTGTTCCACTGGACCAATTTGAGCAGCCAGGAAACGGCCGACAGTTCCATGTTTTTGAACCTGCTGGTGATGATGCATGTCGCTACCGCCATCGCGCTCATCATCTTTTACCGGGCGCAGTGGGTGCGCATCGTTAAGGGGTTTTTCCGCAGTCTGCAGACAAAGGACGTTACGCACGACAGCGACGCCAAACTAGCTTGGCTGCTGATTGCCGCCACCATCCCGGCCGGGCTGATTGGTTTGATTTTTGAGCATAAATTGCGCGCTCTATTTGCCACCGCCTTCTTTGCCATCTTTTTTATAATCTTGAACGGCATTTTGCTACTAAAAGGCGACAAGCTGGTCACCAAGGCCGAGCTGAACCGGCCGCGCCGCCGGCACGGCGCCGACGTGGACGAACTGGCCGCCAGCAAAACCGCCCGTGTGGTCAGCGGCCACCTAACGTTCGGGCGGGCAGCACTGATTGGCGTAGCGCAGATTGGCGCATTATTCCCAGGCATTTCACGTTCCGGCATAACCATGTTGGCGGGCCTGCGCAGCGGGCTGGACCACCAGGACGCCGCGCGGTTTACATTCCTGTTGGCCACACCCATCATCCTGGCCGCCGGGGCTTACAAACTGCCAAGCGTACACGGCAACTGGCACGGTGCGGGCGGCCCAATTTTAGTTGGCAGTCTGCTTTCAGGCATCTTTGCGTACCTGTCCGTCCGCTTCCTGGACCGCTACTTCCGCAATAAATCACTCCGGCCGTTCGGCTGGTACTGCATAGGCCTGGGGGTGTTCGTGCTGCTCGTTAGCATCATCCGCGGGGCCGGCCACTAGTGAATGTCGTTGATTTAATCATCATTTTCTTTGCCGTCGGGGCGCTGGTGCGTGGGTTTAGCATCGGCCTAGTACGGCAGGCTGGGTCGACTATTGGCTTTTTAGTGGGACTATTCGCCGGGTCTTGGCTGGCAAATTTGATTGTGGGCCGAGAGGGCACGGCCATCACGAAATCGCTGACCAGTTTGCTGCTGGTGCTGCTGGGTGGGCTGCTGTGCATGACCATCGGCGAAATGCTGGCACTCAGGCTAAAAGAAAAATTGACGCGCGTAGAGGCGCTAGACAAGTTCGACGGGGCGCTCGGCTCGGTCATGGCGGCCGTCACCCTGGTGTTCGCCATTTGGCTGGGCACCTCCATTTTAGTGCTTGGCCCGGCCAATAACTTTCAGCAGTCACTAAAAGGTTCGCGCATCCTTAGTTCATTGAACCAACACCTCCCGCCGGCCACCTCGCTGCTGAGTTCGCTGAACAAGCTCATAGACCCCAACGGCTTCCCGCAAGTCTTTAGCGGGCTGGAACCGAACCCCCGCGGCACCGCCAACCTGCCGGACGTAGGCTCGTTTAACGGTGTCGTTAAAGATACCGCCGCGTCAGTAGTGCGGGTGCAGGGCACGGGCTGCGGCGGCATCGTGGAAGGCAGTGGCTTTGTGGTGCAGCCTGGCGAAGTGGCGACGAATGCGCACGTGGTGGCCGGGGTGGCCAATCCAAAAGTTATCGACCACAACAACCGCCTATTCGACACCCGCGTGGTGTGGTTTGACCCCGACCTCGACCTAGCCGTCCTGCAGGTGGACGGGCTGGATGCCCGGGCGCTCAAGCTCGATGCGAGCGAACAGGCCAGCGGCACCCCGGGCATTGTGGCCGGCTATCCGGGCGGCGGCAGCTTCGATGTGCAGCCGGCGGCAGTCATCGACCATTTCATGGCCTACGGGCGCAACATTTACGGGCAGGGCAGCACTACGCGCGACGTCTACTCGGTGCAAGCAAAGGTGATTCCCGGCAACTCGGGCGGACCGCTCATTGGGCGCGACGGCACCGTCCTGGGCATTGTCTTCGCCACCTCCACCTCGTACAATAATGTAGGTTATGCCCTGACCGGGCACCAGGTGGCGGGGGAGCTGGCAACGGCCGAACACTCCAGCACCGTTAGGGACACGGGGTCGTGTAGCGAGTAATTATGAGCAGCAAGCAACTAGCAGTAAAAAGCAAAGCCGGGCCGCTAGCGCGCCTGGGAGGTATATTGCCGTGGATTTTGGTAATTGGCGGCATCATTGGTATCATCGCCGCATTCGAGATTACGCAGGACAAATTCCAATTGGCGATGAACCCGAACTTCCAGCCGGTGTGCGATTTGAACCCCATCATCAGCTGCGGCTCGGTCATGAAGTCCTGGCAGTCGCATCTCTTTGGCTTTTCCAACACCTACATTGGCCTGATTGGCTTCCCGATTGTGGTCACCGTGGGTATGGCCATGTTTGCCGGCGCGAAATTTAAGCGCTGGTGGTGGATTGGCATGCAGATTGGCCTGACGCTTGGCACTATTTTTGCCTACTGGCTGCTGTGGCAAAGCATCTACCGCATCCGGGCACTGTGCCCGTGGTGCCTGAGTGTAGATGTAGCCATCACCACAATGTTCTGGTACCTCACGCTGTTTAATTTTTACAACGGTTACTTAACACTGCCGGCCAGGTTCAAATCCCTCGGCGGCTTCGTCAAACGCCACCACATCGACATCCTAGTCTTCTTCTTCCTAATCGTCATCGCCGTCATCCTCCAACACTTCTGGTACTACTTCGGCCAGCACATATAGGGTTAGTAGATTATAGCCAGCAGATCGGGAAGGCTCCATTTCACCTCCACTAAGTTTGCAGCCGGAGACCCGGCATTTCGGAAGGAGCCTGGCTCGGTCTGTTGTGTCAGCTGACAACACCGCTTCCGTTAGGAAGCGACAGCGAAACTCTGTTTGAGGGAGGCCCCTAAAGCCGACCGAGTCGTTTCGCTGGTTGTCAGCCTGCACAACAGCCGACCAAGCGAGTGGAGCTATGCCGGGGAGTTTTGGTTACTTTTGCGGTCAAAAGTAACACCGTCCGAAGAGAAGCGAGGCGTACATTCAATGAATGGGTTAACTTGAGCCGAGGACGAACGCTGGGGGACTGGATTCCAGCCTACGCTGGAATGACAGGGGAATCTGGTACAATAGGGGAAAAGCTTACGCTTGGATACTATGCCCACGCCAAAACCCAAAACAGTCACTGCAACAGAAACACCGCATAAGGAAATTTCGGCGGATGACCTGCTAGCCATGACCGCCGCCGCGCCGGCAATCATACTGGACCAGACCGTCAGGGCGGGCAACGACGTACTCAAAGCCACCCAAGCCAGGGAACACGTGAAGCGCGCCAAAAGCTTTTGGCACATGCTGGGCCCAGGCCTAACCACTGGCGCCAGTGACGACGACCCGTCGGGCATCGCCACTTACAGCCAAACCGGCGCACAGTTCGGCTTCGGCATGCTGTGGCTGTCGCTGTGGACGTTCCCCCTAATGAGCGTCGTGCAGGAAATGTGCGCCCGCATCGGATTAGTAACGGGGAAGGGGCTGGCCGGGAACATCCGGAAGTACTACTCCAGGCGCATGCTGCGTATTTGCACGTTCCTGCTGTTTGCGGCCAACGCGTTCAACATCGGCGCCGACCTAGGTGCTATGGCCAAGGGCGTGCAGTTGCTGCGGCCGGGTTGGAGTTTTGCCTGGCTGGTCATCGGTTTTGGCATCGCAAGCTTGATGCTGCAGATTTTTACACCGTACGAACGCTACGCGAAATACCTGAAATACCTGGCGCTGGTACTGCTAAGCTACGTGGCTTCCAGCATCTTCGCACACCTGCACTGGGGACATGTCCTACAGAACACGGTTGTGCCGAACTTCCACTTTACGAAAGATTCGCTGCTGTTAGTTTGCGCCATTCTGGGTACTACCATCTCGCCGTACCTGTTTTTCTGGCAGACTTCCCAGGAAGTCGAGGAGCAAATCCTGCAGGGTAAAACTACGCTGAAGGCCCGCCGCAGCGCCACCCGCCCGCGCGAAGTTAAGGCCATGCGCATCGACGTTTGGAGCGGCATGTTTCTTTCCAACCTAGTTATGTTCTTCATCATCGCGGCCTGCGGCGGCATATTGTTCCCGCACGGCATTACGGAAATTACCAGTGCGGCGCAGGCGGCGGAAGCGTTGAAACCGTTTGCCGGCAACGCCACCTACTGGCTGTTCGCGATTGGCATCATTGGCACCGGTTTGCTGGCCATTCCGGTTCTGGCAGGTTCGTCTAGCTACGCAATTTCCGAAGCACTCGGCTGGAAGGAAGGGCTGTACCGCAAACTGGGCCACGCTTACTCGTTCTACGGCATCATTATCATTTCCATGCTGGCGGGCCTGTCGCTAAACTTCGTCGGTATCGACCCCATCAAAGCATTGATTTACTCGGCCGTCGCCAACGGCCTGGTAGCGCCGTTCATCCTGTACTTCATCATCCGCATCAGCAGCAACAAAGACATCATGGGCCACTGGGCCAACCGCAAACCGGCCACCATCATCGGCTGGGCCACCATGTCTATCATGGCCGTCTCCGGCGTCGCCGCCATTGTGTCGTTGTTTTAAAGCAGGACGCTCGTAGGCCCCAAACTACACTCAAAAAGTAGTGCGTTACACGCGGGGCGGCTTTCGCCGCTCCGGTTGCACTACGCTTGACCCTACTTTTTGAGTGTAGTTTGGGGCCAATAGCCCACTTAGTCGTGGCGCAGGGCTTCGATGGGGTCTTTGCGGGCGGCCTTTAGGGCAGGCATGCTGCCAAAGAAGAGGCCGACGGCAATGGCTAGCAGTGGGGCCAGTAACAACACATCCCAAACGACCACCGCTTGCAAGCTAGTATAAGCGCGCAGCAAGCCAACTCCGGCCAGCGATAAAATAACACCGAGCACCGCGCCAAAACCGCTCAGCACAAACGCCTCGGCCACAAACTGCCGCATAATCTGCTGGTTGGTGGCGCCGATGGCTTTGCGCAGGCCGATTTCGTACATGCGCTCGGTGACGCTCACCAGCATGACGTTCATGATGCCCACGCCGCCCACCAGCAGGGCCAGGATGGCCGCGCCGGCAATCAGCATGGTTAGCAGGCGGATTGTTTGGTTCGAATCATCGGCCGCACCGGCCGCGGGGACTAGGTTTACGTCCTGTGAACCGTTGTGGGCCGAAATCAGGGCTTGGTTGGTACCGGTCATGACGGCGCCGACATCCCCGTCTGCCCGGGCGATGATTTGGTAGATGCCCAGCACCGTGCCGCTCAAATCTTGCGCCGTCAAATAAGGTACAAACACGGCGTCGTTAAAGTTGGCTTCCAGCGAAAACGGCGGCGCGTCGAAGTGGCTAAACACGCCCGCCACCATGAAACGTTGGCCGTGCCAGACCAGCGCCTGGCCCAGCGGCGCGTTGTCGGTGAACAGGCGCTTGGCGATGTTGGAACCCAGCACCACGCCCTTACCATCCGTCTGGGCGTCGAAGAATCCGCCGGCTTCCATGGGCTGGTTGATGATGTCCGCGAAGTCGGAGGTCGTGGCGATAATCAAAGGAGATTTTTCGGTGTAGTCACCGCTAACCGACCCGCTGACGGTGCTAAGCGGCACCGCTTCTTTAACGCCGTGCGCTTTGGCAACCGTCGTCAAATCCGCGCCGGTCAACAGGCCGCTGTTGCTGCCGGAGAGGCCGGTCAGCCAGCCACCGCCAGACTGCGGCGGGCCGGGGCGCACCACAAACACGTCGTTGCCATAGCGGCTCAACTGGTTGGCAATCTGCTGCTTCACGCCCTGGCCGATACACACCACCAGCACCACCGCCGCCACACCAATGATAATACCCAGCATGGTCAGGAAACTGCGCGCCTTCGAGCTGCGCAAACTCCGTAGAGCCAGGCGGACGTTATCACCCATCTACTTGGCTACCTTTTTGCGCTTGGTGGTTTTTTTGGGCTTGGCGACCTTGGGCTTTTTCTTGCGGCGCAAAGTAGCGCGCTCGGTAACGGTTTTCATCAGCATGGAAACACCCATCAGGTCGTCTTCCTCGGTGGTTTCGGGCACGGCGTACATGACGCTGCGGGCGTAGCGGCCAACCTCGCCCAGTTTGGTGCGTTCGTCGTACTTTATGGCGCCGTCCTGCATGTACACCACGCGGGTGGCGAAGCGGGTGAGTTCGGGGTTGTGCGTCACAAATATGACGGTGTTGCCGCTTTTGTGGATTTCGCTCAGCAGCTCCATCACCAGCCGCGAGCTGTTGCTGTCCAGGTTGCCAGTCGGTTCGTCGGCGATGATGAGCTGCGGTTCGTTCACCAGCGCCCGCGCAATCGCCACACTCTGCGTTTGGCCGCCGGAAAGCTGCCGTGGGTAATAGTACGCGCGGTCACCCAGGCCCACGCGCTCCAGCATGTCCCACGATTTTTTCATGCGCCGGCCCAGCGACATGCCTTTGTACAGCAGGGGCAGGGAAACGTTGTCTATGGCGGTTAGGCGCGGCAGCAGGTTGAACGATTGGAAGATGAAGCCAAGTTTGTCCCGCCGGACTTTGGCGCGCTGGTTGCCGCCCAGCCGGCTGACTTTTTTGCCGCCCAGGTGGTAGTCGCCGTGGGTGGGGCGGTCCAGCAGGCCGATGATGTTCATAAGTGTGCTTTTACCGCTGCCGCTGGGGCCCATCACGGCCACGCATTCACCATGTTCAATGGTTAAACTGACTTCGTCTAACGCCACACTGGTAGCGTCGCCGAAGCCGTACAGCTTGCTGACTTCGTTGAGTTCGATGAGTGCCATAACCTAGTGGTCATAGTGTACCTTTGCCAAAGCCTTCGCCGCAAGGTGTTTTTCCGATTGTTTTTTAGGTATAATGCGTGTACTTTCCCACCCCAGGAAAAACAGGGAAGCGGAAGTACGGAGGGGTCGCCTAGTGGTCTATGGCGCCGCCTTGGAAAGGCGGTTTGCGGGCAACTGCATCGAGGGTTCAAATCCCTCTCCCTCCGCCAAACAAAAGAACTCGGAGGATTCCGAGTTCTTTTGTTTTGAAGTAACCGTCTACGTCGTCATCGGCTGAATCAGCCGAGAAAAGTATCTAGACGGTGAGGAGCACAAATATATGTGTAACATGGCATCCTCCTTCAACGGCTCAATTGCCGCACTTACCATTATAGCCAAAAGCCCTGGATACTCTAAGGCGCCGGGTGCTCACTAGGCGAACCGGGTTGTTTAACAATCTGGACAACGGTTCCACGTATCAGCCCCTCGTTACCGTCCTCGGGGTGAACGAAAATCGGAAGATAGTCCTCGGATGATTCGGACAGCAATACCACTTGAGTATTTTCCTCATCGAATATGAATCGCTTAAGATTTGCGAGATTATCAACTACCGCAATGACATACTCACCGTTCCGTGGGCTACATTTTGAACTGTCAACTATTGCATAATCACCATCGTTGACAGGTCTACCATGTATATTTGCACGATTCATTGACAGGCCAACGACCTTTAGAGCATATAGATTCTTGTAGTTCGTGGACTGCAGTAGCGCTGACGAGATGCGCAAATAGCCTCTAACTCCAGTATCTGCCACCTGCGTTGCAGGACCTGCACTTACTTGACCGAGTATAGGAATGCGAATAAGGAGAGAGCCGCCTAGTTTGTCTCTGTCAATTTGTACACTAGGCTTGTCAAAGTTAAGCAAGCCACTTTCATGTAGCTTCTTCAGGTGAAATTTAATTGTCTGAGGATTTCTAACATTTAGTACCCTGGCTAGCTCACGCAAACCCATAGTAGAGATATCCTGACGACGTGCCAGATTGAGCAGCTTTTCGCGCGTCTCATTCATTGACAATAGGTTAGCACCCAACACTCCATAGAGCAAGTTTACAAAAATTACAAATGCTATTGACAGCCTCCGTTTACGCCTGTTAGTATTGGGGCAATCAGATTAGAAATAAATCTCTTCTGAGGGTAGAGCCCCTGGGGAGGCGGCAAATAAACGTAAAGCTATGGAAGGATATAAGACATGGCAAAAAAGACATACTACATAACACCCCGTTCCGACGGAGACTGGAACGTCAAGCGTGAAGGCACTTCACGCTCTTCGGTCATCATGCCAACACAGCGCGCAGCAGAGCAGCAAGCCAAGAATTACCTGCGGCAAAACCCTGGAGGGGGCGAGGTTCGTATCCAAGGAAGGGACCATCGCTTCCGTGACAGTGATACCATCAATCGCACCGACCCTAACCCACCACGGGATACTAGGCATTAAGGAGCGCAAAATGGCAGATGCTAATTGGCCACGAGACAGTTATGTGGGTCCGGGCGGCGGCTTATACGCTGGACCTGGAGGGGGTATGTATACCGGACCCGGAGGGGGCGCCTATGCAGGTCCAGGCGGGGGAATGTATTCAGGCCCTGGGGGAGGTCTATACGCCGGTCCCGGAGGCGGACTATATGCCGGCTCCTCACCTGAACCTTACCGTAATAACTGGCCACCACGAGGAGTATTACTCGAGAAGCTGCATGAACGAGGCCTACTTCATCAATATCAACTCCTAAAAGATGCCTGGCGCCTATGACTAGTCCTCAGTAGATGTTAAGAGACTAGAGCTACTCCGAAATCTGAGTGCCAATGGGGGAGCCAGAGACGGCGGCGGCCAGGTTGCCCTTGGTCATGGGGTTGAAGACGATGAGGGGTTTGCGCTGCTCCAGGGCCAGGCCCAGGGCAGCTTTGTCCATGACGGCCACTGCCTGGTTGGCGACGGCTTCGTGGAAGGTCATGTGCGGAATCAAAACGGCGTCATCGGACTTCGCCGGGTCTTTGTCGTACACGCCGTCAACTTTGGTGCCCTTTAGCACCACTTCGCAGTCCAGTTCCAGCGCGAACATCACGGCGGCGGTGTCGTGGGTGACGTACGGGCGGCCGGAGCCACCGGCTACAATCAGCACGCGGCCTTGTTCCAGGTGTTTTTCGGCACGGCGGTAGGAGTAGTTTTCGGTCAGCTGCTCGGCGTAGACGTTGCTCAGGCAGCGGGTGGGCAGGCCGTGGGCCTCAAAGATGTCCGTCATGGCCATGCTGTTAATGAGCCCGCTCAGCATACCCATTTGGTCGGCCGTCACGCGGCGGATGCCGTGCCCGGCCACTTTGGCACCGCGCACCATGTTGCCGCCACCCACGATGAGCACCAACTGGCTCTTGGTCTGCTGCAGCATAGCTTTGATTTCTTCGGCCAGGTAGGCCGCGATTTCCGGGTCAACCCCAAATTCGTATTTACCCGCTAGTTGTTCACCCGAAAGCTTTAAGAGTACGCGTTTGTATGCCATCGCTGGCCATTGTAGCAGAACCATCCGCTACCGTCGCAAATTTGACACTTTTATTATTAGCACTGGAGCCTATAATCAATCGTGATGAGCAGCCAGAAATACACCGATGAAGACCTGAAACGCATCGCCGGCATCAAGGACGACCAGTTTAATGACAAACTTGAGGTCCTCTTAGAGGTTGTTGCCGACATCCAGCAAAAGGTTAATCTACTGCCCAAAATGGAAGATGACATCAAAGCGCTACAGTCCGATGTTAAGGTAATCAGAGCCGCTGTAACCGACACCAGCCGCGAAGTGCATGAACTAGACAAACGTGTTGCTCACCTAGAAGCCGCCCTGTAACCCATGCTAAAGATATTTTCGTGGAACGTAAATGGCATCCGCGCTGTGGTTAAAAAGAACGCGCTGCAGCCGTTTTTGGACGCCGAGCAGCCGGACATCCTGTGCATGCAAGAGGTGAAGGCCAGGGAAGAGCAGGCCGAATTAGAACCCGATGGCTACCGCGTATTCTGGTACGCCGCCGAGAAACCGGGCTATAGCGGCACGGCCCTGCTGAGCAAGGTGGCGCCCCTGCAGGTTATAAATGGCTACCCGCAAGACCTCATCAAACAGTATGGCGTCACTGGCGACACCTTCGGCGATCCAAACAAAGAGGGCAGGGTGATGGCCGCCGAGTTCGAGAAATTCTGGCTGGTAACTGTCTACACCCCGAACGCCAAAGACGACTTGGGCCGGCTGGAGTTGCGCCACAAGCAATGGGACCCGGCATTTTTGGCCTACTGCAAGCAATTAGAACAAACCAAACCGGTAGTATTTTGCGGCGACCTAAACGTCGCCCACACGCCGGACGACCTGGCCAACCCCAAACCAAACATCGGCAAAAAAGGCTTTACGGATGAAGAGCGCCAAGGCTTCCAGAACTTCGTCGATGCCGGCTTCGTGGACACCTTCCGCATGTTTAAGCAAGGCAATGGCTACTACACCTGGTGGAGCCACTTCGCCAACGCCCGCGCCCGCAACGTCGGCTGGCGCATCGACTATTTCCTAGTTTCGGAAGCGCTGAAGGCCAAGGTGAAGGCCGCCGACATCTACCCCAAGTACATGGGTTCCGACCATTGCCCGCTTAGTGTTACGCTAGACATATGAGCGATCTAAAGGACTTACAAAAACGCGTGGCGGATTTCATCGACGCCCGCGATTGGCGCCAGTTCCACGACGACCCCAAAAATACCTTGCTTGCACTGGGCAGCGAAGTAGGCGAACTGATGGACCTTTACCGCTTCACTACCGTGGAGCAGGCCAAACAGCGCAAACTCTCCCACCGGGAAGATGTCGAAGATGAAGTCGCCGACATCTTGTACCTGCTGCTGATGTTCTGCGACGAAAATGATATCGACCTCGAACAAGCCTTTCTGCGCAAAGGAATTAAGCGTGAACAGAGGTACCCGGTGCAGAAGTCTAGGGGCGTGAGCACCAAGTATGACAAGCTCTAGCGACAAAACCACCACGCTGCTATTCCTGCGACGGGGCAATGAAGTACTGCTGGCCATGAAGAAACGCGGCTTCGGCAAAGGCCGCTGGAATGGCACTGGCGGCAAAGTCGACCCCGGCGAAACGGTGGAACAGGCCATGGTGCGCGAATGCCAAGAGGAAATCGAGGTCACGCCGACGAAATACTACAAGGCTGCCGAACACGACTTTGTACTGAACGCCGGGCAGGCAGGTGAATGGCACATGCACTGCCATGCCTTCGTCTGCAGCGGATGGGAAGGCGAGCCCGCCGAAACCGAAGAGATGGCGCCGCGCTGGTTCAAAGTAAGTGAGGTGCCGTACGACCAAATGTGGCAGGACGACCGTCACTGGATGCCGCAGGTGTTCGACGGCAAGCGGCTTCGAACCCATTTTACGTTCGACGAACACGACAATATGCTGAGCAAAGAGATAACCGTGGTGGCGGAACTGTAATGGAACAGTCGCCGTACTGGGTGAAGCAAACTGGCAAACCGCTCTACCCAGAGCTGGAATGGAGCCGGCCGGAACATAAACTGCAGGCCGGCAAGCTGCTGGTGATTGGCGGCAACCAGTTTGGGTTTGTGGAACCCTCGGAAGCGTTTAAGGCCGCCGAACAAGCCGGCGTGGGCACGGCGCGGTTGATTTTACCGGATTCGCTGCGCAAATACACTGGCCGCACCTTTAGCGCCGGTGAACTGGCCCCCACCACACCCAGCGGCAGCTTTAGCCTGCAAGCGCTGGCAATGTTCCTGGACAACGCACTGTGGGCCGACGCCGTGTTGGTAGCCGGCGGCATTGGCCGCAACAGCGAAACCACCATTTTGCTGGAAACCTTCCTGGAAAAATACCAGGGTAGGGTGACGCTCACCAAAGACGCCGCCGACCTGATGTGCGCCCAACCCATAGCGGTGCTCCACCGGCCAGACACACTACTGGTGGTAGCCATGGGGCAGCTGCGCGAACTGGGCAGCGGCGCCCACTTCCCGCGGGCGTTCACGGCTGAAATGGGGCTGGTACAGCTGGCCGAAAACCTGCATGAATTCACCAAGCGGTTTGGCCTGGCCATCATCACCAAACACCAAGGCCACTACATAGTCGCCCGGGGCGGGCAAGTCAGCACCACGCCTGTCACCGACGAACAACCAGTCTGGCGTGTCACCACGGCTGCCAAAGCCACCGTCTGGTGGCTGCAAAACCCCACGAAACCATTCGAAGCACTGACTACGGCAGCTTACGCCGCTTCCCAGCCCTGATGCCCAGCCTCTTCCTGCCGGATGGCAGCGCCAGCCATACCACGCATCTGACCCGCCACATGTGCCCGGTTTTGGTGCGACATGGCGTCATCCCAATGTTCCCGGCGTTTCGGCAGATCCTGTTCGGCAATCATCTGGCGGACATGCAGCCGTGTGAGCTCCAATCCTGTATCTTGCATCCCTGAAATTTGTGTAGGTTTATTGTAAGCATCCCGTTGCATGCCGCATCCCCTGTAACCTGTTGATAATATATTTAGAACGATTGGCTTTTCCGACCGTTTAGGTCATTGTAAATCCAATCCTGCATATTTGCCAACCATTTGCTGTAAAAAATCCTACAAAAACTCTGCCGAACCACATACGAAGCAGACCAATCTTTCGACTGGCCTGTTTTGTATGGTGGGCAAGGGTTTTTAATAGCTGGTGCCGCAGGCCGGACTTGAACCGGCTTGGAGGTTGCCCTCACAAGATTTTGTTCGCGAAGCGGAACGAAGGTCGTCTAGCGTAATGCAGTTTCTGGTGGGCAAGGGGGGACTTGAACCCCCACGAGCGTAAGCTCACAAGATTTTGAGTCTAGCGTGTCTACCAATTCCACCACTCGCCCATCAGAAACTACATGCAAGCGTTAGCTTGCGTCTACCAATTCCACCACTGCGGCACAAGTTATTAAAAAACGTCTACCGATTCCGTTCGCTCGCCCATGCGTGCCAAATTACCCACCATCATAGCGTAAATTGTTAATGTTCCCAACAGTGGTTGGTAGGAGGGTATTGTACTATAGTAGAGGTACGGAGGTAAATCAGAGCTTGCCCGGATTTACCGAGTACCGGATACTATATCCGAAGGATATACTTCCTTAGGAGTAACGCGAGTGGGCCGCATTCCCGCTCACAGTCACATACTATGAGCCACGACCCTCTATTCCCCGGTACTGAAGATGAACGCGATGAGCCGAGCAAGACTTCGGCTATTGCGCTGATTCGCAGCAAAGTCGCCCGTGCCTACGGCATGGAGCCCAACGCTGCCGAAGAATTGGCCGAAGCCCAGGCCGCCCGCACCCCCAGCAAGCACCAACGCTTCATGCAGGAACTGAGCAGTTCCGGCAAAAGCCTGGCCGAAATCCAAACCGCCTGGCACAAGTACTACACCACCCTGAGTGACAAGGAAAAGCACGAGGTCTGGCAGGAATTTTACGAAGCCAACCAGCACACACCGTACCAAAAGCTGTTCCAAAAGCAGCAGCCAGTGCACAGCCGGTACCAACCGGCGCCCGAGGCACTGCTGCAGCCCGCCACGCAACCCCAGGGTGTCGTCGTGGCCGACCACACACCGGTACAGCCGTACACGCCGCGCAAATCCGTGGGCGACCGCACGGCCTCCCGCGCACTGAAGGGCAAGATTGCCAAAAAAATCAGTGCCAACGGCAAATTAACTGCCAAACACCACCTGCAATCGCTTGGTTTTGGCCTGGCGAGCGGCTTTGTGGTGCTGGTGCTGTTTTTGTTTACATTCTTTAACGAGTACATCATCGCACCGTTCATCCAGCCCAGCCGGAACGTCAGTAGCACGCCGATTATTTTGAGCGACAACACCGTGGCGGCCGACGCGCCGCCGTCCGTTACCGTGCCGAAAATCAACATCCAAATCCCGCTGAACTTTAACGTCAGCAGCTTCGACGAAACCGAAGTCGAAAACGGCCTGAAGAGCGGGGTGGTGCACTACCCCAGCACCGTGCTGCCGGGGCAGAACGGCAACGGCGCGTATTTTGGGCACTCCAGCGGCAATATCTTTAACAACGGCAAGTACAAATTTGCGTTTACGCTATTGCACGACATAACCACGGGCGACTTGTTCTACATAACCTACAGCGGCAAAACCTATGCCTACCGGGTGTTCGCCCGCGAAATTGTGCCACCCAGCGATGTCGGGGTGATTTTGGACACCAAGGGCAAGCAGGCCACCGCCACACTCATCACCTGCGACCCGCCGGGCATTAGCACCAACCGCTTGGTGTTGTGGGGCGAGCAAATCAGCCCCGACCCGGCCGGCAACAGCGCTGCGCCCGCCAGCACCGGCGCCACCGGGCCGGGCTCACTGGCGGGCAACGGCCCAACTTTGTGGAGCCAGTTTGTCGACAAGCTGGAGTTCTGGAACTAGTCCGCGTCCGCCTGCGCAGCCTGTTGCTGCCGGCCGATGTACACTGTCTTTCCCAGGGCAGCAAACAACATGCGCGTCAGGTCGGCGTCGTACTGCCGCAGGCCATAGCGGTCCAGCGTAGCTTTGTCGTTCTGAGTATACCTGTCTACGTACCTTTTCACCTCTTCGAGGATTTCAAGGCTGGCAACCACACCATTGTCGGCGGCCCGCAAGATTTCCTTGAGTGTCCGGCGGATGGGGTCATCTTCCGGCAATTTGTGCAGCCGCTCATACAGGACGTCCACATTGGGGACGTCAAAGTACACGCACAGCTGCTTGTTGAGCCCCACAGCCACTGCGCCCAGCTTCTCGGCCGCGGTCGGTTCCTTGACCTCTTCGACGGTAGTGGCACTAATCGCTTCGACCTGTACCGAGGACAGTTTGTGCACACCGACATCTACATAGTCCGGCGTAAAGGAAGCCTGGGCCCCGGCATTGTGGTCACTGCGGGAACGTGCCGACGGTGCAAGATACTCGTTAGATGATGGGGTCGCGTCGAGAATGTAGGTGTACCCTTTGTGCGCAAACGTTGTCTGGATATGCTTTTCTTCGGTAATCCGGCTGGCCGGCCCAGAAAACAGGTGGCCGCTAACCGAACCGCAACACCCACGGCCAAAGGCCACCTCTAGCGACAGGCGCAAAAAGTTGTGCGCGCCGGTGCACTGTAATTGTGCCCTACCTCCAATCACAAAATCCTTGAAGTCATCCAGGCGCATCTTTTCCGGGTTGTATATGCTGCCAATGTATTTGTCGGTCATGAGGTATTCGCTTTCCGCCTCAATAGCCTCCCGCAGGGCCTCCACGGTCAGGTCTGAATAACTGTCCACCCGTGTCGCCAGGCTATCTAAGCCCAGCTCCCTGTACCGCCGCACCAGCTTCCGCTGGTGCCTGCCCGAGATGGGTACCCGGCAGGTGGCGTATGGGTCTTTGTCGGCCGGGCTGAAGTAGTACTCACCGTACCGGTTCGCGCCGACCAGCACCGCGCCCGGTATAAACGGCAGCTTGCCCGCGTCCTCCATTTCGTACTGGGTGGTCAGAGTAATGCCTCGGTGGTCATACGGCCAGGAAAGCTGCGCGTCTTCCTTGGGTGTGATAAAGAACACAACCCGGCCAACGCCCGAAAAGATACTCAAGTCCGTCCGTATGTTGCCTAACCGCTTCTCCCTAAGCTTCCGCATGTGGTCGCGCGTTAGCACGTGCGTCCCTTGGTTTGACGTTACATTTGCATAGCGCGCTTGGTTGCCATATTTTTGGTCGAGCAGCACTTTTGACTGCGCCGTCAGCACACCACCCTCCGGCAGGAGCAGCGCGCCTACCGCATCGAGATCCCATACGTTTTCGTGCTGGTCTGGACCGGCCGAAAATATGCCTGAGTCTTCACCGGAAACTGCCTCAACGGCCGCGGCCAGGCACCCTGCCACATTACCGCTCTGTGCGCGGTCCGCCTTGCCCACATTGCACACAAAGTGGGCAAGTAGGAACGTATCGAGATTGTGTGCATGTGGGTATGGCAAATCCAGCTGGTGCAGCATCTCGTTCGCGATATCACCATGGTCTACGTAGCCTATCGCGTCGCCGTCATCATGTGTGACATAAACAGTGTTGTAGTTATACGTCTCCCCCCCACGTTGCGTTACCGCTACCTCTTTGCCTGGCACAAATCCTGTCCCAACAGTCCTGGGCCACACCCAAAAAATACCTGCGGGCCCGCGCGATACCGTCGTCTGGCTCGGACTGCCATTCCTTGCGCGGCAGCGTTTCGTCGTCAAGCCTAAAAATAGCCCGGCGCAGGACAGTGTCGGCCATGCTCCGGCGCTCAATGGCTTCATTGTCCTCCAGGCCGAACCGTTTGCGCACATCGTCTTCAATGACTTTTTCGCGGCGCATGCGCTCCAGCGGGCTCAGCGGCAGTTCCTGTGGCTCCCTGAATAGCTCACCACAAAATGCACTGGCCAGTTCGTAGGCCGGGCTAGTAACAACTCCCCGCCTGATTGACTCCTTAATAGCAGGCATATTAGCCTGCCGCTGGTCCGTCCGCAGCTGCAAAAGGTCGTCCATGCCGGCTTCGGCCAGTATCCGGTTGCAGGCCCGCCTAGAATCGTAGTCGAACAACCTCGGGTCGTAGGCCATATGGACAGCGTCGCGCTTGTCACTGGCATATTTGATTAAGCCAGCCGGCAATGGGTCACCCCGCTCACCAAACATCTTCCAGCGGTAAATGCCGGCCAGAGTACTGACCGCTTCGGCAGTCAGGGGGTCGACGCTGCCTGCCACCGCTTTTGCCGTAATCTCGTCCAGCTGTTGCTTCTGGGCTTCGATGTCGGAGTAGCTGGCTTCGATGGTGGCATGAATCAGTGCGCCCGGGTCGTAGACTTCCGGTGCAACTTCAACAGCAGGGCTACGTTCAATAGTCGGCGCTGACATAATAACTAAGGGGTTATTATAACACCTTAGCGGTGTTACATCAACAACTGTTTAGGGGTGGGCTACGGCGACACGGTCAGGGGAGTAGTGGAAAGGTTGGGTTTGGCGTCCGGCGTGCCAGGCTGCAGGGCGTACAGGTAGGAATAGTCGGGCGCAAAAGCCGGGACGAAGGCCGGGTTGGCAGCCACCAGGGCCTGGCGGTTGCGGTTATCGTAGTCCACAACCACCAGCTGGCCGCCGCTAGTGTACGTTAGGCGGTCGCCGTCCATCCAGGTGGCGTGCGTCTGGGGCGCATCCAGCGGGTCGGCCGACGTGTAGGTGTGCTGGGCGATATTTTCGAAGTCGTATACCACGAAATTCTGCCCGCTTTCCGCCAGTAAGAACTGTGTGTTGTCCGAAAAGTCTATGTACGATGGGTTTTTGAGCGACAACCGGCGGAACGGGGTAGGGTAGGTGTCCGGCCCGGTAGTGGTTTGGCCCTGCGGGTTTTTGTAGACATAGACCGCCGAATCCGCCGACGAAGCCACCGCCACGTACCAATTGCCGCTGTACTGTGCCAGATCCAGCACAAAGCCGCCGCTACCGGCTGCGGGCAGGGTACGCAGCGTAACGGTCTGCTGGCCGGTTTGCAGTACCACACTCACCAGGCCGGGCGTGGCCTTGCCGGTGGGGGACTGGTCGGTGACGTACAGCACTTGGTCGTCACCGTAGGGCTTAAAGGCCAGGACGTGGTCGAGCGTGCTCACCGTGGAGCCGTCTGCCCGGTTGACGCGGCGCAACGTCTGGTTGGCGGCGTTAAAGACGTACAGTTGGTCGGTCCGGTTATTGAACAGGTTGGTGGTTTCGGTTTGGGCTAGCCCAAGCGTGGTACTCAAATCAACGGAGTTGGCCGGCGTGTCCCGGTCGACTAGGATGTATTCACGGTTAGCCGTGGTGCCGGTGACATAGGTGTGCTGCAGCAGCACGTGGCGGTTGTCGGCCGCCCATTCCACCACCGACCACGTCTGGGCGCCGGTGCCAGGCGTGAAACTCTCCGCCGGGAGTACCAGCGGCGTAGCGACCGGTTTGGCCGGACTTTTAAAATCGTAGCGCGTGAATGTGCCGGGCGTATCGGCCGCGCCCAGCAGCAGCCAGCGCCGGTCCGGGCTCTGGGTGACTAGGGACGGGTCGACCGAAAAATCAGCTAACGGACTGGTGTGCAGCGTTTCAGGGAATAGGAACGGATAGTCAAAGTGCTGGACATCATTGCCGCCCACAAAGATGGGGCGCTCCCACGGCCGGTAACCGGTCTCGGAAATCCGTAGGTTGTATTTGCCGGCGGCGGTGACTACGCGCGTGTCAGTATTACTTTTGTACCGCTTGTCGTTTAGGTACACGGCGGCGCCGTTCGGCTGGCTGGAAACGAACACCAGGCCGCTCTGGGTGACTTCGCCCTGGCGGTCGACACTAAAGCCATATGCCTGGTACAGCAGCACCAGCGTGGCACCGGCGATGGCCAGCGCCACCAAACAGTAGCCGATGAGCAGCTGGAGGTGGCTGCGGCGCTCGTACTTCGGGTCAAGAAAGTCCATTACTCTCCAGTATATCAGCCCGCCTCCCACTCCTCCACGGACGTCGTGTGGAGGGGATAGCTAGCCGGGCTTGCCCGGCGTACGCGTAAGGGGAACTTGGGAAGGTTCCCCTTTAGAGTAATGAGGGCGCGGCCAGCAGGCCAACGGCCTGCGCGGCCGCCCAGAGCTGCAGCCTGCAGCCCTTCCGTACGCAGGACTGGACCTGTAGCAATAGTGCTTGCGTTTTACGTGCCATAAGCGTTACAATCAAAACAAACAGGTAGGGTACGCCTTTATAGACGGGGAACGATGAAAAGCAAAACCACCATTGAAGTAAACGGCAAGCAGTACGATGCTACTACGGGCGCTGTGATTGGCGTTGCCGCCGCACCGGCAGCACATTCCGGCCACAACATTGATGGCTTTTTCCGCTCCCGCCACAGCACCCCCAAAGCTAAGGAGTCAGATGCGGTACAGGTGCGGGTGGCCCCGGCCGCCAAACCAGAGCACCAAGCTAGGCGCAGCGTTAACCACGCCAAGGCCCACACGCCGGCAACGGCGCAGCGCGCCCAGATACAACAGCCCGCCGGGCCAAGCGAACCCGTCCAGCAGCAGGCAGCTACCCACCACCAAAACGGCAGAGTTGCCGCTAGCCATGCCAAGCGCCACGCCACCCAGAGCTCGAAAACCTTGATGCGCAGGAGCGTGCACCGTCCTCAGCCCAGCTTCCACAAGCAAGCCGGCACCGTGGCTAGCTTGCAGCACAACGTCCCGCACCTGATTGTCCCCAAGTCATCCGTCGTCGGCATCGATGTCGACCGGATGGTGCGCGCCAAAGAGGTGCACCGCAGCGCCAACATTTCCCACCACGGCAAATCATCACTAGTCACCCCAGTTGTAGCACCTTTGGCCGTGGCGCCAACACCAGGGGTCAAGCCAGGGGAGGGCGAGCCCCCGGCCGTACCAGCGCCCAAGCCCACCAATGCGCCGGTTGGCGACCCCGACGTTCCCAAGAAAGACATCTTCGAACAAGCCCTGATGGACGCCAGCCATTTCGTTGACCTGCAGGCGCACAAACTGCATTTCAAGAAACAAGCGCGGCGGCACGTCATCAGCATGGCCTCGGGCACATTGGCGCTCATTGTCATCGCCGGGTTCGCCGTCTACCAGAACACACCGGGCTTACAGTTTAAGGTGGCCAGCATCCAGGCAGGGGTGAGCACCCACATGCCCAACTTTAAGGCCGCCGGCTTTGCTTACGAGGGCGCTAAGGCCCGGGATGGCAAACTGACCGTCGGCTTTAGCAAGGGCGGAAGCACCTACCAACTCACCCAAACCACCACGAACCTAACTGGCGACGAAATGATTGACGCCGTCGGCGGCACCACCGCCAGTGGCCACCCGGCTTACAAGACCATCGAGGCTGGCGGCACCACCATCTACCGCTTCGACAACACTAACGCTACTTGGGTTGCAGACGGAACCTGGTACACCGTCAGCGGCAATGCCGCCCTCAGTGACAACCAGGTCGAATCACTCGTCAAGAACGTTTAGGCAGCCAGGTCTTCTTCGTTGGCATCCGGGATTTCATCTGGCCGGGGCATGTGCCGCCAGACAGCGCTTGGGTCGTCACCGGGGTAGTCGAACAACTGGCCCGGGCTTGAAAAATCCAGCGATCCGCCGCCCCACACCGGGTTCCCGGGTTCTTCCTCCTTAAACGCGTCCAAAAATTCTACACCTATCATACCGGCAAGCATGCCACAGCATACCCCAAAACTCAATAAGCTTGGTTACACTATCCGTTTGCCAACCCACCCCTGTTATGGCATACTGAGGCCATATGAAACCCGTCCGCACCCGTTTCGCACCCAGCCCGACTGGATTTATGCACGTCGGTAACTTCCGCACCGGCCTGTTTGCGTGGCTGGTGGCCCGGCATTACGGCGGCACGTTCATCTTGCGGCTGGAAGACACCGACAAAAAACGTGAGGTAGAGGGCTCCGACGAGCACATCATGAAGTGCTTCGAGGTGCTCGGCCTGGCCTGGGACGAAGGCATCAAAGTAGGCGGCCCGTACGCGCCGTACCGTCAGAGCGAACGCCTGGAGTCATACATAGACTGGGCACGAATCTTGGTTGACGCCGGCCGTGCCTACGCCGACCCGTACACCCCCGAAGAGGTGGAAGCCTTCCGCGAGGAAGCCCAAGCCGCCAAGAAACCATTCCTGTACCGCGAGCACCGGCCAGAAAACCCACCCAAGTGGAAACCGGGCATGCCGCTGCGCTTCAAGAGTGACCCAAAAAACTACGAGTGGCACGACGCCGTCATGGGCGACCTCCACGCCGGGCCAGAGGTAATCGACGACTTCATTTTGATTAAATCCGACGGTTTCCCGACGTACAACTTCGCCCACATCATTGACGACCACGAAATGCAGGTCAGCCATGTCATCCGCGGCCAGGAATTCATCGCCAGCACCCCGAACTACCTCAACCTCTACGAAGCACTCGATTTTGAACGGCCAGTCCTGGCCGCCATGCCGCACATCCTAAAAGCCGACGGCAAAAAGAAAATGGGCAAACGTGACGGTGCCAAAGACGTCCTGGACTATTTCCGCGACGGCTTTTTGCCCGAAGCCATGGTTAATTTCATCTCGTCCTTAGGCTGGAACGACGGCACCGAGCAAGAAATCTTCACCAAGCAGGAGCTGATTGAGAAATTTAGCTTAGAGCGCGTCCAGCGCTCCGGCGCCCGCTTCGACGAAGACCGCCTGCACTGGATGAACGGTGTTTGGATTCGTAGCCTCAATGTCGACGAGCTCTATGCCCGCTCACGCAACTTCTGGCCAAAATCTGCCGATGCCTATGACGACGCCTACAAAACCCGTGTCCTCGGTCTGCTGCAGGAGCGCCTCAAGTACTTCGCCGAAATCCCCGCGCTGTCGGCCTTTTTCTTCGAGGATTTGCCAGTTGACCTAGAACTGGTCGACAAAAACAAGCAGCTGAAGAAGTACAGCCGCGACGAATTGAAGAGCCTGCTTACAACAGCCCAGGCCAGCCTGGAGCAAAGCGATTTTAGTGCCGCCGACCTAACCGAGCGCCTGAATGCACTACTCGACCAAACCGGCCAGAAACCCGGCGTGCTGTTCAGCATCATCCGCATCGCCACCACTTGGTCGCCGTCCAGCCCCGGCCTGGCCGACACCTTGGCAGTACTGGGCAAAGACATCAGCCTGCGCCGCCTGCAGGCCAGCCTGGAAGCACTGTAAGCAATCCGCTAGCCGCTTACGTACCAAACGCCCCATACTTGCAACAGTAGACGGAGGGGCGGATGGGCAACGGCGAACACTCATATGAGTATGACGTGGCAACACCCTTTACCGACATCATCTTCCCGCACGCCCGCCAGCTGACGCGCCTGGCGTTCAAACTCGAAGACTACCGCGAGCGGCATGGCGGTGACCCAACCATCCCATGCATCTGGGGCGATGATTTTGCGGCATACGGCGTCGACCATTTGAAGAGCCTGTTCCGGCTGCACGTACTGAAGGCCGTAATAGAACTAGGCAGCCTGGCCGGCCGGGACACGCTAGTCAACCCCATTACCATGGGTGAAGTTGCCGCCCGGTTTCGGGCCAATACCGGGCTGGACGTTTCGCATGCCGTCAGCGGCCCCAAGGCAATCCTGTTCGGTTACAGCCAGGAATTGAACTGGCACATGCCGATTTTTGCGCGCGAAGACGACCATGCAAGTCCGTACCCCAGGGAGACCGATGATTTCGGCACATTGTTTATCGGCGCTTACTGCGTGGCTCGCGCCTATGCGTGGGACAGGCGGGACCTAGTGCCAGCCGAACGCTGGCTGGTTGAGTTGCCGTATCTGCCCGATATACCCGAGCAGCAAGTGGAGGAGCATACGTAGCGTCTATACGGCCGCATCCGGCGGCGCCACTAACGGCAACTGGACAAGTACCTCGGCAGCAGCGAGTATCCGGCGCAGCTGCCGTTCAAGCTCGGCGGCCCGTTTGGGGAGCGGGGATGTGCGGACGTCCAGGTCTGCCAAGGCGTAGTCTGCCAGCGTAACCTCACAACCGGGCCGTGGCTGCGCGCCGGCCGGCCAAACTTCCCGGCCCAGTCCGTCAAAGTCTATATTTCTCATAAGATGTAACATTATACCACGCATGTCAATGCCCGTCTATGTCGGGCTCTCTGCTACAATAGTGCTTGTGTTTGCATACAACCGTACCACTGGCAGGGTAGGCCGGGCTTAGGATGGCCGTCATTAGCGAAATCATCCCGCCGCAGCCGCCCGAGCGGAAAAAACCTAAGCGGATTGAGCCGCTGGGTAAGACGGCCTTGAGCGCGCCGCTGCACGAGCAGGCCAAGACAGCAGACCCGTCGTTCAAGACACCGGATGAAATCGCCACCGAGGAGGAAGCAAACGGCAGCCCGTCGCCGTTCCTGCCGATGGTAGTCGACCACGGCACTGACGTACTGAGGAATGCCCTGCAGGGGCCAAAAATCCTTAAAAATGCCCTGGCAGGGCCGAAATCGCTCAAAAAACACCGGTGGTGGCCGGGCAGCCGGAGGTGGCAAATCGTATGCTGCCTAGCCATTGCCCTAGTGGTGCTCGGCGGTGCAGGGGCAGCCTGGATGTTCACACACCACGCCAAACCGGTTATTGCCGTCCACAAAAAGGTGGCCAAAAAGGTGGTGCCGCCCAAAATTATATATAGCACGCTGACCGGCCTGCCGGTGGCCGACGAATCCGTCAACCAGCGCCCCGTAACTGGGGTGATGATAGAAAACAGCCTGGATGCCCGGCCACAAAGCGGCCTCGGTGACGCCGGCGTAGTCTTCGAGGCCGTAGCCGAGGGCGGGGTAACGCGCTTCCTGGCACTGTTCCAAGACACCGCGCCGGACAACATCGGGCCCATCCGCAGCGCCCGGCCGTACTACATCCAGTGGGCGCTGGGCTTTGACGCCGCTTACGCGCATGTCGGCGGCAGCCCAGATGCGCTGGCGGACATCGCTAACTGGGGTGTGCATGACATGAACCAGTTCTACAACGGCGCCTACTACCACCGCACCACCGACCGCCCAGCGCCGCACAACGTCTACACGTCCGTCGCTACGCTAAACCAGCTGGAAGCCAGCAAAGGCTACACCAGCACCTACACCGGCTTCCCGCGTGGTAAAGAAGCACCCATCGGCGCGGCCAAACCCAGCACTAAGCCCGGCCAGGCGCCAGCCACACCGGCGCCCACACCCGTTGCCAGCATAGACTTTAATCTGTCCGGCCCCATTTACGACCCGCACTATGCCTATAACGCCACCACCAACAGCTACGACCGCAATGAGGACGGCGAGCCGCACACCGACGCCAACACCGGCAAGCAAATTAGCCCTAAAGTGGTGATTGCCATGGTGGTGCCGCTGGGGCGCGGGGTACTGGACGCATCCGGCGCGTACTATTCGGACTACGCCACGGTCGGCAGCGGGCAAGTGTTCATCTTCCAAAACGGTACAGTCACCACCGGCACCTGGACGAAGACCGACAACAACGCACAGCTCACCTTCACCGATGCAAACGGGGCAGCCATCCCGCTGGTACCCGGGCAAACGTGGATATCGGCCGTCGACGCTGCAGGCAAAGTCAGCTACAAATAACACCGACTTCACACCCCACCACCGACGTCCTGTGGAGGGGATAGCTAGCCCGGCGAAGCCGGGCGTACGCGTAAGGGGAACCCGGAAGGTTCCCCTTTAGAGTAATGAGAGGCGCGGCCAGCAGGCCAACGGCCTGCGCGGCCGCCCCAGATGCAGCCCTCCCTGCGGCCCCTGCAGCCGAGAGTCTGCGGCATATCATTCCGCTTATGCCTGTTATACTTTATGTAACGCTATGAACTTCCTAGACCTATTCCGCCGCCAAGTTAAGTTGCAGCTGTTCTGGTGGATTTTCCTGGAAAACACCGTGCTGATTACCGCTTGGTGGGCAGCCCGGGTATTTTACCCGGAGATGTCCCCGTGGTACTTGCTGCTAGCACTGTTCGCATCGTCACTGCTCAGCGCGTTTCTCATCAGTGATGCCGCGGCACAGTACCTCACCCGGCCGGTGGCCACCCTGTGGCAAGCCATCCAGCACGTCGCGCCGCACGGTGACGAGGCACCGGCGCCGGACCTCAAGCGCTACAAACTCGGCCAGGAACTAGTCGCTACGCTCGCTAACCATGTGTACCAACTAGCTAGCGTCGTACAAGATGTGCAGGCCAACAGCACTAAAGTATCGCAAGACCTGCGCGCCAACTTTGTGGCCAACAGCCTGCCGCTGCCGCTCATTGTGCTAGACCACGACGAAAAAATCGTCTACGCCAACGAAGCCACCAGCCGCTACATGGACAAGCCCGCCGCCGAACTGGTCGGCCAGAACATCTACACCGCGCTCGACATGTCGTTCCGCAGCGACGATACGCTGTCCAACTGGCTGAAGGCCAGCAAGGGCAAAACCGCCACCGCCGACCACAAGTGGGAACGCGTGCGCATCGGCCTGCCAGGCCAGAACGACAGCCTGCAGTTCGACCTAGCCGCCTACTACAACCAGGGCAACCCGCTGGGTTACGAAACGCTGCTGGTACTGTTCGACCACACCGAAGTCTACGCCCAGGACGACCAAGCCATGAGCTTCGTGGCCCTGGCCGTGCACGAGCTGCGTACACCGTTGACGCTGCTGCGTGGGTACATCGAAGTCTTTGACGATGAGCTGGGGCCCAACCTGAACAGTGAACTCAAGGCCTTTATGAAGAAAATGAACGCCGCCGCCCAGCAACTAGCAGCCTTCGTCGATAACATCCTGAACGTCGCCAAGATAGAAGACAACCAGCTGACGCTGCAGCTGCACGAGGAAAACTGGCCGAAAGTAGTGGAAAATGTTGTCCACGACTTGGGGCTACGGGCCGGAGTACGGGGGATTGCGCTAAAAACCGACATTGCTCCGAACCTACCGACCGTTGGTGTTGACCGCTACAGCATCTACGAAGTCCTGGCGAACCTACTGGATAACGCCATTAAGTACAGCAAGGGCACCAGCGAGATTTACATTTCTGCCCAGCTGAACAAAGAAGGGCTGGTGGAAACAAGTGTGAAAGATTTCGGCCTCGGCATTGACGCCAGCATCCTGCCGCACGTGTTCGACAAATTCTACCGCAACCACCGCAACCGCGCCCAAATCGGCGGTACCGGCCTGGGGCTGTACCTGTGCAAGGCCATCGTGGACGCCCACGGCGGGCAAATTAGCGTCATCAGCAAAGTAAATGAAGGTAGTACCTTCAGCTTTACGCTGCTGCCATTCACCCAGCTGCAAGACTCAGGGAAGCAGGGCGCACAGCCCGGCGTCACCCGCAACGCCCACGGCTGGATTAAAAACCACTCGCTGTACCGGGACTAGCCTGCGTCAGCCGCCCCAGGTGCAGCCCGTGCTATACTTCGCTAATGACCGACGACAAATACGCATTCGTAGACAAATGGCGACCCTCGCGGGTTAGGGTCGTGACTAAAGGCGAGCTGTTCTGGACCGAAGTAGATATATTGAACATCTCGGACCTGCAAACGGCACAGGCCATGCGCAGTGGACTTGAGCGCTTTTGCATTAAGGTTAACTACTTTGAAGTCGGCCTGTCAGAGCACATTAAAAAGGTTTTGGGCAGCAGTACCTACGCCAAAGCTCCTTACCTAATCATTGCCGCTCATGGCGCTGAAACTGACGGCGATATCTCGCTTGGTGACCGGCTGGAAGGGGAGCTGGCAGCAACCCAAGATTTCCATGGCACCATGACGCCTGGTGACCTAGAAAAATGTATCAACGTCGAGGGCAAAGTTATCATTAACACCGCTTGCGGCAGTGGTGCAAGCAGGCTGAGTGATGTTTTTATGCAAAAAGGGCGGGCCAAGGCATATATTGCCGATGCCGATGCACCGTTCGGCTATACCTCATACCTATTTCCAGTCCTGCTGTTTTACTTCTTAACCCAATACCCCAATCTCTCATTAAAAGAAGCTTTCGACCGCACCAAAGCAGCCGACTCCGAAGAGTTCAAGACTTGGCAGCTTTTTGAGTAGTACAAGCAGCGCAACCCAGCGTTCATGATACACTAAGCGTAATGGACAACGACGCGGCCGCAACGCCCAAACTCAAGCACGTGCTCATCATCGAGGACGAGCATTTCATCAGCGAACTGTATGTTCGCGCCCTCACGAAGGCCGGTTACCAGGTGGATGTCCAGCTGGACGGGCAAAAGGGCATGGCCGCCGCGCAGACCGACCAATACGACATCATCCTGCTAGACTTAATGATTCCGAACATCACCGGCATCGAAGTACTGCGCACACTGCGCGACCCCCAGCAAACACCTAAGATGCACGCCAAAATCATCGTGACGACAAACCTGGAGCAGCGCGAAGACGTCCGCGCCGACATCGAAAAACAAGCCGATGGGTATCTGGTAAAGGCCGAAATCACCCCGCGGGAATTAGTATCATTTTTGGGTAGCCTAGAAGCATAACATAATAGTAAGCAAACCTGGTTGTGCGCCCCGGCAATTGCCCCGTACAATAGGGGTAAGTAAACGACAGGGAGACTACGCGCGTGCTAAATAAACTAGGGAATTTCATCGTCCGGAACCGGTGGTGGGTGATTGCGGTCTGGGTAGTCATCGCTGTCGTCATTACCGCTTTTGCGCCGAAGTTAAGTAGTGTTACCAGCACCGACCAGACTAGCTTCCTGCCCAAGAAGTACGAATCAGTCCAGGCCCAGAAAATCGGCGAAAAGGCCTTCCCGCAGTCGAAGGATGATGTTGAAATCCTACTGGTTAAGCGCACCGATGGCGGCAAATTAACCGCCGCAGACCGGACGGCAGCGCAAACCCTGGCCGACCAACTGCAAGCAGCCAACATCCACAAAGTGGTGGCGGTACAGACCTCCGAACAGTCCCTTTCCAAAGACGGCACCGCCCAGCTAGTGCAGGTGGTGGCAGATGGGCAGCCGACTGGCGGCACAGCTGACACCGATTTCACCAAGGCCGTCCGCGCCAAAGTTTCGGAACTGACTAAAGGCACCGGCCTGCAGGCCGAGTTAACCGGCAGCATCGCCATGAACGCCGACAGCAGTGCCCAGTTCAACAACGCCACCAAAATTGTGACGATGGCGACGTTTGCGCTGGTCATCATCCTGCCGGGGATTATTTTCCGCAGCCCGGTGGCAGCCTTCGCGCCGGTGCTGGCGGTGTTTATGGTGTTTACCCTGTCACAGTCGCTGATTGCTCTGGTGGCCAAAGGCTTTCACTTTAAAATCGATGAATCTTTGAGCATTCTCTACACCGTAGTGCTATATGGCATCGGCACGGACTACATTTTGTTCCTGCTGTTCCGGTACCGCGAGAAACTGCGGACGGGCGACCGGGGGCGTGAAGTAGTTTCGTTTGCGCTTAGCCGGGCCGGGGAAGCGATTTTGTCGGCCGCGCTAGTGGTGGCCGCTGCCTTCGCCGCACTGGGAGTGTCGGACTTCGGTATTTTTAAGAACCTAGCGCCAGGGTTGGTGATTTGTGTACTGACCATGCTGGCCGCTGTTTTGACGTTGATTCCAGCCGTGGTGGCAGTGATTGGCCCGAAGATTTTCTGGCCGTCCAGGGGCTGGCAAACGGCGCCGAAGGGCGTGTTCTTTAAGAAATTGGGTGGATTGGTTGGCCGGCGGCCGGGCATCGTGGCTGCTTGCGCGTTCGTGCTGCTGCTTGCCTTTGCCAGCGGCTACCCGCATCTAAAGACGAATTACGATTTCATCAGCCAACAACCGCAGAACACCGAGTCTGCCCGGGCGTTCAAAGACCTGTCCAAGCTGTTTTCGGCGGGGGCGATTTCGCCGACACAGGTGTTCATTTCATCCAGCACGCCAATCACTCAGGCGGCGGCCGACGATGCCGCTAATGCCATCGCCAAAATCCCGAAGGTGACTCTTGGCGGCCAAGCCCAACTGTCCAGCGACGGCAAAACCGCCGAAATCACCGCCTTTTTACCGGGTACGGCTAGCGCCACAAACACACTCGACTTCATGAAGGACACCTTCCGCCCGGCCGCCCACGCCGCCGCACCGGCCGGCACCAAAGTGTACGTGAACGGCGAAAGTGCCGCGTTTGTCGATGTGCGCTCGGCTGTCAGCCGGGACCTGGCGGTCATCTTGCCGGCAGCCGCGGTCATCATCTTCGTCATCTTGGTCTTGCTGCTGCGCAGCGTCTTGGCACCGCTGTACCTACTAATTGCCGTCGCACTCGGCTACACCGCTACACTCGGCGGGGCAGCCTATCTGTACCAAAACGCCTTGGGCGACCCCGGGCTCATCTTCTTCATCCCCATCATGGTGTACATCTTTGTGGTGGCAGTGGGGACGGACTATAACATCCTGACCATGACGCGCCTGCGCGAAGAAGTCCGCAGCGGCCTAAAGCCGCGCGAAGCGGCCGACATGACCATCGAGCACAGCAGCGCCACCGTTACCTCCGCCGGGCTGATTTTGGCCGGCACCTTCGGGTCGCTGGCGCTGGCGGGCATCAGTTTGCTGGCCCAGCTGGGCTTTTCGATTGCGTTCGGCATCATCCTATCCGCTTTCGTCATCGCACCGCTGCTGGTCCCATCCGTCGCCGCCATCCTCGGCTACAAAGTCTGGTGGCCCGGCCACCGTCCCGGCAAGGACAAAAACCGCCCGTAGCATCTGGTACTATAGGGGAATGACGAAAGTATCCCACGACAGCGAAACCCCAGCCGTAGGCAAGCAGGTGATTACTGCCTGTGCCTTCATCCACCACCAATTTGACGGCGTGGAAAAGGTGTTTTTGCCCAAACGGGCCGACACCAAGAAATTCCTGCCGGGGGTCTACGAGCTGCCGGGCGGCCACATCGACTTCGGCGAGCACATCGTGGACGGGCTGAAGCGCGAAGTCAGGGAAGAACTGCAGGTTGACATTGCCGTGGGCGACCCGCTCGCCGTGTTTGATTACCGCAATGACATCAAGGGCTCGCACTCGGCCGAAATCGTTTACTTTGCCACACTCATCAGCCCGCCCGATGCGATTCAAATCAACCCCGAAGACCACGCCGAATACGGTTGGTTTGCAAAAGACGAACTGCACCTGACCCGCAGCAACCGCCAAAACGAAACCGACGACCCCGAGTATGCCATCCTGCAAAAGGGCTTCGCCACGCTAGAGGGCACTTCGCCCGACACCGTCGGCCGGTAAGCCCACCCGCAGCCCAACCTAGATACCTGGAAGATTATGGACGCAGAAGAAACACAGTCTCGAGAAATACCAACCGACTACGTCGCATACCTCAATCAAAGAACATCGCCCGAGGACGTACAGCTAGAGGGTGTCTCGGTCGAAATCTTCCCGGGTGTCTTCCGTCCCGCCACCGATGCCCATCTGCTTGCCGCACATCTTGGCCCGTACCTACGCGCATCCGAGTCCAAAGCCCCAAGCGTCCTAGACACGACCTCGGGCTCGGGCATACTTTCGGCTATTGCCGCAGCACACGGCGCCACGGGCATAGCCCTAGACATCAACCCGACCGCCGTCGAAAAC